>JAUXUD010000008.1 GCA_030680835.1 Bacteroidota bacterium
CTGGCGGGTTGCTCCTCAGCAGAGCCCGCTTCCGCTTAGTCCGGTTCAACAAAAGTAAACGGTATTCAGGATTAATTGTATAATTGTAAACCCAATTTAGGATTTAAAACAAAAAGTGTAAACTTTTTTCAGGACGAGTCACTCCCACCCTCCCATCTTCCCACCCTCCCACCCTCCCATTTTCCTACCTTCCCACCCTCCTATTTTCCTACCCTTCTACCCTCCAATTCTACTGTTTAATATCCTTTGCTAATTAACTATTTAAGCATAAGTTTGCGCTCCCAAAAAATAACATTATGATCATTGGCGTTCCAAAAGAAATTAAAAACAACGAAAACCGTGTAGGATTAACTCCTGCGGGCATTTCGGCCCTGTCAAAAGCAGGCCATCAGTTATTTGTTCAATCGGCAGCCGGAGTAGGCAGTGGATTTAGCGATAGCGAATACAAAGAGGCAGGTGCTACGATTCTTTCAACGATTGAAGAAGTGTATGCAAAGTCTGATATGATTATTAAGGTAAAAGAACCCATTGCGGTTGAATATCCTTTGATTAAAGAAAATCAACTGCTCTTTACCTATTTTCACTTTGCCAGTTATGAGCCATTAACCATGGCCATGATCGAACGCAAAGCAGTTTGTTTGGCATACGAAACCGTTGAAAAGAAAGACCGTTCATTGCCCTTGCTGGTACCGATGAGCGAAGTAGCCGGACGCATGAGTATTCAGGAAGGCGCTAAATATTTGGAAAAACCTATGGGTGGCCGGGGTATTTTATTAGGTGGTGTACCGGGAGTAAAACCGGCTCATGTATTGGTATTGGGTGGTGGCATTGTAGGAACCCAGGCTGCTAAAATGGCTGCTGGGATGGCGGCTGATGTTACCATCATGGATATTTCTATTCCCCGTTTACGCGAACTGGATGATATTTTACCTGCAAATGTAAATACGATATTTTCAAACGAATACAATATTCGCGAGGCCATTAAAACAGCTGATTTAATAGTAGGAGCTGTATTGATTCCGGGTGCAAAAGCCCCGCATTTGATTACCCGTGATATGCTTAAATTAATGAAGCCGGGAACTGTGCTGGTGGATGTGGCGGTAGATCAGGGAGGTTGTATTGAAACCTGCAAACCTACCACGCATGAAAACCCAACCTACGAAATTGATGGAATCATACATTATTGTGTGGCCAATATGCCGGGTGCTGTTCCGTATACATCAACACTTGCATTAACAAACGCAACATTACCGTATGCATTGCAACTGGCCAACAAAGGCTGGAAGAAAGCCTGTACCGATAACGAAGAATTGCGTTTGGGCTTAAATATTGTAAGTGGTACCATTGTTTACAAAGGGGTTTCAGACGCATTTAACCTTCCATATCAGGATGTGAATACGGTTCTGGCATAGGCAAAGAGCATAGGGCATAAGGCATGGAGTAGCACTTCTTTACCTTTGCGTTTAAGTTTCCATTTGAAGCTTTATTTTCATTTTAATAATTTCAGTTTTAAACACATAGGCACATAGATTCACATAGGCTTCACATAGATTTTTCTATGAAACCTATGTGTTTTCCTACTGTGCCTATGTGTTTAATTCCCCCTTATCCTTATAACAAATCTCACTAAAGCCACCCAAACTCCAATTTCAGATATTTTTGAATATACTTGTAATCAAATAATAAATAATTATGCTAATAATAATTTCATCAAATGAATAGATTTATAACTGCATTTATTTTAATTTTTATCTTTTCGAAAACCATTTCCCAAACAGTTACCAGTAAGGAAGAAATCAATATTCAATCGAAAGAATATTTGTTGAGGAATGATTTTAACAATGCCGTTCCGCTTTTTAAAAGAGCAGCAGAAATGGGTAGTGCCGAGGCACAATACAATTATGGTGTTTGCTACCTGCAGGGAATTGTGGTAAAGCAAAACGATAGCATTGCACATCATTGGTTTTTAAAATCGGCAAATAATGGATACAAAGATGCTCAATACCAGGTTGCTCTTAATTTTGGTCAGGGTAAAGTGGTTGCCAGAGATGAAAAAAAAGCGTTTTACTGGACCCTAAAATGTGCCGAACAAATTGACCCGGATTGCATGTTTACCCTGATAAATTTATATAAGGAGGGAGTGGGAACGGAAAGAAACAATGATCAAATGATGCATTGGGCCATTAAGCTCGGTTCGTTGGATCCGCCTGCCGATTTAAAACAGATTAACGAAGAAATTACTACTACCCGGGCCAATCTTGCACGTGTGTATTATTATGGTGACCGCGTGCAAAAAGACCTGGTAAAAAGCTATACCTGGTTTTTGTTGTACAATGAAAGAAAAAAGGAATCAGAATCATTGGTTCAGCAAAAAAATATTGACATCATCAACGAACTCTTAAAAAGTATATCCGATCTGGAAAAGAAAAAAGCAATTGCGGATGCGGAAAAAATAGTACGGAGAAAACTGTTGAATATTCCCAATTTATTAAAACAGGAGAATTGAATTTTTGATTCGTATGTCAATGTTATTTAGCTGATGTGTTGTTCGACCCCGATGGGGTCGCAGGTTTATAGCGGGCGGGATACATCCTATAAACCTACGACCCCATCGGGGTCGAATGCGGATAGCATTTCTCTTAAATAAATAACATTGATTAGCAGGTAATAAATTTTTTCCGTAGCATTGAACCCATGAAATATCTGTTTATTATTTTTGTGATGTGTTTTGGTTTGAACCCAAGTAAGGTTTTCGCACAGGGTGCATTTGATGCAAAATTAAAAGCCAGGGAAGTAATTGACCAGTTTAAACAGGAGAAATTTGCTGAGGCTTATGATCAGATGTCGGCAATCATGAAACGAAAAATTGACGTGGAGCAGTTGCAGGGCATTTGGGATGGATTGATCATGCAATATGATACCATTCAAAGTATTGGTGAACCTGTGGTGACAGAAAAAGATACTTTTATTGTTACTGTTACTCCGGTTCATTTTAATAAAACCAAACTGGGATTGCAGTTAACTTTTGAACCTTCACATAAAATATGTGGTTTGTTTATTGTACCCTTAACATATCCGTACCAACCTGCCGATTATGTGAACTCAAGTCGCTTTTATGAAGTCAAAAAAAATGTGCCCGATCCCGCATTTCCATCAGAAGGGATTTTAACCATTCCGAATGGAAATAAAAAAGTTCCGCTCATCATTATTGTGGGAGGTTCGGGGCCAACAGACAAAGATTTAACAATGGGTTCTAATAAAATCTACAAGGATTTTGCATGGGGACTGGCGGCTAAAGGAATTGCTGTTTACCGCTATGATAAACGCACTTTGAAGTTTGGCACTGAACTCGCTAAGAATAAAAATTTAACTGTGAATGAAGAGTACCTGCTGGACCTGAAACTGATTATTAAAATGTTAAGCAAAAAAGAAGAAATTAATGCAGATCAAATTTATATAATGGGTCATAGTGAAGGGGGATATTTACTGCCTTATTTCTCTAAAAACCTGAGTGGAATTAAAGGGTATATTAGCCTTGCAGGAAACTATAGTAAATTGGCAGAATTGATTCCAAAACAAATCAGTTATCTGGCACTGCAAAGTAAAAACATTGAAGAAAAAAACATGGTTTTAAAGGAAATGCCCAAGGCACTTTATGCCCGCGATCGATTTACAAAAGAGAGTCCCGACGATTCACTTCCATTTGGATTGACCACTAATTACCTCTGGCATTTAAATGAAATCAGTCCGCAAAAAATAGGTAAAACATTGATGAAAAAGTCTGTATTTTTCCTGCAGGGTGGTAGAGATTATCAGGTAACACCCGATGAACTGGAATTATGGAAAATGACCCTGGCTCAAAGTACCGAAGCCACCTTTAAATTATACCCGGCATTGAACCATATTTTTTTATCCGGAACCGGTTTGTCGAATCCTGCTGAATATGAAAAACCGGGTAATGTTTCTGAAGAGGTAATCAATGATATTGCCTCCTGGGTATTGCAATAACGTGTTCCCATTCACGGTCACGGTAGGGACAGGTCGCGACCTGTCCCTACCGTGACCGTGAATGGGAACACGAACGGGCATGCGTTATTGCATTAAAAATCAAATTATTCCTTTACCACCAAAATTTGCATACGTTCTGCGGCACCCGTAATTTGCAAATAGTACATCCCTGTAGCGAGTTCAGTTAAATCAATTTGTTCGTGTTGTTTATCGGTATTTTGGTTTAATAAAATTCTGCCGCTTATATCCATTAAGGTGATGTTTAATAATCCTTCAGTTTCATGAGTCAGGTTCAGGTAATTTTTTACGGGGTTTGGATACACATGAATTCCGGTTACTGATCCATGTTCGGATACACTCACTGTATTCTTCACAAGCATTTTTATCCAAACGGTATCATGCGAACAGATATCATCGGTAAAATGAAACTGTGCCGAATCGCGACCTGTAAAATCAAGTTTTGGATTAAACAAAATATTTGAACCCGAAAATATGAACGGGTTGACAGGCGCGTTTAATAAATAAGCACTAAGCCCGGTTGTATTGGGTATAACAATGGTTCTTTGCTGGTTTACTTTTGTGGTATCCAACACCAGTTTTGTATTGAGTCGTTTGAGCTGATTTATATTGATTTGAATGGTATCCCAAATGCCACAACTGTTAATATAATTGCTCACCAATAATTTTCTTGCAGTTTGCATATTGTTGAATGTAATGCCTGCTCCTTCTTTTATTTTGATACCCGATTCATTGTACCATGTTATATTACCTGCATTGGGAATAGTAAGCGTAAGATTATTTCCGAAGCAAACAATTTTTTCGTTAAGCAGATTGATGGACGGTTTAACCAGATTAACAAGCACCTGTAGGCTGTCTTTTTTTATCTGACTGGCATTATTGGTATACTGCAAAACATACCAGGTATTGAGTGTGGGTTTGGCCCAAAAACCGTTTCCTGCTGGTTTGCCGATCCAGTTAAAATTACTTCCAAAAGAGGCATCTGCCTGAATAAAAATAGAATCACCAATACATATTGCGGGTTGCGAAGATTGAAAGTGAATATATGCACTATCGCTGGTTTTATCGGGGTTGCTGGCATGCACTTTTACCGAGTCGGTTCCTTGCCAGAAAATGGAAGGTTTAATAGCAGTAATTGTATTGCTAAGGGTATCGAGGTTTAAAGTTAAATGACGTGCCTGGTTTAACAATTTTATTCGATATTCACTTGCCGTATAGGCAGAGTCAATTGTATAGCCGGCTGAACCCAATGCACTAAAAGGTTTTTGGGAGCTGGTTTTAATTGTATAATTCGGATCAACCCGTATAAAAGATTGCTTGCGTAATTGCATACCGCTTAACTTCATGGTACCCGGTATATTATTTTTAAGAGCATTGAATTGCAGGGTAACCCGGGATGCTTTGGGATCAATATAAACCAGCGTTGATACTTCTTTCCATGCGCTGGTGTTTGAGCCCAGATTATAATATTTTGCGGAGCCGGTTAGTTCAGGGAAGCTGATGGTGATTCTGATAGAGTCGCCTGCCATGCCTTTGGTATATGCCGAAACCCGGTTCCAACCTTTTTCAACACCCCCCATAATAGTTACACTAAAATAATTCCCGCTGCCACTGCGTGAGATACAACGGTTTTTACTTTTTAATACTCCATCAGTAGTTTCAAAAGTACCAAAGGGAGCTACCATACCATCCGGTATTCCATTTTTATTTAAATCCCTATACAGTTCGGGAACCGCATTTGCAAAGGGATTGGGCACACTGTCGAACATTATGGAAGCCCATTCATTAACGGTTCTAACCGGAATTTCATTATCCCTGCACCAGGCCAGTAAGCTGTCTATCCGACTTAGGTAACCTTCCCATCCACCGGCAAGATTTACAAAATGACCGAGTGAAAAACTTTGTAAATGCCGGGCCGAGTTATCTGCAATGGTATTTATCAGTCCCTGAAAATTACTGCTTTCATCGGTAAAATCAGGATTTTGTAAAGCGAATCTTTTTATTTTCAAACTATCCACTTCGTTATACATTTTAAAGGAAGGAGCAACATAAGTGGCCGCCGCAGTATATCCATAATCCTTTCCCATTTTTGCTTTTACTTCACTGGCAGTAAACTGGGTAAAGGCACCTCCGGGCTGAACCCAGGTATAAGGCCGTGGGAAGCCCAATGAATCAAACAAATACAATGACCGTTCGATTAACAGGTTTTGTGCGGCGTTGGTCATTTTTATGTCGTAACCCGAGAGCCTGTGATGCGCGATTCCCATGGCTGTATCGTTCACAAAGGTTTCCTGCCAATAGCTGCGGAGTGCGAGGGTATCGGGATCGAATGAATTTTTATTTTCGAGATTATACCAGGCACACAACATATTTTTGGAAGGCAAATAAATATTGGAATAATAAGCCGGACTATACATATTTTTAAACTCACCGGCACTGCGGCTTATCAGTTTATTGCCAATTAAATCAACCAGACCTTCGCCAGTCACACTTGTTGTAATAACAGAATCAACCCTTAAACAAATACGGTTTTTATTGATATGATCCACGCCAGGGTGGTTCACAAAACCCAGGGTATCGGCCAGATTATAAACCCACAGGTAACAGGTAGTACCGTAAGGGGTATGGTCCATCAATTCATTTCCATCTTCTTCCACTTCTTTTAAAGCATTCACAGTAGCGGTATCAAAAGTTACCCTTTGTATATCAATTCCCAATGAGTAATGGTATCCATATTTTTTAAAGATCCTATTGAAATCACGCCATTTTGCAGCCGTTTGATGGTCATCGATTCGGAAAGCAATGCCACCAACTTTATTATAAGTAGATTGTGAATGGGCTGGGTTCAAACCGACAAAAAGAAAAAATAAGAGCAAGGTAATTTTGTAGAATTGTTTCATCAGCAATAATTTGATGCAATGTAAAACCCTTTAAGCAAAGTTTAACCACAGCTATTGAGAATTTGTATAAATATGTGAATTTGGAGACAAGCGCAAACATTTGCTGGCAAAAATGCAATTGTTTTTTAGCTATATTTGAAATATAAATTTCAAACCCTTTCAGAATGAAATTAGACAAAACCAAATTCATTAAACAAAGTTACCTTGAAGCTGCCATTCATCAGCCTGAATATAACAAAATGACTGACGAAGAAAAAGAGGAATCCTTTCTTTTATTAATGCAGGCAAGTTTTGGATTTGTTAATCAGCCCTGGCCAAAAATGGATAAAACCTTTTTTATTAAAAGATCACATGATGAAAAGACCAGATGAAGGGAAAAAGGGCATTTAATATTTTTAATGATGATTTAAAAATTGCAAAAAAATCTGCCGGTAGATACAAAGACCTTGATGATTTGGAACACCTGCCTTAAAATTATAAGAAAACCATTATTTTGTTAGTCGGTTAGTTTTACTTCTAATCAAAAACCTGCATCGGTTCAATTAACCCTGAACCCGCTTAAATCTAAATAAGAATAGTTCTCGACCTGTAATTAGTAAAAGCAGATGTAATTTGTTTCTTTGTTTTTTTGTATCAAAAAAGCCAGCCCTTAAGCAAATTCCAACAGAGAAGTATAATGTTCCTCCACCGCATCTAAAATATTCAACACACCCTGAACCGAATCCAGGGTAACCAGTTGCATCCTGTATTCTTTAAAATGATCCAGGCCTTTAAAGTAATGGGTATAATGCCGGCGCATTTCCAGCAATCCTACCATTTCGCCTTTCCATAAAATAGACTTTTCGAGGTGGGTTTTGCAAACTGCTACTCTTTGTTGAATGGTAGGAGGGGGCAAATGCGTGCCGGTTTTCAAATAATGCTTAATCTCGTTAAAAATCCATGGATAACCAATGGCAGCGCGGCCTATCATGATTCCATCCACCCCAAACTCGTTTTTGTAGGCCAACGCTTTTTCGGGAGTATCTATATCTCCATTCCCAAATATAGGAATTATTATTCGGCTGTTGTTTTTTACCTTCGCTATTAGGCTCCAATCGGCTTCGCCTTTATACATTTGGGTGCGCGTACGGCCATGAACCGTTAAGGCTTTTATGCCTACATCTTGCAGACGTTCAGCTACTTCTTCAATATTTTTTGTATTGTCGTCCCAGCCCAAACGGGTTTTTACAGTTACCGGCAAATGGGTAGATTTAACCACTGCTTCCGTTAATTTTACCATTTTGGGCACATCTTTTAAGATACCGGCTCCTGCCCCCTTGCACACCACTTTTTTAACCGGACAACCATAGTTAATATCCACCAAATCGGGATTGGCAACCTCCACAATTTGGGTGGCAAGGGCCATGGCTTCTTCGTCGCCACCGAAGATTTGTATGCCAATAGGTCGCTCATAATCAAATATATCCAGTTTTTTCCGGCTCTTAATCGCATCACGGATCAGCCCTTCGGAAGAGATAAATTCGGTGTACATTAAGTCGGCACCATTTGCTTTACAAACTGCGCGAAAAGGAGGATCACTCACATCTTCCATGGGAGCAAGCAAAAGAGGAAATTCCCCCAATTCAATGTTATCGATTTTTACCACTGGTATAAGCTTAGTATATTGCGTGCACAAAAATAGCAAAATGTCACAAACACCCGCTCTATTAAATACCCAATGGGGTTTCTTTATTTCCCGAATGTTTATCCTTATCGGTATGTTACTTGTGTTTACAGCAGTAGGCACGCTTGCAGGTATTGGTTTGGTTAAACTTATTTACGGACTCGACTTCACAAATATCAATATGGAACAGATTATTGAAATGTGTAAGGATGAACCCAATACCATACCCGCGTTAAAATTATTTCAAACATTTGCCGGTTCTATTGGCATATTTCTTATTCCTGCCTTATTGTTTCCAATGGCTCTTGGCGAAAAAACTATTCATTTTCTGAACCTAAAAAAGCCGGTTCCTTATTTTAGCTGGCTCATTGCCATTGCACTTATGTTTGTTGTTATTCCTGCGGTATCCTGGTTGTATCAGTTCAATCAGGGCATGCGTTTCCCGGAAGCATGGAAGGAATTTGAAACACAAATAAAACAAATGGAGACCCAGGCCGGGGAGCTTACCCGCATCTTTTTAAAGGCCAATAGCATGGGTATGTTAATGCTGAACCTAGTAGTTGTAGCAGTTATTCCGGCAATTTGCGAAGAATTCTTTTTCAGAGGTGCACTTCAGAATTTTATAAGAGGATGTTTTAATAATGAAATGGTAGCCATTGTATTTGCTGCTTTAATTTTTAGCGGCTTTCATGGACAGTTTTACGGATTTTTACCCCGTTTGTTCCTGGGAATCATATTGGGTTATCTATATGCAAGTTCCGGGAATATCTGGGTGGCGGTACTTGCTCATTTTTTAAACAATGCCATTGCCATCATCGTTTCTTATACCGCCGGTTTATATCCCGAAATAGCTATATTAAGTGAAGATTACGTATTTCCGGTTTACATCAGTATATTGAGTATGCTTATAGTAATCGGACTGATTGCATGGCATAAAAAATTGTTTATTGATTTAATATTTCAACATCCTGAAAATAGCAGTAATTTAAACACACTCGATAAAACTGCTTAAAACCCTGAAATTTATAAATATTTAAATAGATTTGTTCTTTGATCACAAAGGAGTTACTGTTAACCGGATTGTGTTCAGCATGAATAAAAGCAAAAAATGAAAAACTGGATTAATGTATATAAAACAGGCAGGGTAATAGATGCTGAATTGATAAAAACGATTTTGATAGACCATCAAATTGACGCTGTTGTTATCAACAAAATAGACAGCAGCTATCTTTTTGGAGAGGCCATTGTGTATTGCCAGCCTCAAAACGAAGAAGCGGCAAAAGAAATAATTAAAAATACCTTAACGCAATCATGAGCAATTTTTGGCAACGTACCCTAACCGGATTCTTTTTTGTTTTAACCATTGTAAGCTGCACCATTCTTAGCGAATGGAGCTTTTTTATTCTGCTGTTTGCCATAAACTTTTTATGCCTGCTCGAGTTTTTTGAACAGATGCTGCCCGATAAATCCTGGATTGAAAAATACCTGGGGGTAATTGCCGGAAGCATTATCAATATCATGTTCATTTTTATTATTCGCGGCGATTTATCCTATAGCTGGTTTTATCATTTGATACCGGTTTTTATGCTCCTGTTTTTTGTGAAACTTTTCGAAAAAACCGGAAGGGAATTTGATACCCTGGCATTCCAGATCCTGGGAATTATATACATCTGCCTGCCCTTAACCATGCTTTGCGATTTTGGTTATCTTAATGCCGTTTCATACGGATATTCCTTGCCGCTCGGATTTTTTATCCTGCAATGGAGCAGCGATACCTTTGCCTACCTGATTGGCAAACCCTTTGGCCGCACCAAATTATTTGAACGCATCAGTCCGAAAAAAACCTGGGAAGGAAGCATCGGCGCAATGGTTTTAACCGTTGGTATGGGTTATTTGCTCTCGCAATTCTGGGATGATGTAAGCAGCAAGGACTGGATGATTATTGCCGCCATCATTGTGGTGTTTGGCACCTTCGGCGATTTAATGGAATCGCTCTTAAAACGCAACAAACATATTAAAGACAGTGGCTCACTATTACCCGGCCACGGAGGCGTTTTAGACCGTTTCGATGGCGTATTCTTTTCGGCACCGGCGGTTTACTTTTATTTGTTGTTGAGTAGTTAGGGGAAGAGGGGAGGAAAATAGGAGGGTAGGAAGATATGAGGGTAGGAAGATATGGGGGTAGGAATGGAGAGTAGGAAGGTATGAGGGTAAATGTCCTAATAGTCGCATAAGTCCTAATGCAAATGAACCCATAAAAGTAAATTACGCAAAAGAGCTGCAATGGGCTCTATTGTTACTCAAACGGGCGTGGTCCTTTCTCTTCGCTACAAGA
Source organism: Bacteroidota bacterium (assembly GCA_030680835.1). Lineage (GTDB taxonomy): Bacteria > Bacteroidota > Bacteroidia > UKL13-3 > UKL13-3 > B1. Next base: position 10,925 of record JAUXUD010000008.1, read on the forward strand.
GAATAGAGGAACTGTGATTAGGATGAGAATTTTTCTAAACATAGACCAACGTTCCGCAGCAACAAGAAGTTGATGCCTTTCACCAAAAATGTAGTTGCGAAGAACCGATTTTCAAAAACCTCAAATATAGCTATAGCTGCGGAGTACTTAACCGCCAATTTATTGTAGGTGCTGTTAGCGGTAGTATGTTTTTGTTTTCAATCATTAATAAGATTCCTTTTTATGTATTCAACTTTTGTTGCGGAATACCAAATTTCACGTCCATGGGATTCGTTTTTATAATTTAATCCAGTCGAGTAACTAATGTTTGTCCACTCGCTGTTTATGTTATCCCTTTCCATTCTATTAATTACCATACAGTTTTCGGCAATTCTAATGGATTGAACAATTAATTCCCTACCTTCATAATCAACAAAATATCTAAATTCGGTTTCATTTCCATAGTAAGTTGTCCTCAAAGTTGAATCAGATCTAATAGAACCTTGAATTTTTAGAATTGAGTTGTCTAGGTCATTCTCAGTGATGGATATTTCAACTCTTTTAATGTAATCGATAGTGTCGCCAAATTGTGCAATACTGTCATTCTCATAATTTTCTCCTTCAATAATTGAGTCAAAATATTGTTCTGGAGTTAATACGATAACGTTTGTTGATTCGCTATCCTTTAGTTTATATATAATTTCTATTGTCATATTATCGCTAACGTCAGCGTGTGAAAAAACCTATCCACATTCCGCTTGGTAAAACTTGCGATAATTATCGGTAAAAGCAAATTGTTGTTGATGTATTTATAGTGGAACTTACAATTGGTGAGTAGTTTCCTATACAATTTATGAATAGGATTTTCGGGAGCTAAAGTGAAAAACGTAGTTTTTTAACATGCTACCTGTTAGGCGTTTGACTTTCTATCTGAGTTAGGATAATTTAACAAAGTTGTTTTCAAGTTTTACGTTAAAATTGATTTCTGCTTTTAATGCCTTGAATACTCTCAATATGGTGTCAATTGTTGCACTGTTAGCACTGCTTTCAAGTTTTGAAATTTGCGCTTTCTGCACGCCAACAAGTTTACCAAGCTCTTCTTGTGTCAGGTGGCGTTCTTGTCTTGCAGATTTAATCATTTTTCCCAACACGTCCATACGAAGTTCATATTCGTATTCGTCACGGGCATTTGTCCCAATTTTACCGATATACTTATCCTTCATTTCGGTAAGCGTGTATGTTTTGATTTCTTTGGTTGCCATAAGATTACTTTTTATTTTTAAGTTGAAAATATTTTTGCCTTAGTCTTTCTGCTTTCTCAATTTCATTGGAAGGAACTTTGTCAACCTTTTTTATGAAACCGTGCGTAGCAATTACCAGTGTATTCTTATTATCAGTTTTGTCCCAAAACGCAAGAAGTCGTATTTGAAGTCCTGCAAATTTTGCACGTAATTCCCAAATGTCATTTCGTAATTTCTTGAACAATTTCGGGTCATTCGTTTGTTCAGCAAGGTCAATATTGTAAAATATTTTTTTGATGGTCTTAGGATCAAGTTTTGAAATAAACTCGTTTGCTTCCTCCATAAACCTTGTCTCAAAATATTTCATTTATTATATTTTTTTGCTAAACGCAACAAAGATAAGTAAAGTTTCTAAATATAGAAACAAATATTTTCGAGAATTAGGTCCGTGTTACCTCCCGATGCCGACGCCTAACGTTCATGGGCATGAGTTGTTTTGGATGGTGTCGCAAATCAGTCCTACAATACTCATCTTCCTCCAGTGTTTTTAACTCCTGTTCCTCTGTGGTAAAAGCAATTTCAACCTTAAGGTAAATCTCAATAAAAAAACAAAATCTCAATAAAAAAAGAAAATTTACATTTTAACACTTGGAAAAATGAGGAAATAATTTGTACCAAAATATTTATGATTCAGTTACCCGGAAGCTTTTAAGAACTTAATTTAATTTCTAAAATGATCATATAGCTGCTAATAATCAATTACTGTTGGCAAATGGCTGATCAACCCATTCAAAATCCTGATAACTATCAATAAGTAATGACTTGTTCCCCGCTTTTTTTATAGCAAAAAACAATTACTTTTGCGCCACCTTACAACAAAAAAAAATAATATATGTCAGGCAAAGAAAATGTAATTAAAAACAGCTCGGAAAATCCTTTCGAGTCAATGATGTCGAGATTTGATGAAGCAGCACGAATTATCGGTTTGGATGAAAGTGACTACAATGTATTAAAAGCTCCTCAAAAAACAGTGATCGTAAATATTCCGGTTACCATGGATAATGGCAAAGTTCGGGTGTTTGAAGGTTTCCGTGTTGTTCACAATGCAAATTTAGGTCCCTCAAAAGGGGGCATTCGCTACAGTATGGATGTTAACCTCGATGAGGTGAAAGCCCTGGCTGCCTGGATGACCTGGAAATGTGCCGTGGTTGGAATTCCTTATGGGGGCGCCAAAGGCGGTATCAAATGCGATCCGCGTACCATGAGCAAAGGTGAACTGGAGCGTTTAACCCGTTCGTATACCGATATGATGGTTGATGTATTTGGTCCCGACAGAGATATTCCGGCTCCTGATATGGGTACCGGACAACAGGAAATGGCCTGGATTATGGATGAATATTCGAAACTGGTGGGTAGAAATACACCTGCAGTGGTTACCGGAAAACCTTTGGTTTTAGGCGGTTCATTGGGCAGGGTAGAGGCAACCGGACGAGGCGTAATGGTTTCAACCCGTTCGGCTTTATCAAAATTGGGGATTTCTCCGATTGGTGCCACTACTGCGGTTCAGGGGTTTGGTAATGTAGGTTCTATTTCTGCCAAATTACTGGCTACTCAGGGCATGAAAGTATTGGCAATTTCAGATATTAGCGGAGCTTATTTTAATGCAGATGGTATTAACCCCGAAGAAGCCATTGCATACCGCGATGGAAATAACGGAATGTTGGAAGGCTATAAAGGCGGTTCTAAAATAACCAATGAAGAATTGTTGGAATTGCAGGTTGATGTATTGGTTCCGGCCGCTATGGAAGATCAGATTACTGATGACAACGCCGACAGAATCAAGGCAAAACTGATTGTAGAAGGCGCAAACGGCCCAACTTCGGCAAATGCTGATGCCATCCTAAACAAAAAAGGCATTATGGTTGTTCCTGATATATTGGCAAACGCCGGGGGTGTTACTGTAAGTTACTTTGAGTGGGTTCAAAACCGCCTGGGCTACTTTTGGACAGAAGAGCGTGTATATCGTCGTGCCGACCGGGTGATGAAAACCTCGTTTGAAGCAGTTTATGCAGTAAGTAAAGAATACAAATGCAGCATGCGAATTGCTGCTTATGTTTATGCAATCAGCAAAGTTGCCGAAGTAGAAAAATTAAGAGGCAAATTTGGCTTATAAAAATATATGATACACAAAGAAGGAAAAGCGAGTATTTTAATCAGTTTATTGGTGCTGTTTGGCATTAATGCGCTTGTATTTTGGTTGGCTCCCAATGTAATATGGTTACAAGATTTAATTTTGTTTGCCTCATTGGTAATGCTCATCATTGTACTGCAATTTTTTAGAAACCCAACGGTTATTACAACTCCAAATGAGAGTCATGTAATTTCACCGGCAGATGGTAAAGTGGTAGTGATTGAGGAAGTAGAAGAAACGGAGTTTTTTAAAGACAAGCGCATCCAGGTTTCTGTGTTTATGAGTCCGTTTAACGTGCACGTAAACCGCAACCCGATTGCTGGTATTGTAAAGTTTTTTAAATACCATCCTGGTAAATACCTGGTTGCCTGGCACCCAAAGAGTTCTACAGAAAATGAGCGTACTACCATTGTAATTGAAAAATCAAACGGAACACAGGTTTTATTTCGCCAGATTGCCGGAGCCATGGCCCGCAGAATTGTTTGGTATGTTAAAGAAGGCCAGTCAGTAAAACAAGGCGGAGAAATGGGATTCATTAAGTTTGGTTCAAGGGTTGATATTTTTCTGCCCCTGAATACAAAAATAAAAGTGGAGTTGAACCAGGTGGTTAAAGGTGGCAAAAGTGTAATCGCTGAATTTTAGGGACTTGTTCTTTTTTTGAATCTAAATTGTTATATTTGAATATTAAATTTTAAAGATATATGAAAAAATTAATTGTATTAAGTGCATTGTTAGCATTTGCCTATATAAATGCCAGCGCTCAAACACCTGCGGTTACCAAACCAGAACCTGTAAATGTAGTTGTTGCAGATGAAGTTGCCCCGGTGGCACCTGTAGAGCAGGTTGCAGCAGTTACACCCGTAACTCCGGTAGCTAAAGAGAGTAAAGCAACAAAGAAAAAGGACAAACATTGCAGTGATGCCAAAGAAAAAGCTTGTGCTGATGCTAAAGAAAAGTCATGTGCTGGTCATAAAAAATCATGCTGCAGTTCTAAAGCCAAAGCAGAAACAGCCCCTGCTCCGGCCCCCGCAGCAGTGCCTGCTCCAGCTCCCATTAAATAATTATAAAAGTTAATTTTATAGGTAAACAATACATCCTTTGCTGCTTCAGCAAGGGATGTTTTGGTTTAAACCCACCATGATCAGAATATAAATTGCCACGTGCTTTAGCTCGGGATTAAAAATTGCCAAGCATTAGCTCTAGGTTCAGATAATAAATTGCCACGTGCTTTAACTGTATGTTCAGATAATAAATTTCCACGTGCTTTAGCTGTATGTTCAGATAATAAATTGCCACGTGCTTTAGCTCGTGGTGGGTGTTGCAATAAATAAAAACTGCGCGGATCCACAATGTTTCTCAGAACGTCAAATCACTCGCCGCGCAATTAACTGTGTTTGCGCGGCCATGAAATCCAATTCCAACAAACATTGCGAAGCCGCGCCGGGGAAATTTATATTGTATCCAATCCCCCAGTTAAAACTGGAGGCTACTGAGATTCCACCACTGACGTGGTTTAAAAGTTTAACTAAACTACATCATACATCATACATCGTAACTCGTAATTCGTAATTCGTAAATTTGTTGGGAAGTGCGAATGCGATTCGCCCCTACGTATGGTCAATCTTGACTTGCCATCCAAGGTTTTTTGCCATTTGCTGCATGCTTTTAATCATCTCCATTCCTTTTTTTGCAGCTTCTACCAACAGATAGCTTTCCATGGCTTTCTGGTAAATGAGCTGCTTGGCTTTATGGTTCATTTTATTATAATCAGCAGCATTAAATTTATTAAAAACGCCCTGGTTGATATCATAATAATCCAAATCGTGATCCATACTTAAAATAGTTGGTTTGGGCATATTTTTCAGGTGAATGGTTTTATTTTTAATGTCGGTTTCAAACTTCAGTTCACCCAGGTCATAACCTGCCAATACCTTTGCCTTTACCCGAATTATCGCCTTTTTTTGAAAGGGCGTCCAGTCAAACTTATAGTAATCCTTATAGGTATATAATTCATTATAATACGCTTCAACAGTAATCAGTTTCGAAACTGTTTTTATCTGTTCAATCAGTATTACCGAATCTTCTGCAACGTTTCTTTCTTTGGGTTGATAAAAGCTTTTGGCTACCAAAAATCCTGAAATAAACAGGATGATGATAATAAAATATTTAATGATTTTAGGGTTATTCATATTTAAGGTTTTGTGTAAGCAAATTAAGAAATTATCCCAGCATTCGCCGTAAAATGTAATTTTACATCTTAAAATTTACTTACATAAAAAAATCCCGGCAAATTTCTCCACCGGGATTTCCCTATATTTACTCATACCTTATACCTAATACCTCATACCTCATACCTCATCTCTTTTTTCATCCTGAGCCTGTCGAAGGGTCATACTTCAAGTCTTGCTCTCAACCCTTGATCCAAAGCATCTAAAAATTCCTCAGTATATAAATAATGTTCGCCGTGCGTTACTTTATTTCCATGCACACATATTGCCAGATCTTTGGTCATCTTGCCGCTTTCAACTACCTCCACACACACTTCTTCCAGAGCAGTGCAAAAATCAATTAACTCCTGGTTATTGTCGAGTTTACCCCTGAACGCCAAACCTCTTGTCCAGGCAAAGATGCTGGCTATCGGATTGGTTGAAGTGGGTCGGCCTGCCTGGTGTTCCCTAAAGTGGCGGGTTACCGTTCCATGTGCTGCTTCTGCTTCCATGGTTTTTCCATCGGGCGTTACCAATACCGATGTCATTAATCCCAATGAACCAAAACCCTGCGCAACCGTATCGCTTTGTACATCGCCATCGTAATTTTTACAGGCCCATACAAAATTGCCATTCCATTTTAATGCAGATGCAACCATATCATCAATCAAACGATGCTCATAGGTAATTCCGATGGCATCCATCTTAGTTTTAAATTCTGCCTGGTAAATGGTTTCAAAAATATCCTTGAACCGACCGTCGTATTTTTTAAGAATGGTGTTTTTGGTGGAAAGGTATAAAGGCCATTTTTTAATGATTGCCTGGTTAAAACAGGCACGGGCAAAACCCATAATACTTTCGTCGGTATTATACATGGCCAAAGCTACCCCATCTCCTTTAAAGTTGTAAACTTCCATTTCGTTTACCGTACCGTCTTCGCCTTCAAATTTTATGGTTAACCTGCCTTTTCCTTTGGTTACAAAATCGGTGGCTTTGTACTGATCGCCAAATGCATGGCGGCCAATACAAATGGGTGCGGTCCAGTTGGGAACCAAACGGGGCACATTTTTGCATACAATCGGTTCACGAAAAACTGTGCCATCTAAAATATTGCGAATGGTACCATTCGGACTCTTCCACATTTGTTTCAGTTTAAACTCCGTCATCCGTGCCTCATCCGGGGTTATAGTGGCACATTTAATGCCCACATTGTATTTTTTAATGGCCTCGGCAGCATCAATGGTCACCTGGTCGTTGGTTTCATCGCGGTATTCCATGCCCAGGTCGTAATATTTTATGTCCAGTTCAAGGTAAGGAAGTATCAGTTTGTCTTTGATAAATTTCCAGATGATCCGGGTCATTTCATCTCCATCCAGTTCAACAACAGGATTTTGTACTTTTATTTTGCGCATATTATCAGTCTAATTATTTATATATAACAGGCTGTAATATTAGTTAAAATCCTGAATAAAATGTTTGATAAAAAACAGGATTGTTTCGAAATAAAGGGTTCGCAGTTAATTGTTATTACGATAAAAAGAGATCTATTTTTTTGCTTTAATGGGTTCAGGAACAAAATCAACTTTAACAGGTTCCTTTACAATTACATATTGATAATATGCAGACATTACGGATTTACGTTTGGTTATATCCATCCATAAAGGTTTTTCAAATCTGTTTTCAGATTTAAATCTCATATTGATTTTGTTATGCCATTTACCGAGTAAAAGGTGATTGTCTTTCAAAATAAGCACATTGAATTTACCTCCCCTAAAAAAGTATTCTGAATAGTTTTGTTCGGGAGAATAAACCATTTGTTTTCTTTTAACTCCTTTTATAGAAACATAAGATGTTTTTGCTTTAACATGTATGGTTGTATCAATAAAACTCCCGCTTTGTTGTACAATTAAATAATCGTTGAACAGGGCAATTTCCAGTAAATGCATTTGTTCTCTTACTGAGAGCCCGGGGTAATATTGCCGGTATATTTCTTCACTTAAAACGGTATCTCTCTTTTGACTCAAAACGGAAACTCTATGATGCCTCACCAGTAAAAACAAGGGTCCGTTTTTGGATGCATGCGGATTACTTAAAGTACTGATTGTATCGTAAATAAAAGGCATTGCTTCTGAACCATCCAGATTAAGCAATCCCCAGTTTCCATTCTTTTTGGCAATAATTAAAGTATTGGGTACAATGGTTTTCTGGTCAGTAATAATGGTATCAACCCTAACAATCATTGGATTATTCGGGTCAATGGGTACTTCTATATATTCGGTATCACAACACATTTTCAGGTCATAATACATTTCACCCAAATAAATATTTCCTATTCTGCTTTCAACATTTACTGCAATGTATTCGAAGTTAGGTTCAATTTTAAAAACAATCTGGTCTTTATCATCCCATATTGTATAACCAACTTTATTATTGTGTGTATCCAGGCGTACACGATGCTGTGCCTGACTCAAAAAAGCAGAACTCAGGAAAACAAGAATGAATAGTTGTTTCATGATTTATTTGTTTAATAATCAAACCTAAACAAAATAAAACGAAACAATCTCCTAAATCGTCTAAGTAGTTAGTTGAGAGTCTGGACTAGAATGTTTCCTGGCAAGGCATGCGAGTCCCCCAAAAGCGCAGTGTGCTCGTGTACATGAGCATTTTGGGGGACGAGCATAACGCCGCCAGGGGACATTATAGACAGACTATAGGGACTCGAAAATAATTGCAGCACCCTGCCCAACTCCGATACACATGGTTGCCAGTCCATATTTTACTTTTCGCTTCTGCATTTCATGTATTAACGTAGTACTTATTCTTGAACCGCTTGCCCCCAATGGGTGCCCCAATGCAATGGCTCCTCCATTTACATTCACAATTTCGGAATTCAATCCCAGCTCGTGAATGCAGGCTAAACTCTGCGATGCAAATGCTTCATTGAGTTCAATCAAACCCAAATCATTGACTGTTATACCCGCACGCTTTAATGCTTTTTGTGTTGCAGGTATAGGTCCAACTCCCATAATAGAAGGGTCAACTCCCGCAATGGCTTTGCTTACAATTCGTGCAATGGGTTTCAGGTTAAAGCGTTTTACAGCCTCTTCGCTTGCCAATAATAACATGGCTGCACCATCATTAATTCCACTCGAGTTGCCTGCTGTTACACTCCCCTCTTTTTTAAATGCGGGTTTCAATTTGGCCAATTCTTCTAAGCTGCTTAAACGCGGATGTTCATCTTTAACAAAAGGAATGGCATCTCCTTTTTTCTGGGGAACAGGAATAGAAATAATTTCTCCGGCAAAGCGGTTGGCCTCATGTGCCGCCTGGTATTTCGATTGCGATAAAAAAGAAAAATGATCCTGGGCTTCTCGCGAAATGTTCCATTGTGTTGCTACATTTTCTGCGGTTTCGCCCATGCTAAAAGGATGATACAATGCTGCCAGTGCTTTATTGGTAAAGCGCCAGCCAATGGTGGTATCGTAAATTTCGGGAACGCGGTTAAATGCCGAATCTGCTTTTGCCATTACAAAAGGTGCACGGGTCATACTTTCAACGCCTCCTGCAATGTAAATATCTCCATCTCCACTGGCAATTGCTCTCGAGGCATCCATAATGCTTTGCAGGCTGCTGGCACATAAACGATTTACCGTGTTGCCCCCAACAGTTACCGGCAAGCCTGCCAGTAACAATGCCATGCGGGCAACATTTCTGTTGTCTTCACCAGCCTGATTGGCACAACCTAAAATCACATCTTCAATTTCATTCACATCAATTTGCGGGTTGCGTTCTATCAGTGCTTTAATAGCTATTGCGGCCAAATCATCCGGACGAACAGCACTCAGGGCCCCTGCATATTTTGCAATGGGTGATCGCAACGCATCAATTACATAAACTTCTTTCATGTGTTATTTTATATCAAAAGGAGCGCAAAAATATACTTTTTTTGAACCACTACATGAAAACAGTATTATTGTATGATGGATTTAAGCTGGAAACAACAGATTTATGATGAAAGTATAAAAGTAATTTCAGAAAAAATTGCGCATGCAAAATCCGCTATGCAGGCTGCACAGGAGGCTGCAAACACCGAAGAAAAGAGCAGTATGGGCGATAAATACGAAACCGGCCGGGCGATGAGTCAGTTGGCAAAAGACATGAATGCCAAGCAAATGGTAGCATTTCAGAATGAATTAAATCATTTACAAAAACTATCACAACTGCATCCTTCAAAAACAGTTTCCTCCGGGGCATTGGTTCAAACCGAACAGGGTTATTTTTTTATTGCCGCAGCCATTGGCAGCATATCCATTAACCAGGTTAAAATAATGGTATTATCCTCTGAAACCCCTTTAAGCCAGGCATTGTGGGGCAAAAAGGCAGGCGATGTTTATGAATTGAACGGGAAAAAATCCAAAATTTTAGGTATTGTTTGATATTTAGGCAATCATCCAAAAACAATGACCCCCTGTAGGGACAGGTCGCGACCTGTCCCTACAGGGGGTCATTGTTTTTGGAGAATCATTGGTTTTTTATTAAACCGATCCCGTTCCCATTTTAAAGGATTATTTTTTATGTATCGGGAAATTTTCCCAAATGTATTGTCATTTCTGATAATATGATCGTGAAATGATCGCTGCCAGTTAAATTCTTTATACCCTGCCAGATGAATCTTTTTTGAAGAGGTAGTTTTATAAGCACCCATCAGTTCAGATAATGATTTTATTTTCATTGGCTCAGATGATTGATATTTTGCCTTGATGTAATCAGCCTCTTCGATTTCATCAATTATTTTACGCGCAACATGTCTTTTAATTTCAATAATACCATGTATATGATTTGGCATTACTACAAATTCATATAAATTAATGTATTGATATTGCTGTTCCAACCAATACCATTGATCGCTGGCTATTTTACCATAATCATTTAATATCATTACCCCATTTAATATTTCACCAAAACATGAAATCCTGTTATGAACAACTGCTGTAATAAAATATAAATTATCATTCGAATAATCGTACCCCTTTAACCGGTTTTGTTTGCGAAACATATATTACTATTATTATTATTACAATTATCTGTTGCGACCTGTAGCATCCAATCACCTGTAATGACAGGTCGCGACCTGTCACTACAGGTGATTGGATGCTACGCCATATGATTGACGCGACGCTACGCCATATGATTGACGCGACACGTCGCTACATATGATTGCGTTGATATTTATTAACCCTGTCCCTTACCGATTAATTTCAAGCGAATCACCCCAATCTTTGTGTGATGGATGGATTCTATGGTTAGCTCAAAATTATCGATGTAAATTTTTTCGCCCTGATGTGGGATATTCTCGTGCCGCTCAAAAATAAGTCCGCCCAAGGTGTGGTATTCTCCCTCGGGAATTTTTAGATCATATTCATTATTGATATAATCGATTTCATGGCGCGCCGAAAAACGATATTCTGTTTCACTGATTTTTTCCTCCGTTAACTCCTCAACATCATGCTCATCTTCTATCTCACCAAAAACTTCTTCCATAATATCTTCAATAGTAATGATGCCTGCGGTACCCCCCAATTCATCCACAACTACAGCAATACTTCTATGTGAACGAGTGAATTTGTTTAACAAATCCATGATCGACATGGTCTCAGTGGCAATTTCAATCGGAATTAAAATGCTTTTGATGCTTTGTGGCTTTTTAAATAGTTCCTTTTGGTGCACATATCCAATTATCTGGTCTTCGTTTTGCTGATATACCAGAATTTTTGACAGCCCGGTTTCAATAAATTTTTGATACAGTTCTTCAATCGTCGCATTCAGTTCAATGGTAACCAGCTCTGTTCTGGGGATGATGCATTCGCGCACTTTAATATTGCTGAAATCGAGGGCGTTTTTAAAAATTTCGGTATCCACTTCAATATCATCAGGCAGGTCCTGTTCGGTAATCTGTGAGATGTATTGATCCAGATCTACTTTGCTGAAAGCCGGCGTATTTTCTATAAATACATCACCCGATACCTTACTAAGAATCATTTTCGAAAGCCAAATGATAAAATGAACAATCGGCCAGAACAAATAGTAAAAAAATAAAAAGGGAACAACCAGAACTTTCAAAATGCTGTCGGGATTAATTCTGAACAGAACTTTTGGAATGAATTCGGCAGTAACTAATACGATTATAGTTGAAATAATGGTTTGGCAAAGCAATAACAAAAACCGGCTATGTTCCACAGAAGGGATAATCCCCTCCAATATGGGTTCAAGTACTTTTGCCATATAAATACCATAAACTACCAGTCCAATATTATTTCCAATGAGCGTGGTGCTGATGAACTTGGAAGGATTGGCAACAAATGGGGAAAGCAAACGGGCATAAGTGCTTCCCTGTTTGTTTTTGAGTTCTATGAGTAATTTATTGGCAGTAATAAAAGCAATTTCAATACCGGCAAAAAAAGCCGAAAAGATAATACTGCCTATAATTATGACGGGTGGGTTGTCCATAAAAATGATTTACCGCAAAGTAAAACATTTTTATGGAATTTATTTTTTCATTAAATCGGGCAACTCTTTAAACAACCTGCCAAAGTTGTACTCTTGTATTGAGGCAATGTTTTTTCTTTTGTTTACTACCGCAAAATACTTCTCTGGGTCTATTTTTAACAAGTTGCCTTTTTCATCAAATTGCTGCCTGCTGCGTTCCCCAAGAGGTTTGTCATAAACTGTTAAATATTGGGTCTGACCCGATTGGTTACTAAGTTCAATTTCACAAAAAGGAGTTCTTTTGTGCAGCGAATCTCTTTCATTCGGCAAAAAAACGAAGTCATCATAATAACCTTCAACATATAAATTTTTATAGCCGCTGAGGTAAAATTTTACCATTTGAGTATCTGCCCGAACCAGGTTTCCCTCATTATTTTTCAATGAGCCGGTGCTTTTAAAAATATCCTGATTATATACAAAAGATGCCCTGGGTTTGGATGGATAATGAACTTTCAGATTAACAATAGTATTGTGATCTTCATTAAAAACGAATTTGGTAATCCATTTGATTTCATTTAAAATAAACCGGGGAGTTAAATAACCCACAAAACCGGGAATATGGATTGAATACACATCTTCTGAACCTTCCAAAACCATAAAAGTTCCTGTTCTTTCAGGTGTTTCTCCGCCCACATAAATTGTTTTAATGCATTTTTCGCCCGCATAAATTTCTGTTTTTATACCGGTACTCGCCAACATGCCAATTGCGGTTGTTCGCATTGAAGCCTGAATGGGATGCTGAATTTGCATGTCGTGTAAAGTGCCTAACAGAAGTTTTATTTTTATTTCATCCACAATATCCTTGTTGTTTACGCGCCAGGTATTATCGGATTGGCGTTCAAGCAAAATTTTAATGCCGTTTTTGTTGGCCATAAAAATTTTAGATACGGATGCAGTGTCTTTCACCGCAAATTCATCTGCCATTTTGGGCGCAGTATTCCAGGGCTTTTTGCTGATAAGCCAATAACCTGCTGCAAGGATAATAACTGCAAAAAAAAGCAATAGGGTATTACGGTTCATAAATTTATAGAATTAAGCATACCGCCTTTTCCGGATGTAGGTATTGATAAAACCAAACAATAAAATAAGGAGGATGGGTGCCAGAATATTGAGCAGAATATAAAAATTGCGGTGTTTTTTAATAAGTCCCTTGTCAAGTAACCTCAGGGTAATTTCTTTGCCACGCACTTCAATAATACCGCTGTCGTCACATAAATAATCAATACAGTTTAAAATGAGTTTTTTGTTGCCAAACTGTTCCCGGGTGTATCTGTCGTAGCCCAGTGGATATACTTCCCCGGTTGATTTGCTGAACTGATTCCGGATTATATCCCCATCGGAAATAACAATCATTTTGTTATTGTCAATATGATCCTTAAAGGGCAGATCGGGAGTTCGGCTAGCATCATAACGATACTGAAAATTGGATATAAATTTACCTTCAAGCAAAACACCCAAAATAAAATTGCCGTTCCCTTTTTGCCTGAACATTTCGGGCTGCAAATCCAAACGGGCAGTATTTAAATCAACACGCACCGGCGATGAAAGCACGCGTGAATATGGAGAGCTTCGGAACAAAACAGACTTTCTGATATCAGGATTGTTTAACGTATCGATACTGCTGGCAAACTGAAACCAAACCGGTTCAATGCCTTTTACAATCGGATGGTCGCTGGCTCCCGCAGCAACCGGATAAAAAGGCCAGGGCAATAGTTTTTGCTGAGGTACCCCGTTTTTCAATCCGCTTAAAAAAGGTGCGGCATTGCATTGTAAATCCTGAACCAAATTTGCGTTGATGCGAATCCCGTATTTGAACAGCATATCTTCAATATGTGTTGGGTAGCTGATACTCACAAAAATATTTTCCCTTCGCAGACTGTCCATTTCGGCCAGCTGCGATTCAACCAACCACAATACTTTGCCGCCGTTCATAATAAACTGGTCGATTTTAAACTTGTCAAACTCCGGAATTTCTCTGCTGGGTTTGGCAATAATCATTCCTGTATATTTATTTAAACCCTGCGGTATTTGTAAATTTAACGGCAAATTATCAACCTCATAAAACTCTTCGAGCATTTTCTTTGCTTCAATTATATCCCATCCCCCCAATTCACCATGATCTTCTATGATGGCAATTTTTTTGCTCTTTATCCGGGTTGCTTTTCTCAGGGTATTCGCAATTTCATATTCCAATAATTCGATGGAACTGTTAATTACTTCTTCCGGATTTTCACCGAACTGATTTTTTAAAAAATTAATGGGAAACTCACCCCCTTTATAGTAAACAATTGCTCCGGGGACAATAATTTTTTGTGCAAACTCATCTTCTTTTTTTATCTGAACATTGGTTGGCTGCAAGCCTTTGCTGCTCAGTTCAACAATAATATCATTGTCTTTTTTTGCATTGCCATCGGCAAAGGGGTCAATAAATTCATACTGAATATTATTGTTGCTGTATACACTAAACTCATCCAGCATTTCTTTGGCAGAGCGACTCAGGCGTTTAAATCCTGCCGGGAAATCGCCTTCCAGGTATACTTTGATATACATGGGCTGATATACTTTTGATGCAAGTTTTTTACTCGCATCAGAAAGCGAGAATCTTTTTTCTTTGGTTAAATCGAGCCGGAAGAAAAAATTACTGAGCAACAAATTTGCCAGCACCACCAATGCAATAACCAGCAACAGTTGCGTAATACTTTGATACTTGATACTTTTTTTATTCAGAGCCATTCAATACTATAATTTATTCGTTACCACATAAATCCCAAATCCTACTCTCTTATTTTCCTATCTTCCTACCCTCCTACATTCCTACCCTCAATTCCACCTTCACCATTTCCTGCTTCCAAACACGGTTTTGCTGGCATAAATAAATACCACATCAAAACCAATAAAATAAAGCAGGTCTCTCGAATCAATAACACCTCTGCTGATTGACTGGTAATGTGCATTGATCCCCAAACCCGATACCACTGCATCAAAACTTCCCAGTAATTTAAAGTCGGATATTAAATCAAACAGACTATAAAACAGGAAACACAAAACCATGGAGGCAATAAAGGAAACTATCTGGTTATCGCTGATGGCAGAAGCAAATATGCCCACTGCCACAAAGCAACTGCTTAAAAAAAACAAACCAATATACGAGCCCCAGATGGCACCACTGTCGAGGTTGCCCTTAGGTGAACCCAACTGGTAAATGGTATAATAATAAATCAGCGTTGGGATCAGGGTAAATAAAACCAGGGTAACGCCTGCAAAATATTTGCCCAAAATAATCTGCAAATCGGTAATGGGTTTGGTGGTAATAATTTCGATAGTGCCATTCTTTTTTTCTTCACTAAAACTACGCATGGTAATGGCTGATATTAAGAAGATAAACAGCCAGGGAGCCATGCTAAACAAGGTATCCAGGTTTGCATACCCATAATCAAACACATTATAATCGGGCAATACCCAGGTAAACAATCCTGTAGCCAGCAAGAAAACAATCATCACAATATAGGCAATGAGTGAACTTAAAAAACTTCTGATTTCTTTTATATAAATAGTCAGCATGGCTTATTGTGTTAAGGATTGAAAAACTTCTTCCAGCGAACTTTCCTCCAACTGCATGGATAAGATAATCCAATGGTTTTTTTGAGCCAGAACAGCCAGGTTTTCACGAATATCTGAGCCGGCACTTATTTTATAAATGTTCTGGTTTGCTTCAGCTTTTATCAAATCTTTTATTTGTTTCAGTTCATTCAAATCAACCTTATTTTTGAACTCAACCGTTAACAGATATTGCTTGTTTAATCTTTTTTGCAAATTCCCGATTTCATCATCGGCTACAATTTTTCCTTTATTGATAATTATAACCCGGCTGCACATGGCTTCTACTTCCTGCATAATATGGGTGGAGAAAATTACGGTTTTATTTTTACCCATTTCC
Source organism: Bacteroidota bacterium (assembly GCA_030680835.1). Lineage (GTDB taxonomy): Bacteria > Bacteroidota > Bacteroidia > UKL13-3 > UKL13-3 > B1. The sequence continues at coordinate 27,026 of JAUXUD010000008.1, forward strand.
CTGATGAGATTCCTGATTTCAACTACCTGGTTTGGGTCAAGACCCGAGGTAGGTTCATCCAGAATTAAAACCTCCGGGTTATGCAACATGGCTGCTGCCAATCCAACACGTTGCTTAAAGCCTTTGGATAACTGTCCGATTTGTTTTTTGCGTTCAACGCTTAAACCGGTTCTTTCTATCATCCGCTCTACAGATTCTTCTGCAACTTTAGCCGACAAACCATTCATACGGCCTGCAAAAAGTAAATACTCTTTCACATACATATCGGTATATAAAGGGTTGAGCTCCGGTAAATAACCAATTTTACGGCGTACTTCCATGCTTTGGGTAGCCACATCGAAGCCGCAAACCGAAGCCGTACCGCTGGTTTGTGGCAAAAACCCGGTCAAAATTTTCATGGTAGTGGATTTTCCGGCTCCGTTTGGACCTAAAAACCCCAGAATCTCACCGGGTTTTACTTCAAAGCTTATTTGGTTCAAAGCCTTTTGTTTACCGTATATTTTAGTTAAATCATAAACCTTTACCGACATATATTTTATTATGCTTTATTCAAATCTGCTTCACCCAATGATTGGTAAAGCATAGTCAGCAAACATACGCAAAAGGTAACACTGAGGGAAACCAAAATAGAAAATTGCTTTGAACCCAAAACAAATACTTATCTGTAAAAGCCAAAAATCAGGATAAGCTCAAAATAATCAGGCTGTTTAAATCGATAATTTAAACTATTTCGGGCGTTTAGACCAATATCCCAATCGTCCTGATAGATTGTGACATGGTATGCAGCTTTTAAACCGATCATGTATTTGAATGCATAGGGTTTGGTGGCTTTTTTATTTGGGAAGTAATGGGTTAACTGCATACCGATTGGAATATCAAAAAACACTTTATCGGCATTTATTGAATTAAAAGTACCAAACCTGATGGGTTTATAGATGGAGTCAATTTGAATATTACATATAGTTGCACCTATTCCTGAATACAATGAAGCATGATCCCGGTCTTTGTTAATAAATTTAATATGATATAAGTACTGGAGTGATTGATTATTTAGTTTGAATTTTTTTGAATCTGCTTGATCACTTTGACTTGAAAAGTTAGCATACATTTCAAATTTTGTTTTTGCCATGGTTATTGACAATCCAAATGCAAAATTTATATCATAAGAATTAAAATTTGCGGGAAAATTATAATCCCGTAAAAAGCGGTTAACATCTGTATATTTATTATTATCAACACCCACTCCATAATAGATTTCTGATCCTCTTTGTTTTTTTTGTGGATTGCCTGATTCCTGTGCCAAAACCGGGCAGGTAATAACCAGTATTAAAAGAAGAAAATTATTTTTCATAATCAGGTTGCATAGTAGCGTTCAACGAAGTTATAAATAATTTTTTATTTCAAACGCACCAGATTTTTTGTAAAAACTTTCTGAGTTCACTTTTTGCAATTAAAAAGCCCCTTCAAGCGCCATTAACGTTTAAAGAGGCTTTATAAATTTAACCCTGATTATTAAAGTTCAGTCAGTATTTTTGTATTACCACAGTTTGACAAATTTATTTAAATACTATTTGTTTCTTTGTTTCTTTGTAGCCTCAAAAATCCCAGTTGCTACAAAGAAACAAAGAAACTAAGGGGAACTTTTTTTACAACACGTTAATTTCCTTCAGCACGCTATTCATGCTTCTTACGGCATCAGCGCTTTTGTTAAATGTCTCCTGTTCTTCGGCAGTTAAATGATAATCAACAATAGCTTCCCAACCGTTTTTGCCGATTACAACCGGAACCCCAATACATATATCGTTTTGCCCATATTCGCCTTCCAAAGAAACACAGCAAGGCATGATGCGTTTTTGATCGCGAACAATACTTTCAACCAGTAAAGCTGCAGCAGCACCCGGAGCATACCAGGCCGAAGTTCCTAATAATTTGGTTAAAGTTGCACCACCCACCATGGTGGCATCACTTATTTCTTTTAATTGTTCTGCGTTCAATATACTTGTTACAGGTATGCCATTTAATGCGGCCAAACGGGTTAATGGAATCATGGTGGTATCGCCATGTCCGCCAATTACACAGGCATGAATATCTGCGGTTGGGGCTTTAAGAGCCAGACCTAAATTTCCTTTAAAACGGGCACTGTCTAAAATCCCACCCATACCAATGATCCGGTTTTTAGGTAAGCCGGTTGCTTTCAAAGCCAGGTAAGTCATAGTATCCATTGGATTTGAAACCACCACAATAACGGCATTTGGCGAATGTTTTAATACATTTTCTGAAACGGTTTTCACAATATTCGCATTGGTGCCTATCAATTCTTCGCGGGTCATACCGGGTTTACGCGGAATGCCCGAAGTAATCACAACCACATCAGAACCTGCAGTTTTGCTATAGTCGTTGGTGGTACCGCTAATGCGGGTTTTGATTCCTAAAAGAGAGGTAGTCTGGTAAATATCCAGGGCTTTACCTTCGGCAAATCCTTCTTTTACGTCTAATAACACTACTTCATCAGCCAACTGGCGGAATGAAATTACATCGGCAGTGGTGGCACCCACAGCGCCCGCACCGATTACAGAAACTTTAGTCATTTTATGATAGAATTAAATGGTTTACAAAAAAAGTGCTGCGAAAATAGAAAGAGTTATGACAATATGAAATGATTTTCCGCAGGAATTGGCAAAGAGCATGGGGCATTCAACCTTCGCTAAAGCTATTGTGGATAAAAGGAATGGAGAAATGAAGCAATGTGGCGGGGGAAATATGTATCATAAACTTAAATTTATCATAATTTTAGAACTGAACATATTATTCAATCTTTAGGTTTGGATAGATTATAAACAAGTTAATTACATTTGAATGCAGTTTAAACCTAAACTTATGGAAAGTTCGAGACTTGTAAAGCGATATACGCTTTTAATTTTTCCTTTCATTTGTTTTCTTACAAATCTTCAAGCGCAGGTTTTGAAGAATTATTACCCCGGGATGGTTTATGAAAAAGATACTACAGAATTCACCATGGAGTTTTCTTCAGCCAAACTCAGTCTATACCAAAAGTTGGAATTGATTCTAATTTCTAATACGGGTAATTTCTCACAAAGTGTATTTTGTAAGATTGTCAATGATTCAACGCTGAAGGCCTTTTTACCAACTCCCGATACCCAAAAAATAGGAAGTTCCTTTAAGCTCTCTTTGAATGTGATTGATGAGCATGATGATTTCAGGTATTTGATGTACAACCAACCTATAAATATTATAAGAAGGAATTTTAATAATCAGGTTCATATCTCCCTTGATAGCCAATATCGTTTCAATAACAATGCTCCGGATTGGGTGAAAATTGGTGTTCGTGGTTTCAATACGCATTTTTTAAATCCTGAAACTCAATTTGCATACCATAGAAATTACTTTTCTTCAGCATCGGTTCGGCAAATAGATTCATTCAATATTATAAATGATACCTTTGCCTATGTATATTTACCTTCACCCCGGAATCATGGGTATGTTACCTACGCAATAAAATTTCGAAATTATCAGGATGGCATTTTACCCTATTCAAATGGCAGCGTGATTTTTTGTAATGAGATTAATCCATTTTACGATGCCTTTGTTTACCTTCAGGAACCACTTACTAAAAATGATACCAATATCTTGCTTACGGTAAGGCTTAGGGATACAGATAGTTTTAATCTGGATTCAATAAATAGAAATTTGAAGCCGGTAATAAAACTAACGTATCATAATCAGAAGAATGTGATTGCGCAATTTTCATTGGATACCATGACCTTTGATACATTTATTCTCCTGGGTAAATCATCCCAGCGTTCGCTTTCTTTTCTGTTTAAAATTTCTCTGCCACAAGACCTGGTCCCGGATTTTGGCGATGTGTTGTTTCAACATCCGCAATTGGAGGATCTATGGTTTCCTGATTTACTTGCTTTCAATAATATATCACCTGAAATAAAATTTCCTGTCGCTAATTTTCCGGGGAAGAAATTCTCACTGGAATTTTCCGATAAAGGCCATGTATTGGATTCGGGACAATTTTCAATTAGTTTCCAACAGTCTGGCCAAACGGTTACAAATATTTCAACCGACTCTATCAGATATTTTCAAGACCATTCATTTATTTTATACGGCCGAAGTGATTCAAACGCATTGGGAGCTTATGATATCAGAATATTGAAAAATTCAGGATATTCATATATGCTCACGCGATGTTTGATTGTAAATCCACAATTTCCCTTCTTATTAAAAATATACTCGGGTAATAAATTTCTTCCAGAGAAAATAGATTCCTCTCTTGACATTAGGTCAGAATATTTGCCCGGTTTTTTCCCCTTTGGGTTGAACCAATTTCAGATATTGAGAAATCAGCAGGTAGTAGGTGGTATTCAACTAATTTTACCTCCGGCAAATAGCCCCTTATTTGCAGGAATTAAAATAGATTCAGGAGTAAGTTCAGGTTGGTATGATTTGAAATTTTTTGACACAACAGATTCCAGGTATTATATCCAGAAGGATTTTATTTATGTTTATAGTACATCCAGAGCTGTAAAAATTTCGCCGGAAAAATATGCAGTATATGGAGTGGGTAACAAGGAATTTACAGTTTGGTTCAAGAACACGCATTTTATAAAAGCCCGGGATATAAGAATAACTGGTTATTCCGATATTCAGGTGCTCAACGACACGCTCCTGAAGATGAATGGCAGGGGGGCAGATCCTGTTATTTTTAATGAGGTAGATTCATTTGTGGCCTGTACCTTTACCCGTATTCCACAAGAATTTCCCTTATTAACGCATGTGAGTCCAAATTGGGTTGCGCCTGCAACAAAGGTAACTTTTACAATAAAAGCAGATGTAAGCACCTGGAGCCTTTTCCCTAATGATGTGGATGTTTCCTTCAGGCGGGATCTATTGTATGTACCCGATATTTTTGTAACCGGCAATACCGTCCTGAACGATACTACGATTGTGGTTGAGGCAATAGTAAGCGACACGGTTAAAAGTGGATATTATCAGTTGCTTGTTTTTCAACGTGACGTATATGCTTCAATGCTGCTTGATAGTGCTGTAAGGGCCGTTCCGGTAGGTTTGGATGCTATTTCAATACAAAAGAAAAACCAAATAGAAGTTTATCCTGTTCCCTCCAACGGAGTCCTTCAAATTAAATTCAATGAGAGTAATTGCAGGCGTTTGCAAATTTTAAGCGTTTTAGGTGAATTGGTGAGGGAAATACCCATCAGGGAGCCAGGACTGCTACTTAATCTGGATGATTTGCTGCCATGCAACGGGATTTATTTGCTTCATTTTGAGGGTGAACAATCTCAATTTCATAAGATCATCTACCAGAAATAAAAAAACCGGCATAACTCTTTTGGTTTGTACCCGAACCTGAATACATTTGCCTTGGTTCAAACCTATACATTATGCTCGACAAATTTGGTATTGCAAAACGCATTGCAAAAGAAATGAAAGACGGTTATTACGTGAATTTGGGAATTGGTATTCCAACTTTGGTGGCCAACTATGTGCCCAAAGGAATTGAGGTAATTCTGCAATCCGAAAATGGCTTACTGGGCATTGGACCCTTTCCACTATTAGAGGAAGTGGATGCCGATTTAATCAATGCAGGCAAGCAAACAGTAACCACTACAAAAGGCTCCAGCTTTTTTGATTCGGCCATGAGCTTTGGCATGATCCGAAGTGGCCGGGTTGATTTAACCGTTTTGGGTGCCATGGAAGTTGCCGATAACGGAGATATTGCCAACTGGAAAATTCCGGGTAAGATGGTTAAAGGAATGGGTGGAGCCATGGATCTGGTGGCCTCGGCAAAAAATATCATCGTTGCCATGCAGCATGTAAACAAAGCCGGTGAATCGAAACTGCTCAAAAAATGTTCGCTGCCCATAACAGGTTTGGGATGCGTTAAAAAAGTGGTAACCGAATTGGGAGTTTTTGATATTACCGAAGAAGGTTTCGTTTTATTGGAACGTGCACCCGGTGTTTCAACAGAATACATCCAGGAAAAAACCGAAGGCCGCCTTATAGTCAGAGGCGAAATCCCCGAGATGATTTTGGATTAATATCACATTCATACGCTGAACCCAAAATCATATTTGCAAATTGCAATTTTTTCATTGCACATAGTACCTCGTACATATATGCATCCAATCTCTCAATTCTAATTTCCCCTTTCCCATCTCTAATTTCCCATATTTAATATTCGGCATCACAATATTCGGGATTCCACCGGACAAGACGCCATAAATGGCGTCTCTACATGTTGCCATCCAATATTCAGTTTTTCTATCCCCTTTCTCATGTCTCGTCCTGAAATAGGTTTACACACAAAAGTAAACTTATGGAAAGAAAAATATATTTAAATAAGGAGATTTTAATTGCCGAATACCTGCAAGGATCAACGTCATATCGGAAACTGGGAAAAAAGTATAAGATTTGCA
>JAUXUD010000009.1 GCA_030680835.1 Bacteroidota bacterium
TGCAAATCTTATACTTTTTTCCCAGTTTCCGATATGACGTTGATCCTTGCAGGTATTCGGCAATTAAAATCTCCTTATTTAAATATATTTTTCTTTCCATAAGTTTACTTTTGTGTGTAAACCTATTTCAGGACGAGACATCATTTCCCATTTCTCATCTCCCATCTCATTAAAAAAGGGTATTGAGTCTGCAATGTTAAAATTTGCGGATTAATTGTTTAAATTTTTCTTTCACAAAAAACTTCCCAAACTGTATCTTTCGCCCAATAATAAAAACACCATCTGAACTATGCTCACTTTAAGATCAAAAGCCCTCGACACTGTGCAAAACCGAAAAACAATTTCGGTAAATCCGCCCTCTGTTAAAATTTCCGACTATTTTAACATCAATGTTTTTAATGATGATTCGATGAAACAGTTTCTTTCGAAAGAAGCTTATAATGCGGTTACCGCTGCGGTAAAAAAAGGCGAAAAAATTGAAAGAGCCATTGCCGATCAGGTAGCCTCGGGGATGAAAAACTGGGCAATAAACCGCGGCGTTACGCATTATACGCATTGGTTTCAACCCCTTACAGGAGCCACAGCCGAAAAACACGATTCGTTTTTTGAACCTACAGACGATGGCCGTTCCATTGAAAAATTTGCCGGGGGTGCACTGGTTCAGCAAGAACCCGATGCCTCCAGTTTTCCAAGCGGGGGCATCAGAAATACATTTGAAGCCCGTGGTTATACCGCCTGGGACCCTTCTTCACCCGCCTTTATCATGGAAGGTTCAAATGGAAAAACCCTTTGTATCCCCACCGTTTTTGTTTCGTATACCGGTGAAGCCCTCGACTATAAAGCCCCGCTTTTAAAGGCTTTGCATGCCATTGAAAAAAGTATTGTAAATGTTTGCAGCTCCTATTTCGATAAAAATGTTACCAAATCATTTGCCTCCCTGGGCATTGAGCAGGAGTATTTTCTGGTTGATGAAGCCATGTGTATTGCCCGCCCCGATTTAATGTTAACCGGACGTACCCTGGTTGGCTTATCTCCCGAAAAAGGCCAGCAACTCGAAGACCATTATTTTGGCTCCATTCCGCCACGGGTTTACGATTTTATGGTAGATTATGAAACAGAATGCTATAAACTGGGCATTCCCTTAAAAACCCGTCACAATGAGGTTGCCCCTTCTCAATATGAGTGTGCTCCTAATTTTGAAGAAGTAAATATAGCCATCGACCATAACCAGTTGCTGATGGATGTGATGGAAAAAGTGGCCATCAAACATAAATTTAAAGTGTTGTTTCACGAAAAACCTTTTGCCGGTATTAACGGCAGCGGAAAACACAATAACTGGAGTTTGATTACCAATACAGGTACAAACCTGCTGGCTCCCACCAAGAATCCCGAAACCAACCTGCAGTTCCTATCCTTTTTTGTGAATGTGATTAAAGCTGTACACGACCATGCGGATTTACTGCGTGCATCTATTGCCAGCGCGGGGAATGAACACCGCCTGGGCGCAAATGAAGCCCCGCCTGCCATCATGAGTATTTTTATCGGTTCACAAATGACCGATATCCTGGAATCTATTTTTAGCAATAAAAAAGCCAGCAATACCAATAAAGTAACTTCCATCAATGTAATTAACATTCCGGATATTTTACTGGATAATACAGACAGGAACCGGACTTCTCCTTTTGCTTTCACAGGTAATAAATTTGAATTCAGAGCCGTGGGATCAAGCGCCAATTGTGCCAATGCAATGATTGTGCTGAACACAATTATGGCCGATCAGTTAAACACATTTAAGGTGGAAGTGGATGCCCTTATAAAAAAAGGAAATAAAAAAGAAACCGCCATTTTGGAGGTACTGAAAACGTACTATTCTTCGAGTAAAAAAATCCTCTTTGAAGGCAACGGATATAGTCAGGAATGGGTGAAAGAGGCCGCAAAACGCGGACTTAACAATATTAAAAATACACCCGAAGCCCTGAATGCCTATATCAGTAAGAAATCGCTCGAGCTTTTTGTTAAGAATAAAATTTTTAACAAAGTGGAGCTCGAAGCCCGTTATGAAATTATGCAGGAGCTTTATGTGAAAAAAATTGATATCGAAGCCAAATTAATGGCTCAATTGGCTATTTCGCATGTTATTCCTGCCGGAATTGCCTACCAGCGCAACCTGGCCGAAAATGTTAAAGCCATGAAGGATGCAGGGCTCCCTAAAACGGATTGTGAAATTCAGGTGAATATGATTAAAAATCTGGCTCAGCATATAAAAATTATCAGCGTGAATGTTGACAAATTACTGAGCGAAATTGACAAAGCCCATCACTTATCCGACAGCCATAAAACAGCTCTTGCTTTCTGTGATAAAATCAAACCCTTGTTCGAACCCATCAGAAAAAGCAGTGACGCTTTGGAGTTTTTGGTGGACGATGAGCTCTGGAAATTACCAAAATACAGGGAAATGCTCTTTGTAAAATAAAAAAATGAAGGCAGGGGAAATACCTCTGCCTTCATTGATTATAAGCCCTTCAGGGTATTTTGTTGATAATAATTTCTTAAATTTTAAGTTATTTTAACATAAGTTGTTTAAAATTTTCTATTTTTTAATAAACTTGCATTAATTACATCCGACCAGAAAATCTATTTTCATGAACAAAAAATATTACTCGCATCAATTATTTTTAACTGTTTTTACAGTTTCCATGTTTTTTTCTGTCCTGTTTGTTTCATGCAAAACAGGTTCAATAAAAGAAGCCAGAGAATCGTTTGAAAAAAAGGAATATTTTGTTTCCGGAAATACCTACCGCAAAATATACTCAAAAACCAAAGAGAAGTCCGAAAAAATAGAAGCATCGTTTCAGGCTGCAGAATGCTACCGTTTGATGAATGATGCCAAAAACGCTGCAAGCTGGTACCAGAAAGCGATACAAATGGACGCCAAAAACGAAGAAGCACAACTCAAACTTGCCAAATCATTAAAGGCAACCCAGGAATTTGACAAAGCAGTTATTGAGTTCAGGAAATATCAAAAAATGAATCCATCTGAAAGTGCTGAAATTGAAAAACAGATTAAAGGATGCGAAAATGCGTTGAAATGGAAGAATGAGAAAACCCGCTACAACGTTGATAATGTAAAAGCACTCAATACCCGCTGGGAAGATTTTGCCCCCCAATGGTTTAAAAAAGATCAGCTTTATTTCACTTCTGATCGCGAAAAAGGGGCAGGCGGCGGACAATATACCTGGACCGGTAATTTTTACACCGATATTTTTACTGTTTTGTACAAGGTTGATAAAAAGAATCCCAACAATATTTCATATCAGGTTCCCACCCTGGTTGATAAAAACATTTTAAATGGGAAATTAAATGATGGCGTTATTTGCTTTGATTCAAAATTTACCACTGCATACCTAACCAAATGCAACTACGACAATAAAGAAAAAGGAAGGCATTGTCAGCTTTTTGTTTCTACATTAACAGGTACAGATTGGTCGGCACCAACCGTTTTGCCCTTTAGCTCCGATTCATTTCATTGTGGCCAGCCCAGTTTAAGCAAAGATGGTCAAACCCTCTATTTTAGCTCCAACATGCCCGGTAGCATACTCAATGCATCGGGTGTTCCCAGCAAAGACATCTGGATGGTTACTTATAGCAAAAGGAGTAAATCCTGGGGAGATCCGGTAAATTTAGGTACTACAATTAATACCGATGAAGACGAAGTGTACCCGTTTATCCATGAAGACGGAACCTTGTACTTTTCAAGTGCCGGACATGTAGGTTTGGGCGGAACCGATATTTTTTATTCCAAAGGATCGGCTCAGGATTGGAGCGACCCGGTAAATATGCGTACTCCCATTAATTCGCATGGCGATGATTTCTCCATTATTGTTTCAAAAGATAAAGAAAGTGGCTATTTTAGTAGTAACCGGAACGGAGGTAGAGGTCAGGACGATATTTACCGCTTCTACATGACTCCATTAATCTTTACTTTAAAAGGTTTGGCCATCAATATAAAAACCAAAGAAGTACTGAGAAACGCAACCATTACCATTACCAGCAGCAGCGATTCAGGCAAATTTACCTTTAAAACGGATGATGCCGGTGCATATAAAATGAAGCTGAAGGCCAAAACAGATTATGAAATATTTGGGGCTAAGAAACTTTTCTATGATAGTAAACTGGAATACCAGTCAACCAAACCTTATGAGGTGTCGATGGATTTGGTTCAGGATGTGTATTTAGAACCGATTGAAATTAAAACATTCCCTTTACGCGGTATTTATTATGGACTGGATTCTGCAGATATCAGACCTGAATCAGCCCGCATTCTGGATTCACTGGTACTTTTCCTCAATCAATATCCCGTAACCATCGAGTTGGGTTCCCATACCGATTGCCGGTCGGATTCTCTTTACAATATAGGCCTCTCTCAAAGAAGGGCAGATTCAGCGGTGGGTTATCTGGTAAGGCATGGAATTGATTCATCCCGGTTCATATCCAAAGGCTATGGTGAAAACGAATTGTTCCTGACAAAATGTTCCTGCGAAGGTCCCAATGCGGCTGAAGAAGGCCGGAGATGTACTGAAGAAGAACACCAGTTAAACAGGAGAACCACGGTGAAAGTATTAACTGTTGATTATGACAATGCACCGAAAGTGGTTGCACCGCCAGCACCAGTGCTTAGGCCGGGTACACGACCCACAAACCGGCCAGGTACCAGACCGGGTACTTCACCGCCACCGCAACCTCCTAAAAAATAATCTTGACTAAAAAGAGGCATCATTAGACTTAGTCTGCTGATGCCTTTTTTGATTTACGGAATGACTTCTTAAATATGGCAATTGAAATGACAGGATTAAGAAATTTATTATTGTTTTCTTTGGTTCTTTTGAACCCAGTTTTTGCGCAACAACAAAAAGAAAATCCTTACCAGTTTGAACTTGCCAAAGCCGATGATGCATTTATTTCAAAGAAATACAATACAGCGGCTGCGTTGTATCAACGCTTGTACAATAAAATAAAAGAGCCCGAACTCAAACAAAAAGTACTATTTAAAATTGCCGACAGCTACAGAAACAGCAATAATTTTAAACAGGCTTTGAAATGGTATGAAGAAGTTTTAAACAGCAAATATCCCGACCCTGCTGTAATTTACAGCTATGGCCAATTGTTAAAAAACTTTGAACGTTACGAAGATGCAGGAAGGGCTTTTTATGATTACAGTTTTGAAATGCCCGATGATATAAAAGGAAAAACGGCACAAAAAAGCTGCGCCATTGTGGCCGAATGGAAAGCCAATCCCTTAAAATATACCGTGAAAAACATCAGTGAAATAAATTCCGAGTTTAGTGATTATGCTTCGTTTTATGCCAATGGAAAATTGTATTTTACATCTTCTTCAAAGGAAGCACAGGGCAACGCTATTTTTGAGTGGACAGGTCAAAAATATTCGGATTTATTTGAAAGCCGGATCAGTAATGGCAATTCCTATTCAAAACCCATCCCTCTTAAAGCCATTAACTCCAATTTTAACGAAGGGGTAGCCTGGCTTGATAGCACCGCAACCAGTTTATATTTTACCCAATGTAATGGAGTTGATGGCAAAGGATTAAAATGCAAAATTTTATCGAGTTTTTTGCTGGAAGGAACCTGGACACCACCGGTTCCTTTACCCTTTAACAGCGATAGCTTCAGTTGCGGCCATCCTGCATTTACCAGCGATGGCAAACGCATGTATTTTAGCAGCGATATGCCCGGGGGCTATGGACAAAAAGATATCTGGTATTTAAGTTTTGATCCGGTTCGAAATCAATGGGGCAATCCGGTAAATTTAGGAAAGGAAGTGAACACCCCCGAAGATGAACTATTTCCTTATGCCGATGAAAACGGAACTGTCTACTATTCATCGAAAGGCATGACCGGTATGGGAGGACTTGACCTGTTTAAAACAAAGGATACCTTAGGTTCATTTAAAGCAGCTGAGAATTTAAAATATCCGATAAACTCGGGTGGCGATGATTTTGGAATTAGTTTTGTCCCAAAATCCAGACTGCAGTACGGTGCCCCATTTGCATACCTTACTTCTAATCGCGAAGGTGGAGAAGGTGATGATGACATCTATAGCATTGCCATAAAACCTTATGTTTTTTTAGTAAAAGGAACGGTATTTGATAAAGCCACCAGTCAGCCTTTGGGTTCAGCAAGCGTAAGCCTGATCCTATCGAACGGCAGCAATGTATTTAATATTAAAACCAATGATAAAGGTCAGTTTGGCGGAGAATTGCCCATCAATGAATTAATGGGATTGCAAGCCCGTAAAGAAAAATATTTAACCAGTAACGCCTTGAGAATTGATAGCCGTGGGATTGAAAAAGATTCAACCATGGAAGTTGCAATATATCTGGATCTGGTTCCGAATGAAGATGTTGAAATTACCATGCAGGGAATTTATTATGATGTAGATAAGTGGGAAATCAGGCCCGATGCTGCAAAGATTCTGGATTCGATGACAGTTATTCTTAAAAACAATCCAACACTTGTTATTGAACTGGCATCGCATACCGATAGCAGAGCGGCTGCCGATTACAATATTGAGCTTTCCAAAAAACGGGCGCAAAGCTGTGTAAATTATCTGGTCCAAAAAGGAATTGCCAAAGACCGGCTGGTACCCGTAGGTTATGGCGAAACCCGGCTGGTGAATGATTGCAGTGACGACGTTGATTGTACCGAAGAAGAGCATCAGCAAAACAGGCGAACCACCGTACGTGTGATTCGAAGCGATTATAAGGGAAAGAAATAGAAAAATGCCCTATTTTCGCAGCTCAATTTTTATTAATGACATCCGACAAATACATGAAACGCGGCGTTTCCTCTCAAAAGGAAGATGTACATGCCGCTATCAAAAATATTGACAAAGGACTTTTTCCACAGGCTTTTTGCAAAATCGTTCCTGATTATTTAGGAGGAGATGAGGCATTTTGCAATATTATGCATGCCGATGGTGCCGGCACAAAATCAAGTTTAGCTTATCTATACTGGAAAGAAACAGGCGATTTATCGGTTTGGAAAGGCATAGCCCAGGATGCCATTGTGATGAATCTCAATGATTTGCTTTGTGCAGGTGTTTATCAGAACATCACCCTTTCTTCAACCATTGGACGAAACAAAAACTTAATCCCGGGAGAAATTATTTCGGGCATTATTGAAGGCAGCGAAGAATTTTTGGAAATGCTGCGAAACCATGGTGTAAATATCTATTCAACCGGTGGCGAAACCGCTGATGTAGGTGATTTGGTTCGAACTCTTATTGTTGATTCCACTGTCACAGCCCGGCTGAAAAAAGCGGATGTTATTTCGAATCACAAAATTAAAGCCGGTAATGTAATTGTAGGATTTGCCTCATTTGGACAAGCAAGCTACGAAAAGGAATATAATGCAGGCATGGGCAGCAATGGCTTAACCATGGCCCGGCATGATGTGTTGAGTAGTTCCTATAAATCGGTAACAGAAAGTTTTGATCCGCTGGTTCCCGATGATCTGGTTTATACAGGCGGTTTAAAACTTAGTGAACAATTACCTGGCCACCCGCTGAATGTAGGTAAAATGCTGCTCTCCCCCACCCGCACTTTTAGTCCCATCATCAAAACTATTTTTGATGAACACCACGCACAAATAAATGGTATGGTTCATAATACCGGTGGAGGTCAAACGAAGATTCTGCATTTTGTCAATGAATTTAAAATAATAAAGGATAATTTATTTGCCACGCCACCGCTCTTTAAAATGATTCAGGAACAATCGAAAACCTATTGGCAGGAAATGTATAAGGTATTTAATATGGGCAATCTCCTGGAGTTTTACACCGATGAAAAAACAGCAGAAAATTTAATTTCAATTGCAAAATCTTTTAAAATCGAAGCGCAAGTAATAGGTCGTGTTGAAGCCAGTGAAAAGAAGCAACTTCAAATAACCACAGAACATGGAAATTTCTCTTATTAACATGCCTTTTGCCCCCCGCCCTTTTATCCGCCGAAGCGTTAGCGTAGGTGGAATGCCCTCTTTCATCCACCCTAGCTTTAGCGACGGTGGAATGCCCCACTTCCTTTCCCATGTCACAAAAGTTTACTATTTTGCCCCCTGCTAAAAATTAATAATTAATTATCCCCCAATGAAAATACTCGTAACCGGCGGCACAGGCTATATAGGTTCTCACACAATTGTTGAATTATTAAAGGCAGGCTTTGATGTTTGTACCATTGATAATTTTGACAACTCTTATCCCAGTGTTTTAGAAAATCTTAATAAAATTACTGGAACCCAAATAGAGTTTGATGAAGTAGATATACGTGACAAAGCAGCCCTTAAAAAATACTTTCAATCAAAGTCCGGCATTGATGCAGTCATCCATTTTGCAGCCAATAAAGCCGTTGGTGAAAGTGTTGCCTTGCCCCTTAAATATTATGAAAATAATGTGGGCGGGACAATAAATTTATTGGAAGCCATGCAGGAAGCCGGGATAAATAATATTGTATTTTCATCGTCATGTACAGTTTACGGTGAGGCCAATCCACCGGTTGATGAATATACCGCCATACTGCCTGCAACCTCTCCCTACGGAAACACCAAGCAAATTTGTGAAGAGATATTGATGGATCAAACCCGGGCCAGCGATATCAAAGTAGTTTCTCTGCGTTATTTCAATCCCGTAGGTGCCCACGAATCTGCCTTAATCGGGGAATTGCCCATTGGCGTTCCCAATAACCTGGTACCCTTTATTACACAAACGGCTATTGGCAAACGTGAGTTCTTAACGGTTTTTGGAAATGATTATCCTACCCCCGACGGAACCTGTATCAGAGATTATATACATGTGGTTGACCTGGCCATTGCACATGTTGCGGCTATCAATTACTTGGCAAACAAAAAATACAGGGATGCATTTTCGGTATTCAATCTGGGTACCGGAAACGGCAATTCGGTTTTAGAAGTAATACAAACTTTTGAAGCTGTAACCGGTGAGAAATTAGCTTACAAAATCGGAGGCAGAAGAGCCGGTGATGTGGTGCAAATATATGCATCTTGCGACAAAGCATTAAAAGAACTCGGATGGAAAACAGAAAGAAGCCTCGAAGAATGCATGCGTAGTTCCTGGAAATGGGAACAGCATTTACAGTCCATGGGGAACAAGTGAAATATAATTTACGATGTACGATGTACGATATACGATGTAAAATGTGGGATGTATGATTTTTGAATTGTAGGGGCGAATTGCATTCGCCCTTCCTGATGTTTAACAAATCATGCCACCTCATTTTGATACATAAATTTTGATAAGGAAAATATGAACAAAAAAATATTAATCACCGGAGGCGCCGGATTTATTGGATCTCACGTAGTACGTTTATTTGTAAACAAATACCCGGATTACCAGATTTACAATCTCGATAAATTGACGTATGCCGGTAATCTTAAAAACATTACAGATATAGAAAAAAAAACAAACTATCATTTTTTGCGTGCCGATATTGTTGATGCCATTGCAATAAATAATTTATTTGAGGAGTACCAGTTTGATTCGGTTATTCATCTGGCAGCCGAAAGTCATGTGGACCG
Source organism: Bacteroidota bacterium (assembly GCA_030680835.1). Lineage (GTDB taxonomy): Bacteria > Bacteroidota > Bacteroidia > UKL13-3 > UKL13-3 > B1. Next base: position 9,607 of record JAUXUD010000009.1, read on the forward strand.
GAGCATTACCAATCCGCTTGATTTTGTGATGACCAATGTGCTGGGCACCGTGAACCTGATGAATGCGGCAAAGGATTGCTGGAAAGGAGAAATGGAGGGCAAATTGTTTTATCATGTTTCAACCGATGAAGTTTATGGAAGCTTACATGATGGCGGTTTCTTTCTGGAAACAACCCCCTATGATCCGCAGTCGCCCTATTCGGCCAGTAAAGCGTCTTCCGACCATTTTGTGAGAGCATACCACAACACGTATAAACTACCAATAGTTATTTCAAATTGCTCCAATAATTATGGTCCGAACCAGTTTCCCGAGAAGTTAATTCCTTTATTCATCAATAATATTCGCAACAACAAACCCCTGCCTGTTTACGGCAAAGGTGAAAATGTGCGCGACTGGTTATATGTTGTGGATCATGCCCGTGCCATTGACAATGTTTACCATAAAGGTAAAATTGGCGAAACATACAATATTGGAGGCTTTAACGAATGGACCAATCTCGATTTAATTAAAGTGGTTTGCAAAGCTATGGATAAAAAACTAGGCAGACTACAAGGAGAATCTGAGAAATTGATAACCTATGTAACCGACCGCGCTGGTCACGATTTGCGTTATGCCATTGATGCCCATAAAATAATGAACGACCTGGGCTGGCAACCCAGTTTGCAATTTGAGGAAGGAATAGAAAAAACCATTGATTGGTACCTGAACAATCAGCAATGGATGGATGAGGTTACCAGCGGCACATACGCAAAATATTATGATTCGATGTACGCAAGCAGGTGAACCAGAGATGTGATCCCGATAGCTATCGGGAGGGAAATGGGAAAAATTATATTCTAAGAAAAAAACTCTTAAAACCCCGAAGGGGTGAAACTATTATATGAAAGGAATCATACTTGCCGGAGGAAGCGGCACCCGACTGCATCCATTAACCATTGCGGTTAGCAAACAGCTCATGCCGGTTTACGATAAACCCATGATCTATTACCCGCTAAGCACACTAATGCTGGCAGGAATCAGTGAAATCCTGATTATTTCAACACCGCATGACTTACCCGGATTTAAAAAATTATTGGGTGATGGTTCACAAATTGGCTGCCGTTTCGAATATGCCGAACAAGCCATTCCCAATGGATTGGCGCAGGCTTTTGTAATTGGCGAAAAATTTATCGGTACTGATAAAGTTGCCCTGGTTTTGGGTGATAATATATTCTTCAGTTCGGGCCTAAGCCAGTTGTTGCAATCAAACAATAACCCCGATGGCGGGGTAGTTTTTGCCTATCATGTGAGCGACCCCGAACGTTATGGTGTGGTTGAATTCGACAAAGACATGAAAGCACTGAGCATTGAAGAAAAACCTGAACATCCAAAGTCAAGTTATGCGGTACCCGGTTTGTACTTTTACGACAATACTGTGGTGGAAATCGCAAAAAATATTAAACCCTCACCCCGGGGTGAATATGAAATTACCGATATAAACAAGGTATATTTGGCAGCAGGGAATTTAAAAGTAGGCATTTTGCAAAGAGGAACTGCCTGGCTGGATACGGGAACTTTTGAATCGCTGATGCAGGCCGGTCAGTTTGTGCAGGTAGTTGAAGAACGTCAGGGATGGAAAATAGGATGCATAGAAGAAGTTGCATACCGCATGGGATTTATTGATAAGAGCGGACTGGAACGTGAAGCACAAAAGTATTTGAAGAGTGGATATGGAAGGTATTTGGTGAACCTTTTGAAATGAGGTATGAGCGAGCGTAGGGGCAAATTGCATTTGCCCTTAATGGTTAAAGCAAATTTAACTGGTACCGACAAAGGGATGAATTATGAATGTAGAGTTATTAATGAAATAAAAGAAATTAAAATGAATGAACAACACGAAGCGTTAAAAAAATTTAGTTACCAGATAAATTTTGCCTTGAATAATTATAGTAATCATGGATTATTGGCAGGTAATTTTTCAAATATTTTAATTGGTGGTTTAGGCGGCAGTGGTATTGGTGGCCGCATTGTTAAAACCATTTTTATGGATGAGTTTCCAATACCCATTGAAGTGATTGCCGATTATACACTACCCGCTTACGTTAATGAAAAAACCCTTGTTATTTTAGGTTCATACAGTGGCAATACCGAAGAAACTCTGGCAATGTTTGAAGAAGTAAAAAAACGGGGGAGCCAGATGCTGATATTAACCGGCGGGGGTAAATTAGGTGGCTTTGCAGAAGAACTGAAATTAAAAACATATTTTTTAGAACCGGGCTTCCAGCCACGTATGGCACTGGGGTTTTCACTTACGTATCTGGTTCAGATATTTGCCGAATTAGTAGGTAAAGATTTAAGTGCTGAGCTCAAAACGATTGCGAGTTATTTTGAAGATTGCACCCCCTATTTCGAAGATGGTATGCATGTTTTTGAAGCCATTAAAAGTAAATCAAAACTAAAATATGTGGTTTTATGTGATGCGCAATTTGAAGGTGTTGCCACACGGTTTGCACAGCAAATTCAGGAAAATGCCAAGCACGAATGCTTCACCCATGTACTGCCTGAACACAACCACAATGTAATTGAAAGTTATTACGGCACCCTGGATACTGTTTTCTTTTTTCTGAACTCAAATACAAACCCACGGGTTGCTGCCCGCTTTGAATTTTTAACCGGATTGCTTGAAGTTGAAAATCATAAAATTGTAGAACTGGGAACCGAAACCTTTACATTGGCTTCTGTTTACGAAACCATTCACCGGCTGGATTGGGTAAGCTTGTTTGTTGCCGATGCACATAAAGTGGATTCGTTAAATGTGCCAAACATAATGTCGCTTAAAGAATACTTAGACGAGGTATAAATTTTGGGATTATTCAGCAAGATATTTAACAGGAATAAAAACGGGGATGCTCAAAATTCGTCACCCGCTTCTGTTTTTGTAAATCCTGTTAAAGTAGAATTTCATTCACATTTGATTCCGGGTGTTGACGATGGATGCGAGCATATTGAACAAAGCATGGAACTGGTTAGGGGTTTTGCCGCATTGGGAATGCAAAAAATTATCACCACCCCGCATGTAATGAGCGATTTTTACAAAAACAGCCGCGATAATGTGTACCCCTTGCGCGATGAAATCAGAAAACGAATCGCCGAAGAAAATATTACCATTGAATTTGATGCTGCCGCCGAATACATGGTGGATGATGCCTTTGAACAAAAAATTGAAGAAGGCAATCTGCTCACTTTTGGAAAAGACAATAAGCATATTTTAATTGAATTGCCGTTTATGACGGAACCCCGAAACCTGGGATCTTCCTTGTTTAGTCTGCAAATTGGAGGGTATATTCCGGTTTTGGCCCATCCTGAACGCTATTTATATTATGCCAATGAAAAAGATAAATACCACGAATTAAAAGACCGGGGGGTGCTACTACAACTCAATATGCTTTCCTGTTTGGGTTATTACTCTAAACCTGTAGCCGAAGCTGCGGCATACCTTGTAAACAATAAACTAATCGATTTGGTGGGTTCAGACACACACCATATCAGGCATTTGCATATTTTGCCCGATGCCATACACCATAAAATTTACCGAAAAGCCTGCGAATTGGAATTATTAAATAATTATTTATAAATGGCTGACTAAATTTGCATATGCAAAATATAATAAGTCGCCTCATTCTGTGCTTTTTTCTGCTTGGAACTTTACAAACCAAAGCAAATACTTTTAGTGATATTAATGTGCTGGGTCAAAAGGTAATTCAGGCCTTTGTAAACAAAGAATTCAAAACCATCCAAAAAATGGTGGACTCCAATTACCAGAGTTATTATTCTGATATAACCCTTGAGCGCGACTGGACTGAATTAATTGGCACCTATGGAAAATACTACAGCAGCAAACCGGTAAATTTCGAAAAATCTCCACACTATACATTTATTGCTTATAAAATTAATTTCGAATACCTGCCATATATTCTTAATCTGAGTTTTAACGATAAAAAAGAAATTATCTATATCTCGTTTATGCAGGCACACAAGGTATATTTTGCCCCCGACTATATAAATGTGAGCACATTTACCGAAGAAAAATTTACGTTTCACAATAAAGAATACGAACTCAATGGTTTGTTGAGTGTACCCAACCTGGCCGGGAAACTGCCTTTGGTAGTTATTATAGGCGAATCGGGCCCAACCGATAAAGATGGTTCCTATGATGAAAACAAGCCCTATAAAGATTTGGCCTGGGGCATGGCAACCAATGGTTATGTGGTTTTCAGATATGATAAAAGATCCATTAATTATGGCATCATGCTATCGCGTGATAAAATGAGTTATACGAGCTTTACCTGCAGGGAAGATTATCTCGATGACCTGTATAAAGCACTGGATACTTTGGAGGGATTTGATTATATTGATAAAAATCGGGTTTACATTTTGGGGCATGGTCAGGGAGGAATGTTATTACCTTTAGTTGCCAAAGAAAGAAAAGAAGTAAAAGGCATTATTATGATGGGAGCCAACGCAAAACGTACTCAGGAAATGATGATTGACCAGTATGCCTATTTATCAAAAGTTACCCCATACAAAAAAGAAGAATACGATGAGCAAGCCAAAAAAGCCCTGAGGAGCATGGATAAAAAACTGAATCCATTAACGGAACACCATCATATGCCTTATGAAGTACAGGCTACATACTGGATTTGGCTCAACAAATACAAGCATCTGGAGATGGCCAAAAAGCAAAAAACACCCATGCTAATATTACATGGTGAACGCGATTACCAGGTTAATATGGAAAATTTAACCCTTTGGCAAAAAACACTCGCCAATAACCCCGCAGCAACCATTAAATCCTATCCAAAATTAAACCACCTGTTTTATACAGGCGAAGTTGAATCTACCTACAGCGAATATTACCTGAAAAGCAATATTCCCGATTATGTGATGAAGGATATTATTGACTGGCTGAAAGAGCATTGAGACTCCAATTTCATCTTTAATTATACAATTTGTTGTGGTAAATTTATGAGGAGCTCCTTTAACTGCTGATTCTCTTTTTGAAATAAAGGAAAAGACTGTCTATTTTATTTTAAATAATGGTCTTTCATCTTGTTTTCTAATTTCCACATTTCTGAGGGTTCATATTGAATGACATCAGCTTTATCCATAGGAAATTCAATTATTATAGCATCCCTCACATTTCCTAAAAAGTGCTTGTAATTCCCCAAATCATCAATATAAATACCCTTTGGTAAGACGTTTATTTTTAAAATATTAGTAAGCAGGTTATTTTTGTTTCCTGTTATCAAAATGACAGAAATTTTATCAAAGTCAAACTTATTGATATTCATTTTTATATACGATACATAAAAGTCAATACATGATCTACATGAATTTTCCATATGAAAAATTACTGCACTTTTGCGTTTTGAGCCGGTTATATTCGTAAGATATGATTTAAAGGATGTATTTTCAAAATCAGCTTTATGTTTTTTTATTTTTTCAAAAACATCATTTTTGTAATTACTTAAAGAATTATTTTGAAAAGAGAGTGTTACCTTATCAAAAACCATTTTTCCTCTTTCTGATGATTTTAATGTGTTAAAAAATAAAAGGCAATCTTTATATGGAATAAAATACATAAAATCATTATTATATACTTCCGGTATTATCCCTTCTGCAATTAAATTAAATTTCGTATCAATGGTCTGAATCAAGTATGTTTCTACCATTTTTTGGTACTTTATAGGCTTGATACGCTCCCGTTTATTCTCAATATTGTTGCCAACTCTAATTATCCTGTAATAACAATCTTTGTACTGATCATATGCTAGCTTTAAAAACTCACCTCGACTGTAATCAGTAAATTCATCATAATATTCATCTAATGGATAAATCGTATCCAGGATATATGAATTGATCCGATAATGTGTTAATTTAAAATTGGTATCCATAGCAATTATGTTATTATTATTTCCAAATGCAAAAACGGATTCTCCACTGCGATTGTTAAAAGTTCCTCGTAAAAACTTAAAATTTAAACCGTAATAAGAACCAGTGTCACCACATGGATAATGAACTTCCTTCAATGGCTTAAATGGCCGCTCATCAAAATAAAGAAGGCCGCTTGAATAATTTACATCAGAGTTTATATTTTTGCAGTATCTTGTAATATTCGAGAAACCCACAAAGCTAGCAAGAACAGAATTGAATCTTTTATCATAAACTAATGGAAAATCTCCTGAATATGATACAAAATTTGCATTTTCAGGCTCTATTTCTCTTAAATTAGTTAAGTTAGTTATCTTACTCCTCACTCTTACTGGGGCACCTTCATAATTAGCTGTTGCAAGCAATTGCCCTTTTCTGTTAATCATAAAAAGTGTTGTATCATGCACCCAATTAAAATAGGTTGATCCTATTTGAATAATTATGGTATCAAGGCTTTTTAGGGTATATGTACCTAAAGATTGATAACCTTTTTTGAAATGATTGATATATCTAATACTGTCTGTAAATACTGCTTGATTAATATGTGAATTAATTTGATAAATCCAGATAAGTTTATTATTATAATCTGAAAATGAAATATAATCTTTTCCACCGAAATTTGATATCTGACATGAGCCTGGAACCGTCGACTGATTTTTTGTCATAGGCAGTACCAGTTCATCATTACATGTGAACTTTGTGTTTTTAACATTTACTTTATGGCTACAGGAATTAGATAAAATTAAAATATAAAACAAAATTAAGCTGAAAACGATGGATTTTTTCACGTGCAAAGTAATAAAATAAGTATTGATTTCTAATAAAAATGAGGCCGTCTCAAAATAAAATTTGTCAGTCTTCCATACAAAAATAAAGGTCACTCGTATGGTTACTTGTGCCCTTTATTATGTTTTTGTCATACATTTTTAAACTTTTGAGTCAGCCTCGTTTTAATAATTCATTAAAACACCAAAATCACAAATTTTGTGCCTTAATAGTTTTGCTGCAATTTGAAAAGCAGAAGTTTAAAGTATACATTTTTTTAATTACAGCAAATAATTACATAAGTATCATTGGTAACTTTTACTTTACAATCTTTTCCAGCATCAATACAATCCTGTCTGCCATCTGGTAATGCTTTAGATTTATATGTGCATTCTTTTTCTTCTGCAGCAGCGGTTGCCGCAGTTTCATTTGGAAACTTATAAACTTCAATATAATGATTCAAATTACTATTATAAAATAAGTCAAAAGTAACATTTTCATACTCTTCAATATTAATATCCGGTTCATAATTAGTAGGAATTTCAATTTCTGCATAACCAGATTGAACTAATGAAGGAATTAATTCACTGTAACTTCGAAAATCACTCTCCTCAGAATTATTACCGGAAATGGATAGATTGTTCGATTTTAATTCAGATGTGTTTTTCTTACAGGAATAAGAAAGAAGTAATAAAATGGATAAGGTTGCGATTGTTAGATTAGTTATCATGATTTAATTTTTATTAGGTTATTGAACAAAGCTAAAAGGTGATGAATTGTTGAGGGGAATTAAATTTTCATCTTTTTGTTTCATTGGCATACCAAAGGTAAAGCTATGTTTCTTAATAAATTCATAATAGAATATTTATTTTTCAACTTTCCAAATAAAAAAACAAAATAAGTTGAAATATAGGCGAATTGGCTTGAAAGAAAAATGAGTAATGTGCTGAATATTTTTTTAAGGATATACATGATAAGATTTAATTTAAGAATAATATAATCTAAAATTCTGGTTTATATCTTGTTTTAAACTTTTTGTAAAAGTTTAAATTTTATTTTTCAGCTTTCCAAATAAAAAACGATAATAAGCTAAAATAAAGCTGAATGATAGTTATAGAAAGATATCGTTGATTGGCAGAAAGCGCATTGAGAATAAATTGAAAGAAATATATAATTTTCATTCATCTAAGTTAAAAATCTTATTTTATTTAAATTTACCAATAATAAAATTTGAAAATTTAACAAATTGCACGTATTTTAGAGTCACAAATCGCACGTATAATGACAAGCAAATTAACGCTAAGTATTGAGCAAAATGTAATCAAAACGGCAAAAACATATGCCAAAAAAAAAGGATGTAGCCTTTCAGAACTAATTGAAAACTATTTAAAAACTCTGGTTGGTAAGGAGAAAAATTCAGGCGATTTATCGCCACGGGTCAAAAGATTGGTTGGTGCCATTAAGCTACCGGAGAATTTCGACTATAAAAAAACTTTAGAAGCAGGGATTCTAAAAAAGCATGGTAAATGAGAAATTTAAGGATTTTGAAGACGCTATTCAGTATCACACAGCCTTATCAAATAGTAAGGTTGAAGTAATAGTGACCAGAAATGGAAAAGATTATAAGAAAAGTTCAATAAGCATCATGACTCCGCTGGAAGTACTGAGTGTTATAGAAATTGCAGGTAGCTATTGCTAAGAAAGAGAAAGAGTGCTACCCTCTTTCTCTTTCTGTTTCTCTTTCTCTTTTTTCACCTA
>JAUXUD010000010.1 GCA_030680835.1 Bacteroidota bacterium
TGCAAATCTTATACTTTTTTCCCAGTTTCCGATATGACGTTGATCCTTGCAGGTATTCGGCAATTAAAATCTCCTTATTTAAATATATTTTTCTTTCCATAAGTTTACTTTTGTGTGTAAACCTATTTCAGGACGAGACAAGAATTATCATGATAGGGACAGGTCGCGACCTGTCCGTAACCAATGCGTTACCAATGCGCAACAAATACACCACCCCGATTTTAAGATTTTATTATGTAAACATTAGCAAGATATTAAGAATGCGATTGTAGAGATTTGTTTGCTGGAATTAATGCAGCACAAAATGAAAAATGCATTCCTGTTTTTTTTAGTTTATGTTTCTTTCAGTACAGTAACCTATTCAACTGGTTTACCTGCATCTCCAAAAGTTTCATTGTGTGGCTATGGTTTTATAGAAAATAAGGGACAAATTATTGATCAGAACTATAAGCCCAATAAAGAGGTTTTGTATTTATATAATGGCAATGGCTTACATGTTCAACTCAGGCAAAACGGATTTAGCTATGAGGTAATTAAAACTGAGAAGACGCTGAAAGCTATCGGAGTAAAATCTATTGATCAAAATTATATTCCAAACAAATTTGAACAAGATTCTTTCGATTACACTTATAAAATTCACAGAGTAGATATATCATTTGAAGGTGGAAATAAAAATGTTTTGATTACACCCTATGAACCATCAAGTGATTATATTAATTATTATACGGCAGGTACTTCAGAAAATGGCATTACGAATATCCACCATTATCAAAAAGTACTTTACGCAAACATTTACCCAAACATTGATGTGGAATTTGTATTGAACCCTGAAAACATAAGCTGTAAGTTCAAGTACAATTTCATCATTCATCCCGGAGGAAATATCAATGATATCAAATTAAAATTTCTGGGAGCAACAAATACTTCTTTAACCGAGGATGGGCATATTACCATTGAAACAGCTTATGGAAATATTGATGAAAGCATTCCATACAGCTATCAATTAAACGATAAAAATCAGCAAACTGTTCTGTCAAAGTTTAGTTATACCGGGCCAACGGCTAGCAGCCCTGCCTTCGCTAAAGCTACAGCAGGCAGGCAAGAGCCAGTGACCAGCATTTTCGGCATTGAAGTAAAAAATTACGATCCAACAAAAACTTTGGTCATTGACCCAACTCCATGGGCTACTTATTTTGGGGGCAGTAGTGGCGATTATAGTAATGGTGTGACATTTGACTTAAATGGGAATATTTTATTTACCGGTGAAACTTTTTCGACAAATGGAATAGCAACTTCAGGTGCTCATCAAACATCAATAAATGGCCAGCTAGATGCTTATATTGTAAAGTTAAATGGAGCCGGATTACTACAATGGGCTACGTATTATGGTGGAACAGCACAAGACCTGGCATTGGGTATTGCAACAGATATGAACAATAACATTTTCATAGCCGGATATACAGGCTCAACCTCAAATATTGGTACTTCCGGGTCTTACCATGAAGGAGACTTTGGGTCTGGTGATGGTTTTATTGCAAAATTTAGTCCGGCAGGCACACGTATATGGGGAACCTATTATGGTGGGTTTTCGGCTGATGGTGTAAATAACATTGCAATTGATTTTAATGGAAATGTTTTGGTTACAGGATATACCTATTCGGTTTCGTATATAGCCACCAGTGGAGTACATCAAACCATTATTGGAGGGAGTAAGGATGGTTTTCTGGCAAAGTTCAGCAATGCCGGAGCTTTTCTCTGGGGCTCTTATTATGGTGGAACCAGTTCAGACTATATTAATAGTATTGCCGCCGATCTAAATGGGGATATAGTTATTACAGGGCGCACATTTTCAAATTCAGGAATTGCCACAACAGGTGCTTTTCAAAATTCGATAGGTGGATCGGGTGATGGATTTTTGGCAAAGTTAAGTGGTTCAGGCACTTTAATTTGGGCGACTTATTATGGGGGTACATATTCTGATGAAGGATTTGGAATATGCACAGACACTAATGGGAATTATATTATTTCAGGTTTTACTAATTCAAGTAATGGCATTGCTTCTGTCGGGGCTTATCAACCCTTGTTGGGTGGAAGTTTGGATGTATTTATTGCTAAATTTAGTCCTTCAGGCATCAGACAATGGGGTACCTATTTTGGAAATACCGGGAATGACGTATCAAAAAGTCTGGCAACTGATTTAAAAGCAGATATATTTATTACAGGGCTCACATATTCGTTTACAGGAATCGCTACTTCGGGCACTTATCAAACCACACATGGTGGTGGTAGTTCTGATGATGCGTTTATTGCAAAGTTTAATACATCAGGAATACTTCAATGGGCTACTTATTTTGGAGGAAACCTAAATGATGATGGTAATGATATCGCTATTTCTTCAAATGGGAATTTAATAATTTCCGGTTCTACAGCTTCGTCAAGTGGAATTGCAACTCCAGGGGCGTGGCAGACAAGTAATGGAGGCTTTTGGGATGCTTTTGTATTTTCATTACCTGTCAGTCCTGGTTTGCCTTCAATTACCATTAATACTATTTCGTCAGATCAAGGCATTTGTGCAGGTACGATTCCTGCGGCTATTATTGGCAGCACACCTAATGGCGGAGATGGCAATTTTGTTTACACCTGGCTCAGTTCAACAACAGGTTCTACCTCAGGTTTTACTTTAGCAAGCGGAACCAACAATACCATTAATTATTCCCCACCCGCCTTAAGCAACAATACATGGTACAAAAGAGTGGTGAGTTCTGGTACATATTTCGATACATCAAATGTGATAGCCATTACAGTGGGTTCAAAATTAAATGTTGGTTTTACCGTGAACCAATTGATACAATGCATTAAGACAAATAATTTTATTTTTACAGATACAACTACAGCAACGGGGACCATTACGCGCCTTTGGGACTTTGGTAATGGGACCACATCAACTTTAGCCAACCCCAATATCAGTTATAATTTTAATATTGCAAACGCCTATTGGGTGAAATTGGAATCCTCTGTTAATGGTACTTGTGTTGATTCGGCCAGGCAAAGGGTATTTGTAATCAGTAACCCTGCACCTACCGGTGCCATCATTGGAAATACTGTGGTTAACAGATTAAATACCTATACCTATTCAGTACCCGCATCAATGGGTTCAAGCTACCAATGGATTTTTACCCATGGCGTTGGTAGCAGCACCAGCAACAGTATTAATATTAAATGGAATGAAATAGGTACTGTTGATTTAAAGCTTATAGAATTCACCGGCGGCGGTTGCGCAGGTGATACGGTTTATCAAAGTATCACCATTAATCCGGGTGTTGGGTTCGAGGGTTTTGAACGCAATGATGCGATTACTATTTATCCAAATCCGTCCGATGGTATAGTACAAATTTCACGTGCTAATCCTTATTCAAGTACGTATCAAAATTCGTCCTTGCAAATAATTATTTATGATATGCAGGGAAAGCCGGTTTATCAAAATTTCTGGCCTGAAAATATGGATAAAATTGAATTGGATATTTCTTCACTAAATGATGGAATTTATTCATTGCAACTTGTGGAGCCGGATGGAAATACTTACATGAAAAAACTACAACTCATGAAGTAATACTTGTTTTATTTTGAACCGAAATTTACTTAATTTTTCGTTTATGTTTACTTAATATAAAGTTAATTATTATAGTGCCCCTTCAGATAGTAGTTATTTAAATTAACTTTCCCCTTTTAATAATAATTATATGAAAACACTATTTACTTTTTTGATAGCTGGGTTAACGGTTACAACATTATTCGGACAGGGTAAAAAAGCTGCCAAACAAAGACTTGACAGCATCCTGTATCAGGTTTACAATACATCCGCCCAGTGGGAAAACAATGTGAATACAAAATATTTTTTTGATGCCGGTGGAAATTTTATACAGGTATTAAATTTTAGCTGGAATAAAACTACGAGTCAGTGGGTAAATATGGCAAAGGTGGATTATGTAAATAATTCCGGCGGTAAAGTGCTGACCCAAACTTCCTATAACTGGATAACAGGAACTACCAGTTGGCAATCTGCCAATAAATGGGAACATCATTATGATGCCAATGGATACGATACATTAATGATTGCATACGATGGACAAGGCACTTCATGGATACAGGCAGAAAGACATCATTATGCCTATGATGCCAAAGGAAACCAAACGTTGGATCAATACGAAACATGGAATGGTACCAGCAGTCAGTGGCTGCTTTCGGGGAAGGCAGAAAAAACATATGACGTCAATAACCGCAATACATTATTAATCGTTTACAATTGGATGAAACCTACCAGCACATGGATTCCCTATTATAAAAATATATTTACTTATGATGCAAACGGGAATAATTTATTGAGTCTGGCGCTCCTTTATAACCAGGCTGGCAGCAATTACGACAGTTCTTATAAACTGGTAAATACAATCGATGTCAATGGCAATACCATACAGTCTCAGGGGTCTCTCTACCAATTGGGAAGTTGGGTGGGATACAGTAATGTTTTGAATACATTTAACAATACCTATTCTAAAAATGATATCATCTGGCCTGGTGGACCCAATCAATACAACCATATGCTTGTAACCTACGTGAACCAACAGTATTCAGGTGGTACTTATTTAAATACCGGCAAGGGTACCTGTTACTATTCGGCAGTAGGTTCAAGCGGAATTGCAGAGAATAATTTTCCTGAAACTCGTATATACCCAAATCCAACAACAGGTATGGTATATATTGATAATACATTAGGTGGTTCGATAAATATATACAACCTGATGGGTGAAGTAGTTTATAGTTTGTCAGCGGATCCAATATCAAACTACACAACGATAGATCTCTCATCTCTAACCAATGGCATGTATTCCATGCAGCTTATTGATGAAAATGGGAAATCAACATTTCGAAAAATTCAATTGATAAAATAAACAATTCGGCCTCTGTTATTCAATTATCGCCGAATACATGCCTTTGATTTCGGGGGCGTATTTTTGTTCTACAATTTTGCGTTTTATTTTTTGGGTTGGGGTCATTTCTCCTGTATCTAAAGTAAAAGGCCTGCGCTTGATGATATAGTGTCTAACACGTTCAAATTTACCCAGTTCATTGGCGTATTTATGCAAGTCAATATCAATCCATTTTTTGATATTTTCATCAATGATAAATTCATCCTTTTCATCAAAATACGCATCCTTAAAACCAAATACTTCTTTGAGTTCTTCTTTTGAGGGAACAATAATCGCCGTGAGATATTCCTGGTTATCGCCTATTAAAAAAATTTGTTCGATTTTATTTGATTTAAGATAGGTATTTTCAATTGGCGTAGGATATACATTTTTGCCAAAAGAATTCACCAGTATATTCTTGATCCTGTCGGTAATTTTTAAATAGCCTTTATAAAATTTACCTACATCCCCGGTATGCAACCACCCATCTTTATCAATGGCTTCTGCGGTGGCTTCGGGAAGGTTCCAATACCCTTTCATTACATTTCTTCCCCGCACCAATATTTCTCCTTCTCCGCTTTCAAATCCGGGATCAAAAGAATCATAAGTCTGAATGGTAATGAGTTCTTTGGTTTCCACATTTTGAATGGCTACTTCATTGAGTCGGCCTACCCGGCCTACGGTGCCAAAAACCTGGCGGTGCGGCTCATTAACGGTAACAAGCGGAGAGGTTTCTGTCAATCCGTATCCTTCACAAACCACAACTCCAATATTTCCAAAAAATTCTCCCACATGCTGGGGCATTGCGCCTCCACCCGAAATCATCAGTTCCATATTTCCGCCCAGGCGTTGTTTTATTTTTGAAAACACGAGTTTTTCGGCAAGCATTATTTGCAATTTTAGGAATAAACCCATGTTTTTTCCTTCTTCCTTTAGGTGCCTTCTTTTTTCTCCGGCTCTAATGGCCCAGTTAAATATTTTTAAACTCAGTCCGCCTTTGGAAGTAATTGTTTTTCTTACTCTTTCTTCAATACGTTCCAATAAGCGCGGAACGGTTAATATGGCTGTTGGCTTTACTTCCTGTATATTACTCGTTAATGCCTCCAGGCTTTGTGCAAAAGCCAGTTGGGTTCCCACCATGGTACTTAAATAATACGTAGCAGTACGTTCATATACATGGCACATGGGTAAAAAAGAAAGGAAACGATAATCTTTATTTACAATATAAACCAGTTCAACTGCCATTTCCAGGTCGCTTAAAAAGTTATCATGGGTAAGCATGGCTCCTTTTGGTTTTCCTGTGGTACCCGAGGTATATAACAAACAGGATAAGTCGTCGCGGGTAACCGAATCACACCGTGCATCCACCTGTGGTTTCAGACTTTTGTATAATAGCTTGCCTTCGGCTATCATTTCATCATAGGTGGGAATTCCCGCTTCTCGTTTATCGGGATTAAAAGCGATGATAATCTTTTCGAGTTTCGGACAGTTATGTTTTATCTTATTGATTTTTTTCAATAAAAAAGGAGTGCCCACCAAAATAGCACGTGCCCCCGAATCATTTAAAATATACTCAACTTCAATTTCAGAAAGTGTAGGGTAGATTGAAACATTAACCAAACCCAATTGCATTAATCCCTGATCGAAAGAAATATACTCGGGACAATTTTCAATAATCAGGGCTACCATTTCCTGTTTTTGATAACCCAGATTCAAAAAGTAGGCAGATATTGCATCCGATTCATCCAGAACTTCCTGGTAAGTGATGCCTCTGTAGCTGTCCTTCTTTTTCTCGAGCAGATAAATGCTGTCCGGGGTTTTGATGTTTTGTGCCGCATTCTTCAGGTAAGGATGCAGGGAAGGAAAGCTGAAATCCAGTTTAAATTTTGTGGTCATATACATTTAATTGCAATGCGAATAAAGCTAATTTATGCAAATCACTTCAATCGAAAAGGATAAATTATGCGATTATTCTTTTGCATTTTAAGCAAAAATGCAGAAAAAATTTGCAGAAAAAAGTAAATCACTTCATTTTAGGGAGTCGCATTTTGTACTCAACCTTGGCTTCACCTCTGGAAATGCCCAATAATTTATTTTTCAGTAAACGTCGTTTGAGTTCCGGGATATAATCTACAAATAACTTGCCCACGCAATGGTCGTGTTCATGCTGAATAACACGTGCGGCAATTCCACTAAACTCTTCTTCATGGATTTTAAAATTTTCGTCCTGGTATTTTAAACGCAGGTTTGGCATGCGGAATACATTTTCACGGATGGTGGGGATACTTAAACAGCCCTCTTCATATTCCCATTCTTCACCCCATTCTTCCAGAATTTCTGAATTGATGAAAACTTTTTTCAGAACCGGGAAACTTTCTTCATCGAAAGCTGCGGTATCCACAATAAATAAATTAATGGACTTATTTACCTGAGGAGCGGCAAGTCCAACCCCATGCGCATTGTACATGGTTTCCCACATATTTTCAATCACCTTCTGCAGGTCTTTGTATTTCTCGTCAATATTTGCACCTTTTTTGCGCAAAACCGGATCGCCATAAGCAACAATGGGTTGTATCATAATATTCAGTTTGGCCTTCTAAAATCGCATATAAAGCTTTTTAGTTCAGGCAAGTCTACGCTTAAAATTTATTTTCCAAATAGGTTTGAAGAATTAAAACGGCGCTCACCTGATCCACATTTTCTTTTTTTTGCCGGTCTTTCTTCTTTAAACCCATTTCCAGCAATGCCCTTTGTGCAATGCGCGATGTAAAGCGCTCATCAACCCTTTTGATGGGAATTATTGGAAATGTTTTAGCCAGCAAAGATATAAATTTTTCGACATATTGAGCCGATTGCGAATCGGTTCCGTCCATTTTAAGGGGTTTTCCTACCACAAAACACACAACTTCTTCCTTTTGTAAATACGTTTTAAGGTAAGCAATGGCTTCATGTGTCCGCACTGTTCCGAGGGTATTGGCAATCAGCTGAAGGGGATCGGTAACCGCTAATCCTACCCTTTTGGTTCCATAATCAATCGCTAAAATTCTTGGCATACTTAATATTCAGATAACAAAGATGAGGATATAAGCTGATAATACAGCATTGACATCAGGGAACTATCCTACACCGGTGTTGTTTTTTTATTATATTTGATTACAACACAAAGATTTATTTGAAAAAATTCTTATTGATATTTTTCCTGATTACATGCATCCTTCACGTAAAAGGCCAGTATCGGTTTACCCATTTCGATACCCATATGGGATTATCACAGGGAAATGTAAACTGCATATTTCAGGATTCGGAAGGTTATTTATGGGTAGCCACACAGGATGGATTAAACAAGTTTGACGGATACAATTTTACGGTTTACCGCCATAATGAAGACGATACCCTAACGCTAAGCGATTCGTTCATCCTTTCAATTACTGAAGATTCGGATGGAAGGCTTTGGGTGGGCACACGCAATGGATTAAATTCATTAAACAAAAAAACCGGACTCATCAAAAGATTCTATGTTTCAGCAAGCGAAAAACATGAAATTCAAAATCCATATAGCTCACTGCTTAAAGATAAATACAATTATATCTGGTTTGAGCATTTGGGGATGATATATTGTTTAAATCCATCAAACAATATGATAAAAAAACTCAGGATTGCTTCAACTATGTTTTTGTTACCCGTTGCCGATAGCGAAAAAAACATCTGGCTGTGCAATCCCTCCGGTGAAATGTTTAAGACAGACAGCAGCATGAAATTATTGCCTTTTGGTGAAAAAAATGTACGGATGAAGACATTACAGGGTCAGGCTTATGCAAGCACAGACGCAAAAGGAATTATCTGGATTTCTATTAATAATGAAATTTATTTATTTAATACAAAAAACGGAAAATGGCTGTTAAAAAACATAAAATTACCCAATAATATTCTGCATATTTCTCACGACAAAAAAGGGAATACCTGGGCAGGTTCAACAAACGGGCTTTATAAAATCCAACATGATGCTTTTGAACATATTGTAAATAATGAATCAGATGCCACATCTATACCTCCCGGACCGGTTTATTCGAGCTTTGAGGACAAAGATCAACATCTTTGGGTAGGTATCGGTACCGTTGGTATTTCTCTTTATCAGCCCGAACAAAACCACTTCAAAATGATTCCTTCACTCGTTTATAAAGATGCAACCTGGTCGGTATTATATGACAGCCGGGGAAACATTTGGTTAGGTACTTCTTCGTCGCTTTTCAAAATAACACTTAAAAGTCCGCGGATTTCTTCAGAAGAACATATAAAAAATAATATTGATGCCTTTCGGAAAATCAATTTAAAGAGCAAAATCAATACACATGTTATTTCATTTACAGAGGATCAAACCGGAAAAATATGGGCCGGTACATCCAACTTTGGAATATTTGTACTTGATGCCAATGGGAAAATCTTACAGCATATTCAAAAAGCAGAAAATGGCCTGCCCGATAATACCGTGTTTTATTTGCGAACCGATGAAGCCGGGAAAATATGGGCATCTACTTCCGGAGGTCAGGCATGTTATGATTCCAAAATAAAATTATGGACTGTTTTTAAAACCGGAACTGCAAATGAATTGTGCGGTAATTATGTGATTTCATCCTATCAGGACCATACTGGCAATACCTGGATATGCTCCAGTTCAGGACTTGATGTATATGATACAAAATTAAAAAGGATCAGATATTTTAAAAGCATGGATGATACTTCTTCTTTTCTTAAAAGAACGCTCATCACCTCATGCACTGAAGATTTTGGTCACAATATATGGATTGCCACGCTGAGTAAAGGAATTTATCAATTAAAAAAAAATGGGGAAACGGTTCATTATTACTTAAAAAACGGACTGGAGAGTGATATCATTTATGCCATTCAAACCGACCAAAAAGGAAAGATCTGGGCTTCTACATCCCGGGGAATTTCAATGTTTGATTCTGATAAGAAAATCTTTTATAATTTAGTGAAAAAAGATGGCATTCCGGGTGGAGATTATGCAATGGCCGGTTATGATCAGAACCTATTTGGTGAACTTTTCTGGTGTTCAACAGAAGGGCTTGTTGCCTTTAATCCGGATGCGGTTCAGACGGGCATAAAAATAAACAAACCATGCATTTCTGCGCTGGAAATTAATTATAAACCTGTGGTTATTAATGACCAATTGTTAAATCTGTATAGTGATGATAAAATAGTAAAAATTGATTTTGTTTCCATTCACTTTACGCATGCCGATAAAATAATGTATCAATACCGGATGAAAGGTTTTGATGAAAACTGGATAACTGCATTACCCGGCATGCGGAGTGCTACATTTACCAATTTAAATTATGGAAAATATACTTTTGAAGTACGCGCAGCTGTTAATTTATTTGAGTTGAACCGATCTCCGGTTTCCGTTTTAAACATAGAACGACATCCCCCTTTCTGGATGCGTTTATGGTTTATTATTTCTGCCGGTTTATTATTTGTGCTATCATTGGTATTCATTGTAAAATTTGTTTCAGAACGTAAACTCAAATTGCAATTACAGGCGGCTGAGCTCCGGCAAAAAATTCATCTCGAACGAGAACGTATCTCTCGTGATTTGCATGACAATATTGGTTCACAACTCACTTATATCATATCATCGTTGGATCATATTGCCTTTACCTGTGCGAAGGAATTCAGAGACGCAGAAATAAAAAGTATTGAATCGCTTGGCGAATTCACCCGAACAACCATGCAGCAATTGCGTGAAACCATCTGGACGATTAACAAGGATACTATTTCTGTTTCAGAACTTAAAAATAAAATTCAGGAATACACACAGCGGATTTTATTTGGAAATGAACATATTGTCCTTAATTTTAAAGGCAGGGTCAGAAATGATGTCTTATTACAATCCTCGCAAGCAATAAATGTATTCAGAGTGGTTCAGGAATCCGTAACAAATTGTATCAAGCATTCGGAAGCCACCATTCTTGAAATAACAGTTGATGAAAATGAAAATACACTGCATGTTGAAATAAAAGATAATGGCAAGGGATTTTGCATGGAAAAAAATATTGAACCTGAGCACTACGGAGTTGAAAACATGAAAAAAAGAGCAAAATACATGAATGGTATTCTTGTATTGACTTCCATCGTGAATGAAGGTACCACAGTGGTTTTGACCATTCCTGTAAAACTAATTTAGCCAAAAAAGTGGAATCATGATACTAATTAAAAACGCTTGTAACCGATCCGGCATATACGTCAGATGCCTTATTATCTTATTTAATTAAATTATTATTTTTGAATTATGAAAATTGCATTAGCAGAAGACAATCCAAACCTTGCCATATCTATTGCAAAAAACATCCGGTCATTTGAAAACACCGAATTGCTGTTTGTTGCTTCCAATGGGATAGATCTCCTGCACAAAATTCCTTCCCAAATTCCGGATATTATTTTGATGGATATAAACATGCCTGAAATGGATGGTATTGAAGCAACGCGGAGAATCAGGCTGCTCTTTCCAAACGTAAAAATAATTATGTTAACTGTTTTTGATGAAGAGGATAAGATTTTTCAATCGATACTTGCAGGGGCAAGCGGTTACCTGTTAAAAGATGAAAAACCGGGTAGAATTCTTGCCGCACTCGAAGATGCTCTGGAAGGCGGAGCACCCATGTCGCCTGCCATTGCGGCTAAATCACTGGAAATTATCCGGAATAAAAAAAGCAAGAGCGATGCCCCTGCCCAAAATTTTAACCTTACCAAAAGAGAGTTGGAAATATTGGAACAAATTGCTACCGGTAACAGTTATCAGTTTATTGCCGACCGGCTTTTTGTCAGTCCGAAAACGGTTAGAAAACATATTGAAAATATATATACCAAACTTCAGGTTCATAATAAACTCGATGCGGTAAAATTAGCGATGCAGAATAATCTGGTATAGGATTGATATGAAATTTATCAAAAATTAATTCATTTTCATATTGAACAAATTCTCCTATGGTAATTAATCTGACCCAAATGATATTCGAAATGTGCGATAAAAAATACCAGATAATATTCGGTTGAATGTTTCCCGGCGAAATCGTAGGGATATTCATCTTGCATTTCAAATTCGGGTAGTGAATTCATGGTATGGTTAACCTGTTTGTTGGCTTCTTCCAGCAATTCAATCAAGTGTTGTTTAGAGAGGTCTTTTGTATTAAACTCTGCTTCCCTGTTGCGTACATATGCGGTCTTGCCCAGTGTTGCTCCAATAAAATGGTTCAGGTTGCCAATCAAATGCAGAATCAGATTGCCGCCTGAATTGGATATGGCTCCCCGCTCTTCCCAAAGTGCCGCATCGCTGTTGTAAGAATTGATTTCAGCATGTAATCTTTTAATATTACGCTGATAAATATCTGTTATCTCTGATTTTGTCATAACATAAATTTTAAAGCAATTTAAATTATTTATGATTAATTAATAAAAATACAAGATTTTTTTAAGCTTAAATTTTGCTTTATTTTATTATCTGAAATTTTTTGATGTATGAATTTCCCTGTTCCGTTATCAGTTGAACCGAATAAATGCCCGGTTCTAAATATGATAAATTAATAACAAACGGAATTTCATTTACAATATTTGTTGATTGATAAACCCGATTGCCTGACATATCATCTATATATACCCAAAAAGAGCTACCCGCTTGCGATGATATATTTATCAAACCACTGGCAGGATTCGGATAAATAATAAATTCTTCATGATGCCCTGCTTCTTCAAACCCGGTTCCCGGATTGATGATAATACTCTGATAAACCGTATCGCCCAAACAAGCACCGGCAGATATTTCTACTACTTTTAAATCAATAATTCCAACCGTATTCCATTTGATGTTAATACTATTTGTGGTGCTGCTTCCTGTGCCATTTGTAAATAACCATTGGTAGCTTGAACCCACCGTTGCCGGAATTGAATAAGTATGTGTAGTTAACTTGCTTACAATAGCATTTCCGTTTATTGCACCTGTTGGGGCCGGGTTATTGGTCAGAAAGACTCTTTGTTTTGCCGAATCAATGCATCCTCCGTTTATTGAAGAATATAATTTCACCCAATACGCATTGGCAATATTAAAATTATAACTGATGTTTGGATTGGCTAAAGTTGATGTCGCCCCATTGCCAAAATCCCAATAATGTGTGTTGCTGCCGGATGTGGTATCTGTAAAAATAAAATTATTATCCTTAATACATTGAATCATTTTATTAACGGTAAATCCCACATTGAGTTTTGTTGAACCAACGCTAATTGCAACCACATTTGATGTATCAAAATAACCGGCAGAACTTACCACTCTTTTAAACCAGGTATTGTTGATTAGGGCAGGCGGAGAATAATTGATTGCATTGTTAATCCCGTTTACAGGTGCAAAGCCCGAAGTTGAACCCGAGGTTGAACCAATCCAGCCATATATATAACTCCCATTTCCTCCTGTGGGGATAGTTCCAATAAGGGTTTGCGGAACAGTGCCCGTACAAATACCCTGACTGGCACTGATTGTATTATTTACGATTGGAGACAGGCTTGTAGTATCAGGTATTGAAAAAATAAATCCGTCATAATTTCCTCCAAACGTTGTTTGCCAGGCACCTGAGGTTGCAATTCCAACAGATGAGGAAGTAATACCCGCAACATAAATATTATTACTGTTGTCTATGCATATATCATATGCCCCCTCATTGGCAATACTTCCAAAATACGTTGCCCATTGCAATATGCCTGATGTGTTTATTTCTACCACAAAGCCATCTGTGGCTCCTCCCAATGTGGTTTGATAAGCACCCGGCGTACTAAAAGAATCTGTAGAGGATGTATAACCTGAAAGTAGAATATTTCCGTTTAATCGCATAGCGATTCCCATTCCATAATCAGTGCCGGAACCCCCTGTATATGTGCCCCACTGTAAAGTACCTGCGGCGTTAAATTTTGCTAAATATCCGTCACAGACTCCAAACAATACAGGATGATAAACGCTGCCAAAGGCAATTCCTGTTGGTGATGTTGTATAACCTGTGGCATAAACAGAGCCTCCTGCATCACAATCTATTCCGTATCCATAATCAAAGCCGGCCCCTCCATAATAAGTTGCCCATTGCAATGAACCGGAAGCATTAAATTTTGCAATATATGCATCATAGTTCCCCGACATCGTGGTTTGATGGGCTCCTGAAGTTGCAATACCTATAGTTGAAGATGTTGAACCTACTGCATAAATATTACTGTCTGCGTCAGATGTAATTTTATATACATAATCATCATCGGTTCCACCAAAATAGGTAGCCCAGCGAATGTTACCATCTGACGTAAATTTTGCAACAAAACCATCCCGGTTTCCCCCGCCATATACCGTTTGCCAGGCACCTGAGGTTGCAATGCCGGAAGTGGAATATGAATAACCAGCAACTGCTATATTGTTATTTCCGTCTAAAATTACAGAGTATCCGATTTCCGTAGCACTACCCCCCAAATAAGTCGACCATTGCAGGATTCCTGAAGGGCTGAATTTTGCAATAATTGCATCCGACGCTCCTCCAAAAACAGTTTGATATGCACCGCTTGTGACCATACCCGAAAATGAATTTGTATTACCGCAAATGAATATGCCGGCTGCACTATCTGTAATAATAGAAAATGCATAATCATTGCCGGCTCCACCATAATAAGTAGACCATTGCATAACGCCTGTACTGCTAAATTTTGCTATAAAACCATCACTTGCACCATTCAGTGTATTTTGATATGCACCACTGGTTGCAATTGCAGTTGGCGAAGCAGTGTATCCGGCACCAAGAAGATACCCGTCTTTATCTGTAGCAACACTATAAATATAATCATTTAAGCCCCCACCAAAATAAGTAGCCCAGGGTGCAGGGTCTATTACAAGGGTTTGGGTTGGGTCATAATCTTTTACTTCAATGCCGAAAATCCCGGCCTTTAGCTTTTGGCTATTAGTCTTTAGCTCTTTATTATTGAATTTTGTGAGAATTGTGGAATGTTGATTTTGATTGTTTAGTTGGTAGCTATAAGGAATGCTTTCATCAATATTTCCATATGCTGTTTCTATAGTAATGTGTCCGTCTTCGGTTAATGCAGTACTTGTTGCACCTTGAAATTTCAATTTTATATCATTAATATTTCCACCGGGATGAACGATGAAATTGTATTTGAATTTCTCCTTTAACGATTCCGAATTTATTACAAACTCAACATCAATATTGGGATAAATATTTGTGTAAAGTATTTTTTGATAATGGTGGATATTGGTAACACCCAGGTTTTCCGCTTGGGAATTCTGAGCAGGAGGAAGGGCGCCCGCAAGGGGTGCCCGTACTTTTGATCCTATATAATAATTGATATAATCTGAAGAAGGTTCAAAAGGTTTAATTTGAATATTTTTATTCATTCCTTCAAATGATATATCAATCCTGTGTACCTTAAAGGTATAATCGAAAGAATCCATTTTCCAGGGCTCCGGTATTTGTAAAACATTATCCGTTTTCCCCTTTACTCCGATAGCAATCGGAGTTTTCTCAATTTTAACAACTTCATAGCTAAATCCGTTTGGTTTGAGCTGAACATTTAATCCTTTGCCATTGTATAAATACAAAACCCCATTATTGGGGTTTTGGTACTGGTCAACAATCTGACCCTTGTTTTCAATAAATCCACGCGAAATCCTATTGAATTCTGTTGGCTTTTCTGCAAAAGAATTTAAATTCAGACACATTAGAAAAATGCAGATTTTGAATTGTATGCTAATGTTTTGACTGCTTAATAATTTTAATAATCCTTTTGGATTCATCTGCTTATATATTTCTCATGTAAATTGAAGCATTTTATTTGAAAAATACAATAGATTTGCCTGGTCACTATCATTACTTAAGAGTAAATTAAGTTTTAATCCGATTGTTAATTATATAACCATGACAGACTTTAAAGTACAA
The DNA here is from genome assembly GCA_030680835.1 of Bacteroidota bacterium. Lineage (GTDB taxonomy): Bacteria > Bacteroidota > Bacteroidia > UKL13-3 > UKL13-3 > B1. The sequence goes on from JAUXUD010000010.1 coordinate 15,956, forward strand.
ACATTGGCCGAACTAATGGCTGCCGGCGAAGAAGCCGAAATACTATTTTGGGTGGGTTGTGCAGGTAGTTTTGATGAACGTGCCCAAAAAATAACCAAAGCATTCGCCAAAATACTGCATCATGCGGGTATAAAATTTGCCATATTGGGTACCGAAGAAGCCTGTACCGGAGACCCTGCAAAAAGGGCAGGTAACGAGTTTCTCTTTCAAATGATGGCCATGCAAAATATTGCAACGTTAAATGGCTATGGGGTAAAAAAAATTGTAACTGCCTGTCCGCATTGTTTTAATACTTTAAAAAACGAATACCCCGCTTTGGGTGGCGAGTATGAAGTATTGCACCATACAACACTCATCAACCAATTGCTGAACGAAGGTAAATTAAATATACAGGGTGGTGCTTTTAAAGGTAAAACCATAACTTACCATGATAGTTGTTACCTGGGCAGATCGAATGATATATACGAAGCCCCCCGTGAAATTATTTCAAAACTGGATGCTGCACTGGTTGAAATGAAACGAAGCAAAGCCAATGGTTTATGCTGTGGTGCCGGCGGTGCACAAATGTTTAAAGAAGCAGAACACGGTGCAAAAGAAGTGAATGTAGAAAGAATTGACGATGCGCTGGAACTGCAGCCAAATGTGGTCGCCTCTGCCTGCCCCTTTTGCATGACGATGCTGCGCGATGGGGTTAAGCATTATAATAAAGAAGAAGAGGTTCAGGTATTAGATGTAGCGGAACTGGTAGCAACTGCCCTGGATTTATAGTTTTTAAAACACATAGGCACAATAGGAACACCATAGGTTTCACATAGAAAAATCTATGTGAAACCTATGTGTATTCTATGTGTCTCCTATGTTGCACTCATCATTATATTTGTTATAATAAAGTGAAAAAGGGTGGGAGCTTTATATGTTCATAAATAACTCAATCTTAGTATATTCTCACATAGATACTGCCCCATTCTTTTTTCTCTTGGAGTTTCAACAG
>JAUXUD010000013.1 GCA_030680835.1 Bacteroidota bacterium
ATATGCCGCCTCATCCTTGCTGAAACAAAATAATTCTATAGCATTTCATGATATGATGTTTGCAAAAAAAGCAAGTGAAATTGAAGCAGTCATTATTAAAAATAAACCGGAATACTTTGTTATCTATGATGATGGATTTAACTATCTTACAAAAATGTGCCTTACCAATATGCGAAATGCTGCCTTTGAAATGGCCACTATAGCAAAAAAATTGGGATGCAAAGTAATCGTTTCCAGTTCGGATGCTACCGACCATTCATTGGAATATTTTAATAATCATGTTGATTTTATCATAGTGGGTGAAGGAGAACAATCATTGGTTGAATTGATTGCCCAGTTAAAAAACAAACAGAAAAACTTTTCAGCAATAAATGGTTTAAGATACCCCGAAAATGAGAAACTGATTGAAACTTCAGGGCGTGAAAATTTAAAAAATCTGGATAGTCTGCCAATGCCGGCCTGGCATTTACTGGATGTACAACCCTATAAAAAATGTTGGCTCGGTAAATATGGATATTTCTCAATTAATATTGCAACCACCCGGGGTTGTCCTTTTAAATGTAACTGGTGCGCCAAACCTATCTATGGAAACCGCTATAACTCCCGTTCCCCGCAGAATGTAATTGATGAATTACTCTGGTTAAAAGAACATTTTCATTTCGATCATATCTGGTTCTGTGATGATATTTTTGGTTTGAAACCCGGATGGGTGAATGAATTTGCGGATTTGGTAAATGCCCATCAATTGCATCTTAAATTTAAAATTCAATCACGGGTAGATTTGCTTTTAGAGGATCATTTACCCGATCAAAAGGAAAGTACTATTGAAGCATTATCGCGTGCAGGATGCGATGAAGTGTGGCTGGGGGCAGAAAGTGGTTCTCAAAAAATACTGGATGCCATGGACAAAGGCACTAAAATTGAGCAAATTCACAGAGCCACCAAACTCCTTTGGTCAAAAGGAATCAAACCCTGCTTTTTCCTGCAATTTGGTTATAGCGGGGAGACCATGGATGACATTAAATTAACGATGAAGATGTTGTTTGAATTAATGCCGCATGATATCGGTGTTTCGGTCTCCTACCCTTTGCCTGGAACAAAGTTTTATGAAAATGTGAAATCACAAATGCAGGGCAAAACCAATTGGACCGATTCGGATGAGCTGGCAGCCATGTTTAATGCAACCTTCCCTTCCGGTTTTTACAAAAAACTTCAACGTTATGTACACTATCAGTTCAGGATTAAAAAGTTACTTGAATCAATAAAAAAAGGCAATATGGCTGCCAGTCTGTTTACCCTTAGTTACAAAATACCCCTGGCTATGTATTCAAAATTTGTGATTCAAAAATATGTACACTGAGCCCGCATTTAATGCTATAGCCCAAACGTATGATGCAGATTTTACTGAAAGTATTATTGGCAAATTGCAACGTAATAAAGTTTGGTATTACTTAGAAAAATATTTGCCACAAAATAAAAAATTAAAGATCCTTGAAATTAATTGCGGAACGGGTACTGACGCAATATGGCTGGCTAACAAAGGCCATGAGGTTATCGCTACAGATATATCCGACAAAATGATTGAATGGGCTCAGGTTAAGCTAAAAAAAGAAGCCATTGATACTGCACTCGCATTTGAAATATGTTCATTCGAAAATTTAAAAGAAAAATATAAGGATCAAAAATTTGATATCCTGTTTTCAAATTTTGGGGGTTTAAATTGTAGTGATCAAAAGGCGCTTGAACAACTAAATCATGATTTTAAAAAACTGCTGAATCCAGATGGCAAGTTAATTATGGTCTTGCTTGGAAAATACTGTTTGATGGAACAATTATACTTTTTTTTAAAGAGTGATTATTCAAAGATAAAACGCAGAATGAATCCCACTGAATCCAGACTTTCTGAGAATACATTTCAACCCACCTGGTATTATACTGCTAAAGACCTGCAACAAATTTTTAACGCATTTCAACTGCAAACAAAAAAACCTATTGGCTTATTTATTCCTCCTTCATTCTTGGAAAAACAAGCAATCAAGCATCCCAAACCAATCAGGGTTTTATCATTTTTTGAAAAGCAATTAGGAAATATAAGTAGCTTAAGTAATTTCGGTGATCATATTTTAATTGTATTTGAGAAGAAATGAAGATTTTACTTACCCACGCTTATTTTATCAAAGAGGACCCAAAAGAACTCGAAATCATGAGACCCTATGTACCCTTGGGGATTCTATATATTTCTGCTTACTTAGAAAAAAATGGGTATGAAAATGAGGTCTTCGATTCAACCTTTTCTTCCTTTGAACAATTAAAAAAACATTTACTTGAATTTAAACCGGATGCAATTGGTATATACACCAATTTGATGACTAAACTAAATGTACTACGCATCGTTGAATTCATAAAATCAAACGCTGAAATAAGGCATTGTAAAATTATTTTGGGTGGGCCTGAAGTGAGAAATCATATTGAAAATTTCTTAAAATACGGTGCTGATTTTATTGTATTGGGAGAAGGGGAAGAAACCATGCTGGAGCTGATCAGCGCATTTGATAACAAAGAAACTGACTATGATTCCATTAAAGGCATAGCATACTGGAATCCAAATCAAAAAGTATGTATAACACCGGAACGCGGTAAAATAAAAAACCTGGATGCGTTGCCTTTACCCAACCGAAAAAAAGTAAACCTTCAGTTATATTTTGATGCCTGGAAACTAAAACATGGAACAAGTACGATTTCTATAAATACCATGCGGGGCTGCCCTTATACTTGTAAATGGTGCAGCCGCGCGGTGTATGGACAAACATATAGAAGACGCTGTGCAAAAGCAGTAGCTGACGAAATTGAATGGATTCAGGAAAACTATCAGGTAGACTCGGTTTGGTTTGTGGATGATGTTTTTACCATCAGTCATAAATGGCTTGAAGAGTTTAAAAATGAAATTACAAGCCGCAAAATTACAATGCCGTTTGAATGTATCACCCGTGCCGACCGACTTAATGAGGAAGTGCTGTTGAACCTGAAAAAAAGCGGCTGTTTTCGGGTTTGGATTGGAGCAGAAAGTGGTTCACAAAAGGTAATTGACTTAATGGACCGACGCGTTGAAGTGAATCAGGTCCGTAATATGATTCAGTTGGCTCAGGCAATTGGAATACAAGCCGGTACTTTTATAATGGTTGGCTATCCTGGCGAAACCGAAGCTGATATTTATGAAACGGTTCATCATTTGAAGGTTTCCAATCCGGATTTGTTTACCATAACGGTAGCTTATCCAATAAAGGGGACACCTTTATATACAGAAGTAGAAAATAATTTTATTGAAAAACTTCCGTGGGAAAGCAGCACCGACCGTGATATAGATTTTAAACGTACGTTTAAACGCAAATACTATGACTTTGCTGTAAGAATGATTGTAAATGATGTGAATGCCGGAAAAGCAAAAGCCAAAGGTGCCTTTTTTAATTATGCCAAACTCATCTTTAAATCCCAACTATCAAAATTCGGAATGTGGGTTTACTCTTAAAGCAAAATTAATAATTAAAAAAACATATACGCTGTTAAACGTATTTTTTACTGAAATAATTTTAAAAAATAAACATCAACCCATTAGAATTTTTCCCTTAAAACCTATAATAAATAAAAGGCGAAAACCCACTCGTAGTAATAAAACTCAGCGATACAACAAATAACAACATGGCAATAAGAACCCAAGTCACATGTGTCCCATTAGTCATATATGTCCCATTAGTTATACTACCAAAATACAAAGTATTTTGCAACCTTTTACCAAACTCAAAATAGCAGATAAAAGAAAAAAGTATAGCCACAAAAAACGGTATCCAGAATTCTACCTGAGGTATAATAAATGAATGCGTTTGGGATTGTCCGAATAATACACCAAGATATTTTTGCAAATGACCCAAATCTTCAGTGGCAAAAATTAACCAGCCGATACAGGTAAAAAAGAAGGTATACCCAATTTTAACAAGCCTGTTTAAGTTTTGGGTAAGCTTATCTAAAAACAGTTTATCGGCAATAATAAACATCCCATGATAAGCACCCCAGATCACAAAATTCCAGGAACCTTTATGCCACAAACCCGATAGTAAAAACACCAGCCATAAATTAAAATAAATACGGGAAGCAGATACCCTGTTTCCTCCTAATGGAATGTATAAATAATTTTTCATCCACTTGCCCAGGGTAATATGCCAGCGTCTCCAGAACTCAGAGATACTCGCCGACAAATAAGGACTGTCGAAGTTCTCAGGGAACTTAAAGCCCATCATTTTACCCAGGCCGATGGCGATATCGCAATAGCCCGAAAAATCGAAATAAATTTGAAAAGTAAAACCCAGTAAACCCAGCCAGGCAGATGCGGTGCTTAATTCATCTGGGTTAACATGCATAATCCCATCTACATAATACTGACTTAAAGCATTTGCGATCAGCACTTTTTTTGCAAGACCAATGCAGAACCGGTAAAAACCGGATAGTTTATTGTCAATCGTATCATTGGATGAGCGGTCACTTATCTGATCTGCAATTTCATGGTAACGGATAATGGGTCCTGCCACCAGTTTAGGGAACATTAAAATATACAGGAGGTAATCGAAAAAGTCATCCAAGGGTTTGTGTACCCTTCTGTAAACATCAACTACATAAGTAATTGTTTCAAAGGTATAAAACGAAATTCCGATAGGCAGTATCAGCGATGTCCAGCCTATTTGTGTAATCCCTATTGCCTTTAATGCCAGATTGATATTTTCAACAAAAAAGCCACAGTATTTAAAATAAAAAAGTAAACTCAGATTAACTGAAACAGACAGCACCAGGTATAAAATACGTTGTTTTGAATTTGTACTTGTGTGTATTTTTTTTACCAGATAAAAATCTAAAACGGTAGTAAAAAGCAAAACGAAAATAAATTTAGGTTCACCCCAGCTATAAAAAATGATGCTGGC
>JAUXUD010000014.1 GCA_030680835.1 Bacteroidota bacterium
TGCAAATCTTATACTTTTTTCCCAGTTTCCGATATGACGTTGATCCTTGCAGGTATTCGGCAATTAAAATCTCCTTATTTAAATATATTTTTCTTTCCATAAGTTTACTTTTGTGTGTAAACCTATTTCAGGACGAGACAACTATGAAGTATGAAGTATGAATGATGAAGTATGAATGATGAAGATGACATGATTTATATTATTCGTTTAGGATTACTAATATAAAAATAAATAGTGGTGTTTAATGCCCTGAATCTCGTGAGGGATGACATATTGGTAGCTATTGTAGGATGTGTAACAAATACAAAAGCGCGGGGGTGGTGGGTTTTGGAGGAACACAAAATTTGTGCCGCGCAAGGTGTGAATTTATAGGTATGAATTTTCTTCAACCCCGAAAGGGGTGGTATATTGGTAGCCATGGGTGGCAACCCATGGTTCGGTGCGCAACACCAGTCCAGGCGCGGTGGTGGTGGGTTTTGTAAGAATACAAAATTGATACCGCGCAAGGTGTGAATTTATGAGGAGTGACGGATTGAACCAACATATTCCGGTTGGGGTAATTTGTTTTCAAATAATTATTGTCTGGGGTTTTAATATTCGCCCCACAATTAATGGTGGATATTGCGCGGCGTTTATTTTGTGACCTAACCAAAAAACATCTGGCCGCGCTTTTTTTTGTTGCCTGTTTTTAACCCTGGGCTTCACCCAGGGCTATTGATGCTTAAGCCTTTCAGGCTATTTTTATTTGCATTTTGCCTCATCCCTTTGCACAAAGTGATACCGTTGAAAAAGCCTTTCAGCCATTTTTTTTATTTCATTTTTCAACATCCTTTGTACCAGATAATATCTTTGAAAAGCCTTTCAGCCATTTTTTTTAATTCATTTTCTATATTTAATCCTTAAAAATCCCGGATGGGGTTTAATAATAATAGCCATGGGTGGAACTCATGGTTCGGTGCGCCACATGCAATGTGGCGCGGTGGTAGTGGGTTTTGTAAGAACACAAAATTGATACCGCGCAAGGTGTGAATTTATGTGTTGCAGCAATTTTGAACAAATAGATTTTTGTTTTTGGAACAATACAATATATATTTGACCATCAATCCATATTTGATTATGCATCCTGATTTTTCAAAATATTCCAGACACTTATTTTGGGATATTAACCTCAATAAACCTGATACTGGCGACTGGAAATCATTTTTGGTTAAACGTGTTTTGGAATATGGATTTTATCAAGATTGGTTATGTCTGAATGAGGCTTTAGAACTCAAAGAAATAGGTGAGATCGCTGCTCAACTGAGAGAACTGGAACCTAAAGCCCTTTCATTTATTTCTATTAAATCAGGAATCCCGAAGGAACAATTTAGATGCTATCATACGAGACTGTTGACACCCCAACACTGGAACTTCTGAAGCGTTTGATGCTTGTTCCTGCATTCAGCCATACAAGACTGGTAGGGGGAACCAGTCTGGCTTTGCAATATGGCCACAGAAAATCTGTTGACCTCGATTTATTTGGGACAATTACTCTGGAAAGTTTTGAAATTGCAAATGAATTGAAGAAACTTGGTCAGGTTCAGGTTATAAAGCAATCTGCCAATATTCATATTTTTATTGTGAATGGGATTAAGGTAGATTTTGTTAATTATTCATATCCTTGGATTGACGACCTTCTTTTAACAGATGGAATAAGATTTGCTAAGCCAAAGGATATTTGTGCGATGAAACTGTCGGCAATATGCGGCAGAGGTTCGAAGAAGGATTTTTTTGATATCTATTTTTTATCTAAGCATTATTCCTTTAAAGATATGCTTGAATTTTACGAGAAAAAATATGCAGATGGCTCCATATTTCTTGTAATGAAAAGCATTGGTTATTTTGAAGATGCGGAACAGGATTATGATCCGGAAATGTTAATTCCCATATCCTGGGAGCGTGTAAAAGAGCATATACTGCTATTGAGTAAAGCTTTTTAGGAATTAGAATGTGAATAGTATGAAGTATGAACTATGAAGTATGAACTATGAAGAAAGAATCCTTTACATTATTCCTTTAGGGTTGCTTATAAATTAAACATCGGTACCTGTTAAATTGCCCTCAACCCCGCAAGGGGTGGTATATTGGTAGCCATAGGTGGCAACCCATGGTTCGGTGCGTAACACATGCATTCAGCGCGGTGGTGGTGGGTTTTGTAAGAATACAAAATTGATACCGCGCAAGGTGTGAATTTATGAGGTGTGGCGGATTGCAGCAAAATATTCCGATGGTGGTTATTTGTTTTTAAATAAATATTGTTTGGGGTTTTAATATTCGCCCTACAATGATTTGTGCACGTTGCGCGGCGTTTATATCGTTGCCTAACCAAAAAACATCTGGCCGCGCTTTTTTTGTTGCATATTTTAACCCTGGGCTTTGCCCAGGGCTATTGATTGCTTAAGCCTTTCAGGCTATTTTTTATTTGTATTTTTAACATCGTTATGCCTCTGATAATACCATTGATAAAGCCATTCAGGCTATTTTATTATTAATTCATTTTATATATTTAATCCTTAAAAACCCCGGTAGGGGTTTAATAATAATAGCCATGGGTGGAACCCATGGTTCGGTGCGGCGCGGTGGTGGTGGGTTTTGGCGGGACACAAAATGATGCCGCGCAAGGTGTGAATTTTTGAGGTGTGGCGGATTGAATTAAGGAATCAGACTGATTGCAGATTCCTGTTTAGGTTCTGATTTATTTTAGAATATGGGTACTCCTACCCTGTCAATATGCTTTTTAAGTTCTTCATTTGTTAATGCAGGATAATGTATGATATCTACATGAAATGGGAGCGAACTTTCATCGAAGGCTTCCTTCAGTTTCATAAGCCGTCGATCATTTAATTCTTCATCCAATATGACGAAATCAATATCGCTTCCAGGTTTATAACTGCCATTTGCTCTGCTACCAAAAACTTGTATTTGTTTAATTTCCGGGAATTGATTCAATATGGATTCTATCGTCTTCATGTCTCTTGCACTCAGTCCAAATGAATTCAAATTTTCAGTTCTCATTTTTATATTTTGTTTATGAATACTCTTTAAGAAAGTAAAAATACAATTTCTTCAAAGCAGGAAATACTTCCAGGCGAAGTTGATTTTCTGACTTTTCAAATTTAATTCCACTGTAGTCGTGAGATAATTCGTTTCGGATATCCAGTCCATCAATTAACTCCTGAGCATAATCAATAAATCCATTTTCCTGAGCCAATCTTAAAGATTCCTTAGGAGATGGCTTAAATTGAAACCCTTTTTCTTCCAAATAATCTTTAATCACCTTCCAGACAAGTTCCAGGGTAAATTCAAATCTCTGCACAATACCGTTGCGCTCCAATTCATTGGGATCTTTCAATTCAATGGCTTCCTGTAATTTCAAAAAGGCCATTTCAAAATTTTGAAAGCGCTGCTTCCATCTTGTATCCTGATTGTTCATAAATAATGTGTGATACAAATTTATATATTTTGTTGAATATATTAAATTTTAGATTTCCAAAGGCGAGAGACGAGACTAATGAAGTAGAAAGGAAGTATGAAGTATGAAGCATTATCCTTTACCCTCTTACCTTCCTACCCTCATACGCTCCTATCCTCATACCTTCCTACCCTCATACCCACCTACCCTCTAATTTTACCCTTTCATTTCTCATAAAAAACATGCATTATTGTTGCCTTAAAAATAACCCCATGCATAACATGAATATAGGTATCATCGGACTCGGATATGTGGGTCTGCCACTGGCTGTTGAGTTTGGCAAAAAGTATCCAACCATTGGATTTGATATTGATCAAGAAAGAGTTAGTGAACTCATTAAAGGGCACGACCGGACCAAAGAATTAAATCTGGAAGAAATGGCATTGGCCACCCAATTAAAACTTTCTTCTGATTTGGATGATTTGAGTGCCTGTAATTTTTATATTGTTACGGTCCCCACTCCGATTGATCATAATAAAAAACCGGATTTGCGTCCATTAATCAGCGCCAGTACCACCATTGGCAAGGTGCTTAAGAAAGGAGATATTGTAGTGTATGAAAGCACAGTATACCCGGGTTGTACCGAAGAAGATTGTGTACCTGTTTTAGAAAAACACAGCGGATTAAAATACAATGTTGATTTTTATTGTGGTTATTCCCCTGAACGGATTGTTCCCGGAGACAAGCAATTAACCGTTACCAAAATCCGCAAAATAACTTCGGGTTCAACCCCTGAAGTTGCCACCATTGTGAATGATTTATACAGCAGCATCATTACTGCAGGAACTTATCAGGCTGCAAGTATCCGGGTTGCCGAAGCAGCCAAGGTTATTGAAAATTGTCAGCGCGATTTAAATATTTCTTTTGTAAACGAACTGGCCCTTATTTTCGACCGTATGGGTATCGATACCCATGATGTGATTGAAGCAGCAGGTACAAAATTCAATTTCATAAAATACAAACCGGGTTTGGTTGGTGGGCACTGTATCAGTGTTGACCCATACTATTTAACCAGCAAAGCGGAAAGCCTGGGTTATTATCCTCAGGTGATCCATAGTGGTCGCCGGATTAATGATAATATGGCGGCTTTTGTGGCAAACAAAGTGATTAAATTTTTGATTCATAAAAGTCAGCCCGTTAAAGGTGCGCGGGTATTGGTTTTGGGTATTACCTTTAAAGAAAACTGTCCGGATTTGCGCAATTCTAAAGTGATTGATGTAATTAATGAAGTAAAAGAATTTGGCTGCGAGGTAAGTTGTTATGACCCGAATGCCGATAAAAATGAAGTGATGCATGAGTATGGTTTGAAACTTATTGAAGAGCCGGTTGGGAAATATCATGCGATTATACATGCTGTTTCGCACAATCAATACAAAACATTAGATCTAAAAGGCCTGATGGTTGAAAATGGAGTTTTGTTTGATGTAAAATCGAGTTTGGATAGAGGGATAGTTGATGGGAGGTTGTAGAGGCTGAATATAATTTGATACGATATAAAAATAATAAAAATAATTCATTAAAAGTTTATTTTTGAATAAAATACACTGCTCAAACATATGAAGATTACAATCCTGCTGACCTTCTGCATGTTTATACAATTTTTGCATGCCCAACAAGTAACGTTAACACTTGTGGCCTCTGGGTTAACCTATCCTGTTGATATTAAAAATGCCGGAGACCGGCGCATGTTTATTGTGCAGCAAAACGGCAGGATAAGACTTATTGATACGGCAGGAGTCATGCAAACCCTCCCTTTTCTGGATATCAGCAACCGCCTTCTTTTCGATTTCGGAGAGCGTGGTTTACTTGGATTAGCTTTTGATCCTGATTATAGTAACAACGGACGTTTTTATGTTAATTATAGCAGGCCAACTGATGGGGCAACACGAATTTCGCGTTTCCATGTTACAAGTAATCCCAATCATTGTGATTCTACTACTGAACAGGTACTTCTTACCATCTCTCAGCCTTATACCAACCATAAGGGAGGCGGTATGGCTTTTGGTTCTGATGGCTATTTATATCTGAGTCTGGGAGATGGTGGAAGTGGTGGTGATCCGGGTAACCGCGCTCAGAATAAAGATTCACTCCTGGGTAAGATCCTTCGCATTGATGTGCGTGATACAAGTGTGACGTATAGGATTCCTGCCGATAATCCTTTTGTTGATACCACAGGCCGCGATGAGATCTGGGCTTTTGGATTGCGTAACCCATGGCGCATTAGTTTCGACCGGCTCACTAGTGAGCTATGGATTTCAGATGTAGGGCAGTCTACTAATGAAGAGCTTAACTTTGAACCTGCAAACAGCAAAGGTGGATTCAATTACGGTTGGCGATGTTACGAAGGTAATGCAGTTTTTAATACAAGCGGATGTGGCACAATATCCAATTACAAGTTTCCAGTTTACGAATATAACCACACCGGGGGTAACTGCACTATCATTGGTGGTTATCGTTACCGGGGTGGGCAATATTCAAACTTATGGGGTAAATATATTTATGGCGATTATTGTGGGGCACTGATAAGATACCTCACTGAAACTTCGCCCGGTGTTTACAGCAATACCACATCCGGTGCCAGTTTATCTGACATAACTACTTTCGGAGAAGATATGTATGGTGAACTTTATGTTGGAACAATTGGAGGTCAGGCTATCTATAAAATTTCAGATACCTTGTGTAAACCCGTTTCACGTATCACCGATCATGATACAATTCTAGTTTGTGATTCAACAGTGTTGCACGCTGTTGCGGGTTATCAACTCAGCTATACCTGGCTCCTTAACGGGAACGTTATTCCCGGGGCAAACTCTGTAAATAATGTTGCAAGGGCAAGTGGCGTTTATAAAGTTATAACTAAAAACCCTGGAAATTGTAGTGATACATCAAATAGCATTTTTGTTACAATTAATAAACCTGTTGCAGGATATACAGTCAACAATCCTACTCAGTGTTTTAATAGCAATAGTTTTATGTTCATAGATACTTCTCAAATCAGCAGTGGTACACTCAGTCGAATCTGGAGTTTCGGGGACTCTACTACTTCAATTTCCATCAACCCCTTAAAAGTTTATACTTCTGTGAATACTTTTTCAGTAAAATTAGTTTCTACAAGCAATATTGGATGCAAAGATTCTATAACAAAAACCATCACGGTAAACCCAAAACCAAATGTTGGCTTTACCATCAATAATACCATCCAATGTTTAAACGGGAACAATTTTTTATTTATGGATACTTCGCTTATCAGCAATGGTAGCCTTACACGGATGTGGAATTTTGGTGATAACACAACTTCGTCATCAATCAACCCGACAAAAGTTTACAGCACTGCCAATAATTTTTCAGTAAGTTTAGTTTCCACAAGCAACAATGGATGCAAAGACTCTATAACAAAAACTATGACTGTAAGTCCAAAACCCAATCCGGGGTTTACCATCAATATCCCTGCACAATGCCTGGCTTCCAACAATTTTATTTTTTCAGATACTTCAACTGTCAGCACGGGTTCAATTACACGCGTCTGGAATTTTGGAGATACTACAACCTCATCCGTTGCTAATCCCTCTAAAATATATAACAGTGTAAATACCTATATGGTGAAATTAGTTTCCACAAGTGATAAATTTTGTAAGGATTCGTTGACTAAAACAGTTACGATAAACCCTCCGCCAACAGCTACTTCATCAGCGGGAGGTTCAACAATTTTTTGCCAGGGAGGAAGCGTATCTCTTATTGCAAATACAGGCACTGGCCTAACATACCAGTGGCGCAATAACAACCTCAATATCAGCGGTGCAACATCATCTGTTTATGTGGCCTCTACCTTGGGCAATTATAAGGTAGTCGTCACAAACACCAATAGTTGCATGGATTCTTCTTCTGTAATTAGTGTAATAGTAAATCCATTACCTGTATCAGGTTTTACAACCAGCAATACCATTCAATGTTTAAAAGGGAATAGCTTTTTGTTTGATGATACATCAACGATTAGTTCAGGAATATTAGTGAGAAGCTGGAGTTTTGGTGATGGTGGAGTTTCCAATCTAATAAATCCGGTAAAATCATATTTTTCCCCTTCAATTTTTACAGTAAAATTAATATCAGTGAGTAATTACGGGTGTAAAGATTCGATAAGTAAAATGGTAACGGTAAATTCGCAGCCGGGGGCAAATATTACTACCACCAGGGGAACGGGTTTATTTTGCATCAACGATTCAATAACGCTCAAAGCAAATACCGGCGCCTCTAATACATATACATGGTTGGAAAACGGTACAGTGGTACCTATGGCAAACCAAAATAAACTGAACACTAAACTATCGGCCGTTTACCAGGTTATTGTTAGTAATAACAAATTATGTACTGATACTTCACTGGCGTTTATAACAACTGAAATTCCTTTACCCGTTGTTGGAAACATAACTGGCCCTTTATCTGTAACTTCAATAGTAAACCCTGTAACTTACAGCATCAATCCACAAGCCGGTCATTTATATTACTGGACACTTATAGGAGGTAATATTTTATCGGGCCAGGGAACAAATTCTATTAATGTTAAGTGGGTTTTAACAGGTGCCCGCAGGATCAGGGTAAAATTAATTAATACAAACAATTGTGCAGACACCAGCGCCATTAATGTTACGGTTACAACAAATATAAGTGAACAATCAGGAGACAATACAATAGAAATTTATCCGAATCCAATGGATAATAGATTTAATATCAGTTCATCCAAACTGAATATGAATTCAATAAATATTTATAATTCTCAGGGCAGATTAGTTAAAAGCATGGAACTTAAAGAAAAAGAAGCAAGTGTAGATGCAGTGGAACTAAGTGTGGGCATATTTATAGTGGAAGTTAAAACTGATAATGGATTGAAATATTTTAAGGTTGTAAAGAATTGATCCCCTTCAACTGGCTAAAGTTAGCATTTCCCAATACAATATATACATTTCATTCATACTACTCAATTCAAATCTCATTTCCCATTTTCATCTGCAAATCTGGATTTCCTCCTTGCTTAAAACCCTAAATTCTGCTAAACTTGCAGCCAAATGCAAAATCAACTAAAACCAGAATCCATCCAACATTGGTATTTACTATATACGAACCCACGGGCCGAAAAAAAGGTGGAGGTTGAGCTTAAACATAAAGGATATGAAGTCTTTTTACCTTTGCACAAAACCCTGCGCCAATGGAGCGATCGAAAAAAATTGGTAGAGGTACCACTTTTTAACTCTTACCTGTTTGTTTATACCGAGCTTGAAAAACATTATTACCAGATTTTAAATGTACCTGGGATTGTAAAGTTTGTAAACTTCGAAAAGAAGCCCGCCATAGTTGACCCCAGGGAAATTGAGCTGATTAAACTTATGTTGGGAAATATAAAGGACCTGGAAAATATTTCGGCAGGTGAGCCTTTTGAACCCGGACAGGAAGTTGAAATAATTGCCGGTCCGCTTATTGGCACCAAAGGCAAAATGATTGAACACAAAGGGAAGAATAAAATTCTGATTGAACTGAATAGCATACAGCAGAGTTTGGCTGTTACCTTGCCGGTGGAGTTTTTGAGAAGGGTTAAGAAGGAATGAGTTATTAAGCTTGAGGTATGAAGTATGAAGTATGAACTATGAAGTATGAACTATGAAGTATGAACTATGAAGTATGAACTATGAACTATGAAGTATGAAGTATGAATAATGAAGATGGTATAATTTATTATTCGGGTAGCATTACTCCTCATATTTAAAAATAAATAGCGGTGTGTATGGCCTTGAATCCCGTTAGGGTTTGCATATTGGTAGCCATTGCACGGTGCGTAACAAACACAACAGCGCGGGGGGGTGGGTTTTGGCGGAACATAAAATTGATACCGCGCAAGGTGTGAGTTTGTTGGGTTGCGGTTTGAACCAAAAAATTATGTGGCTACAAATAATTTTTGGCTGGATATTAATTTTCACTTCACAAATATTTGTGAAAATAGCTATTGTGTTTTATTGAATAAAAAAATCATACATTTGAAATAAAAACATCCATGCAAATAGGGTTACATACAAAATTAAAAGCTATGCTCTGGGATATACCGGAAAAAAGGAGATCAGAATTATCTGATAAAATTATATCCAATCCTGTTGATGTATTCCAAAATGACGAACAAATCTTTATAAAGGCCCTAAATAGCTTAAAATGGCATGAATTAATGAAACTTATCAATAAACAAAATTTACTTAATTTGCTCACTGATTCAACCATCAAAAAACTTTATCCGGTTCAACGCCGAATTTTTTATACAAATGCACGCAGATTATTATCTAAATACTTTATACCCCCTGCAGGACAGAATACTTAAGATGATAGGCCGATTACCTGTTGATTTTTATCTAACAGGGGGTACCGCTTTAAGCAGGGCTTATCTGCACCATCGTTATTCTGACGACCTTGACTTTTTTGCGAACGGAGTATTAAATTTTAAACAACAGGTTAATGCAGTGATCAGGGAACTTAAGGATTCGGGTCTGCAATTTGAAACTACAGTGGCCGACGAAGGATTTGCACGGATATTTATTTTTGCCGGAGAATGTTCATTAAAAATCGATTTCGTAAACGATGTGCCATTTCGCAGCGGTATACCCTTTGATACCCCCATTTTCTCAAGAACCGATAATATTTTGAATATTTTATCAAATAAATTAACTGCTTTAGGCCGTTATGAATTAAAAGATGTGGTTGATATCGTTTTCATTTCCGGAACTGTTACCTTCAACTGGGAGAATATATTTAATGATGCTTCAGAAAAAGATATTTGGGTTAACCCGGTAAATGCAGTTGAAATATTAGAACAGTTGCCAATCGAAAAAATATTGGATATTGTCTGGATTAATGAACCGCCATCAAAAGAATGGTTTACCCAACGTATCAAACAAATTATTCCTGACATACTTGAAGGTGGAAATAATACATTGTTCGGGTAATTTGGAAGTAGAAAGATAGGAAGTATGAATACTGTATGATTTATATTATTCCTTTAGCATTACTCATAATTTATAAATAAATAGCGGTGTGTATCGCCATTAATCCCGTTAGGGATGGCATATTGGTAGCCATTGTACGGTACGTCACAAACACAAAAGCGCGGGGGTGGTGGGTTTTGGCGGGATACAAAATTGATGCCGCGCAAGGTGTGAAATTTATGTGGGATATATGCCTTCTGGTTTTTGCATCCCCGCCATCAGGGCAACCGCAAGGGTTGCCCTGATGGCAAATCCCAAAAATCGTGTTTATACATTTGCAAAAAACACAAAATTCCACTATTGTTGCAGCCCCTATGCAAAATACATACAAACCTAACAATCTCACAAACAGATATCTAATTTTCAATAAATTTGAAAGCCCATTCCATAATATTTGTAATATCCTCATATTTGTTAGATTTGTAAACTTTGAAAAAAACACACCATTCACCCAATAATGCGAATAGTACAGCTCATAACTGATAACCTTTATAATGCCGGGCCTTCGTCCACCAGAGCTTTAGCGAAGGTGGATTGTCTCGTTTCTCGCATCTCGTTTCTGGATTCTGGACTCGGGATTCTGGATTCTAATTTATCAAACAAAAAATGAAATTTAAAAAAATAACAATAATCCTAATTGGAATCCTGCTTATCACCTCTTGCGTTTCCAACAAAAAATTTGTTTACCTGCAGGATAAAGGCAATGTTAAATTAGATAGCAACGGCGTTATGCCTGTGCAACCCTATGCATACAAATTACAAAAGGGCGATATCCTTTATATTTCATTAACTACAGATGATGAAAAATTAAATAAAATTTTCGTCCCTCCTGTGGGTGGCCAAACTATGATCGGACAGGGTCAAGGGGTTTCGGGGTCCATGCTTTATTTTATTGGTTTTACAATCGATAACCAAGGGGAATTTGAATTCCCTTATTTGGGCAAGATTAAAGTTGAAAATAAAACAGTTGAGGATGCTAAGCGTGCTATTGAAACTGAGCTAAAAAAGTTTTTTAAGGTTTTCTTTTTACAAGTAAAAGTTGCAGAGTTTAAGTTTAGTGTTTTAGGTAATGTAAACCATCCGGGTCAGTTCTTTTTTCAACAAAACAAAGTGAGTATTATTGAAGCTATATCGCAAGCGGGTGACCTGCAAAACATTGCAAACAGATATGAATTGCAGCTTTATCGCCAAAATCCTGAAGGAATTAAATTGCATATTTTGGATCTAACTGATAGAAGTCTTATTAGCTCTCCTTATTGGTTTATACAACCTAATGATATATTATATGTCGTCCCTTTAAAGTCAAGAGCTGTGGGTGATTTAAGCAGTTTACAATCATCTTTTGGGGTAGTGGCTCCGTTGTTGAGTTCTCTTTTACTAGTTTTAAATACCTATATCCTTGTTAAAAATCTCAAATAAGTTTACATGAACGATCAAATAAATCAAAAAGAACCTTCAAAATCCAATATTCATGAAGAGGAAGAAGGATTTAGTTTTAAAACAATAATTAGCAAATTTCTCGCATTTATCCCCTATTTTGTAATTTCATTGGTACTTTCATTAGCTATTGCCTTTTTAGTAAATCGTTATGCTGATTCAAGGTATTTGGTGAAAGGAACCATTTTAATCAAAGAAAAAGGAGGACGGGCAGGAACTGACGGAGCCGAAAGTTTTTTACAGGGGATGCAATTACTGAGTACCAACCGCAATATTGAAAATGAACAGGGAATCTTAAAATCCAAGAGTATGGTTGAAGCCACTATTAAAAACCTGGATTTTGGAATCAGTTATTACAGCATAGGCTCCATCAATAAAACAGATTTATTTGGTAATCTTCCATTTATGGTGGAGTTGGATAGTAATCACGTTCAGGTATTACAAGGCGACATTTCAATCCGATTTTTAAATACAGATGAAATCGAAGTATGGATAGAAAAAGGAGGTAATATTTTCGTTCCAAAAACAGGAGAAATTCTTCAAAGAATAAGTTCTTTTAAAAAAACAAGAATGTCTGTTAAAAACAACATTCAATCAGAATGGTTTTCATTCAAGTTGACTGTTTTAGATCCCAATATTTTAAAGAATTCCAAAAATGAATATAGTTTCCGACTCAATCCAATAACTAGCATCATTAATGAATATAATAATTCTTATGCCATAAAACCTATTACTAAATCATCATCTATTTTTGAAATAAGTAAGGAAGGTGCCTGGCCCGAAAAGGACAAAGTGTTTATCAATGAACTATTCAAAACATACATTCAAACCGGGTTGGATGAGAAAAACAAGGTTACACAAAGCACTGTAAGATTCATTGACCAGCAATTAAGCGGTTTGGCAGATACTTTAGGGATTGTAGAAGACCAAATGAAAGATTTCAGGAGTATCAATAAAATTGTTAATCTTAGTGCAACCGGCAATTATATTATTCAAAATGTTGGTGAATTAGAAAAGAAAAAAGCCGAAGAAGAATTAAAAAATAAATATTATAATTATTTAGAAAACTATATCAGTAAAAGTAATCCATTAGATGAATTAGTGGCTCCCAGTGTAATGGGCATTAATGAACCAATAATTAACTCGGTATTGCAAAAACTTATTGATTTGTATACCCGCAAAAAGACTTTAGAGCTTACCTATAATGCCAATAATCCTATTTTAATTGAGACGAATCAAACTTTACTGAGTTTAAAATCTACCCTCCTTGAGAATTTGAAAAGTGTTAAAGCTTCATCAAAAATTATTATAAATGATTTAAACCAAAGGATCTCAGGTTTTGAAACACAGATTTCAACCTTGCCGGGTACTGAACAGAAATTATTGAATATGACCCGTAAATATGTATTGAGTGACAAGCTTTACACCTATTTATTGGAAAAACGTGCTGAAGCAGGTATTGCCGGTGCCGGTATTAATTCCGATAATAAGATTATTGATGAAGCTGAACAGATTAGGAAAATATACCCCATTGAATCCTATAATTACATAATTGCTTTTGTGATTGGATTGCTTTTACCCCTGCTGCTTATTTTAGGATTTGAATTTTTAAATCATAACATTCAGAATCATTCGCAATTACAACATTTTACAAAGATTCCATTAGTTGGAAGTATCGCACACAATACGAAAGCAACCGCCCTGGTTATTGCTAATCATCCTAAGTCACAAATTTCAGAATCTTTCAGGAATTTGAGAAGCAATATCAGCTACCTTGCAGGGAAAGAGGACAAAAAGGTAATATTAGTTACTTCAACAATTTCAGGTGAAGGAAAAACCTTTATTTCCATGAACCTGGCATCAGTTTTAGCAATTGGTGGATTCCGAACATTATTGATAGGTGTAGACTTACGTAAACCAAAGATCTTCCAGGATTTTAAGTTGGATAATACTTTTGGATTAACAAATTACCTGATTGGGAAGTTAAATAAAGACGAAATCGTTCAAAAAACTGATTTGATGAATTTGGATATTGTTACTGCTGGTCCTACTCCTCCTAATCCTTCTGAATTAATTATGTCAAATGCCTTTTATGAATTACTGGAAGTGTACAAAAAAGAGTATGATTATATCATTCTTGATACACCTCCTATTGGTTTAGTTGCAGATGGATTGGATATCATGAAAAATTGTGATATTGCTTTATATGTTGCCAGGCAAAACGTAACCAAGAAAAATTACTTTAATTTAATAAATGAGATCTATTCGAGTGGAAAAGTAAAGAGTATTGGACTTATTTTTAATGATATAAATTTTGCTCCAGTCTATGGTTATGGTTACGGTGCTTATGGTTATGGATACGGATATGGTAGTGGATATGGGTATGGGTATGGGTATGGGTATGGTCAGCAGTATGGTTATGGAGAAACAGAAGTAGATAAAAAGCCGTTTTGGAAACGAATTTTCGGGATATAATAGGAAGAGTCCAGAAGCCAGACATAAAAATCCAGATACTTCGATAATATATTAGAGTCAGGTTTAGGTTCTGCAAATCAAGTCTCTTGTCTGGGTTTTGGGCTATATGTTCTGAACTCTATTTTTACAACCACTTATTCATTCAAACCTTCCAGATATAATTTCTTTAAAATTAATTCTTGTTTATTTCATACTACCTCGTTAATATTGCGTAGAAAAACTACTCAATCTGCACCTTTATTATATAATAGCGTGTTCTTCCTTTAGCCTATTTTGACCTATTTTACTGGGGCTCACCAGGCGAAGCTTTAAATAGATTCCAGAACCCGGAGTCAAGAAGCCAGAGAAGAATCAGATCACAATATCCCGCGATTTAAGCATATTTGAGTGCTTGGAAAATTATAGCCTCTTGTATCTGGCTTCTGGACTTTCTCTTCAAAAAAATTTGATGCTCGACGCATTAATCACATCTAAAACCAGAATTAAACTTCTTCTCAAATTTTTCCTGAATTCAGGAAAACAGGATTACTTACGCAATCTGGAGACTGAACTTGGAGACAATACAAATTCAATCCGGGTTGAGTTGAATAAGTTAGAAGATGCCGGGTTATTGAAAAGTTTTACAAGAGGCAATAAAAAAATATTCCAGTCCAATACTGAACATCCGCTTTTTAGTGACATCAACAGTATTTTAATGAAAATAACCGGACTGGATGAGTTAATGAAAAGAGTATTGAATAATGTTGGTGATTTGAAACAGGTGTACCTTACCGGCGATCTGGCACAAGGTAATGAATCTGAAATCATAGATTTGGTATTGGTTGGAGAAATCAACCGGGAATATTTCAATGAATTAGTGATTAAAGCGGAGAAATACATTAAAAAGAAGATTCGTTTCGTTGTATTTGATACGGAAGAATTTGAAGAAAAGAAAACCAGAATCCTTCAATTGAATGACCTGTTATTATGGAAACAGTTAGGTTAATACCAGTATTGACAAATAATACATGACCATAAAATGAAGATTTCATAACTAAATTGTTATAATAAATATATTACATGAAAAAAGTATTATTGATTGGTGGAGCCGGTTATGTAGGCACATCTGTAACTTCACATTTTTTAAAGAATGGCTATAAGGTAAATGTGCTTGATAATTTTATTTACGACAATCAATTCTCAATACAACCCTATCTTGGTGATCCTGATTACAATTTCTATTTTGGAGAAATAGGGAACACCCATGATTTGAATCGTGCATCAAATGGTGTAACTGACGTAATAGTTCTGGCGGGGTTGGTTGGAGATCCAATCACAAAAAAATATCCCACCGAATCAGAGGAAATTAATAATAAAGGCGTTAAAAAGTGTATTGATTTTTTTAATGGTAAAGGAATTGATAAACTCATATTTATATCAACTTGTTCTAATTATGGTTTAATTAATGAAAATGAACTAGCAGATGAAGAATTTGAACTGAATCCTCTTTCATTATATGCAAAGGCAAAGGTTGATAACGAATTGTATTTATTAAGTAAAAAAGGGAAAGTAGATTACGCAGGGGTAATACTAAGATTTTCAACCGCATTTGGACTTTCTCCCAGAATGCGTTTTGATCTTACGATTAGTGAGTTTACGAGAGATCTTTTTTTTGATCAGGAATTATTGGTTTTTGATGAACATACCTGGAGGCCCTATTGTCATGTAAGAGATTTTGCGAGGTTATTGGATATTGTGATCAACGCGGATAAAGCGAAAGTAGACTTTGAAGTATTTAATGCAGGTGGTGATATAAACAACTTCACAAAAAAAATGATTATTGATGAAATATTAAATGTCATTCCGAATGGTAAGGTTAAGTATGGCAAACAAGGTAGTGACCCAAGAAATTATAAAGTTTCATTTGAAAAAGTTAAATCAAAACTGGGATTTGAACCAAATTTTTTAGTAAGTGATGGAATTAAGGAGTTGGTAAATGCGCTTGAAATTGGAGTATATAGCGACTCACTTGAAAATAAGGATAAGTATGGTAATTTTATAATTCGCAAAAACACCATATAAAAACAAACTACACCTCCCTCATGCCAACCTACGAGAATATTATATCATTTATCAGGAAAATCTATAATAAACCTGAAGGTTTCATTCCCCTCCATGCCCCGGTTTTTGCCGGCAATGAAAAAAAATACCTGAATGAATGCATTGATTCGACATTTGTAAGCTCGGTAGGTAAATTTGTCGACCTGTTTGAAGAAAAGATAGCTGAATATACGGGGGCTAAAAAGGCTGTTGTTTGTGTGAATGGAACCAACGCTCTTCACCTGGCCCTGATAATGGCTGGAGTTGAAAGAGATTCAGAGGTGATTACCCAGCCATTAACATTTATTGCTACAGCAAATGCCATTTCCTATTGTGGAGCAAAACCTGTTTTTCTTGATGTTGATATGGACACAATGGGGCTTTCACCTAAAGCACTTAAAAACTGGCTTCAAACCTCAACAATTCAACGTTCTAACAATTCAACAAATCAAAAGGAAACTATAAATAAAATTTCCGGTAAGCGAATCTCTGCATGTGTTCCCATGCATACCTTTGGCCACCCATGCCGGATTGAAGAAATTGCTGAAATTTGTAATGTATACAACATACCACTGGTGGAAGATGCTGCTGAAAGCTTAGGCAGTTTTTATAAAGAACAACATACGGGCACTTTTGGGGTAATTGGGGTGTTGAGTTTTAATGGCAACAAAGTGATTACTACTGGTGGAGGAGGTATGCTTTTATTTATGGACGAGAATCTCGCTAAAAGAGCAAAGTATCTGACTACCCAGGCAAAAGTACCTCATGTTTGGGAATTTGTTCATGATGAAATTGGTTATAACTACAGGATGCCTAATATCAATGCTGCCCTTGGTTTGGCACAACTTGAACAATTACCTGAATTCCTTGGGTCAAAACGAAAAACAGCTTGTATGTATAAAGAGTTTTTCTCCTCTCTTTCATCAAACATAACCTTTGTTGATGAGCCCTCAGATTCATCTTCAAATTATTGGTTAAACTGCATCCTCTTCAGCAATAAAAAAGAAAGGGATGCCTTCTTAAAGTATTCCAATGAAAATGGTGTGATGACACGACCTGCCTGGCAATTGATGAATGAGCTAGTTATGTTCGAAGATTGTGAAACTGATAATATAACAAATGCGAAAGATATAGCAAATAGATTAGTTAACATCCCCAGCAGTTCATTAGTTGATCATGCATTTTAATACGAATAATAAAGTCATATTAGTTGGGTACTCAAGTCATGCCCTGGTGGTGGCAGAAGCAATGATGCTCTCAGGTTATCGGATAATTGGGTATCTTGACAAAGAAAGATCCATCACTAATCTGTTAAAACTGGAGTATTTGGGTTTTGATCATGATGAAGCAGTTTTAAAAAAAATTAAGGGGGACAAAGTTTTTATTGCCATTGGTGACAATCAAACACGAGAATCAATATCCACTTTTATGGAAATAAATGGATTTGATTTCTCATTAGCCATACATCCGGATGCGAATGTATCAAAGTATGCAACAATTGGCAAAGGCACACTGGTTGCACGTGGAGCTAATATTAACCCTTTTGCTGCCATTGGTAAAGGTGTCATCATCAATACTGGAGCAATTATTGAACATGAATGCCTTATCGATGATTTTGCAAATATTTCCCCAGGAGCAGTACTTGCTGGAAAGGTCAAAGTAGGAAAAGGTAGTTTTATTGGTGCAAATGCCATTGTGAAACAGGGTGTTGAAATAGGTAAAAATGTAATAGTAGGTGCTGGTGCAGTGATATTAAAGGAGGTGCCTGATAATTTGATTATGGTTGGAAATCCTGCAAAAAGAATGATAAAATGAAAGAACATGTTTTAATTATAGCCGAGGCTGGAGTTAATCATAACGGGTCATTGGAGATAGCAAAACAATTAATTGATGTTGCTGTTGAAGCAGGGGTTGATATTATTAAGTTCCAGACTTTTAAAGCGAAGAATTTAGTAAGCCGTTATGCAAAAAAGGCAGATTACCAAAAAACAAATATGTCCGGAAGTGACGACATGCAATTTGAAATGCTCAAAAAATTGGAACTGAGCGAAGCTGATCATTATGAACTGATAGAATACTGCAAAAAGTATGGCATAGAATTCTGGTCGACAGCATTTGATGAAGACAGTATCAGACTCCTAAAAAAACTGGGCATTAACCGCTGGAAAATCCCATCAGGTGAAATAACAAACCTGCCATTATTACAAATAATAGGCTCATTTAATAAAGAAATCATCTTATCAAGCGGAATGTGTACCCTTGCCGAAATTGAAGATGCAATCCACGCATTAACTGTTTCAGGCACATCAAAAGATAAAATTACAGTTTTGCATTGTAATACAGAGTATCCCACTCCCATGGAGGATGTAAATTTGAATGCGATGTTGGATATCAGGGAAAAACTTAAAGTTGGAGTCGGCTATTCCGATCATACACTGGGAATAGAAGTTCCTGTTGCAGCGGTTGCGATGGGCGCAAGTGTAATTGAGAAACATTTCACATTGGATAAAAACATGGATGGCCCGGATCACAAAGCATCACTGGAGCCCGGGGAATTGAAACAAATGGTTTCTGCCATCAGAAATATTGAAAAAGCAATGGGCGATGGGATCAAAAAGCCATCCCCCTCCGAAACAAAAAATATGGTTATTGCCAGAAAAAGTATTCATCTGGTGAAAGCTTTTGATAAAGGTCACGTGCTAACCAAATCAGATCTTGTCATGAAGAGACCTGGTAATGGAATTTCGCCAATGGAATATAACCAGGTTATCGGCAAAAAACTGTTAACTAATCTTGGCTCAGATCACATGCTCAATTGGGACGAATTAATATGAAGATTGGTATTCTCACCAGTTCCCGTGCTGATTATGGTATTTATTTACCACTGTTGAAAGCTCTATATGGTGACTCTTTTTTTAAACCTGAAATTATTGCTTTTGGAACCCATTTGTCTCCTGCATTTGGCAACACGGTGAAGGCTATAGAAGAAGATGGTTTTCTGGTACCGCATAAAATTGATACCATCCCTAATGGCGACCAGCCTGAAAATATCAGCTATGCAATTGGTAAAACCGTAATCAATTTTTCTTCATTTTGGAAAGACAACCAGTTTGATCTGGTGTTCGCCCTTGGCGATCGTTACGAGATGTTTGCTGCAGTAATCTCGTCAGTTCCTTTTAATGTAAAAATTGCTCATATTCATGGAGGTGAAACTACATCCGGCGCCATTGATGATGCCTTTCGACATAGCATTACCCACATGTCATTCATCCATTTTACAAGTGCAGCACCTTATGCAAACCGGGTTAAAGAATTAATAGGATCGTTTAATCATGTATATAATGTTGGTGCATTGAGTTTTGATAACCTGAAAAATATTACACTCTACAGCATTGCTGAATTCAGGGATAAATTTGGGGTCGACCTTACTAAACCTACCATCCTGATCACGTTTCATCCTGAAACAATTGATTTTGAAAAAAATCGGGCATATGCTGCCGAACTTGTGGCAGCATTGAATCAAACCAAAGGATTCCAGTTTCTGATTACAATGCCTAATTCTGATACCATGGGCAATATTATCAGAACATCTTTACAGGGATTTATTGAAAGAAATACGAACGCATTTGGTTTCGAAAACTTAGGAATGATAGGATACTTATCGGCGATGAAACATTGCATAGTCATGATTGGAAATACGTCGAGCGGATGTATTGAAGCAAACTGGTTTCCAAAATGGGTTATTAATTTGGGTAACAGGCAAAAGGGAAGAATAGAAACACCAAACAGGATCAATTG
The DNA here is from genome assembly GCA_030680835.1 of Bacteroidota bacterium. Lineage (GTDB taxonomy): Bacteria > Bacteroidota > Bacteroidia > UKL13-3 > UKL13-3 > B1. The sequence continues at coordinate 20,317 of JAUXUD010000014.1, forward strand.
CGAAATAAAAAAAGAAATGATTGCGGAAAAACTTGCACTGATAAAACAAGCATCAATTCCTGAACATACCGATATTTACGGACATGGCAATAGTGCCTTTAAAATTGTGCAAATTATTAAACAAAATTATGCCTGATTTCAAAAAGCACATCATACATGAAAATGCACAAATCAGTGTAGCTCTGAATATGCTGAATGATTTAGGCGAAAATCTGACCCTTTTTGCAATAAACGAAAAGGAAGAATTGACGGCTACCTTAACAGATGGCGATGTAAGAAGAGGCCTATTAAATGGATATGGTATTACGGAAAGTATCAGCAAAATAACAAATTCCAATTTCTTTTTTATAAAGAAAGGTCATGAATCGCTTAGCGAAGTAATCCGGGCAAAACAAAAAGGGATACAGATTTTACCGATTGTAAATGATAAAATGAAAATCGTTAACATGGTATTTTTTTCTGTTAACAAATCCTATCTCCCTCTGGATTGCCTGATTATGGCTGGAGGAGAAGGAATCAGACTACGGCCTTTGACAGAGCATTTACCAAAACCGATGTTAAAAATTGGAGATAAACCAATTATTGAGCATGGTATTGATATGCTGAAACAATATGGTATAGAAAATATTCAAATCAGTATTAATTATCTGGGAGATAAAGTCATCGAATATTTTGGAGATGGTACAAACAAGAATCTGAATATAAGTTATATCAGGGAAAATAAAAAACTGGGGACAATTGGATCGCTGAGTCTTGCAGATAATTTTACAAACGATGTTATTCTTGTTATGAATTCGGATTTACTTACAAACATAAATCTTGAGGATTTTTACCTGGACTTTATCAATAAAAACGCAGATATGTCTGTTGCTTCCATACCCTATACTGTAAATATTCCATATGCAATTATGGACATACAAAATGAGAATATTGTTGGTTTAAAGGAAAAACCTAACCTTACATTTCAATCAAATGCAGGTATTTATTTAATTAAAAAGTTATTTATTGAAAAAATCCCATTGAATGAAGTCTATAATGCCACAGATTTAATAGAAAACTTAATAAGTAACAAAAATAAAGTAATCTACTACCCTATTTTAGGATACTGGCTGGATATAGGTAAAATGGATGATTTCAGGAAAGCTCAGGAAGACGTCAAACATATAAAATTATAATGTCTGAAATCAGCGATACCTTATTTGTTATAACTGCCAGAGGAGGGTCAAAAGGAATTCCTAAAAAAAATAGCAAACTACTGGCCGGAAAGCCACTTATTTGTTACTCAATAGATATTGCCAGACAGCTAGCCATTGATGCAGATATATGCGTAAGTACTGATAGCAATGAAATCATGGAGATAGTTACCCAATATGGATTGAAAGTGCCATTCATCAGGCCTTCCGAACTGGCCCAGGATACATCTGGCTCACAAGAGGTACTCATTCATTGCCTGGATTTCTATAAATCCATAGGTAAAAATTACACGAAACTGGTATTACTTCAACCTACCTCACCATTTCGCACCATTCAGCAAACCAGAGAGGCAATTGCTCTTTTTGATAATACACTTGATATGGTTGTTTCCGTAAAAGAAAGCGACACAAACCCCTATTATAATTTATTTGAACCAGATGCCTGTGGCCTGTTAATAAAAAGCAAAACAGGTTATTATACCAGACGACAGGATTGCCCTGTCGTCTATCAATACAATGGAGCTATATATGTCATCAACACAAACTCTATTTATCGAACTCCGATGAGTCAATTTAAAAAGGTAAAAGGTTTTATGATGGATGAATTAACATCATTGGATATTGATAATCCACTCGATTGGAATTGGGCAGAATTCTTAATCGAAAACAACCTCGTACTAATCAAAAATCTATAGTGGGCAATGTAAGGATAATACCCAGGCTTGATATAAAAGGCCCTAACCTGGTAAAGGGAATCCACTTGGAAGGGTTACGCGTTTTAGGGAAACCAGAATACTTTGCGAAATACTATTATGAAAATGGTGCTGATGAACTGATATTTCAGGATGTTGTCGCTAGTTTGTATGAAAGAAACAGCTTGCATGAAATAATTTCAAGAACTGCTAGAGAAATATATATCCCGCTTACTGTTGGAGGAGGGCTTCGCACCCTTGATGATATTAAAGAAGTTCTGCGAGCAGGAGCCGATAAAGTTTCACTGAATACAGCAGCAATTAAAAATCCGCAGATCATTAAAGATGCCTCCAGAAAATTTGGGTCATCAACTATTGTTATTGCCATTGAAGCTATAAAACAACCTGATGGTGAGTATTTTGCCTTTATTGATAATGGCAGGGAAGAAACAGGAATTGAAGTGGTTAAATGGGCAGAACAAGTTGAAGAATTTGGGGCTGGCGAAATTCTCATCACCTCCGTTGACAGAGAAGGTACGGGGGAAGGATTTGATATTGAACTGATCAAAAAAATTTCATCCGCAGTTAAAATACCGGTAATCGCACACGGTGGAGCTGCCGATCCCTGTAATATTAAAAAGGCAATTATTGAAGGGGGGGCAGATGCTCTGGCAATCGCCTCAATATTTCATTATGCTTCGATGACTAAAATTTTATCAGGTTCTAAAAGTAAGGAGGAAGGGAACATGTCATTCCTCCAGAGTGGTAGGAAGTTTGGAATCATCGAACATTCAGACATCAAAAAAGTTAAAACCTTACTTAAAGAAAATAGTATCCCATGCAGACCAATTTAATTATAAATAATAAATGAGTTCGAAAGTTGTCATTGTAGATTACGGACTCGGAAATATATTTAGCATCAATCAGGCATGTAAACATGTGGGTTTGGATTCTACAATAACTTCAGACCCTAAGCACATATTAAACGCAGATGCACTAATTCTGCCTGGTGTTGGGGCCTTTGGTGATGCTATGAATAGCTTGAGAGAAAATAACCTGATAGAACCGATTCTTGATTTTGTAAAAACTGGTAAACCTTTTTTAGGAATCTGCCTTGGGATGCAATTATTATTTACCGAAAGCGAAGAATTCGGGGAACATAAAGGATTAAATCTTGTACCGGGGAAAATTGTCCGCTTTCCTGAATTCAATTCAAATTCAAAGGTAGTTCGTGTTCCGCAGATCCAATGGAACCAGATATATAAAAATGATCCACTCGTGTGGAATTCCTCTCCCCTAATTGATATCGAAGAAGGTACCTATATGCATTTTGTGCATTCATATTATGCCATACCGCAAAGCAATGATAATATCTTATCCTATAGTGAATACGAAGGTGTCAGATACGCGTCAGCTGTAGCTAAAGACAACATTGTTGGCGTACAGTTCCATCCTGAAAAAAGTGCGGATCAGGGACTCAAAATATACCGGAACTGGTCCAATTATATTAAAAATAAAGTATATCGCTTATGTTAAAAACAGAAGTACCAGAAGTAAAATACGGTTTACCCCGTGAAGTTAAATTCTGCAAAAAGTGTGTGATGTCGAATCAGCGTCCCGCATCAGAAATTGAATTCAAACACAATATTAACACCAAAAAGAAAACGCTTAATTTTGATGAAGAAGGTGTTTGTGATGCCTGCCGTCATGGGGAAGAAAAAGAAAAGATTAATTGGCAAAAAAGAGAAGAAGAGCTGCTTATGCTGCTGGATAAACACAGAAGTAAAAATGGCTCTTATGATTGTATGGTTCCCGGAAGCGGAGGCAAAGACAGTGCAATGCAGGCTCATATCTTAAAATATAAATACGGAATGAATCCGCTTACTATAACCTGGCCTCCGATTCTATATACCGACTACGGTTATAAAAACTGGAAAAACTGGATCAACAGTGGATTCGATAATGTTACCTTTACCCCTAACGGCAAAGTAATGAATCTGCTAACTAAATTATCCATTGAAAATTTAATGCATCCGTTTCAGACTTTTATGCTGGGACAGAAAAACCTGGCTCCCAAACTTGCATTAAAATATGATATACCGCTTATATTTTATGGGGAAAATGAAGCTGAATATGGAAATCCAATCGCAGATAATGCTTCCTCACTCCGGGATAAATCTTATTACGCCATCAGCAATTTGGATGATATCTATCTGGGCGGTGTTTCGATAAAAGAATTGAAAGAAAAATATGCTTTAACCAATCTTGATCTGAGTGCATTTCTTCCTGCTGATTCAACCGAACTTGCAAAATCAAATATAGAAGTACATTATCTTGGTTACTATATAAAATGGATCCCACAAGAATCCTATTACTATGCAGTAGAACATACAGGTTTCAAGGCGCGTCCATTCAGAACTCAGGGCACATACAGTAAATATAACAGCATCGACGATAAGATTGATGATCTTCATTATTATACCACATTTATCAAATTCGGTATCGGTAGGGCTACGTATGATGCTTCTCAGGAAATTCGTAATATGCACTTAACAAGGGAAGAAGGGGTTGCTTTAGTAAAGAAATTTGACGGAGAATTTCCGGACAGATATTTTAATGAGATCATGGACTATATCGGTATGAAATCCGAAAGATTTCATGAATTGTGTGATCAGTTCAGGTCTCCTCATTTGTGGGCCAAAAGTGATACAGGAGAATGGAAATTGAGGCATAATGTATCTGGCACTGGTGTTGATGATTTAAAAAGGTAAAATAATTATTATAAAATGAATGTTGTTATATTAGGATCTGGCAGAATGGGCATCAGACATGCGCAAGGTATTTGCGATATACCTCAATTAAACTCACTTTTTTTGGTAGATAAATTTGAAGACGCCCTAACTAATGCAAAGGAATCATTAAAAAACCAGACCGAATTTTCAAAAATAAGTTTCGTATTACTTGAAGATTTTATCCATTCAGGTGAAAAATTTGATATTGGAATTCTTGCAGCAACATCGCAGAACAGACTGGGAAATTGTCGCCTGCTTGTCAATAAAGGTGTAAAACACATTCTGGTTGAAAAACCTCTTGGACAAAGCATTTCAGAAGTAATCGAGCTTATCACATTTTTTGATCAAAATCCGGATATTAAAGGGTATGTTAATCTAAACATGCGATTGTATGAATCTTTCAAAGAATTGAAAAACGACCTTCAAACATTAACTCAATTTAAAGGAGAAAAAAATATTACAGTCAATACAGGGACGCTTGGTATTGGTGCCAATGGAATCCATTACCTGGATTTGTTATTCTTTTTATTCGATGCCGATGATGCAGAAATACAGTCATGTGAAATAGACCCTCAAACCATACCAAGTGGCCGTGGTCTTGAGTTTGCCGATTTTGGAGGATGGGCAGTAATCAGATTCTTTAAAAACCAGGAAATACTGGGAAGAGCTTTAATTTCAATTTCTGCCCGTAGCACAGTTTTTGGCGGGTGGGATATTGTGGGTAGTCATGGAAGAATTTTACTGGACGAAATTCAACAAAAGCGCATTGATATTTTGCGTAAAGCTGATAGTTCAATGCCTATAAGCCGATACGCCGCAGATTACTTACAACCTCTTGAAAAAAAAATCGAGTCCCCGTTTCTTGGTGAACTAACAAAAGTATGGTTAGAAAATTTAATAAAAGGGAATGCAGTTTTGCCAGAAATAAAAGAATCACAAAAGGTGCATAAACTAATATTCGAATGGCTTTCTGCATCAAAAATATATAAGGATTTATTCCCAATTACATAAGCAATATCAATAGATACCAGCAACACCAAGAATCAATTGCAGACAATCAATTTCAATAAATCTTTTATCAGATGGCGGTTAAAAAATGACTTGTACGGAAGATTTAATATTGAAGCCTGTTGCAGTGTGATAAACATAATAACTTCAACACAGATTGATTATTATTTATTAAGTAGTGTTTTAGCTTGCAAGGTATTATCAGGAAAAGATATGTTACATGATCCCGAATACCTTTTTCAAGCCATATTTTCAGAAAGGGACTTTAAAATATTCCGCATCAACAACGCTACCGGAGGCATACGGGATACAAACGGTCTGAATATAGAAAACTTCGAAGAAATAAAAGTTCATTTAACACATACTGATTCAAAAAAATTGAATACTCCAAAAGAAATTTATTTAGCAGTTTTTGATCAAAAATCTTTAAACGCTCAGGTATTTTTCAAAATTGGGGAAATAAAATACGAACTCAGGTTTCCGGTAAAACACATTAACGTACGTTCAACCGATGATAACTGGCAGGTGGAAACCGGACCTGTACTTATGCCTTTCCTGAATCATAAATCAGAAGTAAACGCTAATCATTTCCTTCCGGCTTTTATTGCGTTGAATCACAATGGCATTTTTGACTATGCGACTTTTGAAGAAGAAAAGCTGCACAATTACTCCACAAGATTTTATCATAAAAAGGAATCATTGAAAGTTGAATCTCAATTACAAATTATTGAATAAATTATGATCTGGATTATTGGAACAGGACTTATGAGCAGGGAATACGCTAAGGTTCTAAAAGCATTAAATAAGGAGTTCATTGCAATAGGAAAAGGAGAAGAAAATTGTGCTCTATTTGAAAAAGAATATAGTGTAAAGACAATAAGAGGTGGACTCAATGATTTTCTAAAAACAAAACCTCCTATTCCGGAATCTGTAATTGTTGGAGTTGGAATTGAAGCACTCACTGAAACAACCATTGCTCTGTTAAATTACGGTATAGGAAAAATTCTTCTCGAAAAACCAGGAGTGGGGTATGCTTCGGAAATAACTGCTGTTTCAGAACTCGTAAAAGAGCAAAATGCTCACGTCTTACTTGCATATAACAGGAGATTTTACTCCTCTGTTATACAAGCACAAAAAATAATAAAAGATGATGGCGGAGTGGTTTCATTCAATTTTGAATTTACCGAATGGTCGCACTTAATACGAAACTTAAAGAAGCATAAAACAGAACATCACAATTGGTTCCTGGGAAACTCTACACATGTTATTGATACTGCCTTCTATCTTGGTGGTAACCCTAAAGAATTATGTGCTTTTTTCAAAGGTGGTCTAGACTGGCATCCTGCTTCATCTGTTTTTGCAGGTGCAGGGGTGAGTGAAAACAATGCCTTATTTTCTTACCAGGCAAATTGGGAAGGTCCGGGGCGTTGGGTTATTGAATTGATTACACCCATTCACCGGCTTATTTTCAAACCTATGGAGACCCTTCAAATCCAAAATATAGGAAGTGTTGCAGTTGAGCCAGTATTAGTTGACGATCATTTAGATAAAGAATTCAAACCCGGTATCTATTTACAAACAGAAACTTTTATAAAAGGTGATTATTCGAGGTTCTGTTCTGTTCAGGATCAAAAAAATATGATTGAAAAATATTATAATAAAATGAGTGGTTATTGATAAAAAATATGAATAAAATAGAAGAATCGACTCAATGGGACCTCATTCTCACCCCGCAAAAGGGGTGGTTCAAACTTGATTTAGGGGCAATTTGGAGGTATCGGGACCTGCTGATGCTGCTTGTTCGACGAGATATAGTTGCTTTTTACAAGCAGACCATCTTTGGTCCGCTCTGGTATTTTATCCAGCCGGTATTCACCACCATTGTATTTACTTTTATATTTGGTAAATTAGCTAAACTTTCTACCGATGGACTCCCTCAATCTGTGTTTTATCTCGTTGGAATTACTGCATGGAACTATTTTTCAGACTGCTTAATAAAAACATCTACCGTCTTCAGGGATAATCAGGCAATATTCGGTAAGGTTTATTTTCCAAGGATAATAAGTCCGTTAAGTATTGTTGTTTCCAATCTGCTGAGGTTTGCAATTCAACTTGTCCTTTTGTTAGGTTTAATAATCTATTTTTATTTTCAGGGAGTCATATTTCCCATAGGCTGGAATATCTTCTTGTTTCCTGTATTTATTTTGTTTATGGCTATGCAGGGGCTCGGCCTTGGAATGATGGTTACTGCCATGACAAATAAATACAAGGACCTATCCATTCTTGTTCCATTTGGTATGCAACTTTTGATGTATGCCACAACAGTTATTTATCCACTTTCCAGTCTCAGTGGAAATATGTACCGCATCGTTGCGCTTAATCCCATGACTTATGTCATTGAAGGCATAAAAGCCAGTACGCTTGGTGTTGGCGTACTCACCTTCCAAACTTTTACCTATTCATTTCTTGTCTCCGTATTCATCCTTAGCATCGGATATATTATATTTAATAAAGCGGAAAAATCATTTATTGATACCATTTAGGCAGATGCCCAGTCATCACTTATGAAGTGGTAGCATTATATTCTTTCTGAGCAATAACTATAATAACCTACAAAAAAAAACTAAATGATCGCAATAAAAGTTGAAAATCTTACCAAAGCATATCAGATAGGCCAGTTCACTACCGGCACCTTGTCACGCGATATTGAGCGCTGGTGGGCATTGGCTCGTGGCAAGGAGGATCCGTTCCTGACAATCGGGGAAACCAATGACCGCTCTAAAAAAGGGAAAAGTGATATCGTCTGGAGCCTGAAAGATCTTAATTTTGAAATCGAACACGGCGAAGCCATTGGCATAATAGGCAAGAATGGTGCAGGAAAAAGCACCTTGTTGAAAATCTTAAGTCAGGTAACCATGCCAACCGCCGGTACAGTTAAATTGAAAGGCAGGGTAGCGAGTTTATTGGAGGTAGGCACCGGCTTTCATCCGGAACTTACGGGCAGGGAAAATATATTCCTGAACGGTGCCATTATGGGGATGCGCAAAAGTGAAATCAAACTCAAGTTCGATGAAATCGTAGATTTTTCAGGAGTGGATAGGTATATTGATACTCCTGTTAAGAGATATTCATCAGGTATGTATGTAAGGCTCGCCTTTGCTGTTGCCGCTTATTTAGAAAGTGAAATACTCGTAGTTGATGAAGTACTTGCAGTGGGGGATTATGAATTTCAAAAGAAATGTCTGAGTAAAATGGGGGATTTGTCCAAAGGAGAGGGCAGAACAATTTTGTTCGTAAGTCATAACTTGCAGAGTATATCCAGTCTCTGTACAAAAGCTATCGTGCTTGTAAATGGTGAAATAAAATGCAATACCAATGTAACCGAAGCTATCGATTTTTATCAGAAAAGTATTATAAGCGGTAACAATACAATTGAACAAAGCAGAATTGGTGGCAGTGGTCAGGTCAGAATACAATCAATCAAGATTAAAGACAATCAGGGTATTATTTATTATAATCAGGAAATATGCTTCGAGTTTGAGCTTATTTCAAATTCAAATGAAACTATTAATAATATATCATTATGGTTTGGTTTCTCTGATCTGAAAAATAATACAGTAATAAATTCATTCAGTAAAGAAAAAGTTGAAATACTCCCCTTTGCGACAGCTATATTATTTGTGACATTACCTCCTAACAGGAATTTGATGCCAGGCGAGTATCAGGTAGGATTTAACCTGGCAAAAAATGTTTCAGGTGTTAATTACGAGCCACTGGATATGGTTGTTGGTTATCCTGTGTTTAGAGTAATTATTGGTCAGGATACCGGCGATAATCCTGTATCAATGGTTTCTTATTGGCCACAAGGTTGGGGCTCGATTGCATACGAAAACAATATTAGAATTGAAAATAAATTATGAAAGTAGTAATACTTGCAGGAGGACTCGGAACCCGTATTTCAGAAGAATCCCATCTAAAACCAAAACCCATGGTTGAAATTGGCGATAAGCCAATACTTTGGCATATCATGAAAAATTTTTCAAGCCAGGGTTTTAACGATTTTATTATTTGCCTTGGTTATAAAGGCTATATTATAAAAGAATATTTTTCCAATTATTTTTTGCATAATTCAGACATTACAATTGAAGTAAAAGATAACAATATTAAAGTACATAATTCGAATGCAGAAGACTTTATAGTAACTTTAGTTGAAACAGGTTTACACACAAAAACCGCCGGACGCTTAAAAAGAATTCAAACGTACGTCAAGGATGAAGAGTTTATACTAACCTATGGTGATGGCGTTTGCGATATTGACCTTCAAAAATTAATCAATTTCCACAAGGGGCATAGCCAGGTGGCTACTGTCACAGCTATTCAGCCTGTTGGAAGGTATGGCGTGATGCAAATAAATTCCGATAATTCAGTTGGGGTTTTCATGGAAAAAATGAAGGGAGATGAAGGTTGGATAAATGGCGGTTATTTTATTTTACGGCCTCAGGTTTTTGACTATTTGCCGCCGGATGCCGACAATGTGATGTGGGAAGAGTCCCCGATGCAGAAGTTAGCAAAAAATAATCAATTAATGGCTTACCAGCATGAAGGATTTTGGAAATGTATGGATGCTATTCGCGATAAGATTGAGCTTGAAGAAATCTGGAATTCAGGAAATGCTAAATGGAAAATCTGGTAAAAAAAATAAAAAATATATGAGAGTATTTGTAACGGGTCATCAGGGATTTATAGGCCCACATTTAATTGAAATATTAAAGTCCAAAGGGCATTTTGTAACCGGATGCGATATTAATTTATTTGGCGATTGCAAAATTTCTGAAGTTGTTAAACCTGATATTGAACTTGAAAAAGACATAAGGAATGTAACAGTTGAAGATTTATATGGCTATGATTGTGTTATGCACCTCGCTGCCATTTCGAACGATCCAATGGGAAATTTTGATCCTGAATTAACATACAGCATCAATAAAGAAGGTTCAATAAATATAGGTGCACTGGCAAAAAAAGCCGGTGTAAAAAAGTTTTTATTTTCAAGTAGTTGTTCTATTTATGGAAAGGGTGAAAGTTTGGATTTAGATGAAAACGCTTCATTTAACCCACTTACCGCTTATGCCATTTCAAAAATAGAAACCGAGAAAGCGGTTAGTAACATGGCAGATGAAAATTTCTGTCCGGTTTTTTTACGTAACTCGACCGCTTATGGTTATTCACCAATGTTTAGGATAGATTTAGTAGTAAATAATTTTTTAGCTTGTGCGGTTGCAAAAGGTGACATTAAAATTATGAGTGATGGTGAACCCTGGCGGCCTTTAGTGCACTGTAGGGATATTGCCAGGGCCTTTGTTGCCGTTGCAGAAGCTCCTACTGAAACCGTGTTTAACAAAGCCATTAATATTGGCGGAAACAAAGAGAATTACCAGGTAAAAGAAGTAGCTAAATTTGTACAGGATTTAATGCCTGAAGCGAATATTGTTTTCACCGGGGAAGTCGGAAACGACCCAAGGGATTACCGTGTGAATTTTGATTTGTTATATAAACTTTTGCCCGGTTTTGAACTGGAATACACACTTAAAAAAGGAATGAGTGAGTTGTATGGGTATTTGAAAAAATCAAATTTTTCAGCTAAGGATTTTGATGGTGACAGATTTGTAAGAATGAAATTGTTGAAAAATAATCTTCATAAAATAACAACACCTGATGAAGTTTAAACCAACGAATTTTGAAGGTTTAATTCTTGTAGAATCGGAGCCAAAAGGTGACGAAAGAGGATGGTTTGCAAGAACATTTTGCAAGGAAGAGTTTAAGCAAATAGGCCATACCGAGGAATGGTTGCAAACCAATCATTCTTATACGCAACATAGCGGGACCATAAGAGGTATTCACTATCAACTTCCTCCATATCAGGAAATAAAGTTGGTTCGGTGTATTGCAGGTTCCGTATTCGATGTGGTGGTGGATATCAGGAAAAATTCATCCACCTTTTTACAGTGGTTTAGTATTGAACTTTCGGCAACCAATAAAAAAGCGATATATATACCCAAAGGCTTTGCACATGGTTTTCAAACCCTAAGCAATGATTGTGAACTTATTTATTATCATACACAATTTTATACGCCAAACAGCGAAGCTGCGATAAGGTATAACGATGAAATGATAAATATAAAATGGCCCTTACTTGTGACCGATATGTCGGATAAAGATAAAAGCCATCCACTACTCACAAAAGATTATAAAGGAATATAATTATGCAATGCAGATTTTGTAAAACTGAATTAGTACATGAGTTTATTGACCTGGTTAATTGTCCTGCAAGCAATAGCTTTCTTACCATAGAACAACTTAGCGAACCTGAAGTTTTTTACCCCTTAAAAGTTTATACTTGTCACAAATGTTTTTTGGTGCAGGTAGATGAGTACAAAAAATCGGATGCTATTTTTAGCAGCGATTACGTTTATTTTTCTTCATTCTCTACTACCTGGCTGCAACACAGCAAAGCTTACGTTGAAAAAATGATTCAACGTTTTGACTTTGATCAAAATTCATTCGTGATGGAGATCGCCAGTAATGACGGATATTTGCTGCAATATTTTAAAGAAAAAGGAGTGCCAGTTTTAGGGATTGAACCAACTATAAATACTGCTAACGCTGCCAGGGAAAAAGGTATTGAAAGTGTAAATGAATTTTTCGGAACAGCGCTAGCAACCAGCTTAGCCCAACAAAAAAAGCCGGATCTTTTATTGGGAAATAATGTCCTCGCTCATGTGCCGGATATTGTAGATTTTGTTGCCGGAATGAAAATTGTATTGGCTGATAAAGGTGTGATAACTATGGAGTTCCCGCACCTATTGCAATTGGTTGACAATAACCAGTTCGACACCATTTATCACGAGCATTTTTCTTACTTATCTTTCTTCACGGTAAAACAGATTTTTGAATCCCGCGGACTTGAAATGTTTGATGTGGAAGAGATTCCCACACATGGTGGTTCTCTTCGTATTTATGCCAAACATAAAGGTGATTCATCCAAACCCATATCTGCAAATGTTCAACAATTAATCAATAAGGAAATAAGTTCCGGTATTAATAATATCGAATATTATAACGGTTTCTTTAAAAGGGCTCAAACTGTTAAAATAGATTTATTGAATTTTTTGATTAAACAGAAAAACGAAGGGAAAACTGTCGCTGCATATGGAGCTGCTGCCAAAGGTAACACGCTGTTGAACTTTTGTGGAATTAAAAATGATTTGATCAGTTTTGTTGTGGATGCGAATCCTGCCAAACAAAACAAATTCTTACCCGGTAGCCATATTCCGGTGATGAATGAGGCATACTTGAAGAATACAAAACCTGCTTATGTTATCATCTTTCCCTGGAATCTTAAGGAAGAGATCGTGAAACAATTAGATTATATTAATGAATGGGAAGGGAAATTTGTCATACCCATTCCGAAATTAGAAATTATGAACACCGCAGTACAACAAAGGATCCCAATTTCAAAACCTTCTATTACCCAGTTAGAAATTAATTATGTGAATGATGCCATAACTAATGGATGGGGATCCCATTGTTATGATTATATCATTCGTTTTCAAAAATTATTCGCATCCTATTTGAAATCGGATTATGCCTTGGCTACTTCAAGTTGTACCGGGGCCATACATCTTGCTTTTCTTTCTATCGGGTTACAACCCGGAGACGAAGTGATATGTCCTGATATCACCTGGATAGCCTCAGTAGCCCCTATCACTTATATCGGAGCAAAACCGGTATTTGTTGACGTTAAAAAAGACACCTGGTGTATTGATCCTGAAAAAATTGAACAGGCAATTACCTCCAGAACAAAAGCCATCATGCCTGTGCACCTATACGGAAATGTATGTGAAATGGATGAGATCATGGCAATTGCAAAAAAATATAATTTGTTTGTCATCGAAGACGCTGCGGAGGCTTTGGGCTCTGAATATAAGGGAAAGAAAGTTGGCAGCATCGGAGACTTTGGCGCATTTTCTTTTCACGGCACAAAAACGATGACTACAAGTGAAGGCGGGATGCTGGTGACAAACAATAAAACTTTGTTTGATGAAGCATTAATTTACAATGATCATGGCAGAGACCATCGGAATCCCAAAACATTCTGGATGGAGCGGATTGGCTATAAATATAAAATCTCAAACTTACAGGCTGCCTTAGGTTGTGCACAGGTTGAACGGCTTGAAGATTTAGTGAATAAAAAAAGGGAAATATTTAATAGCTACAAAACACTTTTAAATGGTTTGCCCGGTTTGAGCATGAATGCAGAACAGGAATATGTAAAAAACAGTTACTGGATGCCAACAATCATATTTGACGAACCGGTAAATTTTAACAGGGAAAATTTATTTGCACAAATGAAAGAACACAATATTGACAGCAGGCCTTTCTTTTACCCCTTATCCTTTCTGCCTATGTTTGAAACAAAAAAAGAAAACACCGTGTCATATGGTATTTATGATAGAGGAATTAATCTTCCAAGCTATTATGACATTACTCAAAAAGAAATTGAAAAAGTGGTTAATGTTATTAAAAGTAAAGTAAAGTGAGAATTTTAGGCTTATTTCTGTAATCAGCATGCAAAATCATACCCTTATCAATAAAATCAAGTCTCAAAATATCGTTTATGATGTAATTCGAGATGACCAAACTGTTATCTCGCAACTATTACCAGTTAATTATAAAATAATCAACGATGACTTTTTAATTAACCAGCTTACAAAGTGGCGTAATGAATCAATGCGTTTTTTTAAATCCCAGTTTAAATCTACATCAGAAGGCACTAAAACCTGGCTCACAGAAAAAATAGTACCAGCTAACGATAGAATATTATTTTTAGTGTCCAGTAAAGGAAAGGTAGTTGGACATTTTGGATTATGTAATATAACAGATATTTCAGCAGAATTAGATAATGCAATACGTGGTGAAATTGGAGGGCCATCAGATTTATTTGCCTTTGTTGAAAAAACTTTATTGAATATATCGTTTACTGAATTAAACGTTGAACAGGTGGTTGCTAAGGTGTTTTCTAATAATATTTTTGCTTTGCAATTGCATAAGAATCTTGGTTTTCAAGAAAAAAACCGAGTACCACTAAAATTAATAATATCTGAAAACAAAAAGGTTTATGAAGAATGTTTAAGAAAAGACGCTAATGTAAATTTTGATTATGCAGAATTAGTTATTAGCAAGTCTGATTATATGGAAATACATAAGTGAGCAACTTATTAATAATGAGTGAAACTAATAGTCCATAAAATTTAATTTAGATGAGTAGAAGACCTAAATTTATAAATAAAATGTTACAAAGAGAAAAAATAAAAGAAATAGTATTAAATACTATCAAGGAGTTTCAAGTTGAACTTGATGATGATAATTTTAATCTCAATGAAGGTGAAACAACACGCTTATTTGGAGGTGGAGCTTCGCTTGATTCTTTAAGCCTGGTAAGGTTGATTATACAAATTGAAGAAGCTATTGAAGAACATTTAAATATTTCAATTGTATTGGCAAGCGAACAAGCGATGTCTAGAAGGACTAGTCCTTTTTCACGAATTTCATATCTTATTGACTATATTTATGAGTTAGTTAATACTCAACAAAATGGAAAGTAATAAGGTAATTTTAATCACCGGGAGTCGTAAAGGAATAGGAAGAGGTCTTGCAGAATATTATTTAGAAAAAAAATATTTCGTTGTTGGCTGTAGTAGGCTTGCATCTGATTTATCTCATTCTAATTATCTTCATTTTACGCTTGATATTTCTGATGAACTTGCAGTAAAAAAGATGATGATATCTGTCAAAGACAAATTTGGAAAACTTGATATTTTAATTAATAATGCAGGAATTGCATCAATGAATCATGTATTACTTACACCTCTTTCAACAGTTATTAAGTTATTTGAAACTAATTTCTTAGGGACTTTTTTATGTAGCAGAGAAGCAGTAAAATTGATGCAAAAAAAGAAATTTGGCAGAATAGTCAATCTAACCAGTATAGCTGTCCCATTACAATTGGAGGGTGAAGCTATTTATGCTTCATCAAAATCTGCAGTTGAGCAACTGACTAAAAATATGGCTAAAGAATTAGGAGTTTTTGGTATAACAATGAACGCAATTGGCCCAACACCTATTGAAACTGACTTAATTAAAGCCGTTCCAAAAAATAAGATTGAAGATTTATTAGATAAACAAACTATTAAAAGATATGGAAACCTAAATGATATTATCAACATCGTAGAATTCTTTATTTCGCCAAATAGTTCATTTATCACCGGCCAAATTCTTTATCTTGGAGGAATTGTAAAATAAACAAACTATGTTTAATAATTTATTTGTAAATAAAATATTCTCATTTACCGACAATGTTGCAGTAATCATAAATGATATTTCATTTACATATGTTCATTTAAATGAATCAGTAAAAAAAGCTTGTAAATTTCTTATTGAGCAGAAAATTATTCCTGGAAAATCAGTGGTAATTAAAGCCGATTATAATTTTGAAAGTATCTCTCTTTTTTTAGCATTAATTGAAAATAGAAATATTATTATACCAATTACAACAAAAAACACTGTAGAATTTAATGATAGACTAAATGAAGCTAATTGTGATTTTATTATTACCATTGTTAATGGAGAATTTGAAACCGAAATAATAAATAAAGACCAAGCAAACACTTCTCATTATCTTATTTCTGAAATAGTAGAAAAAGATGTATCTGGACTCATATTATTCAGTAGCGGAAGCACAGGTCGACCAAAAGCCATGATTCACAATCTGGATAATATCACCTCTACCTTCATGGATAAAAGAGGCAAACCTTTGATTTTTTTAGTTTTTCTAAGTTTCGATCATATAGGTGGTTTAAATACACTATTTAATTGTTTGGCCATGGGTGCAACCATTGTGATTCCTAATGAGCGTAAACCTGAAATAATATGCAATTTAATTCAAAAATATAAGATTTCCATTTTGCCATCAAGTCCAACTTTTTTGAATTTGTTGTTAATCAGTAAAGCTCATGAACACTACGATTTATCTAGCTTAAAAATGATTACCTATGGAACAGAGCCAATGCCAGAAAGTTTATTATTAAAATTAAGAACAGAATTACCTCATGTAAGATTTATGCAAACCTTTGGAACAAGCGAAACCGGAATAGTAAAAACACAAAGTAAGTCATCAAGTAGTTTATTTTTAAAATTTGAAGATCCTAACCAAGAACATAAAATTGTTGATGGAGAATTATGGTTAAGAAGCAAAACACAAATTTTAGGTTACTTAAATCATTCAAATGAAAGCTTTACTAAAGATGGATGGTTTAAAACTGGTGACATTGTAGAAGTGTTGGAAGATGGTTACTTAAAAATTATCGGAAGATCTAAAGAAATAATTAATATAGGAGGAGAAAAAGTACTTCCCATGGAAGTAGAAAACCTTATTTTGCAAATAGACGGAGTCAACGATTGTGTTGTTTTCGGACAGCAAAATGCAATCATGGGCCAAATAGTTACTGCAAATATTAGCATAAACGAAAAATCTGATCCTGTTCAGATTAAGAAGGAAGTAATAAAACTTTGTAAGGAAAAACTTGATAATTATAAAATTCCTTCAAAGGTTAATATTGTTTCAATGATTGATTTTAATGACCGATTTAAAAAAGACAGAAAACTTCAATAAAGCTTCAATTTTTAGTTATTATAAACCACTGCATTCAGCATTACATATTAAATCATTCAACAAATATAAAAATAAAATATGGATCCAATTAACCAATTTAACGAAGAAAAAAAACAAAATATTGAAGCGCTTGGAAAAAATGAGGATCTAAATCAGTTAGGCCTTGATTTTTTGATTGACACGGCTAAAGACAAGTATACTTACAATTTTACCTGGATGGGGCGACCCATTATTGCTTTTCCACAAGATATGGTTGCAATGCAGGAAATTATTTGGGATGTAAAACCGGAGTTAATAATTGAAACTGGAGTTGCCCACGGTGGATCTATTGTATACTATGCGTCTTTGCTTGAGCTTTTGGGCAATAATGGCCTCGTGGTGGGTATAGACATTGATATACGCGCACATAACAGGAAATTAATTGAAGAGCACCCCATGAGCAAAAGGATCAAATTGGTGGAAGGTTCTTCTATTAGTGAAAAAGTGTTTGATGAGGTTAAAAATATTGCTAAAGGCAGGAATAAAATAATGATCTGCCTTGATAGCAATCATACGCACGAACATGTTTTGGAGGAATTAAAACTTTATGCCCCGCTAACATCTGTTGGCAGTTATTGCGTGGTGTTTGATACCGTAGTTGAAGATATGCCGGATAGTCATTTTGAAAACCGTCCGTGGGGGCATGGCAATAATCCCAAAACTGCTGTTTGGGAATTTCTTAAAACACATGAAGAGTTTGAAATCGACAAGGGTATTCAAGACAAGCTGCTGATTACCGTCGCGCCGGATGGTTATTTGAAGAGGATTAGGTAAGAAAATGCAATAAACGCAGACAATTACATGATTTATGTATAAGCCTAAAAAAAAATCTGAGATGTGTAACTTCCCTTAAAAATGTAAATGAATTGGTTTATAAAGAAAATACTACATTACTTAATAAATTAACACTTGTTAATCCGACTTATAATCGTCAGGATTTCGCATTGAGGTTGATGAGATATTGGTCGGGCAGAGAACCTCGTGTAATTATTATTGATGGAAGCAACGAATCTATACCTGCACAGCAACTGAGCAATTTAGATTCTAACATATCGTATTATCATATCCCTGAAAATATAGTAACACGTATTGGAAAGGTTTTGAATTTGATTGATACCGAATATGTGGCCTTGATAGCTGATGATGAATTTCATCTGCCAGGTGCCCTTCATAAAAGCATTGAATGGCTCGAAATCAGAACTGATTATGTAGCCTGCATGGGAAGGGCTATGGGCTTCGGAATTGATGAAGATGGTAAGGTAATTGGACATATTGCTTATCCGGACCATAAAGGATATGAAATAACCAACACAGATCCAGCGAGTAGAATGTTGAAACATATGCGCCATTATACTCCATCTACAATATACTCGGTTGTGAGATCTAAAGAGTGGATAAATTCTTTCAAGGCGTATGTGGCAAAAGAGTTTCCTATATATGCAATTGGTGAACTTCAATTTGAACTGTCAATTTGTTATTTCGGTAAAAGCATTATATTACCTTATTTACATTGGTTACGTTCATCTGAAAATATTCCAAATCCGGAAGAGCACTTAAAACATCCTGACAAGGATATTTCCCTAAATCCGGGAAATCAATTTTATTTATGCTGGTCTTCTCCTACCAAAAAAGAGTTCAGGGAGGAGTTCTTGAAAATTACATCCGAAACTTTAGCTAAAACCGATGGAAGAGATATCAAAATTGTTTCGGACGAGGTTGAACGGGCGATGGATGCATACGCTGAATTAAGTATGAATTGGGATTCAGCAATATTATCGAATGGCCTTAAACCCAAAATCAAGACATTGCTCAAGAAATATTTACCACTTGCATTGAAAGTACCCCACGCACTCAGAACAATACTAAGTGCAACTGATGGAACCGGTAAACCCAAATCTTTAATATCCTCGGCCAAAGATATAGAGCGTGGTGGCGTTTTGGTTGATTACGAAGCCTTAAAAGAAATTGAAAATATTGTCTTTGAATTCCATCAAAAGAAATTTAAAAGCCCAACACAAAATTGTTGCTGATATAAAAAATATTTATATCAAAAACTACCGCACTATTTTAAAACAAACGGAATAAATAATGAAACCTTATAAAATAGATATTGCAGTTTTATTATTGTTTTTTGCAAGACCGGATCATTTTGAAAAGGTATTTGATGAGGTAAAAAAAGCAAGCCCTTCCCGATTATATTTATATCAGGATGGGCCCAGAGAGGGAAGACCTGATGACCTGGCAAAAATAAAAGCATGCCGTGAAATTGTTGAACAGATTGATTGGGAATGTGAAATTCATACCAACTACCAGGTAAAAAACATTGGTTGTGATCCATCAGAATATTTAAGCCAGAAATGGATGTTTGAAACGGAAGAAATGGGAATTATCCTCGAAGATGATGATGTTCCTTCCCAATCATTTTTCCCTTTCTGTAAGGAACTCCTGGAAAAGTATAAGGACGATAAAAGAATTTACTGCATTTCAGGCATGAATCATTTAGATGAATATAAATCTGAGATGGCAGATTATATTTTTACAAGCAATCAAAGCATTTGGGGTTGGGCTACCTGGAAAAGATGTATTGATTTATGGGATGTGAATATGCCTTTTTTAGAAGATAAATACGCATTAGAAATATTGGGAAATAATTTAACGGGTTTTAAAGATACTGTCAATACTTGCACCTGGCATAGGGCAAGTGGAATCGAATGGTATGAATCTATCTCATGGGCTGCACAAAACCTCAATAATATGTTGAATATTGTACCCACAAGGAACCTGATATCCAATATTGGTATTGGGGAGGATGGAACCCATGGTGCAGGGTCAGTTATAGAACTACCCAAATCTGTCAGAAGTATTTTTAATAAAAAAACTTTTGAATTAAGTTTGCCATTAAGACATCCTGATTTTGTATTAAATGACACTATTTTTTTGGAAAAGCTTAACCGAATTACAGGTAATGGATATCCAATAATAAGTTTCTTCAGAAAGGCCGAGAATGCAATGCGGAGGTTTTACTTTGCGGATAAAAAATCTAAAATAGAAAAAATCCTCAGAATCCCAAAAACAATTCTAGTCATCTTTCAAAAGCGATTTGCAAATTGAATATTTTAATTGGGAATACCCAGGAATTTAATCCTCAAATAGGTGGAGTGGAGATGGTTTCCTCCATCCTGGCTAAGGTATTTACTGAAATGGGACACAAAGTTTTTTTTGTTGCCTGTCTCAAATCGCCTTATAGTAAGATGTATGTGCCGGCAGTTGAACAAACCCTATTACCGGATAAAACCTACGACTCTGTCATTAACAAACAAAAACTTCTTTCGGTTTGTGCAGATAAAAAAATTGAGATCATACTGAATCAGGCAGGAAATATTGCAGAATTTACAAGACTCTGCGCCTTTGTTTCAAAAGAACAGCAAATTCCATTGATTTCAGCAATTCACATAAACCCCTTAAATAAAATTTCGGCAATAAAGGATTATAAATTTTCTGCCATTAACAAATTTAGCTATCTAAAAGGATTTGGAAGAATGTTATTAATGCCGCTGAGATATAGACGTATTTATATGGAGGAACAGATATTATATGGGGAAGTATGTTCAACAAGTGATAAAGTAGTTCTGTTATCAAAGGGTTATTTAAAAGAATTGGAATATCTAACAGGGAAAGGTTATTTAAAAAACGTAATTGCGATAGCAAACCCAGTGAATTCTAAATTTCTCAACAAACCAATAATTAAAGAAAAAATTGTTTTGTTTGTTGGCCGGTTAGATTTTGATCATAAGAGACCCGACCGGTTAATTTGCATCTGGGAGAGAATGTATAAAAATTATCCGGATTGGAAACTAAAATTTGCCGGCGATGGCCCATTCAAAAAACAATTGATGGATTATATTGTCAAAAAAGGAATTCGGAATGTTGAGTTTCTGGGTTTTTGTGACACCAGTAAACAATATCAGAACGCATCAATACTCTGTTTAACTTCCACAATTGAAGGCTTGCCAATGGTATTGTTAGAAGGTATTAGTTATGGGTGCATCCCCCTTTCCTTCGATAGTTTTAATAGTGTTTTTGACGTTATTGAAAACAATAAAAACGGCTTTATTATTCAATCATATCATTTAAAAAAATATGAAATAAAATTGCGATTACTGATGGACAATGAAGAACTGCGTGCAACAATGTGCCAAGAGTCAATTGAATCAAGCCATAAATTTGAACCTCATTCAATGGCTTCAGATTGGATCTCATTATTTACAGAAGCAATAAACACAAAGAAGCATGAATAGGATTTATATCTGTCATACGTATTATAATGTGTATGTTTCTATACTTAAAGAATTAAATGGCCAAAAAACCGATAGTCAAAAAGGAACCATAGCACTCAGCCTGATGAGTACAGATTTTAAAGATTTAAAATCAAGACTCGAAAAATCAAGTTTATTTGCAGAAGTTTTTGAACTGAATGAAGTACACCCCAGATTTTTTAAAGAAAAATTCAGATATGCAACTGAAGCAAAAAACTGGCTCTTAAGAACAATTATTGACGATTTGTTTGCATGGCGATTCACAGCTAAACAAGAAGAAAGGTACTTAAATATTGATTTCTCGGTTTATCGTGAAATATTCGTTTACTGCGATGCAGATCCAATCGGTCAATATTTAAATTATAAAAAAATATATTATCATGCAATAGAAGATGGCCTTGATGCATGTAAAATACAAGATGTTAAAAAAAACTCCAGATTCTTCTATATTAGATTACTGCTAGCCAGGTTAGGAATCGTCTTCATATATGATGGCTATTCGAAATATGCCCTTGATATAGAAGTTAACAATAGTCAGGGTATCAATACTTTTGGGAGAAAAGTCAGGGAGGTATCAAGAAAGAACCTCTTAGATCAACTAACCAATAATGAGAAACAAACAATCTATGATATCTTCTTCCTTGGCAATACGAATAAAAAATTTAATAATAACAAAAAGAATATTTTGATTATGACTCAACCTCTTTGCACAAAAGAGAAAAGAATTGAAATGTACAGGGATATTATTAAAAATCACGGTAACGGATACAATATCTACATAAAACCCCATCCTATTGATGATGGTAATTATGAAAAAGAATTCCCTGAATGCATAGTTCTCGAACGATTTTTCCCTGTCGAAATATTCAATTTTAAATGTGAATTAGACATCGAAAAAATAATAACCGTGTATACCGTTTTAAATGATTTGACATTTGCAAAAGAAAAAATACGTTTAGGTATTGGTTTGTTGGATAGTTATGAGGATCCAATATTACATAATTATGTGAAAGATGTAGAATAATTAAAAGGGGAAAAATTGAACTTTAGTAATTTGTATGAAGCGGATTTGAAAGGTGCCAATTTTTAAAATATGAAAGTACTCTGGTTTTCTAATACTCCGGCAAATGCCGATGAATATTTTAATAATGAATTAAATGGCTCCGGTGGCTGGCTTCAAGCATTAGACCAATCGCTACAGAATCATGTGGAATTGCATATTGCTTTTTTCGATCAGCATAAAGAAGTTTTCAGGTATAAAAACGCTACCTATTATCCCATACCCATTAATCAGGGGATACTAAAAAGAGCCATACAAAGATTTTTTAATTTTTCATCAGAAAAGCGGAAACTTTCTATATTTCTTGACATTATAGAACAGGTAAAACCTGATATCATTCACATTCAGGGTACGGAGAACCTTTTTACAGAAATCCTGCCGCATACAGAGGTTCCGGTAGTTATTTCTATTCAGGGAATCATAACTGTTGTAAGACATAAGTATTGCAGTGGTTTTGAAAATCATTTTTTACATAGACCCGATAGAAAAGCAATAAGTATAAAAAGTTTGCTATTCCCCTATTCATTTCATGTTGAGTATAGAAAATTTGGCCCTATGCAAAAAAGAGAAACAAAAAACCTTAAATTGGCCAAAAACATTATAGGCAGAACCTCCTGGGATAACAGAGTTTCAAGAATATTAGCACCTAACAGCACTTATTATCATGGTGATGAAATTTTGCGGGATGCATTTTATCAACATCAATGGAAACCGCATTTTAGTGATAAAATAATTATTCATACTACCAATAGCAATACCTTTTATAAAGGATTCGAAACGTTGTGCATGGCTTTAAACCTTTTAAATTCAATGGGAATTCAATGTGTTTGGCAAGTGGCTGGAATCGCTTCTGAAAATCTGATTGTAAAGGTTACTAAGGAAAAATTAAAAAAAGACTTCCCGCAAAAAGGTTTATTATTAATGGGGCATCTGAATCAAAGTACATTAATTGAAGCCATGTTACGTGCTGATTTGTATGTAATGACTTCGCATATCGATAATAGTCCAAATGGACTCTGTGAGGCAATGATCCTTGGTTTGCCTGTTATTTCCACTTTTGTTGGGGGAGTAGGTTCATTAATGAAAGATAGAGAAGAAGGTATGCTCATACAGGATGGCGACCCCTGGGCAATGGCTGGCGCTATCTTAGAAATATGGAACAATCGGGAGCGTGCTATTCAGTTTGGCCAAAATGCTCGTAAAATTGCATTAATAAGGCATAATAAAGAAAGAATAGTAAGCGACTTAATCAACGTTTACGAAAATATTCTTAAAACCAGGTAAGAAATCTGAAAATGGTTCAAAAAAACACAAAGCAACCTGGTATTCTATTTACAATTGCATGCATCTTTTATCTTGCTTACATGTTATTGCCTGCTATAGGTTATTGGTCAAGTGTATATGTTAATATTTTTATGGTTTCCATAGTCTTATTTTTTATTTTTTCCGGTAAAAATAAAAAATTTATCCAATTCTGTATTCCATTCATATTGATTTTTGTGTTGCAAATAATTAATAAATTTTTAAGTCTTAAATCATTTTCGAATGCAGATGATGTAAAAATCAAATTAATTTCGTTATTCAATGGTGTTGATTTTATATTGCCTATGGTTATTGGTTTTTACCTGCTTTCAAACAATTATTTAAAAACAATAAAATTAGTTTTACTATTTTCAATTGCTTTTTTGTGTATCACCTCAATCACTTCAGCTTATGGATTAATAGTTGACCCCTTAGCTGCAAAAGAAATGGCATCTGGCATGCAGGGAGACGCAAAATATTTGGAATATCTCAAAAAAAACATTGGTGGATTTACCATTGTATATATGATTCCACTTGTTATACCCATGATTTTTACATTGTATAAAACGAACAAAATAAATTTGTTGCAATTTATTATAGTAGTGATTCCAATGATTTACTATGTATATTCTTCAAGCTATGCAATTGCCCTAATGATTACTCTTATTTCAATTTTGGCAAGTTTCATTACAATAAAATATTCTAAAATGAAATTCATTTTTCTCCAGTTTGCTCTCATTTTGGCTTTTTTTGTATTAAAGCCTGTTATTGGCTATTTACTGCACTATTATGCAGGAAATACGGATAGCTTTGAATTATCAATTAGGATGAATGCATTGGGAGATGAAATGACAGGTATTAAAAGTACTAATGAAGAATATGAAAGCAGGCAAGAGGCCTATGACTATTCGATTGATATGTTTCTATCAGATCCTATTTTTGGTGGCCTAATCTCAGGAAGAAGGGCTTCAGGCGGACACTCATTTATTTTGGATATTTTGGCTTCATATGGGGTAGCCGGGATTCTGGCATTGTATTTAACATACCGGCAAATATTACTTTTTTTCTATAAACCATTCAAATCACATATTTATTTTGGATATATGTTGTTGAGCTTTTATTTAAGTATCATTCTTGCATTGGTCAATACTTCGGCTAACATTTTTGTTATTGGTTTATTTGTACCTCTTGTTGCTTATATTCTTCAAAATAATATCTATAGTACTACAATAAAAGATGGTAATATCAGACCCGCTGAATTATAAAAATAAATTTTCAATAGCACAACTTATCACAAAAGATGTTATGCGGTTTTTGATAGAATATATAATTGCTACCATCAGATTAAGGTTTTAAAATCTTTAGTGAACCAATTCTTTTATTCGCAAATTTACCTGTTGTTTGTGAAAGAAGTAGAAAAGAGTTAAAAATATCAAATTATTATACTATTATGATTCTATTAGATTCTCTTTATATTAATAAAAGTGGAGGAGAAGTTCTTCTTGACTATTTAGTTAAAAACATTGAAAAAGAAGAAATAGATTGTTTTTATCTGTTTGATATAAGAGGAATAGATTGCTTTGATTATATACCTGAAAATAGGAAAATCTATTTAAAGGCTTCTATTTTTAATAGATATAAATTTTACAAAAAAAATATAAACAAATTTGAAAAAGTAATTTGCTTTGCTAACCTTCCTCCTTTTTCTTCTATAAATAGGCAAGTATATACCTATTTTCATCAGCCAATGTTTTTGAGTGTGCCTGCGGAATTTTCATTTATTAAGAAAATATCTTTTATGTTAAAAACCTTTCTTTTAGGTGCAATTATAGATAACACTAATTATTGGCTGGTTCAATCTGATCATATTAAAGTTAAACTACAATCAAAATTTAATATTTCTCCGGAAAAAATAGAAATTATCCCCTTTTTCCCTTCTTTTAATACGATTACAAATATAACAAGAAGAAAGCACACATATATTTACGTAAGTACAGCCTCCCCACATAAAAATCATATTAGATTGATAGCGGCATTTTGCAAATTTTATGATAAATATAAAATTGGCGAATTAATTCTTACTATAAGTGATGATTATAAAAAAATTATACGACTGATTAATTTAAAAAATGATATGGGTTATCCTATTAAAAATATTGGGTACGTGACCAGAGAGAATTTAGTTGAATTTTATCAAAGTTCTGAATTTTCAATTTACCCTTCTCTCGCTGAAAGTTTTGGGCTAGGAATAGTTGAAGCAATTGAAAACGGATGCAATATTATTGGTGCTGATTTACCATATACATATTCAATATGCAAACCATCAATAATTTTTAACCCTTCTGATGTAAACAGCATCTTTTTAGCATTAGAAAATTCCATTAACATTAACATTAACATTAACATTAAACCAACTGAACAATTTGTGCAAAATGAAATAGCTGGTATAATTGAAATTCTAAAAAACTAAAAAAAAAGAAAAACCTTCCATAAAAAGAAGTATTTGTTATAAAAATACTTTGAAGCGGACATTTCAAACATACTGAAAAGAAAATAATTCAGGAATATCTTATAATCTGCCCTCTTCAATCGATTTTCCATCCGCTTTTAACAATTTATTAAATGAAAAGCCCTAAACTATTATACGTCAGTTCTCTTTGTGGGCCAGGTATGCAAAAATATTTATGGGAAACTTCTATTATTAAACCTCGTCAGGCAGTCCAAAAATTTCATCGTTTACTTTCGGAAGGATTTGCTATGCACGTACCAGAGGGGGTGGATGTATTAAGTTCCATTCCAATAACTTCTTTAAGTCACGCCCGCCGATGGTGGAGGTCATCAACTGAACAAGCCGGGGGCATCAGATATCGCTATCTGACTTTTATAAATTTGCCCTATATCAAAAATATTTTTATTTTTTTGTTGAGTATGATGTCCACCCTACGATGGATATTGACTCACAAGGCTCATCAACAGTATGTGATCTGTGATGGTTTAATTTTATCCGTGACCGCTGGATGCATGGTAAGTGCCAAACTCATGAAGCAGAAGGTTGCGGTAATCGTAACAGACCTGCCAGGATTGTTGATTGACAACAATCAAATGACCGGCGGGCTGAATGAACGGCTTCACAAGCAGTTAGTGTCCTATATTTTAACTCATTTTGATTATTATATTATTCTAACAAGACAGATGAATGAGGTAGTGAATCCAAGGAAGAAACCCTTTATAGTGATGGAAGGTTTAGTGGATGATAAAGGAAACCAATTGGAGAATACTTTTGAGGAAAAAGGCAGGGAAAGAATTATAATATATGCAGGAGGTATTTATGAAGAATATGGCATTAAAACCTTAATAAAGGCATTCATGCAGTTAAAGGATGAGACTGTTCGTTTACACATATACGGTAAAGGTGATATGGAAAACGATATGCCTAAATATTTAGCACTTGATTCCCGAATTAATTATTTTGGATTAGTTCCAAATGATGTAGTGGTAAAAAGGCTGACAGAAGCAACTTTATTGATTAACCCCCGGCCTACTAAAGAAGAATTTGTGAAATATTCTTTCCCTTCCAAGAACATGGATTATATGGCATCAGGTACGCCTTTGCTCACAACTGCTTTGCCAGGAATGCCAGAAGATTATTATGACTATGTTTACTTACTAAAGGATGAATCTATTGAAGGATTTCGGATTTGCTTAGAGACTTTGTTAGATAAGCATAGTTCTGAACTATATAAATTTGGAGTTAAAGCAAAAAAATTTGTTTTATCCAATAAGAATAATCGTCTGCAGACCAAAAGAATATTAGATTTAATTGTTAAGTGATTTTAGAGAACTTTACTGAATGTAACTTTAATTTTTTCTACAAATAGGTTTTAATCTCTCCATTATACTCATGACAACAACCATCTGTTGTGTATTCAACATAGCATCGCATTATCGAGCTCCAATTTATACACTGATGGACAAAGAGTTGGAATGTGATTTTTTTATTGGAGATCGCCTTCCATATGTTATAGAATTAATGCATTATGAAAGTTTAAAAGGATATAAAAATAGATTGAACTACCTACATATAGCTGGGAATTTTTATTGGCAGCAAGGAGCCATTTCGTTGGCATTTAAATCATACAAGCAATACATACTAACAGGGGAGCCCTATTGTATTTCTACCTGGTTAATTCTGCTTTTAAATAGATTAACAGGCAGGAAATCATACTTATGGACACATGGTTGGTATGGAAATGAGACCCGTTTTAAAATATTAATTAAAAAGTTATTTTTTGGACTGGCTGACAAAGTATTACTCTATGGCGATTATGCCAGAAATTTAATGCTGAAGGAAGGTTTTAAGTCAGAAAAACTCTTAACAATATATAATTCTTTAGATGTCGAAGAGCAAATGCAAATATGGCAAAATTTGAAAGAAACATCAGTATATAAAGAACATTTTAAAAATCAATTCCCGATTTTGCTTTATATTGGACGTATACAGACGAGAAAAAAAATTGAGTTGCTGATTGAAGCTTTGAATGAATTAATAAAAAATAATTCACCATGTAATTTAATACTTATTGGAAAACAGACTGATGAGACAAATATTCACAAATTAGTATCCTATTACGGATTAGATAGATATGTTTGGTTTTTTGGCCCATGTTATGATGAAAATATTCTAGGTGAACTTATTTATAATGCGGATGTGTGTGTATCTCCTGGAAATGTTGGCTTAACAGCAATGCATGCTCTGGTTTATGGGACTCCGGTTATTACCCAAAACAACTTTACCCGTCAAATGCCGGAGTTTGAAGCTATATCACCCTCTTTAACCGGTGATTTTTTTACAGAAGATTCTGTTGAAGATTTAACTAAGAAAATTATGGATTGGGTTAATGTTGGATTTGAGCGAAGAGAAACCATTCGTCAAAATTGTTATAAAATAATTTATGAAAAGTACAATCCCAACAAACAAATTAATGTCTTAAAAGAGGCTTTAAATTTACATTAAGCCTAATGCACTATCCTAGGGTCCTAATTCTGACAATCAATCGCATTAATAAAACAGATAATTCGAGTAATGGTCTGCTAGTACGAAATCTATTTAATAACTTTCCACAAAAAAATCTTGCACAGATTTACAGCGGTGGAAGTAATGGTGATGCTGGTTTCTTTGGAAGTTATTATAAAATTGAACAAATAGATCGTAGACTTGGCCGGTTTTTCTTTAAATTTAAGAATATCACACAAGTGGAAACCAAAAACACATCTAATAACAATAAATCGAACAAGAAGCCAACTTACAAACAATTAACTCATTTTTTGGGTGAGCATTTGTTGATGAAAACTGGCCTCTACGAATTGGTATTTAGACCACGCCTTTCCCGGGAAATGATTGAATGGATAGATAACTTCCATCCTGATATCCTTTTTACTCAAGGATATAATCTGTCATTTACAATCTTACCGCTGATAATATCAAAGCGCATAAAGGTACCTATTGCATATTATCCTGCCGATGATTGGCCGGATTATTGTTATCTTCCCGAAGAAGGACATGGCAATCTTATCACACTATTTGTTCGAAGTAGAGTAAAAAAGTTATCAAATGACTTAGTCAGAAAGGCAAGTGTTCATATTGCGTTTAATAACCCAATGAAAAATGAATATCTATGGCGGTATGGAATTGCATTTAATTTATTGATGCAAGGAGATGATTTTACCAGATTTGAAGCTATTTCGAGCACAAAAACCAATGATCAAAGTGAATACATAATTGTCTCTACCGGAGATTTCAGTCATCCCAGACTGTCTCTTTTAGAGGATCTTAACAAAGCATGTGAGATACTTAATGCTGAAGGATTAAATGTCCGTGCAAAAATATTTCCAGCAAATAATTTAGAATATATTATATCACAATTGAACCATTGTCAATTCCTTCAATTTGAGAGTTGCCCAACTCATGAAGGCATGGTGCCAGTTCTATTGAGTGCAGATATTTTGTTTTTACCTGAACGTTTTGGCACTAATCCTGAACGTGTTCGCCTTAGTGTTTCATCAAAGGCTCATCTTTTTATGTTTAGTGGGAAAGCGATTATTGTATATTCGCATCCATTAACAGGTATATTACGTTATGCAAAAGAAGAAGGGTGGGCCTCAATTGTTGAAAAACGTAGCCCTGAAAATTTAGCAATTACCCTAAGGATGTTATTAACAGATTCAGTCAAGAGGCAACAACTCATTGACAGGGCCCACCTAATTGCTACAAAAAATCACTTACTCCCTCAAATTCAAGATAATTTTTGCAAATTACTTCAAGCAGGAATCCAAGATAATTTTATTTCAAAATAAAACATATTAAGTGGTTATGAAAAAGAATCAAATGTGTGAGGATCAGAAACGCCATCGTTATATTTTAATGCGTTGGCAACAATATGAGAAATTGTTTTTACCAAGCATAGATGGGAGGTTAATACAATCCAGTCTAACAATTCATAAAAGTACGAGTATTAAGGGCAAAATATTTCATAAAATTCTTGAATCTAAAACATCAATTAGAATATTAGAACAATTTTCGATTGTTAGCTATGAGGAACCCAAAAGGTTCGGTAGTTTTAGGTGGAAAGAGTGGAAGAATCAAGCACTTAAAATTCTTGATATTAATGAAGGTTGGGTATCCTTTTCATTCCCTCAAAATGAAGACAGAAGATTTGTCGCTATTTTATTAGACAACAATGCTCAAGCACGAGGGTTTGCTAAAGTGGCTTTAGATGAAAAAACAAAAACATTATTCCAAAATGAAGTAAATGGATTGAGATATTTTTCACAAATAAAACTGAAGCATTTTTGTGTTCCTAGCGTTCTTTTTGAAGGAGAATTTGAAGGAGCTTATTACTTTATTCAGAGTTTAATCCCTCATAAAACAAATTATTACTCAAATTTTAATGACAAAAATTGGATTGAATTAGTAAATGAAATAATATCATCTAGTATTTCTCATGAGACACTACGAACTCAACCATGGTGGACAAAATTAAAAACAATGTCAACCCCGACAGTTAATCTCATTCCTTTTTTAGAAAGTGAAGTAACTGAATCTATTCAAGTTTGTAATACCCATGGAGATTTAGGTCCTGGCAATATAAGATTTCAAAATAACAATTTCTGGATTTATGATTGGGAAGGATTCAACAAACAAGCACCAATAATGACAGATTATTTGTCATTCGTTATTGAACATTTCATTAAGTCCCCATTTTTAAGCTATAGCAATAAAGCAAATAAAATACTTTATTATTTATCTGAAAACATCCCTTATGCAAGCAAATGTAATATTGCACTAGCTTTAGCATATTTGTCGACTAGTAGAAATTGGACATTAAATGATAAAATGTCACTTGAATTGTGCAAAGCATTATTACGTAGAAATTGACAGTAAAAGTAATCACAACTAAAAAAATAAAATCAATAAAAAATGGAAAAATTAAATAAAAATGAAGACTATAAGGATTATTACTTATCAAAAGAATCTGCCATTGAGTATGATGAAGTATCATACAAAGAAGGAACTTATGGATCCGTCTTATGGGAAATTGAAAAAGAAAAATTAATAAACCATTTAAAAAATTTCTGCAATACAAATAAGAATATAAGATATTTGGATTTTGCTTGTGGAACTGGTAGAATTGTGTCATTAGTTGAGGCCTTTGTTGAAGAATCTAACGGAATAGATATTAGTCAGTCAATGCTAGATAGAGCAGCACAAAAAACCAAACATACAAATTTGATTCAGGGAGATATTACCAAAGATGTAAATATTATTAAAGGTAAATATGACCTGATCACAACTTTTAGATTTGTTTTAAATGCAAATCCTGAATTAAGAGAAGAGGCTCTTGGAATATTAAGTGAAAAATTACAATCCAGAGATAGTTGGTTAATATTCAATATGCATACAAATAAATATAGTTATGCATTTTTGAGTTATTTATGGATTAAAATTTTTGGTCAATCAAAAGATAAAGACCTTAAAAGATTTATGTCAATTAATGATTGCAAATTACTCGCAAGGAAAGCTCATCTGGATATCGTAAAAATAGAAGGTTTGGGATTTCTTTCCAGTAAGATTTTCAGGATACTTCCACACTTTCTTGGACTTAATATCGAAAAGACACTTTCAAAAATTCCATTGATAAATCTATTGGGAACCGACTTAATATTTTTCTGTAAAAAAAAGGAATAGATTTATTCAAATGATACAGCCTACCTTTTATTTTTATACTAACCTTCTTGCTCCATACATGTTTCACCGTTGGAAGATGATATCAGAGGCATTTCCAGGCAGCATGGTCATTTTAACAAGAAAGGCCGATCCGGGAAGACCCTGGCAATACCAACACAAAGAAATGGACTTTCCTTGTGTTAATTTTCCGGAGACCTTAAGCCTTTCAAATCATTTATCCTGGTCAAAAGGACTAAGAAAGTTTGTGAGGAAAACTGCTACTCTCCAAACTATTCACCTGTTCGAAGATATTTCAGGATTAAACATGCTTAATGTAATGTATGCGGCAAAAAGCAAGCTTTTTTTATTAATAAATGATGGGGGATTTGTTCAAACAACGCAACGATACTCTCAGAAACTTAGATGGAATTTGATTGGTCAGAAATGCTTTGGCGCAATAACACCAGGTGAAACAGGTAAGCAATATACAACAGCCTGGGGTTTTCCGGCAGAAAAAATCTATAACAGTTATTTAAGTCCTGACATGGAAAACTTTTCAAGTTACCGTGACAGTGAACAGGCTAAAAAAGATCGCAATGAGATCCGAATTGGACTCGGTTTAAATGATAAAGATATTTTAGTGCTTTGTAATAGTCGTTTACTCGACTGGAAACGAATTGAGGATCTTGCAGAATCAATACCTTTTTTATCAGAAGGTGCAAAAAACAGAATTTTTCTCCTCATGATCGGAAATGGCCCCTATAAGGGTCCACTGGATTTATTGCAAAGTTTGAAACATTTTCGATTTAAATGGATCCCTGCAGTCTCCTATGAGGAAATAAAAAAATATTATGCTGCTTCCGATCTTTTAGTTCTGCCAAGTGAAGGCGACATATGGGGACTGGTAATCAATGAGGCATTATCAATGGGGAAACCGGTTGTATGTACCGACTGTATTGGAGCATCCGACCTGGTAAAAAATGGATGGAACGGATTTAAAGTTGAGAAAAGAAATCCGAAATCTTTTGCAGAATCAATAGAAAAATTAGTATTGGATGATCAATTACATCAAGTTATGTCATCAAATGCGCGAACAATCGAAAAAACCTGGCACAGTGGATTGTTCATAAATGAATTGGAGAGAGTGGTAAAAGATATTTACTTAAAAAATAGCCATTAATGCTGTCATTATTAACATTCAAAAAGTTTTAATAAATCAAAAAATATTTTACTTCAATCCTGAAAATAATATTCAATTATGGCCGAGATAATCAATCTGAATAAATATACCGACAAACGGGGTAATTTAATAGTAATCGAAAAAGTACTACCCTTTACGATCAAAAGAGTCTTTTATATCTACGGTGTTGATGATTCTGTCAGAGGCAATCACCGTCATAAAACAACCATTCAAGCTGCAGTTTCAATTCAGGGAAGTTGCAGAATTTCGAATAAAAGCGGAATAGGAAATGCTATTGAAGAATTTTCTTTGGATACCCCTTCTAAATGCCTTCTTATTAACCCTGAAGACTATCATTGGATGGATAACTTTTCAAAGGATTGTATTTTAATGGTTTTTGCCTCAGAGTATTTTGACAAAAACGATTATATTTATGAGAACTACCATGATTGATTACGAAAATTTAGGCAACCTAAACGCTCCCTTTTTTGAGGAATACAAATCCTCTTTTTCACGAACGCTCGAATCGGGTTGGTATATTTTGGGTGAAAATGTAAAGAAGTTTGAAATTGACTATGCGCAATATTGCGGAACAAATTATTGTATTGGCCTGGCATCCGGGTTAGATGCCTTACATCTGGCAATTCGTTGTTTTGATTTTCCTTCCGGAACAGAGATTATAGTTCCTTCAAATACCTATATAGCTACAATATTATCAATTGTGCAAAATGGTTTTAAGCCTGTTCTGGTAGAACCTGATATTAAAACATATAATATCAATCCCACAAAAATAGAAGAAAAAATTACACCCAATACACGTGCTATAATGTTGGTACATCTATATGGCAAATGTTGCGATATGGAACCTATACTTTTTGTTGCAAAGAAATACGGATTGAAGGTAATTGAAGATTGCGCCCAATCTCATGGAAGTAAGTACAAAGGTCAAATTTCTGGTTCTTTTGGTGATTTTGGCGCTCATAGTTTCTACCCAACAAAAAATTTAGGAGCATTGGGCGATGCAGGAGCTGCAACAACAAATGATATTTTACTTGCCGAAAAACTTAAAGCATTGAGAAACTATGGTTCTAAAGTTAGATATGTGAATGAATATGTTGGCTATAATTCACGCCTCGATGAAATGCAGGCTGGTTTTTTATCAATAAAATTAGCTTCGCTTAATGCGATTAACGAACATAAACGCAAGTTAGCAAAACTATATTTAGATAATCTTAATGTTGAGTTTATAAAACCAGTTGTAGACAAAGACTATTATGATGTATACCACATTTTTAACATTCGACACGCCAAACGTGATCAATTAAAAGAATATCTGTTATTGCATGGAATAAAGACAGAAATTCATTACCCGATTGCACCGAATAAACAAAAGGCAATGCAGGGTATCATTACCGGGAATTATCCTGTTTCAGAGGAAATTCACAATACTACATTAAGTTTACCTATTTCATTTTGTCATACAGACGAAGAAATTTACCGGGTTATAGAAACCCTAAACAAATTTTGAGTTGAAATATAACTTTTGCACACTGTTCGACTCCTATTACCTCACGAGGGGCATGGCTCTTTATGATTCGTTATTGCAGCATTGTGAAAGTTTTCATTTGTATATTTATTCATTTGACGAGGAGTCTTATATTAAACTAAAATCACTCAATCTTCAGCATGCGACAATTGTACCTCTTGTCGAATTTGAAACAAAAGAATTACTGAATGTTAAAGAGAGTAGAACCATAGCAGAATATTGCTGGACTTGCACGGCATCAACTATTTGGCATACTTTTAAGCATTATAAAGTAGATCATTGTACATACCTTGATGCTGATATGTTGTTTTTTTCCAATCCTGAACCTATCTTCAATGAAATCGGCGAAAGGGCAATTGCCTTTACGGAACATGATTTTTCATCGAATTTAAAAGCATCTGAAATTTATGGGAAATATTGTGTTCAATTTATGTATTTTAAGAATACAACTATTGGTTTGCATGCCCTGGACTGGTGGCGGCTCCAATGTATCGAATGGTGTTTTGCCAAATTAGAGATTGAACGATACGCAGATCAGAAATATCTTGAGTTTTTTGAAGAAAAATTCGGTGATGTTTGCATTATTAAGAACATTGGTTGTGGCGTTGCTCCCTGGAATATTTCTAACTATAAAGAAGTTGTTGGTTCAGAAAACAATTTTAAACTCCGGATAACTCATAAAAACGGCTTAAATGGGGAGTTGATTTTTTATCACTTTCAGGGGTTAAAAATTATCGAAAAAGAAAATGTTATTTTAAGTGAGGCTTCAGTTGCCCCAATCAAAAAAGTTTTCTTAGAGTTGATTTATAAACCTTATATTCATAAAGTAGTTTTTAATAAGTATCAGCTACTTGGAGAAAGAGTGAACCCAAAGCCAATAGTATTTCACAGACCATTAAAAGTTGCATTAAGTCTTTTTATAAAGCAACAACTAAAACAGTTTATTTGGGTCAGGTATTTATTTTATAAGATCAAAAGGAATAGATATTCACGTCCCAAAAATATTGAGTAATTTTAATAAACATGTTAAATAAAAAAGTATTATTAATTACCGGTGGAACAGGTTCATTCGGAAATGCGGTCTTAAATCGATTTTTGAATACTGATCATTTTAAAGAAATCAGAATATTTTCAAGGGATGAAAAAAAACAGGACGATATGAGGAATCAATTTAAGAATGACAAATTGAAATTCTATATCGGCGATGTACGTGATTTTAATAGCATTGAGAGGGCAATGCGAGGAGTAGATTATGTATTTCATGCCGCCGCACTAAAACAGGTGCCATCTTGTGAGTTTTTCCCTATTGAAGCTGCAAAAACAAATGTATTTGGCACACAAAATGTGATTGACGCTGCTGCAGCAAATAATGTAAAAAAAGTTATTTGTTTAAGCACAGACAAGGCTGCTTATCCAATAAATGCAATGGGAATATCAAAAGCCTTGATGGAAAAAGTAGCAGTGGCTGCATCCAGAAGTCTAACCAACACCACAGTTTGTCTGACAAGATATGGAAATGTGATGGCCTCAAGGGGCTCCGTAATTCCTCTGTTTTTAAAACAAATCAAATCCGGCCAACCCATAACAATTACCGACCAAAAAATGACAAGGTTCCTTATGTCATTGGAGGACGCTGTTGAGCTGGTATTATTTGCCTTTGAACATGGTAACCAGGGTGATTTATTTGTAAACAAAGCACCGGCAGGAACGATTGGTGACCTGGCTCAGGCGTTGAAGGAAATTTGTGAGGCTAATACAGAAATAAAAATCATTGGAACGCGACATGGAGAAAAATTATATGAAACACTTTGTACCCGTGAAGAGATGAAGAAAGCTGAAGATATGGGAGAATTTTACAGAGTTCCTGCTGATAACAGGGATTTGAATTATGCCCAGTATTTCTCTGAAGGAGAACAAGACATATCCCTGATTGAGGATTATCATTCACACAATACAACCCAATTAGATATTGAAGGAATGAAAAAACTATTAATGAAGTTGCCTTTAATACGGAAAGAGGTGTTTGGAGAAGATGTAGCTCAAATGCCGGGTTAGGAGAAAGTAAAAAGTAAAAAGTAAAAAGTAAAAAGTAAAAAGTAAAAAGTAAAAAGTAAAAAGTGAAAATTGAAAAGTGAAAAGTAAAAAGTAAAAAGTAAAAAGTTAAAAGTTAAAAGAGAAAAGAAAATAGTGAATAGTAAAAAGTAATTAGTTTCAGTGCCAACCACATGAATCACTTCACACCTATCCATACTTACTTTTGCCTTTTTACTACTCACAAGAATCTAAAATGTCCCCTAAAATAATCAAAGGTAACATTCACTCTGACTCAAGAGGAACATTGTATTATAATAATGATTTTGATGCTTCTCAAATCAAGCGAATTTATTTTATTGAAAATATAGACACTGATTTTATAAGAGGCTGGCAGGGACATAAGATTGAACAAAGGTGGTTTTCGGCTGTACTTGGATCTTTTAGAATTAGCATCTTGCCAATAGTGAGTTTTGAATCTTCTACTCAGAAAGTGAAGCCTCTTATATTTGAACTTTTTTCAAAACAACTGGACGTTTTGCATACACCTGGGGGTTATGTAACCGCCATTCAGGCATTGGAATCAAACGCTAAATTATTGGTAATGGCCGATTACCATTTAGGAGAGATAAATGACGAATATCGATTTGAAGTAAAAAGTATAAAGTAAAAAGTATAAAGTAATATCAATTCCTTAGTAACTTTTATCTTTTCCCTTTTATCTTTTCCCTTTCCCCCATTCACTTTTTACTTTTGCCTTTTTACTTTTGCCTTATATCTAAATATTATGCTTAAAATAGGAATTACTGGCCAATCTGGTTTTATAGGAACACATTTATATAACAATCTGGGATTACACCCGGAAGAATTTGTTCGTATTGATTTTCAAGATAGTTTTTTTGAAAATGAAACCGATTTAGATGCATTCGTTTCGCAATGTGATGTAATTATACATTTGGCAGCTATGAACCGTCACAATGATCCGCAAGTGATTTATGACACGAATATTGGATTGGTTCAGAAATTAATCACATCTTTAGAAATATTAAAAAGCAAAGCTCATATTTTGTTTTCCTCCTCCTCTCAGGAGGAGAAAGACAATCTTTATGGGAAATCTAAAAAAGAAGGAAGAGAATTATTAATTAAATGGGCTGAAACTTCGGGAGGAAAATTTTCGGGAATGATTATTCCTAATGTATTCGGACCCTTTGGGCACCCAAATTACAATTCATTTATTGCCACTTTTAGCCATAAATTAACCCATGGTGAAATACCAAAACTTGAGGTAGATGGTTCAGTAAAATTAATTTATGTTGGAGAATTGGTGGCTGAAATTCTGTCGGAAATCAGAAGTGGAAAAGGTAATAATGAGTTTATAATTCCATATACTTCTGAATCAAAAGTTTCAGAAATATTAAATTTATTAGAAATATACAAGGAACAATATTTTGTAAAAGGAGAAATTCCAACCATCAACAACCGCTTTGAATTAAATTTATTCAACACCTTTCGTTGTTATATGGATATTGCCAACCATTTCCCTTTTAAATACATACAACACACCGATCAAAGAGGTTCGTTTGTTGAAATTATTCGCTTAGGAATTGGCGGGCAAGTATCTTTCTCCACTACTGTGCCAGGCATCACAAGAGGAAATCATTTTCATACACGGAAGATTGAAAGGTTTTCTGTAATTAAAGGGAAAGCATTGATACAGCTTCGAAAAATTGGAAGTACAAAAGTATTAGACTTTTACCTGGATGGCAATGAACCCGCCTATGTTGATATGCCTATATGGTATACGCATAATATAAAGAACATTGGTGATGAAGTATTATACACCAACTTTTGGATAAATGAATTTTATGATGTGAACGATCCGGATACGTATTTTGAAACAGTATAGAGGTGATTAGTGACTTGTAACTGGTGATTAGTGACTTGTAACTGGTGATTAGTTTTAGGACATTTTGAACCAGTTAATTTTAAATTAAAGGTTTCTCTATCATGCATTAACCGCGATTCACCAATCACCAATCACCCCATATGACTCATAAAGATTTAGAGGTTTGGAAGAAAAGCATTGATTTTGTTACCCGGATATATGATCTCACAAAAGAATATCCAAAGGAAGAATTATTTGGTTTAGTTTCACAAATAAGAAGAGCAGCAGTTTCAATTCCTTCGAATATTGCAGAAGGTGCGTCAAGAAAAGGCAAAACAGAATTCAGGCATTTTTTATATATTTCATTAGCAAGCGGAGCTGAATTAGAAACACAATTAATAATTTCCGGAAATTTAAATTACATTAGTAAAGAAAAGCAAACTGAATTAATTGAAGAACTAAATATAATATCAAAAATGCTGCAAGGCTTAATCAAATCACTAAATCTAAACTGAATTCAAATAACTAACTACAAGTCACTCAATGGACAAACCAGTCACTAATCACCAATCACCAATCACCAAGCTAAAAGTAATGACCGTAGTGGGTACCCGCCCCGAAATAATTCGTTTATCCAGAGTAATGGCTAAATTGGATGAATCACCAGCAATTGAACATATAATCGTCCATACCGGCCAAAACTATGATTATGAATTGAATCAGATTTTCTTTGACGATATGGGAATCAGAAAACCTGATCATTTTTTAAATGCGGCTGGAGAAACGGCAACTGAAACTATTGGCCAGATTCTGATTAAAATTGATGCGTTACTGGCCCATACAAATCCAGATGCATTTTTAGTTTTAGGTGATACTAATTCTTGCCTTTGCGCCATACCAGCAAAGAAAAGGCATATCCCGATTTTCCACATGGAGGCTGGGAATCGTTGTTTTGATCAACGCGTTCCTGAAGAAACCAATCGAAAAATCGTAGATCATATATCCGATATTAATCTAACCTACAGTGATATTGCCAGAGAGTATTTACTTAGAGAAGGGTTACCAGCCGATAGAATAATAAAAACAGGTTCTCCCATGTTTGAAGTATTAAATCATTATAAAGCTAAAATTGAATCTTCTGATATTTTAAACCGGTTGCATTTAGAGAAAGGTAAATATTTCGTTGTGTCCGCTCACCGTGAAGAAAATATAAACAGTGATAAAAACTTTTTGGGGTTAATAACAAGTTTGAATGCTATTGCTGAAAAATATAAATTCCCAATAATTGTAAGTACTCATCCCCGCACACGCATTCGTTTGGAGAAGCTCTCAACAGACAGCAATCAGCGGTCAGCAGTCAGCAGTCAGCTATCAGAAAATAATAGTCAGATGAAAGCTGACCGCCGAATGCTGATAGCTGACAGCTTGATCCAATGGCAAAAACCAATGGGATTTAGTGATTACAATTACCTCCAAATGAACGCCTTTGCAGTTTTATCTGATAGTGGTACGATTTCAGAAGAATCATCCATTTTGAATTTCCCCGCCCTAAATATTAGAGATGCACATGAAAGACCTGAAGCTATGGAAGAAACTTCAGTAATGATGATGGGATTGAGTCCAGAAAGAATATTACAAGGTTTGGAACAATTGAAACATGAAGAATTATTTAATCAACGAATTTATAGACCGGTAGACGACTACTCTATGCCTAATGTTTCAGATAAAATGGTTAGGATTATTTTAAGTTATATAGATTATGTGAAAAGGGTTGTTTGGAATGAATAGTAAGGATATTATTTGTATAGTATCTGCCGTTTTCCCTCCGGAACCAGTTGTTTCAGCGAAATTATCATTAGATATTGCAACTGAACTTTCAAAGAGTTTCAAGGTAATTGTTATTACTCCGAAGCCAACCAGACCTTTCGGTATTAACAATTTGGATTTATTTGTAAATAACAATATTTTTGAGCATCATTACATTGAAAATTATACTTCACCAAAGCCCTCAATTATTGGAAGACTTTATGAAAGTTATTCATTAGGTACAAGTGTAATTGGATTTATTGAAAAAAATAAAATAAATATCCGGGCAATTTATTTAAATGTCTGGCCTGTATTTTCCCAAGGATTAATTGTTAAGTGGGCTAAATCAAATGGAGTTAAAACTATATTACATGTGCAGGATATTTACCCAGAATCCATAACTGCAAAAATGCCATATTTATTGGGATTGCCTGTAAATTATTTTTTTAGGAAATATGATAAGCATGTCATGCAAAATGCAAGTAAGATTATTGCCATTTCCAACAACATGAAGGCATATTTATCTGAAAGTCGTCATATTGAACCAGAAAAAATTGAGGTAGTTCGGAATTGGCAAAGTGAGGTTAGAAATATTGAAACTTTAAATTCAAAAAAAGAACGGAATGCAATTTTTACTTTTATGTATCTTGGAAGTATTAATAAAAGTTCTGGTTTAGACTTTATTATCAAGTGTTTTGGGGGGCTTAATTTATCAAATACCAGACTTGTAATTGCCGGAAATGGATCTGAAAAAGAAAATTGTATGGATTTGGCAAATTCATACCCAACCAGTAAAATTGAGTTTTGGGATGCTTCACCGGATTATGTTTATAAATTACAGGCAGATGCAGATGTAATGATATTACCATTAAAAAAAGGGATTGGCCTTACGGCAACCCCTTCAAAATTACTCGCATATTTATTTTCGGCAAAACCAATACTTGCCTGTGTTGAGTCAATTAGCGATACTGCCAATATCATTGTTAAATCACAAAGTGGCTGGGTTACGCCTCCCGAAGACATAAATGAGTTGAAAAAATCCATTTTGAATATTGTTAAAATTGATTTCGATGTATTGAAGGAAATGGGGATTAAAGGATATAAATACGCAAATATTAATTTATCCAAAGATGTAAGTTTAAAGGGAATCGTAAAAATAATTTCTAAAATTCAATCTGCATCATGAATATCAGGCTTGCAAATAATTTGGATATTAATGCAATTACTGATTTGCATTGTATTTCATTTACCATTCATGATCATGTACCCATGATGTTAGGTAGGAACTATGTAAAATCAACCTATAGGTGGTTAATTAATTCTAATCAATCTTATGTCCTGGTTTCAATAATTGATAACGAAATAGCAGGAGTTGTGGCTGTATGTGATGGGCCATTTACAAAACCAATGTTTATTGCCTGTTTGCCTTCATTTATTCGCAGCATTCTCATAAGTCCAAATAGACTTTTCAATAGATTACTTTGGAATAGATTATTTAGGAAGGCTGAAACGCCTGAGGGGCATAAATTAGAAAATTTACCTGGTTTTGCTCAAATGACCATTGGGATTGTTGATCCTAAACATCGTGGAAAAGGTGTATTTAGTAAATTAATTGAAGAAACAAAAAACCAATGCAGAACACGGGGAAGTAAGTTATTACGTGCTGGCATTTATAAAGTAAACAATTCCAGTCGTAAAACATTTATAAATGCAGGTTGGCCTGAATTAAAACAATTAGAAACAAGTGATACTGTTTTTTATGCTGCATTTATAACAGATGAATATTATAGTTTGTTTTTTTAATCTTCGAAATAGTATTTACGCTTTAATCTTAAATTTCTCTATTTTTTAATCCTCCCTAACTAATTTTATGAATATTCCCTTTTCTCCGCCATTTGTTGATCAAGATGTCATTGATGAAGTTGTTAATACTCTCGAAACAGGTTGGATTACCACAGGGCCTAAGGTTAAAGCTCTCGAAATTGAGACGGCAAAATTAGTAGAAGTAAATAATGTTCTTTGCGTTAATTCAGCAACTTCGGCCCTAATGCTAATACTTCATTGGTATGGCATTGGAAGTGGTGATGAAGTAATTGTTCCCGCCTATACATATAGTGCCACGGCTTTAGCTGTTATGCATGTTGGTGCAATTCCTATAATGGTTGATATTGAAAATGATTTTAACATTTCGGTCCAAAAAATAAAAGCAGCAATTACATCAAGAACAAAAGCAATAATGCCTGTAGATATTGCTGGATGGCCATGTAATTATAATGAGATCAATTCTCTTGTAAATGATTCTGAAATAAAAAAACTATTTACTCCAAAAGGAGTTAACCAGGAAAATTTAGGACGGATTTTGGTTTTGTCTGATGCAGCACATTCCATTGGTGCAAAATATTATGGTAAACAATCAGGAACCTTAACTGATATTTCTGTTTTCTCTTATCATGCTGTAAAAAATGTAACAACTGCAGAGGGAGGAGCAATCTGCCTGAATTTACCTGAACCATTTGATAATGCAGAAGTTTATAAAACTTTAAGACTTTGGTCGTTAAACGGACAAACAAAAGATGCCTATACCAAGACACAGGCAGGTGGATGGAGGTATGATATTGTATATCCCGGGTTTAAAATAAATATGCCGGATGTATGTGCTGCAATAGGTTTGGCTCAGATAAAAAAGTATACCCAGCAACTATTAGTGGAAAGAAGAAGAGTATTTGAAGCATATAACAAATTGTTTTCGGAAAAAGACTGGGCAATTTTACCTCCTTTTGAAACAGAATACATTAAGTCAAGTTACCATTTATACGCACTGCGAATTAATAGTATTACAGAATCTGAAAGAGATGGAATGATGTATGAAATTGCAAAAACAGGAGTTTCAGTAAATGTTCATTTTATTCCAATGCCTATGTTATCAGTTTTTAAAAATATGGGATATGATATAAAGGAATATCCAAATAGCTATGCTAATTATTCAAGGGAAATTTCATTACCTATATATCCACAGTTAACACAAGAACAAATTGAATTTATCGTATTATCTACTGAGCAAGCTTTCAAGCAAATAAAAATATTTTAATGATTCGTTTTTTTGATTTTACCTTTTCTATTTGTGGGCTTATTTTAATAAGCCCTTTGTTTTTAATAATATCCCTGCTCATAAAAATTACTTCAAAGGGACCTGTTTTATTCAAACAAATGAGGGTAGGTTTAAACAATCATGATTTTAAGCTTTACAAATTCAGAACAATGAAAATTGATTCAGATAAAAATGGATTACTTACAATTGGTGGAAATGACAGTAGGATTACAAAAATTGGCAATTATCTAAGGAAATTAAAATTAGATGAACTGCCGCAACTAATAAATGTTCTTTGGGGTGATATGAGTTTGGTGGGGCCCAGACCAGAAGTAAGAAAATATGTTGATTTATACAACCCTGTACAATTAAAGGTTCTGCAAGTTAAACCAGGTATCACAGATTTAGCTTCTATTTATTATAAAAATGAAAATGACGAACTGGGTAGGTCATCAGATCCTGAAAAAACATATACCCAGGAAATAATGCCCCATAAATTGGCTTTAAACCAGACCTTTATAAACAATCCTTCTTTGTTTAATTATTTCAAAATTATTTTCAAAACATTTTTCTCAATTCTAAAATAATCTACTTTTCGTGATTTTGATTAAACACACATACGTCATGTCACAATTATAATTGAATTTCGAAATGATAAACTTGCAGGACTAATAAATTTCAGAAACTTCAATAAGTAAAAATAAGACAGTATGAAGGTTGCACTAATAACAGGAATTACAGGACAAGATGGAGCATATTTAACAGAATTCCTTTTAAACAAAGGGTATTTTGTTCATGGAATTAAAAGACGAAGCAGTCTGTTTAATACTGAAAGAATAGATCATCTCTACCAGGATCCGCATGAAAAACATCTCCGCTTAAAATTACATTATGGAGATTTAACAGATAGTACTAATCTCATAAGAATTATACAAGAAACCCAACCTGATGAAATATATAACCTCGCGGCTATGAGCCATGTACATGTTAGTTTTGAAA
This sequence comes from Bacteroidota bacterium, assembly GCA_030680835.1. GTDB lineage: Bacteria > Bacteroidota > Bacteroidia > UKL13-3 > UKL13-3 > B1. The sequence goes on from JAUXUD010000014.1 coordinate 65,206, forward strand.
CCCCTGAATATACTGCAAATGCGGATGGGATCGGAACTCTCAGGATTTTAGAAGCAGTTCGTTTACTTGGTTTGAGTCAAAAAACAAAAGTTTATCAGGCGTCAACTTCTGAATTATACGGCCTTGTGCAGGAAGTACCCCAGAATGAAAAAACCCCATTCTATCCACGTTCACCATATGCCGTTGCTAAATTATATGGATATTGGATTACAGTAAATTACAGGGAGGCATATAAAATGTTTGCTTGCAATGGTATTTTATTCAACCATGAAAGTCCGATGCGTGGAGAGACTTTTGTTACACGTAAAATTACCCGGGCAGTTAGCAAAATAGTGTTAGGCCTGAATGAGAAGCTTTATTTGGGCAATTTGAATGCCCAACGTGATTGGGGACATGCAAAAGATTATGTAGAAGCCATGTGGTTAATTTTGCAGCAGGAAATGCCAGAAGATTTTGTGATTGCAACGGGAATTACTACATCAGTTAGAGAATTTGTACGCTTGGCTTTTGAAAATGTTGGCATTAATTTGGTTTTTGAAGGCTTAGGTGAACATGAATATGGAAAGATAGGTTCTTTTAATAATTCCAGACTTACCGAATTGGGAATTATTAACACCAAACTAAAAATTGGAGATACTTTAGTTCAGGTTGATCCAAAATATTATCGCCCAACCGAAGTTGATTTGTTAATCGGTGACCCAACAAAATCACAAAGAAAACTTGGATGGAAACCAAAATATGATTTGGCTTCATTGGTAACAGAAATGATTGAAAGCGATTTAAAATTGGTAAAAAGAGATTTGTACTTAAAAGATAAAGGGTATAAAGTTTTGTCTAAGCTTGAATGAATATAACGTGAAAATGTAAAGATAAAATTGAAAACCCTTTTCACAATGATCTAATTTGATGATGCGTGTTTTCTTAGGACTGTGAGAATTGTGAATGGAAGGGAAACAAATATTAGCCGTTCAATTTTGAAATAGTAGTAGGAATTAAGAGTTAAGAATTAAGAATTTGGAAGTGTGAAAATGATTTCATAATTCATACTTCATCATTCAAACTTAAAATAAAACTGAAAGATAAATAATGTCAAAAATAAAATTTGTAATTATTGGATTTGGGCATATTGGCAAACGCCATGCAACCATTGCGAATGATTACCCGGGAGCTGAAGTAGTGGCTGTGGTGGATTTGAATAAAGATGTTGTAAAGCATGAGTTATTTCCTAAGGGTGCACAGTTTTTTGAAAGCATTGAAGCTTTTATGGGGGCGAAAGTTGCAGCGGATATTGTAACCATAGCAACACCAAATGGGTTTCATTGTCCGTATGCAATTAAGATGCTTGATGTGGGTTACCATGTGGTGATTGAAAAACCTATGGGGCTCAGCAAAGCAGAGTGTGAACAGGTAATTTTTAAATCGCTTCAGGTATCCAAACAGGTATTTGTGGTTAAACAAAATAGATATAGTCCGCCCAGTAAATGGATGAAGGAGATTGTTGGAAATAAAACAATTGGGGAAGTGTTAATGGTACAGGTTAATTGTTATTGGAATAGGGATGAACGATACTATAAGAAGCGAGATCCCGATAGCTATCGGGAGAGAAACGAAATCCTTCGACAAGCTCAGGATGACAGGGAAATGAGAGTGGATATAGATAAAAAAACTCATACCTCATACCTAATACCTCATAACTCATCAGACTGGAAAGGAACTTTGGATTTAGACGGTGGTACCCTGTTCACCCAATTCTCGCACTTCGTGGATATTATGTACTGGGTATTTGGCGATGTGAAAAACATCAAAGCTACCTTCGCCGATTTTAACCATGCTGAGCTTACTGAGTTTGAAGACAGCGGGGTTATAAATTTTGAGTTTGTAAATGGAGGATTAGGATGTATTAACTTTTCAACTTCTGTATGGGACACCAATATGGAAAGCAGCATTACAGTTGTTGGAACAAAGGGAAGTTTTAAAGTAGGCGGACAGTATATGAATGAGGTAGTGTATTGCCATATAAAAGATTATGAAATGCCGGTGCTCCCTCCTACCAATGCGCCGAATGACTATGGTCCGTTTAAGGGGAGTGCGGCGAATCATCATTTTGTGATTGAGAATGTGGTGAATACTTTGAATGGCAGGGATACGATTACTGCGAATGCGTTGGAGGGGTTGAAGGTTGTGGATATAATTGAACGCATCTACGAGCAGAGAGATTTGGCTAAATTAAAGAAATAACCCGTTCACGCAGATTCCGCAGATTTTAGCAGATTCAATCTGCGATAATCTCCATTAATCTGCCAAATCTGCGTGAAAGGATAAATAAATGAATATGAAAAATTATTATTCACACGAAACAGCTATCATTGATGAAGGCTGTGAGATTGGTGAGGGTGTAAAAATCTGGCACTTCTCACATATTATGACGAATTGTATTATTGGCGAAAAATGCAATATTGGTCAGAATGTTGTGGTATCGCCTGAAGTTGTTTTGGGGAAAAATGTGAAGGTTCAAAACAATGTAAGTATTTATACGGGTGTTATTTGTGAGGATGATGTATTTCTGGGACCGAGCATGGTTTTTACCAATGTGATAAATCCACGGAGTGCGGTGAATCGGAAGAGTGAATATGCAAAAACGGTAGTTAAAAAGGGAGCCAGTATTGGTGCCAATGTAACGATTGTATGCGGACATGATATTGGTGAGTATGCTTTTATCGGTGCGGGAGCGGTGGTTACCAAAACAGTTCCGGCTTATGCTCTTGTAGTGGGGAATCCGGCGAAGCAGATTGGTTGGGTATCGGAGTATGGGCATCGGTTGGTTTTTGATGAGAAAGGGAAAGCTTTTTGTATTGAAACCAAACAGGAATATGAACTGAAAGACAATGTAGTAAAACGCCTTTTTTAATTTTTAAAATTCTTATGCTACAAAGAAACAAAGGAACAAATAGTGACTCGAAATTTCTTATAGTCGTACTTTGTTTCTTTGTGCCTTTGTAGCAAAAAAAAAGTGAAAACATAAAATGAAAATCCAAATGGTAGACTTAAAAAGTCAATATGAAAAAATTAAATCGGAAGTAGATGCGGGTATCCAGGAAGTAATTGATAATACCGCTTTCATTAAAGGTCCGCAGGTAAAGAAGTTTGAAACAGAACTTACGGCGTATTTAAATGTAAAGCATGTAATAGCCTGCGCCAACGGAACGGATGCTTTGCAAATAGCTATGATGGCGTTGGAACTGAAACCGGGTGATGAAGTTATTTTGCCTGCTTTTACATATGTTGCTACAGCGGAGGTGATTGCGTTATTGGGGTTGAAACCAGTAATGGTTGACGTGGAACCGGAGACGTTTTGTATAAATGTTCAATTAATCGAATCCAAAATTACCCCTAAAACAAAAGCTATTGTTCCAGTGCACTTGTTTGGGCAATGTGCCAATATGGACGCAATTTTAACAATTGCCAGCAAGCACAGATTATTTGTAATTGAAGATACTGCACAGGCTTTAGGTTCTGTCTATACTTTTGGCGACCGGAGTAAAAAAAGTGCAGGGTGCATGGGTACAATTGGTACTACAAGTTTTTTCCCTTCCAAAAACCTGGGTTGCTATGGGGATGGAGGAGCGTTAATGACGAACGACGATGAACTGGCTAAAAAACTTAGAATGGTGGCAAACCATGGCCAGGCAATACAATATAAACATGATTGCATAGGTGTTAATTCAAGGTTGGATACCCTGCAGGCTGCGATATTACTTGCTAAGCTCCCACATTTGGATGCATATGCAGCAGCACGCCACCAGGCTGCAAACATATATGATCAACTATTGGGAAATCATCCAAAAATAAAAATACCGGCTCGCAATCCACAATCTACCCATGTGTTTCATCAATATACGATGCAATTAACAGGCGTTGACAGAGACACAGTTAGAAAAGCATTGGCTGATAAAGGAATTCCATCCATGGTTTATTATCCAATTCCACTTCATCAGCAAAAAGCGTTTTATAATCCCGATTATACCGATGCGGATTTTCCGGTGACGGTTGAGTTATGTAAGTCGGTTTTATCTTTGCCTATACATACGGAAATGGATGAAGAGATGATTCAATTTATATCCAATAATTTATTGGAGTTGGTTAGTTAGTATACGGTTCACGCACCCTTCGACAGGCTCAGGGTGACAAAAAGATTAAAGCAGATTATCGGAGATTAATTTCTGCGATAATCTGCTTTAATCTGCGACATCTGCGTGAGTGTGAAAAATTAAAACCCAATCACAATGCAAAAGCCATTAAGCTTTTTTTTAATCTTTGCAGCAAGTTATATTCTATTGAACCTGCTGTACCAGGCTTTGCTTTATTACTATACTCCCCTGCCCGATTTGTTTACGGTTGCTGTTACACGAGTTACTTTAACGTTATTACCCAACTTAAGCTATCAAACACTTTCTCATGCGACCGGACTGCAAATAATATCTGCCACACATGCAATTGTTAATATTAAAGAAGGATGCAATGGGATAGCGGTTTGGATTGCTTTGTTGAGTTTTATTATTGCTTTTAAATCCGGGAGTTTTAAAGCATATCTTATTTTTATTCCTGTTTCATTTATTATTATTCAGGTATGTAATGTTTTGAGGTTATATTTATTGATTCAGATTAAAATGAACCGGGTTTATTATTTTGATTTTTTTCATACCTATATTTTCCCGGCAATTATTTATTTATTTGCTTTTTTGTTGATGGTGGTTTGGGTTATGAGATTTGTTAAAGTGATACCTGTTCACGCAGATTATAAAGATTAAAGCTGATTTGGGAGATGCGAATCTGCGAAATCTGCGTGAAAGGAAAAAACGCTCAAACCAAACAGCATTATCAATGAAAACCAAAATTATAATAACCTTTTCGATCCTCCTCATCATCCTTAATTTCTCGCTTCAAACTTTTGATATATATACTTTCTCCTTCAATAAATGTGGCTTTTATTTGTTTGATTCTTCCTGTATGGATCGGGCTACATTTATCACTAATAAACTCATCCGGTTTATTGTAAACAGCTCCTGTTTACTGTTATTGGTTCATGGCTTTACGAAGCGCTCCGGAAACCAATTTTTATTTCTCCTTTTTGTTTTGATTTTTCTTTTGGGTATTGACTTGTTTTTTGCAATGCATGGTGGTGAATTTTTTGTTCAGTTGCATAAAATTCTTAACCCTATTGTTTACAGTCCATTAGTAACGATAGCCTATATCGGCTCACGGTTTTTTAGATAACATTCATCCATTTATTAATTAAATTACGCCCTTTCAGGGCTTAGGAATTTGTGGGCTTCATTGAACGATGGGCTTCACCCATCGCTATTGATGGCGGCCTTTCAGGCCTGGGATTATTCGCTTAAATTTTTATATTTTTTAATGATAATTTTGTGGGAAGGTGGGAAGGGCAAAATGCAATTTGCCCGTACCAGTGATTTTATATAGATTTGTTTATGTTGTTTTTGATTGCTTATTTTATTTTTGTTTTTGTTTTGCTGTTTGTTTATGGGGTGCTGCCATTTGTTTTTTTGAAACAGGTTCCGCCGCGAAATCCGTTTGTGGGTTTTGTTCTTGGGTTTGCAGTGCTGGGGTTTATGAGCATTTTGTTTTGGGTGGGTGGGCCTGTTAATTTTCTTTGTTTTTGGGTTACGGTTTTGGGGGCTGTTGTTGCACTATGGATGAACCGGGAATATTATTTATTGGCGTTTACGCAATTAATTAATTGGGTCAGACAACAAGCCCTTTTTGAAAAGGCATTGATTGGATTGTTGTTAATTGTGATTCTCTACCAAAGTGCGCAAGCACCAAAAATTAATGATATGGGCATGTATTATTTACAAACCATGCAATGGATGCACAGTTATGGTTTGGTTCATGGGCTTGCTAACCTGCATCCTGCATTGGGATTGGGTTCAGCCTGGCATAGCCTTGTGGTTTTATTGGATCCGTTTTCAATTGGATTGGGGCATTTTTGGCAATTAAATGGGGTGTTGCTGTATGTGTTTATTTTGTTTTGTTGGTTTGAAATTAAACAATATGCTTCTGTTTATTTATGGATTGTATTTATTATTTCTATTCCTGTTTCGTTTATGTATCTTACGGCTCCGAGTCCGGATTTGCCTGTTTTATTATTGAGTGGGATTTTGTTTTATACTGTTTGGTTTCTTACTGATAAAATACATTGGTTTACACTACTGCTTTTATGTGTATTTATATTTGCCTGCAAGCCTCCGGCTTTTTTGGCGGTGTTGATGGCTTTTGTAGTTTTTATTAGCATCGTTAAATCAGCAAAAAAAAGAATACTTTTTATTTTTTTTGGATTGCTTTTGTGTTCATTAGTTTTATATAAAAATTATATTTTATCGGGCTATTTGTTGTACCCTTATAGTAAGCCGGATATTATGGATGTAAGCTGGAAGGTGCCTGCAGATTGGAATGCAGCCTACACTAAGGGTATTGTTAGTTGGGGATTAAGGGACAAATGGGACTTGGGGGACAAGGGGGACTTATGGGGGAATTATGGGGGAAATACCAGGTTATGGGTTTGGTTGACACGATTGGGGTATAAGGGGTTTATGAATAAGCTGATTTTTTTGAATTTTTTGTTGGGGCTTGTGAATTTATTTTTGGGACTTAAAGCTAAGAAAATATTTTCGAAAGATTATTTGGTTTTGATTGCTATTCTGTTTATTCAAATCATTGAATGGTTGATGTTGAGTCAGTATCGGTTGATGTTGCCAGGCAGTTTGGTTTTAGTTGGATTTAATTTTTATTTAATTGTAAATTCATTTAAAATTGAAAATTCATGGCTAACACGATTTAATTTATCATTTAAACCTTTGGTTGTTTATGCCCTTATGATGTTTTACGGGCTTGCATTAATTCCTTTTAGTGTATTCTCTAAAGGATCGAGGAACAAAACGATTACCCGATTGGACGGGTTTAATAGCAATTATTTGATTGAACCATACAAGGGATTTGTTAATGAAAAAATGGATAGTATAATTGTTGATTCTATGAATATTTATTATTATCCCAATCAAACTTATTGCTGGGATTGTGCGATTCCTTGTGTGAGTAATTCACATAGGAAATTTCTGTTTAATAATTTTGAATATACTGTGAAGCCTTTGGGTACAAGGGTTTCGGAGGGATTTATGTTGATTAAATAGTATCCTTCGACAGGCTCAGGATGACAAGCCTTCTTGTTATATTTGGCAGTGATTTTTGGTGGGATAAATTTTTTGCAAAGCAAAAAATTTATCCCACCAAAAATCACTGCTCTTAATTAATTGCGTATTGTCATCCTGAGCTTGCCGAAGGATCTTCCAACTGTGTTGCTAAGGCTATCCGCGTTTCCAAAATCTCAAAAATTTTAAAGATAAACCTTGCATTTATGTTAAAATTAATATATTTGTAGGTCTTCAACCATTATGAAACTCCTTAGATTACTCTTTCTGAAATCGAACCAGATACCTCGCTGGTTTATATTCCTGTTTGATTTGGGACTGTGTTCGGTTGCCTATTTGCTAGCGGTATTTACGCGCTATGTACTGGATTTTAATTCCAATCTTTTTTATAGTGCCATATCTGCTATTCCTGTATTATTGCTGGTAAAGGGCATCACCATCAGCTATTTCAGATTACAGGCTTTTGTTATACGTTATACAAGTGTACAAGATGGGGTGCGGATTTTTTATGCCATGGGTGCTGCTGTTTTAATCCTGTTTGGGATTGATTCGTTACATACATATTTCCCGATTGGTCAGAACCATCTTTTTCCGATTTCAATACTTTTGATTGACTTTGTTTTATCGGTATTTTTACTGGCTGCGTTTCGGGTATTTGTTAAACTGATGTATATCCGCATAAATATGTCGACTACGGAAAAGAAGACTTTTTATGCCATATACGGAGCAGGTGCTGCGGGATTAACCACCAAAAGAAAACTGGAGCAGGAAAGCAAAAACGGGATTAAGGTAATTGCTTTTTTTGATGATAATATTAACCAGCACCATAAAATATTAGAAGGCATCACCATTTATAATGGCTCTTCGGAGATGGAGGATGTGATTAAAAAGCATCATGTTGAACAGTTGATTATTGCCATCCCGAGTATTTCGAAAGCGCGCAAACAGGATATTATTGAAAGGTGCCTGGCCATGAATGTTGCAGTAAGAAACGTTCCTCCTGTTGAGAAATGGATTAACGGAGAATTGAGTTTTAACCAGATAAAAAATGTAAAAATTGAAGATTTAATTGAACGCGATGTAATTTCCCTGGATAAAGAAATGATTGGCGAGCAGGTAAATGGAAGGGTTATAATGGTTACGGGAGCGGGTGGTTCTATAGGATCAGAAATGGTACGGCAACTCCTGAAATTTAAACCCAAGAAATTATTGTGTGTTGACAAATCGGAGATTAACCTATACCAATTGGATAGTTATATAAGTGAAAACCATCCCAATGAACTGAATACATTTGTTGAAATATTGGTTGGGGATATAACCAATGAGCCCAGGATGCGCCTGATTTTTGAAAAGTACAAACCTGAAATCATATACCATGCGGCTGCGTACAAACATGTGCCTTTAATGGAAGAAAATCCAGGGGAAGCAGTTTGGGTGAATATTAAAGGTACCAAAACTATTGCTGATTTATCGGTACGTTTTAAAACGGAACGTTTTGTTATGGTGAGTACGGATAAGGCTGTGAATCCTACCAATGTAATGGGTGCCAGTAAACGCATAGCGGAAATATACGTTCAGTCGCTTTCTAATTATCATTTAAAAAACAATACCGGCAAAACCAAGTTTATCACTACCCGTTTTGGAAATGTGCTGGGTTCAAGCGGCTCAGTAATCCCCCGGTTCAGAAAACAAATTGAAGAAGGGGGTCCAATTACGGTTACCCACCCCGATATTACCCGTTATTTTATGACCATACCTGAAGCCTGCCAACTGGTATTGGAGGCCGGTAAAATGGGCAGAGGGGGCGAAATCTACATATTCGATATGGGCAAATCGACCCGGATTGTTGATCTGGCTCGTAAAATGGTAAAACTATCGGGACTTACTCTGGGCAAGGATATTCAAATAGTATACACCGGTTTACGCCCGGGTGAAAAGATATACGAAGAACTGCTGAACGACGAAGAAAATTCGTTACCTACGCATCATGACAAGATTATGATTGGTAAAGTACGTTCCTATGATTTTGAGGACATAAAAAAATGTATTGGTGAACTGATAGAGGCCTATTCAACCCAGGATGGCATGCTGATGGTAGCGAAAATGAAAAAGATTGTACCTGAATTTAAAAGTAAGAATTCTATATTCGAGAGTCTTGATAATGATGTACAGCTGCCGGATAGCTCGGATTTGGAGCGGATGCTGCTGTCGTAAGGGAAATGGGACCCTTCGACAAGATCAGGATGATATGGGAAATGGGCAGGGTTCAATTTTGATATCAATTAAAATGGGCACGCGCGAGGCTTGCCCCTACGGGATTTTTATTGTGAATAAATTCGCTATATGAATTTATTATGCCATTACATTATTAATAATCAAATCCTTTTAATTAGATTTATTCTAAATAGTATTTTTTTTTCACATGCTATGCAGTGAAGATGGTGTGTGCTTATATTCGCGGCACATTAGTAAAAAGCAATAGAGTCTGTCTATAATGTCCTCTGGCTGCGTTATGCTCGTCCCCAAAAATGCTCATGTACACGAGCACACTGCGCTTTTTGGAAACTCGCATGCCTTGCCAGAGAACATTCTATCCCAGACTCTATACTAATGGACTGACACAAATTAGTTTTGCAAATCCTTAATAATTAAAGACATAATCATCCTAAAAATAAATGAAGCTTAATAGACTACTTATCTTAGCCGTTTCATTCCTTATCACAATCAACCTGGCGAAAGCCGATGTTGCGGAGGGAGAAAAACTATTCAAGGCCAATTGTACTTCGTGCCATGCAATTCACGACAAAATTGTTGGGCCGGCTTTAAAAGATGTGCATAAACGTAGGGATGCCAAATGGTTGATTAAATGGATTAAAAATTCACCGGCAATGGTACAATCGGGTGATGCTACGGCGGTTCAATTGTTTAAGGACAATAATAGCATGCCGATGCTTGCATTTGAGAACCTGAGTGATGCGCAAATTGCATCGATGGTAGAATACATTAAGCAGGAAAGTGAAAAACCTCCGGTTGCAGCCGTTGCTGCAGTTACTACCGGCGGAAATAAAAGCGGTGGCAATGGACTTTATAGCAATACCACTTTTATTGCATTAAGTGTAATGGCACTGGTTTTATTAGTGATTGTTTTCATTTTATTCAGAATTAAAAAAGTTGTTGAAGAATTATACAAACAAAAATTTCCGGAAGCTGCGGCTGCTGAAAAGGCTGTTACCCTAAGCTGGAAAACGAACCGCTCCGATTTCCGTTATAAATTATTTAAAAAACATCCGGTAGTGGGTACCTTGTTTGTGATGTTAACCTTCACCCTGATATTTGGTTTATATGGTTTTGATTATGGCAATAAAGTAATTGGGGTTCAAAAAGGATATGCCCCCGCGCAACCGATTAATTATTCGCATCAGTTGCATGCAGGTACGTACAAAATAAATTGTTTGTATTGCCATAGCGGTGCTGATAAAGGCAAACAGGCCTCTATCCCTTCTGCAGGTACTTGTATGAACTGCCATATGCATGTTACTGCCAGTGCAAAATACAATGGAAACATTTCTCCGGAGATACAAAAAATTTATAATGCAGTGGGCTGGGATGCAGTTAAACGTACTTATGATCCTGCATTACCCAAGACTCCTATCAAATGGGTGCGGATTCACAATTTACCGGATCATGCCTATTTTAATCATGCACAGCATGTAAAAATTGGAAAGGTAGAATGCCAGGCTTGTCATGGTCCGATTGAAACCATGGCTGTTGTTTCGCAGCAACGCAGTTTGCAAATGGGATGGTGCATTAACTGTCACCGTGATGCCAAAGTGGATGTTGCCAATAATGACTACTATGAAAAATTACATGCCGGTTTAAAAATTGATGGCAAAGAATTTATAACAGTAGCTCAAAACGGTGGTTTGGAATGTGGTAAATGCCACTACTAAATTTCTGAACCCAGAACGAATGTTTGTTTCAACAACAATTAACAGGAAAAAAATTATCAATGGAAAATAAAAATCAATATTGGAGAGGCTTAGAGGAATTAAACAATGATCCCAAATTTTTAGCGGGAAAGAAACGTGAATTTGCAGAAGGCATACCCCTGGAAGATGTGTTTACTGAAGAAGATGGTGGGCTGAACTCGAACCGCAGAGATTTTTTGAAATATTTCGGTTTTGGAATTTCTGCAGTTGCATTGGCAGCCTGTAATAAAACTCCCATTAAAAATGCAATCCCCTATATTATAAAACCCGAAAATATTACTCCGGGTACCCCCAACTGGTATGCATCCACCTGCAATGCATGTGCTGCCAATTGCAGTATATTGGTTAAAACCCGTGAAGGCCGTCCGATTAAAATTGAAGGCAATGCGGAGTCGCCGGTTTTTAAAGGAGCAACCTGCGGCATGGGCCAGGCAAGCCTTTTGGGCTTATATGATAATGAGCGTTTACGCAAACCCAAAGCAAAAGGGAATGATGTGAGCTGGGAAACATTGGATGCTGAAATAAAAACGGCTTTGGCCGGATCAAAAAATATCAGGTTAATTAGTGGTACGGTAAACAGTCCCTCTACCAAAAAAGCCATAGCTGAATTCACAGCAAAATATCCTTCCACACAACATATTCAATACGAAGCAAACTCGATGGGTGCGCTTGCGGAAGCAACCAAACGTGCATTTGGTAAAGCAGTAGTTCCCGGATATCGTTTTGATAAAGCAAATGTAATTGTAAGTTTTGGGGCAGACTTTTTAGGTACCTGGATTTCGCCGGTAGAATATACCAAACAATGGACGGTTAACCGGAGACCGGAAAACAAAAACATGAGCCGCCATATTCAATTGGAATCGTATCTTTCGTTAAGCGGTTCGAATGCCGATGTGCGTTATCCGATAAAACCGTCGGCTGAAGGTGCATATATTATCAGCTTATATAACCGCATTGCTTCTTTAGCAGGTGCTCCCCAATTGGGCACCATGCCTGCCGTTGAATTGCCTTTAGATGGAATTACTACCATGGCCAAAGAATTATGGGCAGCCAAAGGCCAGTCATTAGTAGTTTGTGGTTCCAATAATATTGATCATCAGTTATTGGTTCATGCCATTAATAATATGCTTGGAAATATTGGCAATACAGTTGATTTAAACAACTACAGCAACCAGCATTATAGCGATGATGCTGCCTTTGAAACATTCGCAAAAGAACTGGAAAGCGGTGTTGTAGATGCAGTTATTTTTTATAATACCAATCCGGTTTACAGTTATTATAACGGAGCCAAACTGGCTGCTTCCATAAAGAAAGCCAAGGTAAGTATTGCCAGCAATACAAACCTGGATGAAACTTCAGAGAATTGCCAGTACAATGCACCTGATCATCATTTTCTGGAAGCATGGAATGACAATGAACCTAAGGCAGGGTATTTCACATTTACACAACCCAGCATTTCAAATGTTTTTCAAACCAGGCAGATGCAGGAAAGTTTATTGAACTGGGCCGGAAATACAAGTAACTATTACGACTATTTAAAAAACAACTGGGCATCACGCTTAAGTGGTGAAACTTGGGTGAAGGCCATTCATGATGGTTTTTACATACAGCCTGTTGCCGCTTCAAACACCAGCTTTAACGCAGATTTAAATGCTGCTGTGAGTCCGGCTTACTCGGTTTATACCACAGCGAAAACAAAATTAGAGCTTAAGTTATATTCTAAAATAGGCGTTCGTGATGGTTCAAACGGACATAACCCCTGGTTGCAGGAATTGCCTGATCCGATTAGTAAAGTATGCTGGGATAATTATGCATGCATAGGAAATGCAACAGCAAAAGAACTGAATATAAAAGATGGTGACCTGATTAATATTAATTTAAAAGGTTCAAAAATTGAAGCAGTACCGGTTTTGGTTCAACCCGGACAACCCAATAATGTGATAGCCCTGGCAATTGGTTACGGACGCACCAGCGGCGGAAAAGCAGGTAAGAATGTAGGTAAGAATGCATATCCTGCAAGCAGCTTTATGAATTCTTTTTCTTTTATTAATACGGATATTACTATTGAAAAAGCAGATGGTGAATATGAACTGGCACATACCCAAACTCACCATACCATTGAAGGAAGAAATCTGATTAAAGAAACTTCATTGAATGAGTATAATAAAGATAACAAATCGGATAACCAGGATACCCATAAAGTAATTAAAGAGCAAGGCAATTTGATTACACTTTGGGATGAACGCGACCATAAAGGTCATCGTTGGGCTATGGCCGTTGACATGAACAAATGCACAGGTTGCGGCTCATGTGTGGTGAGCTGTAATGCCGAAAATAATGTTCCTGTTGTAGGTAGAAAAGAAGTATTGGTAAGCAGGGAAATGCACTGGATTCGTATTGACCGCTACTATCGTTTTAGTAATGCTACCGATAATAAAATTACAAAGGAAGACGATTACAATAAAGAAAATTCGGGCATTAATTTCGAGAATGTAAGTGTTACGTTTCAACCGATGTTATGTCAGCAATGCGGACATGCACCTTGCGAAACGGTGTGCCCGGTAATTGCAACTGTACATAGCAGTGAAGGTTTGAACCATATGGCGTATAACCGTTGTGTGGGAACCCGCTATTGTGCGAATAACTGTCCGTATAAAGTACGCAGGTTTAACTGGTTTAAATACCGTGCCAACGATCAGTTTGATTTTAACTTCAACAACGATTTGGGACGTATGGTTATTAATCCGGATGTTACGGTTCGGTCGCGCGGGGTAATGGAAAAATGTTCATTCTGTGTACAAAGAATACAGGCAGGTAAATTAATGGCCAAAATGGAAAACAGAATTGTAAAAGATGGAGATATAAAAACAGCCTGTCAGCAATCATGCCCTGCCGATGCGATTATTTTTGGAGATATCAATGATGAGAAAAGTGAGGTAAGAAAATATTTTGAGAATGACCGTTCGTTCTTTTTATTGGAAGAATATAATGTTCAGCCTTCGGTAACGTATTTGACGAAGGTGAGGAATGTTGGGGAGAAATTGGTTAACACCTAGAGACGCCATAAATGGCGTCTGTACGGGTGGAAGCGGAACATTGGATGGGAAATGGGGTGGAAGCCGAATATTGGGTGGTAACATGTAAAGACGCCATTTATGGCGTCTCCTGGTGGAAGCCAAATATTGGATATTGAAAATTTTAAAAACAAACAGTAAAAAATGTCATACGAATCACCAATTAGAGATCAATTAGTAACGGGGGGTAAAACGTATCATGATGTATCGAGCGACATCACACGTCCGTTGGAAAATGCACCAACAAAAAGCTGGTGGTTTGGTTTCAGCATTTCCTCTATCGTTCTGGCCATATGGATAGGTACCACCACCTATACCATGTTAGTAGGTATTGGGGCCTGGGGTTTAAATAAAACAGTGGGTTGGGCATTTGATATTACCAACTTTGTATTCTGGATTGGTATTGGACACGCAGGTACGCTTATCTCGGCGGTATTGTTATTATTCCGCCAGAAATGGAGAATGTCAATTAACCGCTCGGCAGAAGCGATGACCATTTTTGCGGTAGTGTGCGCAGCGTCATTTATTTTATCCCATATGGGGCGTCCATGGGTAGCTTATTGGCCTATTCCGTTACCCAATGCATTTGGTACTTTATGGGTGAACTTTAACTCACCATTGGTTTGGGATGTATTTGCCATCTCTACTTATTTCACCGTGTCGCTGATATTCTGGTATTGCGGTTTGATTCCGGATATTGCAACGGTAAGAGACCGTGCTAAAACAAAAATGCGCAAGTTCTGGTATGGCTTTTTTGCCATGGGCTGGACGGGTTCAACCCGTACCTGGCACCGTTATGAAGTGATCAGTTTGATTTTGGCGGGTATCTCTACTCCCCTTGTACTTTCGGTTCACTCCATTGTATCTATGGACTTTGCTACATCACTGGTACCGGGATGGCATACAACCATCTTCCCTCCATACTTTGTTGCCGGTGCGATTTTTTCGGGATTTGGAATGGTACTTACCTTGTTGGTAGTTGCTCGTGAAGTGATGGGCTATAAAAATTATATCACCACCGAGCATTTGGATGCCATGGCAAAAATTGTGATGGTAACCGGTACGATGGTGGGTTTGGCATATATCACCGAATTTTTTGTTGCCGCTTATTCAGGAATGGAATATGAGCAATACGCTTTTTTTAACCGTGCCTTTGGACCTTACTGGTGGGCATATTGGACCATGATGAGTTGCAATCTGTTGGCACCTCAGGTCTTTTGGTCGCGCTGGGCACGTACTACACCCTGGTTCTTATTTATTATGTCAATCATTGTAAATATTGGAATGTGGTTCGAACGATTTGTAATTATCGTTACTTCATTACACCGGGATTTCTTACCTTCCAGCTGGACCATGTATACTCCTACCCTTATTGAAGTAAGTATTTTAATCGGATCCTTCGGATTGTTTTTCTTCCTGTTCTTTTTATTTATTAAATTTTTACCTTCTATCAATATGGCTGAAATAAAAAGCATTATGCATGTAGGTTCAGATGATGATCACACACACCATACCGAACATCATGATAAACCTGTAACTGAGAAAGGAGCTGTACATGGAGTCTGATAAATTATTAATTTTAGGGATTTATGACAATCCTGATAAAACCTATACGGCCACAAAAAAACTCATCGCCGGTGGCTATGAAATATTTGATGTGTATTCTCCATTCGCGATACATGGGTTGGACCGGGTGATGGGTATTAAGAGAACACGCCTTTCCATTGCTGCATTTGTATTTGCCATGACGGGACTTTCGCTGGCATTAATATTTATGATTTATACCTCCTATTTTGACTGGCAAATAAATGTAGGTGGTAAGCCTTCATTGCATATACCCACTTATATTCCGATTACTTTTGAGTTGGGTATCTTATTTACTGCTATTGGTATGGTTACCTGTTTTTTTATTGTGAACCGAATGTTCTGGGGCAAGAATGCCGACATTATGGATATTCGGGTAACAGACGATTTATTTGTGGTTGCTGTAGATGTTAAAAAAAGCAAAGCAGATATTGGCATGCTGAACCAAATGTTAATTGATAACGGTGCCATTGAAGTGAGAGAAAGGATTAAAGAAGTATGAAATTGAAATTTTTATATAACGCGCTTATCATCGGTTCAGGCATTGCAATCCTTGCAGGTTGCGGTGCAGGAGGGAACAGTACCGGTTATGAATATGCACCGAATATGTACCACTCATTTGCGTATGAACCTTTTACACAAATGGCTGATGAACCCAATACCATTAATCCGAATGGGATGAACATGCGTTTGCCTGCACCCAATACCATTGCAAGGGGACAAATGGATTATACAAATTACAGTTTTACTGTCAGCAATGCGTCGTATGAAGCTTCAGCGTCTTTAAAAAACCCAGTTGCTTCTTCTCCGGCAGTACTGGCAGAAGCAAAAACTTTATATAATATCAATTGTACTCCATGCCATGGTGATGCCGGAAAAGGGGATGGCTCGATTGTAGCAGATGGGAAATTTCCTCCTCCTCCTGCTTATGATTCAGACCGGATCAAGACCACTCCTGATGGAAAATTGTTTTATTCGATTCGTTACGGAAAAAACCTGATGGGTGCGTATGGCACGGTATTAAGTCCGAAACAAATATGGACAGTAATCCATTATATAAGAACCGTAAGCGGACCGTATAAGGCAGCTGCATTAACCGCATCTAAATAACATACAAACCCAAGAAAACTATTACAATGGAACACGAAGAAGTTCATATAAGAGAAGAAAAATATCTGATTACTGAAGGCAACAAAAAATGGGCTTTTGGTTTAATGATTATCGGTTTGATTTTAGCTGCAATAGGCTATTTTACATACCACCCCCATATTGAAGGTTTGTCGGAACACGACTTACATCACCTTTCCCTGAAACGTTTGTTAAGCAATATATTGGTTAACGGTTATTTCTTTTTTATCATTTCGGTTTGTGCCGCGGTGTTTATTGCCATCAGTCAGATTGCCAATGCAGGCTGGTATGTAGCCATACGCAGGATTCCGGAGGCCATGAGTGAATACACAGTACCGGGAGGTATCATAGTTATAGTGTTAACACTTTTTGGATTATCGACCTTATACCACTGGGCACATGAAGGCATTATGACCAAGGGCAGTGCCAATTATGATGCTTTACTTGCTGGAAAGAGCTGGTATTTAAACAAGCCTTTTTACTTTATCAGAATGGTATTGTTTATTGGATTCTGGATATTTTGTGCTTTTATGATCCGCAAATATTCACGCAATGAAGATGAGGTGGGCGGGCTCGTAAATTTCAAAAAAACCTACGCATTATCTGCGGCCTTTGTGGTAATTTTTGCATTCACTTTTTCCATGTATTCATGGGATCAGATCATGAGTATTGATGCACATTGGTATTCAACTATTTTCTCGGTTTATAATTTTGCTACGGGTTGGGTAAGTGCATTAACCATCATTTATTTATTTACCTGGTATTTACGTGGCAAAGGTTATTTAAATATTGTAACCGATGAGCATCAGCATGACCTGGGTAAGTTTATGTTTGCCTTTTCGGTATTCTGGACTTACATGTGGGTGGCACAATTTTTATTAATCTGGTATGCTAATATTCCTGAAGAAGTAGCCTACTATAAAGAACGTTTATTTGGAAGCTATCAGTTCTACTTTTACTTTGTTGTACTCGTAAATTTTTGTATTCCTTTCTTTTTGTTTATGAGCCGCGATAATAAACGCAATCGCAAAGTAGGCTTCTTTGTTGGCGCTGCCATGCTAGTAGGTCACTGGCTGGATGTATACCTAATGGTAATCCCGGGTACCATGAACCTTGCTACTGACCCAACTGATGCACATCCTGCAGGTATTATTAAAGTTGCCTCACAAGGTTTTGGTTTGATGGAAATTGGCTTTGTATGTTTGTTTGCCGGCCTCTTTATATGGGTAACCTTAAAAGCCTTAACCAAAGCGAATTTGTATCCGACCAAGCATCCTTATATAAAGGAAAGTGCATTGCATGATGTTGGGATTTAGGGGGAGGGAGTGTAGGAAATGTACGATGTACGATGTATGATGTATGAGGTATGAGGTATGAGGTATGAGGTATGAGGTATGAGGTATATAAAATAATTGAAAAGGGCTGTCCGATGGACGGCCTTTTTTTTACTCAGTTACTATTGCATAATTTGCAATTATTCTTTTTTTGGGACTATTGTGACTTATAGGACTTATGTTTTTTATCCTTAATTAGCCTTGCAGGGTTACGCTGGCGCTGCCTGAACCAAACTTGCCTGCGGGGTTTTGTTTGGTAACCTTAACGGTTACAATAACTTCTCGTTCGAGTAGAAAATGACTTATGCGTTGCAAAATGGTTTTTGCCAAATCTTCAATAAAATTGCGCCTGACGTGCATTTCTTCCTGAACAATAGTATACAATTGCTCATAGTTTATCAGGTTGCTTAAATCTGTCAGGTCTTTATTATCGGGTACTTCTTCATCAATCCAAATATCTACTTTAAAAAATCCCCCCTTTTCCCTTTCTTCGGGATACAAGCCGTGGTAGGCGAAAAACTCCAGATTTTCCAATGCGGTTTGTAACTTCATTGCTTGTTATTTTTAATTGTGTACATTGGGGTGTTCGGTGGTATCCCGGAGACGCGATAAATCGCGTCTGTACGGTCATACATACCACGAATTTGCCGATTACTGATTAATTGGTTTTCAAGGGTACAAATTTATCCTATTTTATTTATAAATTCGCGGCGGTTAAAAAAGAATATTTAACCATTTTTACCTTATACAAAAAAACATGAACGAGGCAAAAGACTTTACACGCGCGAGCAAACAGGACTTATACCAGCATCACGATTACTATTTGATGGATGAGTTGCTTACGGATGAACACAAACTGATACGGGCAACGGTGCGGGATTTTGTAAAAAAAGAAATCGCTCCCATTATCGAAGATGCTGCGCAAAAGGCCCTGTTTCCGCATTATTTGATTAAAGGAATGGCTGAAGTGGGATCATTTGGTGCACAACTGCCTGCAGCATACGGTTGCGGCGGACTGGATTATATTAGCTACGGATTGATTATGCAGGAACTGGAACGCTGTGATTCTGGCATACGGTCAACGGCTTCGGTTCAAGGCAGTTTGGTGATGTACCCCATTTATAAGTTTGGTTCAGAAGAACAAAAACACAAATACCTGCCCAAACTGGCAGCGGGTGAATTGATGGGATGTTTTGGTTTAACTGAACCCGACCATGGCAGTAATCCCGCTGGCATGACCACACATTATAAAGATGCAGGTGATGGCAAACATGTAATTTTAAATGGTGCCAAAATGTGGATCAGCAATTCTCCTTTTGCAGATATTGCAGTGGTTTGGGCTAAAGATGAAGCCGGTGAAATAAAAGGTTTAATTGCTGAACGTGGTATGGCCGGATTTACCACTCCTGAAACACATAATAAATGGAGTTTGAGGGCGAGTGCAACCGGAGAACTTGTGTTTAACGATGTATTGGTTCCCAAAGAAAATATATTTCCGGGAGTATCGGGTTTAAAAGGTCCCTTGACCTGTTTAAACTCGGCCCGCTATGGAATTAGCTGGGGCGTAATTGGAGCTGCTTTGGATTGTTATGATACGGCTTTAAGGTACTCGAAAGAACGCCATCAATTTGGAAAACCAATCGCAGGTTTTCAGTTGCAGCAAAAGAAATTGGCTGAGATGATAACCGAAATAACCAAAGCTCAATTATTGACCTGGCGTTTGGGGGTTTTGATGAATGAGGGCCGGGCAACCCCTGCGCAGATAAGTATGGCCAAACGAAACAATGTGGATATGGCTGCTACCATTGCACGCAATGCACGACAAATGCTGGGTGGCATGGGTATTACCGGCGAGTATTCTATCATGCGGCATATGATGAATCTGGAAAGTGTGCTGACCTATGAAGGAACGCATGATATCCATTTGTTGATTACAGGGATGGATGTTACCGGGGAGAACGCGTTTGCATAAGGTATAAGGTATAAGGTATAAGGTATAAGGTATAAGGTATAAGGTATAAGGTATGAGGTATAAGGTATAAGGTATGAGGTATGAGGTATGAGGTTTGAGGTATGAGGTATGAGTTGGGATAGCACAGGTAGGGGCAAATTGCATTTGCCCTTTTTGGATGAAACAAATTTATATGGTATTGTTGCGGGTAGGGGCAAATTGCATTTGCCCTTATGGGTTGAAACAAATCTATATTGTAGGTGAGTTGATAAATAAAATATGATAGAATTACAGGCGGACCATCAGCGGTATATTAAGCAGCAATATGATACTGCGGTGGAATTTATTATTCCATTTATAGAACGTGAAAAGAAGATAGAAAAGGGCATGCGTTTTTTGGAGGTTGGGAGTGGCTATGGAGGAATATGCAAAGCTTTTACTGATGCGGGTTGTAAGGTAACGGGAATTGAATTGCTGGATCATGTGAGCGCGATTGCCAAAGATTTATTACAGACAGAAATTGCTGAGGCCCGGGCTGAAATTATAAATAAAAATGTTTATGATATCAATCCGGAAAAAGACCTGGATGCGAAATATGATATCATTATATTAAAAGATACAATTGAGCATATACATGGTCAGGAACAATTTGTAAAACATATCATTCATTTTTTAAAAGAAGATGGGGTAATCTTTTTTGCGTTTCCACCCTGGTTTATGCCTTTTGGCGGGCATCAGCAAAGTTTGGATAGTAAATTCCTTGATAAACTTCCGTACTTCCATATTTTGCCCACGTCTTTATACAGAGGCATCATGAAACTATTTGGTGAAATTGATGGCCGGATTGTGGATGTGCTGGAAGTGAAGGAAACACAGATAAGCATTAACCGGTTTGAACGTATTACCAAAGAGGCCGGGTTTAAAATTTTACAAAGGGAATTTTATCTGATTAACCCAAGCTATAAACATAAGTTTGGAGCAACGCCTAAAAAACAATTCGCATGGGTATCGGCTATTCCGTGGTTCCGGGATTTTTTTACCACTACGTGTTATTATTTGTTGCGGAAATAATGAGACTAGAACAGAACTTCTGAATTGGGTATTGGCTGCAGGTTTAAGGGAATAATATGGGTGCGCTTCATCCAAATTTAAGAACTAATTAAACTGCGCCGAATCAATATTTCCGGGATTATTCAATGACTAATTTATGGCTAACTCTATTGCCATTCTTTAAGGTTAATGTTATAAAATAAAAGCCTTGCGTTAGATTCTGAAGATTGATCATTTCATTATTTATGGTTTTACCTGACAAAATTGATTTTCCATTACAATCATTTAACATAAAAGAAACTGCGGCGATATTAAAGTATAAATAATCTTTAACCGGATTCGGATAAACAAGCGGAATATATGAAACTTCATCCATAGATTTTAATCCAGCCATTTCAGAATTAAATACACGCAGATTTTTATTATTTCCGTTTTCTCTGAAAAAACTCAGCATATTTTTTTCATCATAAATTACCATATCATCATGTAAATAGTAGTCAAAATAGTTCCAGGTTAAACCATCGTTTATTGAATAATTTAGCCCATCCTCACCATATACAATATAAACTGCCTTGCTGTTTTTCCTCTTAAAACATTTTATACCTGAGGGAATAGTTACCTGAGAATTGTTATTTAAAGGTATCCATGTTTGGCCAGCGTTTGAAGTAATATATAGGCTCCTTTGCGAAAAATCATTTGTATCAGCAAGCAGAGCCAAGCCATTAATGGTATCTTTAAAACCCATTTCTATTAAAACCTTTCCGGGGTGTATTGTAATTGAATCAAAGGTAGCTCCATAATTTCTTACACGAATCAGCTTATTTGCTTCTTGCCTTGATGTAGATTTAAACCATGCCTCACCATTCGCTTCATACACTTTATCGAAGCTAAGCACTGGCGAATTTTGATAAGTTGGAACCGTTATATTATTACAACTTACTTTTTCCCATTTTGCACCACCATTTGTTGTTTTCCATGTATTATAACAACCATTAATTATATTACCCATTACAAAACCCCGCTGCTCATCAAAAAAATGAGAAAGGATAATTCTGCCGTTTTTAAATGGTGTATCTATCTGGTTCGTCACTTCTATATTATACCAGGTGATTCCTTTATCATCAGAAGAAATAATTTTTCTTGATCCTAAGTGAATTAACCTGAATTTATTATCAGCCACCCTGCAAATATTCAAAGCTCTGCGAAATTCATTATTGGGCCAGATTATGAACGAATAACCCCTGTCAATACTTAAATATGCAGAACCTATATCATAAACAACTATGCTATCTTTGGTTAAATAAACTCCACCGTTAATTGCATTGAATTGGCTGGTTAGCGGAACTTCCACCTCTACCCATTGCGCTGAAGAAATAAGGGTATTTATAATAAATGACAAATAAAGGATTCCTTTTTTCATGATTATTATTTTCAGGTAAGTCAGCGGTAAACCTGAACGGGTTGCATATTCATTATTTCTCAGAAGCAAAATAGGTATTTGCTATGTTTTTGAATTCTCAGAACAATCTGATTTCAATTATTATTTGGTTTGTTTGATGCTTTTCACATCACAATAATTTGTGGATGTTGCGCGGGATAAATTTTGATTTCTTTCCAATATTTTCTTTCAACCCAACGATCGTTCGACAAGCTCACGATGACAGGTCTTCCTGTTATTTTCAGTAATGGATTTTGGGGTGTTGTGGGATGAAATAAAAAATTATTCATTCAGAATTAGTATTCAATTAAACATGTTACTGCAATTAAACATGTTACTGCGGAAATTGTAAAAATTCCAAGAGTGCGTGTGAGAGCTGGAGCGATGACAAAAATCAGATTGGGTGTGAATGCTTTCGCTCTCACACCCCTATCTGATTTTTGTGACTCCGGAGGGACTTCCCGCTTTACAATCACTGGCTCATGCCTCGCCATGCTTGTAGTGCGGGATAAACTTCTCGTGGTAGAATTATTTTTATAACGCCTTTGGCGTTAACGTGACCCCGGAGGGACTCGAACCCTCGGCCCGCTGATTAAGAGTCAGCTGCTCTACCAACTGAGCTACGGGGTCACTTTAAATTTTTGATATGTAAATATAATTATTTTTTAATTATTCTGTATTCTTGCTATTATTTTGCTGAAATAAAAAATGGAAGCAATTTTAGAAGTTGAACATTTAGAGAAAAAATATGGCGATCTGATTGCTGTTAATTCAATTTCTTTCAAAGTAAACAAGGGAGAAATTTTTGGATTCCTTGGACCTAACGGGGCCGGTAAAACAACTACTATAAAAATGATGAGCGGGTTACTGAAACCTGATAAAGGAAATGTAATCATAAACGGTGAAAACAAACTTAAATCGATAGGTGTTTGTCCGCAAAATATTGTTGTATGGGAAAATTTAACATGCCATGAACAACTTGTATTTATGGGGCAAATGTACAATATCCCTGCAGCTGAAGCGAAGAAACGTTCCAAAGAACTTTTAGAGGCACTTGGCTTATCGGATAAAAAAGACAAACTGGCCAAAACGCTTTCAGGAGGCATGCTCAGGAGATTGAACATTGCCCTTGCATTGATTCATTCGCCCGTAATTGTGTTCCTTGATGAACCCCAGGCGGGACTTGATCCGCAGAGCCGGGTGCTCGTGAGGGATTATATCCGCTCAATCAAACATACCACAACCGTGATACTTTCTACGCATGATATGGAGGAAGCTGAAAAACTTTCGGACCGTGTATGTATCATCGACAAGGGGAATATTTTAGCCTTAGGAACTACTGAAGCGTTAAAAAAAGCAAACCATTCTGATACACCTTTTAAAAGTCTGGAAGACGTTTTTATAAATATGACAGGAAGGAGTCTAAGGGAATGAAATTACTTGCAAATTTCACAAAGACTTTTAAGGAGAATATCAGGGACTGGAAAATAATCATTCTGGTGATTGTGTTTGCTCCGTTTTTTGTTTATTTAATGAACATGTACCTTGGCAATTCGGGGACGACTGTATATCATATTGCTTTGCTGAACCATGATAAAGAAGGAATTTTTGCAAAGGAATTGATTCACGAATGGAAAGAAATTAAGACAGAAGAAAACGCAAGCATATTGAATTTGATCCCGGTAAGTAACAGTGAAGCCGGTAAAAAAATGATTATCGACAGAACGGCAGATTTATTTATAACTATACCTGCCGGTTTTTCTACTTCCTTTAAACATTATACTCAGAGCAAAAAAGGAATGTTATCGTCTCTAACAAGTTATGGAGATCCGAAAAATATCCGGACTATGATGGCTGCCTCGTTTATTGATTATACCACTTATAATTTTATCGGGTTCAGAACCGGGATACAAATACCTTTTAATATCCAATTTGAAACTGCAGGCATTCAGAAAAAAATAAGGGATTTTGATTTATATGTTCCAACCATGTTGGTATTGGCTATCATTATGATGTTATTTACGGCAGGAGCTTCGATTATCAGAGAAGTTGAAAAAGAAACCATCACAAGGCTCTCCCTTTCGAAACTTTCATCGTTTGAATTTATGACTGCTATAAGTTTAAATCAGATTCTTATTGGAATTGCAAGTCTGGTGCTGACCTTACTTGCAGCGTATACGGTTGGATTCAAAACAGAAGGATCCATTGCACTTTTACTGCTAACTGGTGTCATTACCTGTTTTTCAGTTGTTAGCATCAGTATTATTACCACTTGTTTTATCAGGAGTATGTTTGGTTTGCTTACCATTGGTTGTTTTCCGTTTTTTCTGTTAATGTTTTTTTCAGATTGTTTTATGCCCTTACCAAAAATAAATCTGGTAAACTTGTTTGGCAACCCGTTTTTTTTGAACGATATATTGCCAACAGCCACAGCAGTAAGGGTTTTTAATAAAATTTTGAATTATGATTCGGATATTGGTGATATCGGTTTTGAATTGATATGGATGGCAGTATTATCGGGTATTTATTTTGTTGCCGGGGTATTATTATTTAGAAGGAAATATAAATATTAGAATCGTTTTGAACCTCTTTGTTCAAATCTTTCATAAAAATCCCTACTTTTTTAAAAATTTATTAACTTCGGCCTGTAATAATTAATAATCATGAGCGTGGATGTTGTAGTCTGGTGTGTATTGATTGCATCCGGCTTATCTGTTTTTATAATTCCTTTTTTATCTCCTCAACTTAAATCATCAGCCGCATTTATCCTGGTTCTTTTAATAGCCATTCTATCGTTGGTGCTTGCACTACCAGCGCTCCGGGGAAGCCCGGTTGAACATGTTTTTTACGGGAGTAGTGCATTTGGAAATATACCCGTTCGTATTGATGCTCTTTCGGCATGGTTTATATTAATAGTGAATTTTACCTGTGTTAATGGGGCCTTATATGGAATCGGGTATATGAAACCCTATGAAAACAAAAAGGGAAATTCTACGCTCCATTGGATTCTGTTTGTGTGGTTTCAGGTTTCTATGCTTGCTGTTTGTGTGGTTCAAAACAGTCTTGTATTTTTAATAGCCTGGGAACTTATGTCTATCTCTTCCCTCCTGCTGGTTATTTTTGAACACTATAAACCTGAAACCTTAAAGGCAGGTGTAAACTACCTGGTACAAATGCATATCGGTGTGGTTATGTTAAGCATCGCTTTTATTTGGGTTTATATTTCGCAACATTCATTAGATTTTGAAGGCATTAAAGCCTCTTTTAATCATCAAAATTCGGCTTGGCTCTTTTTACTTTTCTTCGTAGGTTTCGCAATCAAAGCCGGTTTTATTCCTTTTCATACCTGGCTGCCCCTGGCGCATCCTGCAGCCCCTTCGCATATATCGGGCGTGATGTCGGGGGTGATTGTTAAGATGGGCATTTATGGTATTTTGAGGATGGTATCTTACTTGAATTCTGAACTTATTTTAATTGGAATTTTCGTTTTGATTTTATCGATGACTACTGCATTTTATGGCATTTTGAATGCTGCCGTTGTGCGTGATTTTAAACGTATGCTTGCTTTTTGCACCATTGAAAATATTGGCATTATTGGAATGGGAATTGGTATGGGTATGATTGGTAAAGGAACCGGCAACACATACCTGATGCTGGTTGGTTATACTGGAGCCTTGTTGCATACATTAAATCATTCGCTTTATAAATCATTGTTATTTTATACAGCAGGAAATATTTATCAGCAAACACATACCCGCAATATGGAACATTTGGGGGGTTTAATAAAAAAAATGCCTGCTTCTGCTTTATTCTTTTTGTGTGGTGCACTTGCCATTGGCGGGCTTCCGCCATTTAGTGGATTTATTTCTGAATTTATAATATACTCAGGATTGATTGAAGGCCTAAAATCGGACAATATTCAGTACAGTTCGCTGATGATGTTATGCCTTTCGGGACTGGCAATAGTTGGGGGTGTTTCGATGATTACTTTTACCAAAGCATTTGGTACTATTTTTTTAGGTTCAGCACGAACCAAACTCAATGAAACGCCAAAAGAAGTTTCGGTTGTTATGCAAATTCCCTTGTATTTGATTTTATTAACAACAGTGCTTATCGGGATTTTTCCAAACCTGGTATATGCTCCGGCGCTTTCTGTAGCTACAGCAATGAGTGGGATTCCTTCTTTTTCGGGGAATATACTTTCTATGAGTCCGGTTTTGGCTATTATTGGAAGGGTATCCCTGCTTATGATTGTACTTTCTGCAATTGTCTATTTTATCCGCACCGGAATTTCATCAGCCAAACCTGCTGTTTATTTACCTACCTGGGCTTGCGGTTATTCGTCAATTAACACCCGAATGCAATATACTGCGAAATCCTATTCTAAAAGCTTTGCCAAACTTTTCAGCTTTATTGTGAGTGAGAAGAAGAAATATATTGAAATTGGAAACAGTAAAATATTTCCACTGAATATACCCAGAACCTTTACTTCAAATTATGAAGAGTTCTTTGAAAAAAATTTTATCGCCGGCATAAACAAGCGAATTCTTGCTTTTATGAATTATTTTATGTTTATTCACAATGGCAGACTTCAAATGTATATACTGTACGGATTTTTCTTTATTGTAATTTTGATTATTGCTACGCTTTTTAACCTCTTGTAAATATGGGTTTCATAATTGGCATCTGTTGCAATACCTTATTTTTCATCCTGCTTTTGATGAAAGTAAAGGAAGCATGGAAAAGCAATGTGGCTTTGGCAAGTGTACTTATTAATTGTGTATTGAGTTCAAGCCTTGCCATTCCTGCTTTGCAGGGTAAACCTTTTGAGCAGTCGTTTTATGGTGGTTTTGTATTCGGACAGATTCCAATCAGGATCGATGCATTATCAGCATGGTTTATTTTGCTTATGAATTTTACCGTGCTCACCGGTATATTATACGGCCGCAGGTACATGAAACATTATGAACATCAAAACACGCATCTCACTTTGCATTTTTGCAGTTATATTACCAATCATTTTGCAATGATTTGTATTTATTGTGTTCAAAATACATTTGCCTTTTTATGTGTTTGGGAAATCATGGCTATTACTTCTTTTATCATGATTATTTTTGAGCATACCAAAATAGAAACACTTAAAGCGGGTATCAATTATTTAATCCAGTCTCATGTAAGTATCATGTTTATGACCCTGGGATTTATATGGGTAAATTCTTATACCGGCTCATTTGATTTTAATGCAATCGCTACCTATTCATCCTCAGTAAATCAGGCAATCGGTTTTATTTTGTTCCTTTGTTTTTTTGTAGCATTTGGAATTAAAGCCGGCTTTGTGCCTTTCCATACATGGCTACCCTACGCGCATCCGGCGGCACCTGCGCATGTTTCGGGGATGATGTCGGGGGTAATCATTAAACTGGGCATTTATGGCATCCTGCGTATGTTGTTACTTATTAAGGGGGATTACCTGATTACCGGTTACTTTATTTTGGTTATATCGATTATTACCGGTGTGTATGGTGTGTTGCTTGCATTGGTTCAGCATAACCTGAAAAAACTATTAGCCTATCACAGTATTGAAAACATTGGTATCATTGGCATTGGAATGGGTATTGGAAGTATTGGTTTGGGGTTAGACAATACCTATCTTGCATTTGCCGGTTTTGCCGGAGCCCTGTTACATACACTCAATCATTCATTATTTAAATCGCTTTTATTTTATTGTGCAGGAACTGTTTACCAGGCCACACATACTATGGATATTGAACGGCTGGGTGGCATCATAAAAAAAATGCCTCAAACGGCACTATTATTTTTAGTTGCTGCACTTGCTATTTGCGGGCTCCCTCCATTCAATGGATTCATATCAGAATTTTTGATCTATTCGGGTTTATTTAACAGCATATCAAATCTGCAATTAACCTCTACCACCTTTTTAGTTGCATCGATATTTGGATTGGTGATTATTGGCGGAATGGCGATGCTTTGCTTTACAAAAGCATTTGGAATTATTTTTCCGGGCCTGGCGAGGCAAGAGCAACCTGTATCGATGCGCGAGGCAGAGCCCTCAAAACTTTTCCCCAAGTACTTAATCGCATTGTTTATTGTTTTTATTGGTATCGCTCCCCAGTTCATTGTTTCGGTTGTTTCGGTTCCGGTAACTCAATTTACGGGTGAAAATATTTACATGACCCAACCTAAGGAATTTATGAATACCCTTCAAACTATTAGTATTGCCGCTTTTTTATTTATTCTGTTATGCATTGCAATTATTTGGATACGGAAAATGGCAAACAAAAATTCGCAAATTGTTGTGGCTCCCACCTGGGGATGTGCTTATGCAACTCCATCGTATAAATTACAATATACAGCAAATTCGTATGTACGTTCTTTTCGCAAACTGGTAAGTTACGTGTTGATGATGAATAAAGCTGAGGGTGAGATTAAGGATGTATTTCCCAAACCTATTTTTTCAAGCACACATCCGTATGACCGGCTTGAAATGCTGCTGATTAATATTCCATTGATGCATCTCAAGGGTTTTGTAGGGCGCTTTAAATTTCTGCAAAACGGGAAAACCCAGTTTTACATACTTTACGGAGTGTTTTTTATTTTTATAATTATTATCTTGCCCATACTTGCAAATATTATAAAAGATTTGCTGGGCCTGATACGACAAATTTAAAACGAATATGGTAAGCTTACTATTAATTGTTACTGCCAGTTTATTTTTCACAGGCATTATTATCAGAACCAAAAGTATCTTATCGGGAAGAAAAGGCCCCGGGATTTTTCAGCCGATGAAAGACATCTGGAGGCTGTTCAGGAAAGGTTCTGTGTTTAGTGAAACGAGCAGTGTGATTTTTCAAATTGCCCCCAGCATTTATTTTGCATCGGTACTGATGGCTATTTTTTTAATTCCATTTGGAAACATGCCCGGCATTATTTCGTTTAAAGGCGATATCATATTTTTTGCCTATATACTGGCACTCGGAAAGTTTTTTAACATTATATCAGCATTGGATACCGGCAGCAGTTTTTCGGGTATGGGGGCCAGTCGCGAGGCACTTTATTCGCTACTTGTTGAACCTGCATTTTTTATTTTAATGGGTTCATCCGCTTTGCTTACCGGGCATACTTCCTTTCATGAAATTTTCAGCTCTTTACATTTCGGCTCCCATATTTCGTATGCCGTTGGAACCCTTGCTGCTTTAGTACTGATAATAATCGCATTGGTTGAAAACAGCAGGATGCCGGTTGATGACCCCAAAACCCATCTCGAATTAACTATGGTGCATGAGGTGATGATACTTGACAACAGTGGATTTGATTTGGGACTTATCCATTATGCCACAAATCTTAAATTTGCCATGTATGGGGCTTTGATCGCCAATTTTTTTCTAACACCCGGATATGAATTGTATTATTCAATTCCCATTTTTATTGGGGTTCAAATATTATTTGCCATGGTTGTAGGATTTGTTGAATCGTTTATGGCACGGTTCAGAATGAACCATAACCCTCAGTTTATTATTATGCTCACATCTATATCTCTTTTAATCTTCCTGGGTGTATTACTGATACTTGGAAAATTTGTTTAATAAAATGAAAATACAATGACCAATATACTTTTAATAACGTTTACCATCAGTCTGATTTATCTGGGGGTTGCAAACAGGTTGAGCAGCTATGTTTCGGCATTGGCTTTTCAGGGTATTATACTTTTTGGAGTTGCTTTTATTGAGCTTATTGAAATTAACTGGGTGAACCTGGTTTTTGTTTTACTTGAAACCATTGTGTTCAAAACATTTGTAATTCCTTATTTTCTGAATTATATCATTCAAAAAAATAATATCACCCGTGAGGCCGAACCCTTTTTGCCAGACTTTGTTTCGGTAGTGCTCATTACGGTTATTATACTGGGTTCTTTCATGCTTTCTAATACAATCAATGACCCACATTTGAGGAAAATATTTTTTGTAGTAGCGCTTTCGGCATTGTTTACCGGTTTATATATTATCGTTACCCGCAGAAAAATTATCACCCATGTAATGGGTTTTCTGGTGATTGAAAACGGGGTTTTTGTTTTATCTATTGCAGTTGGAAATGAAATGCCCATGCTGGTGAACATCGGAATCCTGCTTGATATTTTTGCCAGTGTTTTTCTGCTTGGCATTTTTGTAAATAAAATCGGAGATGTGATGAAAGAACAGGATGTTGAACAATTAAGTAATTTAAAAGACTGACATGACACTTTTTAATTCGGGCATGATGGGTTACTATTTAACAGGTGCATTGCTCATCAGTATCTTTTTATTTTTTAACAGAAACAAGCAGGTTAATTATTTGCTTACTGTTTTATTCATTGCTTTGCAATGGGTATTTACTGTATATGAATACCATCATATTAATATTACAGAACTTGTATATTTTACTCCCGATGCACTGGCCATTCTCTTTTTAATTGTACTGAGTATCGTTTGTGTTCCTGCAATGTATCACAGTCATATTTACTGCAATACCAAGCAGGAAAATCCCCGGAACCGGGGCATTTACTTTGCGGCAACGGTGGTATTGCTGGCAGCTTTGAGTGCGGCTTACTTATCCAATCATATTGCCATAACCTGGATTTTTGTTGAACTCACAACCCTGAGCGCCTCGGCTTTAATATACCACCGGCGAAACATCCGCTCTCTGGAAGGAACCTGGAAATATATTTTTGTTTGTTCCATCAGCATTACTTTAGTATTTATAGGCATCCTGTTTCTTTCGGTTGCCGTTCAGCAATCGGGAGGTACCGATTTGTTCTATAAAGTATTGTTTGAGCATGCAGCCGGGATGAATGTTTTTTGGCTCAAACTGGCTTTCCTTTTTATTTTTACGGGCTTTACCTCCAAAGCTGCGCTGGTGCCCATGTATACTGCCGGCATTGATGCCAAAGACAAAGCCCCTTCTCCTTCGGGCGCATTGTTCAGCAGTGTACTGATGAATGTAGGCTTTATCGGAATCTTTCGGTTTTATGAAATTATCAGTCCAACTGCTATTTTTCACTGGGCCAATAATATCATTCTTATTTCGGGTTTTCTTTCTGTATTTGTTGCAACGGTTTATATGCTCCGTGTTAAAAACCTCAAGCGTATGTTTGCCTATTCGAGTCTGGAACATATGGGATTGATCATGCTTGGACTGGCTGCAGGAGGCATAGGCCGCTATGCTGCCATTCTGCATCTGGTTTTACACTCCTTTGCAAAACCCGTATTGTTTTTTCAAATGGGTCAGGTATACCGCATTTATAAAAGCAAGAGTATTTATGATGTAGGCAATTATTTTAAATACAATCCAGGCGGGGCAATGGTATTATTACTGGCATTTTTTGTGGTTACGGCAATGCCTCCTTCGGGCATGTTTGTGAGTGAATTTTATATTTTCCGTTCCTTGTTTGAAGCCGATAAATTTGGGTTGCTTATTGCTGTATTGTTATTGTTAACGCTTATCATCTGGTCATTTGCCAAAAATATTTTCAAGATGCTTTTTATTAAACCGGTTAACTTTAATGAGGAGCAGGTTCCAAAATTAAATCCCTATGAGAACATCAGTCAGTATATCCTTTTGGCATTGGTAATATACCTTGGACTGAACCCACCCGCAGCGTTTGTAAATCTGATAAATGATGTTATTTCTAATTTACCCAAGTAGCCGAACATGATAATCGCAATAAAAAACAATCAAACGATTCCGCTTCAAAGTATTCCTGTTTTGGGGTATGAAGATTTTCTTTCGCTTAACACTTCTTATCTGAAAGACGAAGCAAAGCATTGCTTGAATTATTTTGGATACCCAACTGAAGGTACATTGAAATTGATTTGTTGTGTAGCCAATGATACCGATAATACCATTATGATTTCATCCTGTGTACTTAATCAGGAAAAAATTGTATATCCATCTTTTTCTGCGCAACATTTATCATTTCATATTTTTGAAAGGGAGCTACATGAAAATTTTGGCGTTCAATACAGCGATCATCCCTGGTTAAAACCTGTTCGTTATGCATTTAACCGGGCTGATAAAAATTCGGAAATTGCAAATTACCCCTTTTACCAGATACATAGTGAAGAACTGCATGAGGTAGGTGTAGGCCCCATACATGCCGGTATCATTGAGCCCGGGCATTTCCGGTTTATCTGTAACGGAGAGCAAATTCTTCATCTCGAAATTCAACATGGATACCAGCACAGGGGTATTGAACAATTATTCCTTTGTCGAAAATCATTATTACAGAAATCTGTTTTAGCCGAATCGATTGCAGGCGATAGTGTTGCCGGACATACTACTGCTTTTGTAAATCTTTGGGAAAGCTTGTGCAATTATAAGGCTGATGATGATTTACAATTCTCAAGAACTATGGCATTGGAGCTGGAGCGGATTGCGATGCATACCGGCGACCTGAGTGCGATTTGTACCGACATTGCGTATCAGTTAGGGAGCTCCGTATTTGGCAGATTGAGAACACCCGTCATTAATTTTTTTCAGGAATGGTGTGGCAATCGTTTGGCCAAAGGACTTATCAGACCGGGAGCGAATCATTTTCATTTTACAGAAGGACTTGCAGAACAACTTATAAAAGTATTTGATGCATTTGAACCGGATTATCTGGAAGCATGGAATGAGTTGAAAGAGCTGCCCAGTGCGCTTGCCCGATTGGAGAAAACCGGGGTAGTTACGCGTGAGCAATCGGCCTCTATTGGTACGGTTGGAATGGTTGCCAAAACTTCCGGAATAGTAAGAGATATCCGTGCTACCCATCCTCATGATTTGTATCAAAAATTAAACCATCAGCCTGTTATTAAAAGGCATGGAGATGTATATAGCCGCACACAAATACGCAATGAAGAAATTGTGCAATCCATGAGATATATCAGAGGCATGATAAAGAAAATTCCTGAAGCAATTAAAGACCGGGCTCCGATCTCATCAGCACAAAAAAATTCGTTTGTTATATCCTTAACAGAAGGCTGGCGGGGTGAAATTTGTCATTGTGCCATTACCAATGAAACCGGTGAACTGATTCACTATAAAGTAAAAGATCCTTCGTTGCACAACTGGCTGAGTTTGGCATTGGCAGTTAGGAACAATGAAATTTCCGATTTCCCGATTTGCAATAAAAGTTTTAACCTGAGTTATAGCGGAACCGATTTATAATCATCATTAAAATGCTTCGAAATATAAAAATATTACTTCATCAGGGTAAGCAATACATACCGGATTTAACGCAGGCAGAAATGCCTGGAATTTTTAGGGGAAGGCCTGAGATAAGCAATGAAATTAAAGATTCCCAGGCATTGGTTGACCTATGTCCAACGGGAGCAATTCAATCAAATCCGATAAGCATTGATATGGGAAAATGTGTGTTTTGTGGAGCCTGTGCCTTTGCATTTCCCAACATGATAAAATTTACAAAAGATTATAAAATAGCTGCCAATAACCGGGATGATTTAATTGTTAAAGCGGGTGAACAAAAAAACATTTTGCTCAATCCCGATTTAATCAGAAAAGAAATTTCATCTTTATTTAGCGGATCCCTGAAGTTGCGCCAGGTGTCGGCGGGGGGAGACAATAGTTGTGAACTGGAACTGAATGCGTGTGGCAATGTAAATTTTGATATGGGTCGTTTCGGGATTGAGTTTGTGGCCTCACCCCGGCATGCCGATGGGATTGTAATCACGGGTCCGATTACAGCAAACATGGCTGAACCTTTGCAAATTTGTTACGATGCCATTCCGCATCCCAAAATTATTATTCTGGCGGGAACGGACGCCATCAGTGGTGGAATTTTTGAGGGCAGTGCAGCACTGGACCGCAGTTTTTTATCCCAATATAAAATTGATTTGTATGTTCCGGGAAATCCCATACATCCGCTTACCTTTATTAACGGAGTACTGGAATTAATCAGAAAGAGAAAGTGAAAGAGAAAGAGGGAAATAAGTAAACAAAAAAACAATTAACCAACTGGTTTTTCTTCGTACTGAAGCTCCCGGTCGTAAACACGTTTTAATTTAAACTCTTTTGCCGGGGTAATAATCAATGGCACTTTTTCAACGGTTACGGATGATGTATCCAATCCAAATGCGGTTTCTTCGCTTAAACTAAAGTAGTCGATGGTAAAATAGGATTGCATAATCCATCGTTCAATTCCTTTCAATTCATTTTCATTTGACAAATGGCGTTTTAACACAACAAAACGAAAATCACCGGTAATATTTTGTCCACGTAAAGAAGCATACCTTGAACGTACATCAATCTCTCCGTTATTTACCAGCTCTTCTACCACTTTTCTAAAATAAAAATTCACTTTTTGTTCAACCCTGAACCCTAACCTGAATTCAACACGAACCACATCATTTGCGATAATGTGATCCACCTTATATTCCATCGTATAGGGTTGATCATCTACATGGATATGCACAAACCAGTATACATCTGCCCGCTTGGGTCGTTTTTGCAGTATGGAGTAAATTATTTTCGATTCAATTTCATATATATGATCAGCGCTCGTGAGATAAATTAAATTGGTAGAATATTTTGAAATGGATTCGTCGGTGCTTAGTTGATGCAGCAGCGGCAAATACTCTTTTAAATGTACAAATTCTGTGAGTCTGTTTTTAATTTTTCTGCCCTTATACCATATCCACATAATTAACATAAATGATAAACTAATCAGCAGGGTCATCCAGCCACCTGCTGGTATCTTTATAATATTGGCAATCAGGAAAGAAATCTCAATGATTAAATAAGCCGTTAAAAAAATCACCAATAAGGGTTTGGGGGTTTTCACTTTTTGAAGGAAATTAACCATTAAAAGACTCGTCATGAGCATGGTAATGATAATTGCCAAACCGTATGCTGCTTCCATTGCAGATGCATTTCTAAAGTGCCAGACAATGATCATACAACCCGCCCATAGAATCCAATTGATACTGGGCACATAAATCTGACCTCTTAAATCGGATGGGAATTTGATACGTACTTTGGGCCATACATTTAATCGCATGGCTTCGGCAACCAAAGTAAAAGATCCGCTAATCATGGCCTGACTTGCAATAATGGTTGCCAATGTTGCAATGGTAATTCCGGGTATTAAAAACCAATGGGGCATTATGGAATAAAATGGATTTACTTCATTAATATCTTTCCCAAGATGACTGATTAACCATGCACCCTGACCAAAATAATTTAACAATAAGGCGCTTTTAACAAAAATCCAGCTCACCCGAATATTTTTTTTGCCGCAATGGCCCATATCCGAATAGAGTGCTTCGGCACCCGTGGTACATAAAAACACGGCTCCCAAAAGCCAAAAACCACCTGGGTTTACTGCCAATAGCTGGTATGCGTAATATGGGTTCAATGCTTTTAAAATACCTGGGTTATCCATAATTCCAACTATACCTAAAACGCCCAGCATGGTAAACCACAAAATCATAACCGGACCAAACATCCTGCCAACAATGCTTGTACCCATTTTTTGAGCCAGAAAAATCAGGGTGATAATACCCACAACAATTGGGATTGTTGGCAAATCGGGGTATTTGATGAGCAAACCTTCAATCGCGGCCGAAACCGATATGGGAGGTGTTATCATTCCGTCGGCCAATAAAGCGCAGCCTCCGATAATGGCAGGAACAATTAAATAGGGCTTTCTGCGTCGTACCAGTGAGTATAATGAGAATATGCCCCCCTCTCCGTTATTATCGGCCTGTAAGGCAATGATTACATATTTAATAGTGGTTTGAAGGGTAAGTGTCCAAAAAATACATGATAAACCTCCTTCAATAAGCTGTTCATTTATAACCAGTCCTATTTTTGAAGATTCGGATATGATTGCTTTTAATACATATAAGGGAGAAGTTCCAATATCTCCGTATATTATACCCAGGGCAACTACTAAACCCGCCATGGTAAGGCGGTGGCTGTTTTGATTACTACTCACTTCTATATCTGTATTTCGTTACAAATGTATCAATAGCTATCAAAAACAAAAGTTAAATATATTAAGCATCGTGCATTATTATTAAAGAGTCTGAGCTAGAATGTTCTCTGGCAAGGCATGCGAGCTCCCCAAAAGCGCAGTGTGCTCGTGTACATGAGCATTTTGGGGGGCGAGCATAACGCAGTCAGAGGACATTATAGTTCAGACTCTAATTTGCCATTTCGCTGACGAAGTGGATATGCATCAGGTGTAAATCGTCTTTGCTAAACTCATCACCGTATTCTTTGGCTGCTTTTTCCATCACATCATCATTGGTTTTTCTGAAAAAGTCCATTACCTCATCTACTATTTCTTCTTCGGTAACTTCATAAACATATTTTTTCAGGTTCAGCTTGGTGCCGCTGTTTACAATGTTTTCTATCTCTTCAAGCAGTTCATCTTTTTTAAGTCCTTGTCCGCGTGCAATATCATCAAGAGAAACTCTTTTATCAATGTTTGTGATGATGGCAATTTTACGCGCCGATTTATTGACCACCGATTTAATGGTCACATCTTCAGTGCGTTCAATATTATTTTCGGTAACGTACTTGCTGATAACCTCTAAAAATTCTTTTCCAAACTTGGCCGCTTTACCCAAACTTACCCCGGTAATTTTGGAGAGCTCATCCATGGTTATGGGATATTTAAATGCCATTTCCTGCAACGAAGGTTCCTGGAACACGATATAGGGCGGCAGGTTTCTGGCTTTAGCTACTTTTTTACATACGTCTTTTAATATGGCAAAAAGTACTTCATCATAAATGGCTTCCACCTGGCTGTCATCTTCATCGGTATCGGTGATTCGCTCAAATTTGCGGTCAATTGCCATTTCAAACTTGACAGGCTTTTTAAGAAATGCTTCGCCTACTTCGTTGATGCTGATCAACCCATAGTTTTCTATATTTTTGGTTACCATTCCGCGCAGCAGCAATTGACGGATAACCGATTTCCAGTAATTATCATCCTTATCTTTACCCAGGCCAAAACTTTTCAGTTCGTGATGTCCACTCATGGCTACTTCGTGGGTTTTACTTCCCACCAAAATATCAACGATATGTTTGAGGTTGTATTTGCCTTTAATTTCTTTTATCAGTTTTAAACCTGCTATGGCTGCATCTTTGGCATCTATCTGCTCCTTAGGATGGCGGCAGTTATCGCACATTTTGTTGCAATTTTCATCATTAAACTCTTCCCCAAAATAATGAAGCAGAAATTTTCTGCGGCAAGCGGCAGATTCGGCAAAGGCTTCTGTTTCAAAAATCAGCAATTCACCAATTTCGCGTTCGGCAACGGGTTTATCTTTTAAAAATTTCTCAAGTTTTTCAATATCTGCGGGATTATAAAATAAAATACATTCCCCTTCCAGCCCATCGCGGCCTCCCCTGCCTGTTTCCTGGTAATAACCTTCAATGCTTTTAGGGATATCGTAATGGATTACAAAGCGAACATCCGGCTTATCGATTCCCATGCCAAATGCGATGGTTGCTACAATCACATCCACATCTTCCATTAAAAACCGGTCCTGGTGATCAACCCGCACTTTCGCGTCCAATCCGGCGTGGTAAGGCAATGCCTTGATCCCATTCGCCTGTAAGATACCGGCAATTTCATCAACGCGCTTTCGGCTCAAACAGTATATAATCCCTGTTTTATTGGGTTTTGTTTTGATATAAGAAACAATTTCCTTGATGGCCTCGCCCTTTTTACCTTTGGAGCGCACCTCATAATATAAATTTCCACGGTTAAATGACGATTTAAACACCACAGCGTCTGTCATTTGCAGGTTTTTAATAATATCGCTTTGAACCTTGGGGGTAGCGGTTGCGGTTAAGGCAATCAATGGAACGTCCTTAATTTCTTTAACCATGGCTTTAATGCGGCGGTATTCAGGCCTGAAATCATGACCCCACTCCGAGATGCAATGCGCTTCGTCGATTGCCACAAATGAAATATCGATATTTTTCAGGAAATCAATGGTTTCATCCTTTTTGAGGGTTTCGGGGGCTATGTAGAGCATTTTTGTATTGCCCTCATTGATATCTTTTTTAACCAGGGTAATTTCGCCTTTATTGAGCGATGAATTCAGAAAATGTGCTACGCTATCATGTGACAGTGAGCGTATTGAATCCACCTGATTTTTCATTAAAGCAATTAAGGGAGAGATAATTATGGCAGTACCCGGCATAATGAGCGCCGGCAACTGATAACATACAGATTTTCCACCGCCCGTAGGCATAATTACAAATGTATCTTTGCCACTTAATAAGTTTTGTATAATCTCTTCCTGTTCACCCTTAAAACTATCAAATCCGAAGTAGTTTCTTAGAGCTTCTTTTAAATCTACTGTCTCTAATGTAGATTTTTCTTTTACACGTTTCGCTGCCGCCATATCTGGTTCTTTATAAAAAAGTGAGGAAATTTAATACTAAATAATGGTTTTATAAAATTAAAACTACTAAAACTTTATTTATCCCGTAACTAAATATTTTTCAGTATTTCACCTGCTTTATTGGCACGGGATCACTTTAAGCACAAAACATTTCACCGGGTTGCTGCAAGTGCCAGTGCAAGAGCTAAGAAATGTTTTTGCTTTCAATAAATTTGCACCTACTTTGCACAGCAATATAAAGCGTTAATTAAATTAACCCGTTTTTTAACAACTATGCAGAACAAAAATAACTATGCTATTATTATGGCAGGCGGGGTGGGCAGTAGGTTTTGGCCAAGCAGCAGAAGTAATTACCCCAAGCAGTTTATTGATATTTTGGGGGTAGGAAAATCGTTGCTGCAGCAAACTTATGAGCGTTTTTTAAAGAACTTTTTACCCGAAAATATCTATATTGTTACCAATGCATTATATATTGGTTTGGTTAAAGACCAATTGCCAGGCATTGATGAACAACAGATATTGGGTGAGCCCATGGGTAAAAATACCGCTGCCTGCATTGCTTACGCCTGTGGCAAAATAAGCAAAATAAATACCCATGGGGTTTGTATTGTGGCACCCAGCGATCACCTGATTTTGGATGAACCGGCTTTTATGGAAAAAGTGAACCAGGCTCTAGAATTTGCAAAAAAAAACCGGGCCCTGGTTACGCTCGGAATCCGGCCCAGCAGGCCTGATACCGGTTATGGTTACATTCAGTATATGGATGAACACAAGGACAAGAACCTTTTTAAAGTAAAAACATTTACTGAGAAACCCAGTATAGAAATTGCAAAAACCTTTTTAGAGTCGGGAGACTTTTTATGGAATGCCGGTATTTTTGTATGGAGCATATCAAGCATTAAAACCGCATTTAAAGAGCATTTACCCGAACAATTTACCCTTTTTAAAGAAGCCCTGGAAAGTTATTTTACCCCTTCTGAAAAAGATACCATTAAAGAAATTTACCAGCAAACACGCAATATATCCATCGACTATGGAATTATGGAAAAAGCCAGTAATGTATTTGTGATTCCCAGCGATTTTGGCTGGAGTGACCTGGGAACCTGGACCTCACTCTACGAAATTTCGGATAAAGATGCAAAAGAAAATGTGGCCAAAGGCAAAAACATATTGTTTTATGATACCAGCGGTTGTATTGTAAATAATGCAGGCCTTACCCAGGGGAAAATTGTGGTATTAAACAGCGTAAAAGATTTAATTGTTATAGATACCCCGGATGTATTGCTGATTTGTGATAAAAACAAAGAACAGGAAGTAAAGGAGGTCGCTACGGATATTAAGATTAAGTTTAATGAGAAATATTCTTGATTAGGTATTAGGTATGAGGTATGAGGTCCCATGTACGATGTACGATGTACGATGTACAATGTACGATGTACGATGTACAATGTACGATGTACGATGTACGATATACGATATACGATGTATGATTTACTATGTACAATGTATGTATTGCCATAATATAGGATTATTATTTCAACCCCGAAGGGGTGGCATTATTGTAGAAATGTCCCCCAGTTATCAAAAACGACCCCAACGGGGTCGAACACATGATTAACGAAATTATATTTATTTAGGATGTTTAATTTGCATTTTTGTTCAGATAATTTATGAAACCTGAAAATTCAAATATCACCATTAATCCCCTGCAAAAGGGAAACAAGGTAGCCATTGCAGCTACGGCACGAAAGGTGAGTGAGGCGGAAATGGCTGATGCAGTTACATTATTAAAGAGCTGGGGTTTGGAAGTGGTTTATGCACAGGGATTGTTTGAACAGGAAAATCAGTTTGCCGGAAGCGATGCCCATCGTGTACATAGTTTTCAGCTTGTAATGGATGACCCTGAAATTAAAGCCATTTTTTGCGCGCGGGGTGGATATGGAACCGTGCGGATGATTGATGCATTGGATTTTACCGGATTGCTTAAATCGCCCAAATGGATTGTTGGGTTCAGCGATGTTACGGTGATACAATGCCATTTGCTTAAAAACTTTTCTTACCCTACCCTGCATGGACCCATGGCATTTAATTTTACCAAAGAAAAGGCCGATGCCGAAAGCATTGAAAGTTTACGTAAAACACTTTTTGGTGAGCCTTATTCAATGGTTTTTGCAAGGCATGAACTGAACCAAAAAGAACAAAATATAAGCGGCATTTTATGCGGCGGTAATTTATCGGTTTTGTATTCGGTTTTGGGTTCAGTGAGTGATATGGATACAAGTGATAAAATACTTTTTATTGAAGACCTGGATGAGTACTTATACCATATTGACCGGATGATGCAGGCGATGAAACGTGCAGGCAAATTAAACAAGCTGAAAGCGCTTATTGTTGGCGATATGGGTGACATGAAAGACAATGCCATTCCGTTTGGCAAAACTGCTTATGAGATTATAGCCGATACGGTTAAAGATTATGATTACCCGGTTATTTTTGGAGCC
This sequence comes from Bacteroidota bacterium, assembly GCA_030680835.1. Taxonomy (GTDB): domain Bacteria; phylum Bacteroidota; class Bacteroidia; order UKL13-3; family UKL13-3; genus B1. The sequence goes on from JAUXUD010000014.1 coordinate 106,899, forward strand.
CCCTGCGGACATGAACGCCGCAATTTATCATTGGTTTTTGGAGTGGAGTATGAGATGAAGGTTGATGACAAGAATGTTTTGTTGAGCCTGTTAAACAATCCTTCGGCAAGCTACCAATGACATCGGTTTTATCCATTACTATGTAAGAAAGTGTGGGGGTTAATTTTTTTTTGCAAAAAAAAATTAACCCCCACACTTTCTTACCCTCAACTTACTTCGAGCCTGTCATCCTGAGGAATTACTTATGGGGTTTCCCATAATTTTTGAATGTAATGACATTTATACCTCCGGCGGGACCGGCTGGTGGTTATCGCTATTGGATAATTTTTGCAATAAATATTTTGGATTGAAGTTGTACTTTTC
>JAUXUD010000019.1 GCA_030680835.1 Bacteroidota bacterium
TGATCTGTGGTCATCATTTTTACTATCGGATCAGCAGCAATACTTATTTCTTCAGGTTCAATATAAGCATGACTTAAACCATAATTGGCATTGGCAACGCTGGTTTGTTTCATGATATCATCAATTGATTTGATTACGGATTCGGGAGTGATTCCATGTTTGATATTATAAGCAATTTGTATATCTCTTTTTCTGTTGGTTTCATCAATGGTTCTCTGCATACTGTCTGTTGTTTTGTCAGCATACATAATCACTTTTCCCCTCACATTTCTCGCAGCCCTTCCAATCGTTTGGGTAAGCGATCGTTCATTTCGCAGGAAGCCTTCTTTATCTGCATCCATTATAGCAACCAGGCTCACTTCCGGTAAATCCAAACCTTCTCTCAGCAGGTTTACACCAATTAATACATCAAATTTACCCAAACGTAAATTTCTGAGTATTTCAACCCGGTCTATTGTTTTAACTTCACTGTGGATATAATTGCATTTTATTTTTAGCTTTTGCATATACTTACTCAACTCTTCGGCCATACGTTTGGTTAAAGTGGTAACCAAAACACGGTCCCCCATTTTTATTCGCTGGTCAATTTCATCCAGCAAATCATCCACCTGGTTCAGGCAAGGTCTCACTTCAATGGTTGGATCAAGCAGGCCGGTAGGTCTTATTATTTGCTCTACTACAATTCCTTCCGATTCCCTGATTTCATATTCCGATGGCGTTGCACTCACAAAAATGGTTTGCGGAACCATGGCTTCAAACTCATTAAATTTTAAAGGCCGGTTGTCTAAAGCCGATGGCAATCTGAATCCATATTCTACGAGATTTTCTTTCCGGCTTCTGTCACCTCCATACATGGCGCGCACCTGTGGCATGGTAGCATGACTTTCATCCACAATCAGTAAAAAGTCGTCGGGAAAATAATCGAGTAAACAAAACGGCCGGTCGCCGGGATTGCGTTTATCCATATAACGGCTGTAATTTTCAATACCATTACAATAACCCAGTTCACGCATCATCTCCAAATCAAAATTGGTTCTTTCCTCCAGACGTTTGGCTTCCAAAAATTTCCCGATGGATTTAAAATACTCAATTTGTAACATCAGGTCATCCTGTATGTCCCTGATGGCAGCATGCAATTGTTCTTTTGGGGTAACATAAATATTGGCAGGGAAAATTGCCATGTATTCAACCGATTCCTGTTTTCTTCCGCTCACCGGATCTATTATAATAAGATCTTCAATCTCATTTCCAAAAAAAGAAATCCGGAATGCCACATCTGCATAGGCCGGAAAAACATCTACTACATCTCCTTTTACCCTGAAATTCCCACGTTGAAAATCGGCCGTTGTTCTGCTGTACAGTGAATCAACCAGCGCATATAATAAATTGTTTCGGGCAAGAGTCTGTCCTTTTTTCAAACGAATAATGCTGCTCTCATAATCCTTTGGATTCCCTGCTCCATATATACAGCTTACCGATGCCAGTACAATTACATCTCTTCTTCCGGATAGGAGGGAAGAAGTTGTTTTTAAACGCAGTTTTTCAATCTCTTTATTAATGGCCAGGTCTTTTTCGATATAGGTATTGCTCGAAGGAATAAATGCTTCCGGTTGATAATAATCATAGTAGGAAACAAAATATTCGATGGCATTATGCGGAAAAAATTGCTGGAACTCACCAAATAATTGTGCAACCAATGTTTTATTATGACTCATGATCAGTGTCGGCTTTTTTACCTGCGCAATTACATTGGCCATGGTAAATGTTTTGCCTGAACCGGTAACGCCCAATAATACCTGAGCGCGATCCCCGCGCTGAATTCCTTCAACCAGATTTTTTATGGCTTCCGGTTGATCTCCTGTTGGTTTAAATTCTGATTCTAACTGAAAATTCACAGTGTACTAAATTATATCAGGCATATTTATTTTGATATCGTATTTAATTGCAATTAAATTTTAATTCAATAGAAATTAATAACATTCCAGAATATGCCTTCTCAATAAATCAAGAGCTGTTAAACCCGTTCTTTCAATTGTTCGTTCCCGGTTATCACCCATATTAAATTTTCTGGCAAATGTTTTTTGAGATGATGAAACGGCAATCCAAACTGTACCTACAGGTTTTGATGCAGTGCCTCCCTCAGGTCCCGCTATACCGCTGGTTGCAATGGCAAAGTCGGTATTGAATTTATTACGCAGGTTGGCTGCCATTTGCAAAACACATGTTTCACTCACAGCTCCTTCGGTTTTCAGAATTTCAGGTTCAACGCTTAATTCGTTTATCTTAATTTCGTTTGCATAACTGATGATGCTGCCCTTATAATATGCAGAACTTCCCGGGATGCTGGTTATTAAATGTGCAAGATATCCTCCGGTACAACTTTCGGCTGTTGCCAGACTGAGTTGTTTTTCTTTAAGCAATACCCCAATTACTTTTTGCATGCTGTCTTCATCTTCTCCAAAAATAAATTCACCTACCAGATCATATAAGTGCTGAACAATGCCGTTTAAATCTGCATTCATTTTTTGCTGATCCGCTCCATACGCACTGAAACGAAGCCGTACTGAACCAACAGCGGGAAGATAGGCCAGCCTGATGTATCCGGGCAAAGCATCTTCGAGCGGGGCAATTTGTTTTGCAAGAAAGCTTTCACCGATGCCACATGTTTGGATGGTGCGGTGTATGATTTCGGGAAAAGTAAATTTCGATTTTAATTTGGGAACGGCTTCTTCTTCAAAAATTGTTTTCATTTCAAAAGGTACTCCGGGCATACTGATGTATGCAATGTCATTTTCAAAAAACCACATTCCGGGAGCGGTACCATTTTTATTCCAGAGTACTTCACAGTTTTCAGGAATCATTGCCTGCAAATTATTCGATTCGAGCATTGGTAATTTTCTGCTTGTAAAAATAGAAATCACCCAATCCAGAACTTTTTGGTTCAATACCAGCCGCGTATTAAAAAACTCGGTAAGGGTAATTTTTGTGATGTCATCTTTTGTAGGACCTAATCCTCCGGTTATAACGATTACATTGCTCCTTTTTTTTGCATCAGTCAATGCCTGTAAAATGGCTTCACGTGTATCACTGATGGTTGACTTAAAATGTACGTGAAGGCCAATTTTATTGAGCTCCTGGCCAATCCATGCTGAGTTGGTATCAATTACCTGGCCTAATAATAATTCATCACCGATTGTTATAATTTCTGCATTCATGTAAAAATAATTTATTAAAATAGCAACAGCATATAAATGTTACGATTCTTTAAAATAATTTGAATGGTTAAAGATATGATGCTTTGTTAAGAGTAAAAAATTTATGTTATTTTTTTTTTGAAATATGTTTTTATAAATGAGAATTCACCACAATCAAAAAAAAATAATTGAGAAGATGTATTTAAAAGTTCATTTTATGTAAAAATGTATAAAAAAATATACTCATTTTATATAAATTCAATACAAATCATTCAATTTTTTATAATTGCTAATTGTTAAACATTGAATTCAAAAAAACGGATAAATACCTGGTTGTTAAAATCCATGTACTTGTGATAGCCTGTAAAATAGCCATGTTTCAGGCGCTGTATAAAATTTTATTTATAACAATACTTCAAATAATATTTCTTTGCCCTGATCTTCATCCTTTTGGGTGGAAAAAAAAATGCAAGTATTTAATCACATTTATTTTATATGCCTTATAGCTGAAGAATATAGTAAAATCAATTGTTTACAGCTGTTGCATGCAGTTATCAACATTCAAAAGTGCTATTTTTTTTTATTTATTTTATAGAAAGTGCTTGAAAATATTGTCAGCACTTATAACTTTGTTTTCGTAATCAATCAAATTTTTATACACATGGCAACAACCAAAAAAACTAAAAAAGCAGCTGCTCCTTCAAAGAGTGCTGTTAAGAAAGCTGCTCCTAAGAAAGCCGCTAAGAAAGCTGCAACTAAAAAAGCTGCTCCTAAGAAAGCTGCAAAAAAGGCTGCTCCTAAGAAAGCCGCTAAGAAAGCTGCAACCAAAAAAGCTGCTCCTAAGAAAGCCGCTAAGAAAGCTGCAACTAAAAAAGCTGCTCCTAAGAAAGCCGCTAAGAAAGCTGCAACTAAAAAAGCTGCTCCTAAGAAAGCCGCTGCTCCTGCAGCCAAAAAAGCTTAATTGGAGTTTACTTCTTAATCCAAAAAAGGTCTCATGTGTACATGAGGCCTTTTTTTATGGCTCCTGGTATTCAGATTTTTTTCGGGTGCCTGCCGTTTTTTTTTCGGGTACATTTATTACCTTCGAATCATTCTTAAAGCCGGCTTCACATTTTAAATAGTTTTCAGTTCCTGTTATATAATGGATTTTTTAAAATGAATACAACAAAAAAAATCATACTCCTGTTACTGGCACTATGCTTGTTTGCATGCAGGGTAAAACGCTGCGCAAGTATTGAAGACAATGACAAGGATCACAAATTAAAGTACGATCGCAAAGGCCACGTGAGGAAGTAAAATGTACGATGTACGATGTACGATGTACAATGTACGATGTACAATGTACAATGTACGATGTACGATGTACGATGTACAATGTAATATGTATGGATTATCAATCCTACTTTCATACCCTCATACCCACATACCCTCCTACCCTCATACCCTCATACCCTCATACGCTCATCCCTCATAATTCAAAATGCTGTCAAGAATATGCTTCGCATGTTTAATGGTATTTGCCTGATGAACCATCAGGAGCAGGGTTTTATTTGTTTGTTTTAATTTACACAGGCTGGCATGCGCCTGCACAAACTGTAAAATTTTAGAAAATAAATCGGATTGAAAATAATGCTGTTTGCTTTCATTTGGGAAATATGCCAAAAGTTGTCCCTTCTTTAAAATCAACTTTTCAAATCCCAGTTTTTTCCCAATTTCCCTTAGCTGAATCAATGCAATCAGGTCATCAACTTCGGCAGGGATTTTTCCAAAGCGGTCTTCAAGTTGTTTTCTGAAATCCCTTAATTCTTCATCAGTACCCAATCCCGATAAACTATTATATAAGCTCAGACGTTCTGCAATATTGCGTACATACGAATCCGGAATCAGGGCTTCAAAATCAGTTTCCAGATTGCAATCCACCGATTCTATTTTATTCAATTTAACATCATCTTTAAACAAATCGGCGAACTCTTCATCTTTCAATTCATGAATCGCCTCGTCCAGAATTTTGTGATACATCTCAAATCCGATTTCAGCAATGAAACCACTTTGTTCACCCCCCAATAAATTTCCGGCTCCACGTATATCCAGGTCGCGCATGGCAATATTAAAGCCGCTTCCCAGATCACTAAATTCTTCAATGGCCTGTAACCTTCTTCTTGCATCCGTACTTAATCCAACCATACCCGGTACCAGCAAATAACAAAATGCTTTTTTATTGCTCCTGCCAACCCGACCTCTCATTTGATGCAAATCACTTAATCCAAACATATGTGCATTATTGATGATGATGGTATTTGCATTTGAAATATCCAAACCCGATTCAATAATGGTCGTGGCTACAAGTACATCATATTCTCCTTCAATAAACTTCATCATTACATCTTCCAGGTGATCGCCTTCCAATTTACCATGGGCGATTCCTACTTTTATGCCCGGACAAAGTCTGCGTATATGTTCCGATATTTCGTAAATGTCTTTAACCCGGTGATGAACAAAAAATACCTGACCGCCGCGGTTTACTTCTTCCATGATGGCCTCACTGATTACCGTATCACTAAAGTTGTGAAGCTCTGTGTTTACAGGTTGCCTGTTTGCAGGAGGCGTATTTATTATGGATAAATCACGCGCTCCCATCAGTGAAAAATGCAGGGTGCGCGGAATGGGGGTAGCTGTTAAAGTCAAAGTATCCACATTGGTTTTAAATCCCTTTAATTTTTCTTTTGCCGCTACTCCGAATTTTTGTTCTTCGTCAATAATTAATAATCCCAGGTCTTTAAATTTTGTTTCCTTACCCAGAATTTTATGCGTACCTATAATAATATCCAGAGTTCCTGCTGCTAATTTTTTCAGCACCTCTTTTTGTTCCCCTGCCGATTTAAACCGGTTGATATAATCGATATTACAGGGAAAATCTTTTAATCGTTCTTTAAAAGTGCGGTAATGCTGATTTGCTAAAATGGTTGTAGGTACTAAAATGGCAACCTGTTTACTGTCGCATATCGCTTTAAAGGCTGCCCGAATAGCCACCTCGGTTTTTCCAAAACCTACATCCCCGCAAACCAGCCTGTCCATTGGATGTGCGCGTTCCATATCTTTTTTTACATCGGCAGTGCTGGTTGTTTGGTCGGGTGTATCTTCATACATAAACGATGCTTCCAGTTCAACCTGCATAAAGTTGTCGGGCGAAAATGCAAATCCGGTTTGGGCTTTTCGCTTTGCATATAACTTTATTAAATCGCGGGCAATATCTTTTACTTTTAGCTTGGTATTGTTCTTTAGTTTTTCCCAGGCATCACTCCCCAGTTTGTTCATCCGTGGTTCGGTGCCTTCCTTTCCCACATACTTCGAAATTTTATGCAACGAATTAATGCTCACATAAAGTAAATCATTGTCACGATAAACCAATCTTACCGCTTCCTGTAAATGTCCGTTGATTTCAATTTTTTCCAGCCCGGCAAATTTCCCAATGCCATGATCAATATGGGTTACGTAATCACCGGGCCTTAATTCCCGGAGTTCTTTCAGGGTTAAAATTTTGTTGTTGGAAAATCCGCTTTTAATTTTCCCTTTATAAAACCGGTCAAAAATCTGGTGCTCGGTATAGCAAGCCAGATGCAGGTTTCGGTCAATGAAGCCAGCACTCAGGGCATGATACACAGGAACAAACTTTGTCGATTTATCCAGGTCTTCAAAGATGGTATACAAACGTTCAATCTGCCGGCTGCTGTCGCTAAAAATCAGATTTAAATAATTTTGAGAAGTATTTTGTTTGAGGTTTTCAATGAGCAGTTTAAAGTTTTTGTGAAATACAGGTTGCGGCGACATTTCGAAAAGAATTTCTACCTGCGGCTTAAAATGTTTTCGCGTTCCAAATTCAATAAGGTTGAAATTTTCAAATGCTTTAATCAGTTCATTTGCCGCTAACCAGGTTTTTTCAACAGATTCCAGGGGCTCATTTTCTTTGTTTTTATTTCGGGTTAAAATGATTTCCTCTGCTTTTTCCCATCCTTTTATTAGCTGGTCTTTACATAGGTTTACATCCTGAACCCAAAAAACAGAATCAACAGGAACATAATTGAATATACTTTGCCGCTGGTCATTATTTATATTTTTCTGTACATTGGGGATGATAAAAAAGCGGTCTATTTTTTTTACCGATAACTGATCAACCGGATCAAAAATACGGATGGCTTCAATTACATCACCGTTTAATTCTATGCGGTAGGGTTTATCATTGCTGAAAGAAAACACATCAATAATCCCGCCCCGGATACTAAAAGTTCCTGCTTCATATACAAAGTCACTTCTTTCAAAATGATGTTCTGTTAAAAACTCTATGAAAAATTCCAGGTCAAAGGGGTCACCTGCTTTCATTTCATAAGTATTTTTCTGCAAGTCATTTTCGCTTATTACCAATTCTGCCAATGCTTCTGCCGTGGTTATAACCCATTCCCCCTTGCTGAATTTCTGACTTAAACGATTCAATACTTCGGCGCGTTCAAGCACTTTATTATTTTCTAAAGTTTCAGGTTGAAAACTTCGTTTATAGGATCCTGGAAAAAAATTAATGGTTTTACCTTCCAGCAAATTTTCAATGTCGGATACAAAATAACGCGCCTCGTCATTGTTGTTAAAAACAACTACCTGGGTTCTGAAATGATGCGGGTAGCATGACGCAGCTATAATTGCCGCAGCTGAACCAATTAAACCATGGGCATGAATCTTTTGGGATTTGCTTAAATTAAGAGCACGTGATATGGATAAAACCTGATCGCTTTGTGAATATAATTCTAATAATTCCTGTAACTTCATAAAATAGCTTAGCCCCGGTTGCTGGCCGGGGCTTTTTTTGTGCCTGCGAAAGTAGGAAAAACTTCTAAATTTTCACTTAATATTAAGAACGCCTTGCATTCGCCTTACCGTATGAATAAGCGCATTAGGCCGTTGAACTTCTGTAAACTGCTGTATGTATTGGATAAAATGTCTAATTTACCTACCTTAGCTTTTTAAAACCACAAACAAATTGTTTGGTTCAAACCTATATAAAAATACTTTCTTATATTTCGGTCTTTTCTTGCTCTTTTTATTTGCAGCCCGGGCCGGAGAGATACCTGTAAATAATACAGGATCCGGGTTTGCTTTTACACAAAATGCCGGGCAATGGAATGCTGATATCAAATACCGCTTTTCTTCATCAAATCTTGACATTCATATAAAAAAAAACAGCATCAATTATTATATTCTTGACAGAAAGGCAATGTCGGTAATCGGAAATCATTCCCATATTGAAAAACCTGAAATCAATGCCATAAGCAGTCATTTTATAAAATTAAATTTTATAGGTTCAAACCCTGATCCATACATCGAAAATGAACAGGCGTCAACTTATTATTTTAATTATTTTACCGGGAAAGATCAAAGCAAATGGAAAACAAAAATTCATAGTTTCAAAAAGTTAATCTATAAAAAAATTTATCCGGGTATTGATTTAAAACTGTATGGAAATAGTTTTGATAAAGGGATAAAATATGATTGGATTATTGGTCCGAATGCTGATATCAGTACAATTCAGATGCAGTTTGAAGGAGCTGCTTCCGTAAAGGAAGAGTACGGTGATTTATATATTCATCACAGCCTTGGATACATGCGCGAAAACAGACCCTATGCCTATCAGATTATCAATGGAATTGAAGTTCAGGTATCGGTAAAATATAAAGTGAACGGAAAAAAAGCAGGCTTTGAAATAACAGGTGCCTACAATAAAAACTTTGAATTAATTATTGATCCGGATCTTATTTTTTCAACCTATTCGGGTTCCTCTGCCGATAACTTCGGATTTACCGCCACATACGACAGCAAGGGAAACTTGTATGCAGGCGGAATAGCAGGTGTTTTGTATGGAACTTTTAATGTAACCCCGGGAGCGTTTCAAACAGATTATAAAGGAGGTGTGGGAAGATCGCCGGTTGGATTGGCCTGTGATATTGCCTACAGTAAATATTCATCAGATGGAACACAACTCCTGTACAGTACTTATTTTGGAGGCTCCGACGATGACTATCCGCATAGTTTTGTGGTTGATCAAAACAACAATCTTATCATCATGGGTTCAACCTATTCAACTGATTTTCCAACAAGTAACCAGGCTTATGATAGTACCCACAACGGAGGTTCCGATATTTTGGTAGCTAAGTTTAATGAAACCGGAACCAGCTTAATCGGGAGTACATATATGGGCGGATCCGCTAATGATGGCAGAAACGATTTAAGCCCTTTAAACAGGTTTTATGCCGATAATTTCAGAGGGGATGTGATCACCGATAAAAACGACCAGATCATTATAGGTTCAGTTACATTTTCTTCCAATTTCCCATATACTGCAGGTTCTTTCGGTGTTTCGTATAATTTGGGATTCTCTCAAAAAGGTGTACTCTTCAAATTATCGGCAGATTTAAAAACATTAATTTTTAGTTCATTATTGCCGGGAACAAATGATGATGCCATTTACAGTGTTGATTTAAATGCGAATGATGATATTTTTATTGCAGGAGGCACTACGGCAGATTCGTTGTTTGCAAATATGGCTGATACTTTTAATGGAGGAAATTGTGATGGCTTTATAGCCAAAATAAAGAATGACGGAAGCCAGGTTTTAAACGCAAGGTATTTTGGAACCAATGCGTATGACCAGATATTTTCACTCGAGTTGGATGAATTGGAAAATATGTATATTGTAGGACAAAGTGAAGGTGCAGTACCTGTTATTGGTAATGTATACCGCAATGCAAATTCACATCAGTTTATTGCATGTATTGATAAAAATTTTAAGAATACCTTATTCTCTACAGTTTTTGGAAGCGGAAGAAATTCAATTGATCTCACTATAAATGCTTTCCTGGTTGATAATTGCGGACGTATTTTTGTTTCAGGATGGGGGGGAGGTATCGCGGGTTCGGGCTCTACTCTTGATTTACCGGTTACCTCAAACGCAATTCAGTCTGTAACCGATGGGAAAGATTTTTACATTCTTGTATTGGGCAAGGATGCCCGAAAGATATTGTTCGCAAGTTATTTTGGAGGCAATCAATCGGGCGATCATGTTGACGGAGGCACCAGCCGTTTTGATAAAAGGGGATTTATTTACCAATCGGTTTGCGCCAGCTGCGAAGACGATACGCTGCCTCCTAATATCAGTGATTTCCCCACAACTCCCAATGCAGCTTTTACCATAAAATCAAGTAAAAGATGCAGCAATGCCGCATTTAAAATAGGATTTAATTTTAGTGAAGCTAAATTCGGATATGTAGTAGATTCATGCACGGGTATTATTACCTTCGCAAGCCAAAATCCAGATGTGATTGCCTACAAATGGATATTTCCTAACGGACAAATATCAACCGAAGAAAAGCCTGTGGGATTGATTCAGGATTTTAAAGATAAACCGGTTACTTTTATTGCCTATTACGGCTCAAAATGTTCCGACACGGTAACACATACTATTTTATTTCAGGACTCTATTTATAAACCCGGATTTCCAAATGTATTCACGCCGAATGATGACCATTTCAATGATGTTTTTACCTATGGGGGACTTAATACGCAATGTGATAAAGTGAGTATTGAAATATACAACCGCTGGGGGCAATTGTTGTTTGAAAGTAAAGAGGTAAATTTTGCCTGGGATGGAACCGATAAAAACGGAAATAAAGTTTCTGAAGGCGTTTATTTTTACATGTCAACGATTGAGCAGCGAGGTCAGCCTTTAAAAAAACTACATGGAACCATTATTCTGATCAGGTGAAGGGTAGTCGGTGGTCGGTTGTCGGTCCATTCGACATGCTCAGGATGATAAATATTTCAGTCATTGGTGGCTTGTCGAACTAAGGTAATCAATGGTCAGTGTTAGGTGTTCGGGACAAGACATGATTGCGATACTAATTCATTTAAGAGCCCATTATCATATTTGCAGAGACTTTACATGCCGGCAAAGCGATAATGGGCTGTTCGTGCAATTGTAATAGATCAATTTTTTATAAACTTCAGTGTCTTTTGCAGAATGCCTTTTTCTATTCGCAAAATATACAAACCATTTGAAAAGGTTGAAACATCGATTTCATTTACATTGTTTTCTTTCAACATAAGACTTCCATTTAAATCATAAACAGAGATGGCACTATTTTCAGCCCCAATAATATAGAGTGTTTGAGTTGATGGGTTTGGAAAAATGCGTATTCCATTGTTTGCTGCCAACACATTACTCAAATTTGCAAGCAAGCTATCAGGATTATTGAAAGAGGCTACATAGGCATCTAAATTACCACCGAAAACAGTTTGAAAGGTACCAGAGGTTGCCAGGCCGCTTGTTGAGGTTGTTTGTCCAGTAATCACTAAGGTTCCAGCCGGTGACCTTGCTATTGACATGAGTGCATGTTCGCTGCCGGAACCTCCAAAATAAGTCGCCCACTCGCGCAAACCACCCGAATTTAGTTTAAGGATAAAAGCGTCTGTAATTCCGTCAAAGGTAGTTTTGTAAGCTCCACTGCTTGCGATGCCTGTTGCTGAATAGGTGTTACCGGCAACAAATACATTTCCACCCGGATCGTTAACAATATCCCAGCCATTGTCCTCATCACTTCCGCCATAATAGGTAGACCATTGTATGGCGCCAGCTGGATTAAACTTGGCTATATACGCATCAAATGATCCACCGGCATAAGTGGTTTGATAGGCACCCACAGTTGCAATAGCCGAATTAGATTGGGTATGCCCGGTTATAAAAATATTTCCATTTGCATCTGCAGCTATTCCTGTTGCAAATTCATCGGCGGGGCCACCAAAATAAGTGGACCATTGCAGGACACCTGCAGCGTTGTATTTTGCTATATAGGTATCAAAAACTCCGTTGATTGCGGTGTGGAAAGCACCGGTAGTGGCAATTGCATTACTTGAAGCAGTCCTGCCGGTGATCAATATGTTTCCGTTATAATCACTGACAACGGACCATGTAAACTCTCCTAATCCGCCACCAAAATACGTAGCCCACAACCTGGAACCAGCAGCATTAAATTTTACAGTGATGGCATCTTTGTCTCCGCCATTGGTAGTTTGTGCTGCTCCGGAGGATGCCAAAGTTGTGGAATAACTGCTTGCACCCATTACCACATTTCCATCAGGGTCGGTTGCTACCGAATGGCCCATATCGGTGTAGGCGCCTCCGTAGTATGTACCCCAAAGACGTGCACCTGCTGTATTGAATTTTACCAGGTACGCATCAAAATCGCCACCACCGTAAGTTGTTTGAAAAGAACCGGTGGTAGCCATTCCTGATGCAGATGAGGTGAGTCCGGTTACGTATATATTTCCGGCATTATCTGTTGCTATACCATAGCCATGGTCATTGCCGGTACCGCCATAATAAGTGGCCCATTGCCTTACGCCATCTGCATCAAACTTTACAACAAATGCTTCGTAAAAATCATTTCCGGCAAAGGTGACCTGATGGGCTCCACTTGAAGCTATTGCCGAATAAGATCCTGTTGTTCCGGTAATAAAAACATTGCCCTTTGCATCGGTTGCAATCGCCGATCCATATTCAGGTCCGGTTCCTCCATAATAAGTGGCCCAGGGAGCCGGATCGATCACAAGGGTTTGGGCTGGGTCATAATAAGGTATTTCGATGCCGAAAAGATTGGCTGCCTCCAAATTGATAAATTGCGCATGCACTTTCTTATCACTTGAAGTATTGACGGAGGAAGCTGCTCCTGCATTTCCTGATGTGACATAACTATAAGGAATGCTTTCTTCAATTTTGCCATAAGCAGTTTCGATCAAAATATTTCCCTCACCGGTTAAACTTGTTTGGCTTGCACCTTCAAACCTTAGTTTTATATCTTCCGGATTTCCTCCGGGATGTACAATGACATTATATTTGAACCTGCCTGTTCGGCAGGCAGGTTTGCTTTCCTCTTTGTCGTTTAAAACAAATTCTATATCAATGTTAGGATAGATATTTTGGTAAACAATTTTTTTGTAATGCGCAACATGAATGGCTCCTGTTTCGCCTGTTCCAGGTCTATAATAGTTTACAAAATCTGCAGCAGGTTCGTAAGCAATGATGGCACCACTTTGTTTTGATCCCACAAATGAAATATCAACCCGATGAATGAATAGTGTAGCAGGAGCAGGAACCTCGATATCCATATCGGTCAATTTTTGATTTTGTTGAACAACTGCGTTTGCCTGACTTGTTTCGGTTTTGATTAACTCATAACTGAAACCATTTTGTTTGAGTAGCACCTGAATGCCAAAGCCATTGTACAGGTATAAAACTTCTTTGTTCAGTTGTTTGTTCTGATTGAGGATTTGTCCTTTGTTTTCTATAAATCCTAACTGTCCAACTCCGGCTATGGGGTTGGAAGCAGTTGACGTTAAAACACCGGAGGCAAGTAAAATTTCATTGCAAAGCAACAGGACGAATGCGAATATTATTCTTTTCATAAGAGTTGTTGATTTAATAGATAAGTTAAAAAGGAAGGAATTTTATTAAGGGTTTATAGCAGTTTGATTGCATCATTTATTTCTGCTTCTGTCATTTCCACAAGGTCAAATTTGGTGTGAATATCGCTGTTAAAAATATGCGTTTGCTTTGCATAGAAAAATCGCCCTGATTTTTTCTCCTTGATTATACAAACCATGATTACTGAAGTGCCTGCAGGTATTTTCTTTCCTACCTCGGCCTTACCCGCATTATTGAACCAAACCGACGCTACTGTATTAGTTGCCTTGAATACCATGAAGCATTCCTGTAAAAATATACCTTTATTTATTGCTGGCAAGTTAACATTTGCTGAAAAGCCATAGCTGCTTCCGCTGGTATCAATAGGTTTGTCTATATTGATCCATTTGTAATCAAGTTTCTGAAGGAAGCACATGAAGGAACTAAAAGTATCAATAACCATTCCAACAGGATTATTAACAACCCACGATACACCGCCCTTTATACTGTCTTCCACACCACCCAAAAGCTTCATTCCATAAACAGGTCCCGAAGGTTTCGGAATCATGATATTTATATAAGATCCGGGTTTCAATTTCAACGATTCTCCGCCAGAAGTTACTGAGAGATAAATCTCGCCTCCAGATTGCAACAGTTCGCCATTCTGACCAACCGTTGGTTTGTTGTTCATGATCATTTCACCGGGTGTTAGAATCTCTTTCAACACAATGTTAACCGGTGAGGTGGGCGCCAATCCGTTAGGGAGAAGTAATGCATTGGCAGGGATGGAAACCTGTACTCCTTTAGGACCGGTGATATAACCAAAGTCCATTGCATTAAAGGTTACCGAGGTAGAAGGGCTGCTGTATTTTTCGTGAAGCTCTTTCAGTACATTGGCATTGCTGATGACGGTAGGTATAGTTTGTGCAGGTATGTATTCGCTAATCAGCTTATCATTTTTGCACGAACTGAGTATACAACAAAGCAGGATGGAAAAAATACCGGCTGTGCTGAATATACGTGAATTTTTTAAGGGTGATGATTTCATAATTTAATGTTATTTAAGTGGTAAATAATTCCGAAACCTGCGCCCCATGACCTGCTCAGGTGTGTTACCGGTATGTTTTTATAAGTTTTTTGCTTCAGTACCGGACTAAAGCTGTACTTATAAAATGGTTCGACATATATGCTCCATTTATCATTTAACTGCAACTCCAGGCCGGCAGCCAGGTGACCTGCAATGCCTATGGATAATGCGCTGAGATTGATGCGGTCGCGGTACAGGTCACCGTTCTCATATGATTCCCTGATAAAATAACTTTTGCTTCTGGGCAGATTAAAGCTGGCAATCGCTCCTGCCAATCCATAGATGCGTAAGGTACCGGCGAGTCTGCAATAGTATTTCAAACTTAGCGGAACTTCCAGGTATCTTCCCTGGTAAAGCATTGAATAGTTTCTATAGCTTGACCCCAAAGTATCTCCACTATACGCGATATAAGTTTCATTAATGGAGATAACTGGTTTTTGTGAATACCACACACCTGTTTGTAAATAGAAGTTTTGCGAAAAACTATAACTAAGATTCATACCAAGTGTGTTACAGATCTTTTTACCAGGGTTGGCAATAATTAAAATATCCTGACCCGATGCCGTCCTGCTTTCATAATAACTGTTTTCCGGAGCTACGTATATTCCGATCCCCCATTTCTTTACTCCATAAAAATATTTAGTGCCGGCGCTTTTTTTCAATTCCCCTTCCTTTAAACTGTCTGGTTGAACAGGCTGTTTATCTTTTTGCGCCTGAGTAACGATTTGCTGTTTTTCTCCAACTGAATCAATTGCAGTTTGTAAAGATGTCTGATTATTTTCTTGCGATGATTTTTTTGATTGAACAACGGCAATGGCTTCCTGCAGAATTATCGATTGATTTTCCAAGTGCAATGCGCTAACTGCCTGCGTTGGTTTTTCGGCTTGCTTGTAAACAAGGCCCGGAACTTCATTTACTGCACCGGCATATAGATCAATCTGGTTTGCAGGAGTAATTGTTTTTTGAGGTGTGCCATTTTTTCCGGCCTTCACCAAGTCAGATGGTACTATTGAATTTGGCAGGTTTATTTTTTTCTCAAAATCTGACTGGTTAGTATTTGTTTGAACCGGAACAGGATGTGTGGCACTCGTTTTTGGTTCATTGCTTAAAGCGATTGTTCCGGTATTTTTTACCAGCTGTGATTCCTGTAAAGTCAGGATCAAAGCAGTCGAAATTCCGAGTGCAAGGATCCACACAATAAATACAAACAGCTTTCTCTTTCTATTCAACAACTTTTCTTTAATGAGCAATTGCCGCATCTCCTGCCAGTCCTTTTCAGTGGGACTATCAGCAGCAGACTGGCCAAGGCTGTTCCTGAATACCTCTTCCATATTGTTGTGTTTATTATACTGCATAACTGCTCCTCTTTTCGTGACTAAAATCTTTCAACATCATCCTAACTTTATTTTTTGCCTTGCTCAAATTCGATCGTGAAGTACTTTCATTGATTCCCAGCATCTCTCCAATTTTTTTATGTGAATAACCCTCTATAATACTCAGGTTAAAAACCATGCGGTAAACAACAGGTAATTGCAGTACCAGCGAGAGTAGGAATTGCGGGTCAACGGGAAAATGGTCATTGTCGTCCTGATCCAAATTTTCAGGCCGGTCAATTTCCTCGTCATTCAAATAATTAACAGTGTGTTCCCTAATACTTTTTTTGTAGTGGTCGATGGCGGTATTAACCATAATGCGTTTCATCCATCCTTCAAATGAACCTTCCTGCTTATACTGTTTAAGATACCTGAATATCTTTATGAATCCTTCCTGTAAAATATCCTTGGCCTCTTCAGCATCCGGTGTATAGCGCCGGCAGATGCCAAGCATTACACCATAGTATGTGTTGAATAGTAATTTGCAATATTTTTCAATACCCTTTTCGCAACCTTCAATGAGTTCCTTTTCGTTGGGCGCTATTTTGGTTTTGATCAGCATTTATAGGTAAGACTGGCAATTTCCAAAAGTGCTGCCTGAACATTTATTTTTTTTAAAAGGTTTATTTCTTTAATGAATCAAAATAAGCGGCCTTTTCGATCATCAGTATATAGGCAGGTGAATTGGGCAGGTCCTTTTTATATTGCACGAGATTCCAAACTATGTGGTAGTTTTTCAGATAATCCGCCAGCGGCGAAAGGCCCATCTCAGCACGCCTCTTGTCAACATTATCTACATCTTCAATCGGGTGCACATAGTAGCCACTTGAATCATGATAGGGTTGGGTGCCATAGATCTGCATCTTTCCTTTACCTACCAAGACCCTGTCCTGAAGCAATGCAAAGCTGCTGCCTCTTGCCTTACCCATCTTTACTGCCTCCTTCATCATGGGCAAATACTTATCCTGCATTTGCGGATTTGAATGTTGGATCACCAGGAATAAAGCTGAATTGCCATTTTCACCAACTACATCGGCGCCAAGCCATCCGTACTTATCTAAAATTTCTTTTACTGCTATTTGATTAACGGAATCCTGCCGACTAATGAGTTCCCAAATCGCTTTGGATTCATTGGATTGCCAGCCATACTTTTTATCAATTTCTGCTGATTGCTTTCTGTAAATCCGATCGGCGATAAAAATAGAATCCAATCGCGCCGCCAGTGGTTTGTTTAAATTCGCTTCTGCCTTTTCTTTATTCTGCTTAACCAATTCAAGGAAAGCATCCCATCGTTTGTCCTTATATAATGTGTCCAGATCGTGATCTGTAATGATGCGGCCATAGTCTTTAAAGTTCTCGGAGGCCATGATATTCAATTGTGAAAAAGCTGAATCATGATAATTTGCCAACGCCCACGCAGAAGCTGCATTCCATCGATGGTTCAGTGAAATTTTTGAACCGCTTAGAGCAAATGCTTCGGCATACATAATACCGGCATTCTTATAGTCCTTTGCCTCGTATAATGAATCTCCCTTTTTTATCAGCTTAGAAAATTGATTGGCTTGTGCAAAGGCAAATCCTGTAATACACAGATGAATGATTAAAAAAATAAAATGTTTCACATGCTTGAATTAGCTTACTTTTGTTTTTGATTTGCAATATACATTTTTGTTAATAAGAATTAAGTGATGATCGAAATTGGTAAAAAAAACACATTAAAAGCCATCCGGAATACGAGTGTTGGTATATTTTTAGGAGATGAAGAGGGGAATGAAGTTTTATTGCCGAACAAATATGTTCCTAAAACATTAGGCGCAGAAGAAAATATTGAAGTTTTTGTATATAAAGATTCGGAAGACCGGGTTGTTGCAACCACGTTGGAGCCCTATCTGATGGTGGATGAGTTTGCCCTGTTACGTGTGAATGAGGTGGCTCCCTTTGGTGCTTTTATGGATTGGGGTATGGAAAAGGATTTGCTGGTACCTTTTAAAGAACAGTCCGAAAAAATGTATGAGGGCAAGGAGTATGTAGTATACATGTATCTCGACAATGAAACCCAGCGTTTGGTAGGTACCACCCGCATGAATAAAGTGTTGAATAACGATGAAATTGATTTTAAGGAAGGCGAAGAAGTTGCCATGATGGTTTATGAAAACACCCACCTGGGTTATTTTGTAATTATTGAAGGCAAACATAAAGGATTGATTTATCATAACGAAGTGTATAAACCTATTTTACCCGGAGATATTTTAACCGGTTATATTAAAAAAATAAAGGAGAATAACGAGATAGATATCAGTTTGCAAAAAATAGGTTTCGAACATGTAACCGAGCAAACCGACGAGGTACTGAATTACCTGAAAGCCAACCAGGGTTTCCTGGAACTCACGGATAGCAGCACCCCTGAGCAAATCGCAGCCAAATTGCATATCAGCAAAAAAACCTTCAAGAAATCAATAGGCATTTTATACCGCCAACGCTTGATTCGTATTGAACCGGATGGGGTTTATCTGGTGAATTGATGTACGCTTGCCTGCCGTAACTTTGTGAAGGCAGGATGTACGATGTACGATGTACGATGTACGATGTACGATGTACGATGTACGATGTGCAATGTACGATGTGCAATGTACGATGTGCAATGTACGATGTGCAATGTACGATGTGCAATGTACGATGTACGATGTACGATGTACGATGTACGATGTACGATGTACGATGTACGATGTACGATGTACGATGTACGATGTACGATGTACGATGTACGATGTACGATGTAAATTTTAAGGGGTACAAGGTAGGATAGATTTTTGTAAAATAGCAAAATCCTATTAACTATACCTCAAGCCTAATTAGTGTATGACCACATAATACGGAGTCTGAGCTAGAATGTTCTCTGGCAAGGCTTGCGAAGTCACCAAAAAGCGCCCCCGATAGCTATCGGGGGTGCTGGTGTACATGAGCATTTTTGGGGATGAGCATAACGCAGCCAGAGGACATTATAGACAGACTCTAATTAACAGTTACTTTAATTGTGGATATGGAATCATTTAATGATTTTACATCTTTCCCTCTCAGTTCTGATTCTTTACGATGCAATATCTCGAGAACTACAGTGTATATGCTATCCATTTCATCGGGGGTACTGAGGTAATAGTGATAACTACCTTCAAAATCTTCTTTTTTTACCGCATGCTTCTTATAGATAAAATCATAATAGCCGGCATGGGTCATATTGCTGGTATCCGGGTGTAGATTTTTTTGTGTTACCGCCGATTCAGCAAGTTGAATATCACTGATTACTGCTGCCATTTGCTGTCGGTTCAATAAGTTTTTAGGCTTGGCAGTTTGATTGATTCTGTTGTTTTCACAAGATATACTTAGTACAAGTGAAAACAGAAACAGATATTTGAAAAATTTTATTATACGCATGGTAGCCGCAAATATTCAAAAAATTAATGATGAAATCAGCAATCGGGCAAAGTTAATTGCTGTAAGTAAAACAAAACCTGTAGAAACCATACTGGAAGCCTATCAGGCAGGGCAAAGAATTTTTGGAGAAAATAAGGTTCAGGAAATGGTGGCTAAACAAATTGCATTGCCTAAAGATATTGAATGGCATTTAATTGGTCATTTGCAAAGCAATAAAGTTAAATATATCGCACCTTTTGTAGCCATGATCCATTCGGTTGATAGCTATAAATTGTTGGAAATTATTAACAAAGAAGCTCAAAAAAATAAGCGTATTATTAAATGCCTGTTGCAAATATTTATTGCCCATGAAGAGTCAAAGTTTGGAATGGATCGGACAGAAGTATTGGAGTTATTAAACAATCCTGCATTAAAGGTTTTAGATTCAATTGAAATTTGTGGCGTTATGGGAATGGCCAGCAACACAGATGATTTGGTGCAAATCAGAAATGAATTCAGAGGATTAAAACAGTTGTTTACAGAACTCAAAAACACTTTTTTCCTGAACCAAAGCAGTTTTCGTGAGATCTCTATGGGGATGAGCAGTGATTACAAAATTGCTCTTGAGGAAGGCTCGACTTTGATTAGAGTGGGAAGTCTGATTTTTGGTGAAAGGTGAATGCCAAAATTGTGAAATCGTTTTCGGTAATTATTTACATTTTATAAGGTTTAAGAGACTGGAAATTGATGCCTAAACCAACAGTCACAGTATTTACTTTCCCAATACTGTATTCAGCACTTATTGTTACCATGTATAACTTCATTCTTAAACCAGCATTCATTCTTACATTACTCATGGTAGTTTCTAAATTAACAGGATTGCTCACCTTTTCGATTATGGTTACATTATTACCCCCTTCATTGTTTTTATTAGGTGATGTAATTGGAAAATCTCCTTCAAATTTAAGATGCACTTTTGACCATGCATAATTTACCCCAATATAAGGATCAACACCAATGTTTTTGAAAGGACTGAAATCTTTTGAAACGATAATTCCGCTCGTGAAGGCAGCTCCCGTAAAATTGATACTCTGGTTACTATAATTAAAACCTGGGTCTGGATTATAAGCTGTTGGATCAACCTGAAGTAGTGACTTTGTTAATTCTGCTCCAAAATTTGTGTAACCAATAAACACGGAACAATCAAATGGCCTTTTAGAATTCAATAACACATCATTATAACGCGGAATCCATTGGATAAGATCATGTTTTACCCCAATCCCAAATAAACGAACCTTATAATAATCCGGAAATAATGTTTTAGGAAAATACCGGATGGTTAATTGAGTATTTTTTATTATCCCGAGACTCAGCTGAAGCATTGGTAATGAAGGGGTATAGGTTGATCCAATTCCATTGGGCATTGTAAATTCGGAAATCAGCGTATCTACTCCGCCAACGTTTGATCTTACGTAAGCTTTTGGAGGATTTGCCTCTTTAATTCCGTACAATGAAGGTCTTTTTGGATCAACTCCCGGAGCAAGCACAAGATAGGGTTTACTACGGTCTGTATTAAGTCCGAGATTATTGATATTGTATGATTGATCCACTTTATCAACCAGGCCTATACCCAGGTTAAACCGGAGATCAAAACCCCATAATCCCAAGGGTTTTGCTGTATTGTACCAACCATCATTAATTCCCTGCCCGAATCCTTTAAGACTTGGAGCAAAGTAAGCATTAATTAATTTTGTTCCATCAGAAACACCTGCTTTGAGAAAGTTGCCCGACTGTTCCTGTGCTTTCACACCCGAAGTATACATCAGGATAAATAGCGTTATACTACTTACTTTTATTATTTGTTTCATTTCTATTTGTTTTACCCGAGAGTGGGTTTTAACAATATACAATGTTAGGCAGGGTTAATCGTCGGCTAGTTACAGAATTATAGGAAAATGATACATGATTCACTTTTTTAATGCCCGCTTTTTCAAACATTGGGTTCGATTGAATGCATTATAATAATTTCTGTCTATTTCCTATCTTTCAAAAAAGAAGAGGTTATGGAAACACGTATATGTCAGTTTTGCAATGAACCGCTAAGGGGCCGGCAAGATAAAAAGTTCTGTGATGACGCATGTCGCAGCGCTTTTAACAATAAAATAAATTGTGATCAAACCAATACAATGCGAAATATTAATAATGTGCTGAGAAGGAACAGAAGAATTTTAGAAGGGCTTTTAACCCAGGTAAAAGACCATAAAACCAAAGTTAGTGAAAAGAAAATACAAGAATTGGGATTTATTTTCAATTTCCATACACATACCCAAACTTCCAAAACCGGAGCCAAATATTTTTTTTGCTATGATTATGGCTATATGCCCCTTAACAATGAATATTTAATTGTAGTAAAGAGTAAAACGTAATTTAATGTACGATGTACGATGTACAATGTACGATGTACGATGTACGATGTACGATGTACGATGTACGATGTACAATGTACGATGTATAATATGCAATGGATAAATGAGAATTTATTTTGTCCAAAATGTAACGCGCTGAATATTGATAGTATGTGATAATAAATGAAATTGTAATAAAATGAAAGAAGTCCTTAAATTAAGAACTAAAAAAATTGGTATTGATGTGATTATGCTGATTGATGAATTGCCTAATAAGCCTTCAGCGTGGGCAATTGCTAAACAAATTGTTAAAAGTTCAACATCTATAGGGGCTAATTACCGGGCTTCCTGTAGGGCAAAATCTAATGCTGATTATATCAATAAACTTAAAATAGTTGAAGAAGAATCAGACGAAACTATTTATTGGTTAGAAATCATTGAAGAAAGCAAGTTATTGAATCCGGAAAAAATAAAACGAATAAAAAATGAAACAATGGAAATCCTTGCCATCGTTGTTGCCACAATAAAAACAATGAGACTAAAAATCAATCAATAAGGCAAGTAATTTTTTATATATCGTACATCTTATATTGTATACTGTACATTGTACAAAGTACATCGTAGGTTTCGATTCCGCTCAACCTGACAGGAGTACATTGTACATTGTATATCGTACATCGTACATTGTTATTTCTTCCTGGCTCTGTTCCGCTCCACGCCGCGGTTTCTGGGTTTTGTTTTGTGGGGTTTCCTTTTACGTGGACCTCCTAAATGTTCTTTTTTGTTTTTTGCTTTTTTCTCATGAACCGCACTTTGGGTGCTTTTGCGTTTCTGATTTTTAAAATAGTTTTTAACCAAAACGGCAGGCAATTCATCTTCCGTAAATAGGGATGAAACTTCTACTGCATCGGGCAGTTCTGTAATTTCAATTTCCCTTTTCATCAGGGTTTCAATTGCTTTTAAATAAACCTCTTCAGGCGCATTTGCAAAGGTTATGGCAATACCGGCCTTGCCCGCCCTGCCGGTTCTTCCAATTCTGTGCAGGTAATCGCCCGGTGCAGCCGGTGTGTCAAAATTAATTACATGCGTAACGTCTTTAATATCCAAACCCCTTGCAGCAATATCGGTGGCAATTAACACCCTGAATTTGCCTTCCTGAAACTGAGATAATGTGGTAAACCGGTTGCTTTGTGTTTTACCCGAATGGATCAATGCTACCTGATCCGTGTATACCGCGTTCACCTGTTCAAACAAACTGTCGGCAAGCTTTTTACTGGCTGCAAAAACCATAATTTTGCTCATGCTTGCATCTGTCTTCAGCAAATGCAGAAGCAATCTCACTTTGGTCTGATAATTTGGAACATGATAAACGCCCTGAATAATTTTATCCAAAGGGGTGCCATGCGCAGCAATTTCAATTTTTTTGGGGTTGGTAAAAAATATAGAAATAATCATTTCAATATCCGGCGACAAGGTTGCGGAAAACAAAATATTTTGTCGTTTGGGAGGCATTAAATCCATAATGGTGGTGAGCTGTGAACGAAATCCCTGATCCATCATTTCGTCCACTTCATCAATTACCAGATGTTGCGCAAGTTTTAAATTCAATGACCCGATTGCAGCCAGGTCAATTAAACGCCCCGGTGTGGCTACCAAAATGTCCAAACCGTTAAATACGGCCTGCTTTTGCGGGTTGATGTTTGAGCCTCCATAAATGCCCGTATAACGTAAAGTGATGTATTTGCTTAATTTTTCAATCTCCTGAACCACCTGCATCACCAACTCCCGGGTGGGCACTAATATTAATGTTTTGGGATGCTTTGATTTGGAAAATTTATGCTGCCTTAAAATAGGCAACAGGTAGGCAAATGTTTTTCCGGTGCCGGTTTGGGCAAGGCCAATTACATCCTGACCCGACATGATAACGGGGAACGCCTGTTCCTGGATTGGGGTGGGATGTATGTACTCTAATTCCTCCAACGCACTTAGTAAAGAGGCGTTTAGGTTTAATTCTTCAAAATTCAAACGGATTTTTTGTTAGTGTATAGAATGCTTATAAAGGTACAAAAATAACGACTTAAACGGCTATTTCTCAGGTATATTTTCTGCATACTCACAAATACGCTTAATTTGCATCGAATTTAAAATCTAAAGTATCGTGCCTTTTCCTAAAAACATAGAACAAAAACTGGGTTTCGACCAGATAAAAGAATTATTGGCCACCCGATGTCTCTCACCTATGGGTTTGCAATATATTGACAAAATTCGCTTTGTAAACCGATTCGATTTATTGGAGAAAATGCTGCAGCAAAGCAAGGAATTTAAAACCCTTCTATTGGAAGAATCCGTTTTCCCCAACGAGCATTATTATGATATTGGTCCTTATTTGAACAAGGCAAAAATTGAAGAACTTTGGCTGTCTGAAGAAGAATTGTTTCAGATTAAAGGGGCTATTCAAACCTTCTTAAACATCACCCGGTTCTTGCGCGAACGCAATGGGAAATATCCGCAACTTGAATCCTTGCTGGAAGGATTAATTTACAACGATTTAATCATCCGGCGTATCGACCGTATTTTGGATCAGGAAGGAAATTTAAAACCCAATGCCTCTCCTGAACTGGCAAAGATCAGTTCTAAGATCAATGAAAAGGAAATTGAAATCAGGAAAAAGATTCAGCGCATTTTCGATAAAAGCATGGACCTGGGTTATCTAGCCGATAATATTGGTGTTGCCGTGAGAGATGGTCGTTTGGTTTTGCCTGTTTTGGCTGAACACAAAAGACATATCAGTGGTTTTGTTCATGATGAATCAAGCACCGGTCAAACCGTTTATATTGAACCCGCCGAATGCTTTGACATGAATAATATTTTGCGTGAATTACAGATTGCATACCGGCGCGAACGCGAACGCATTTTACTGGAAATTACCGACCAGATACGACCCGAAATTTCTGAGCTGGAACGCAACCTGCAACGCCTGGGTTTATTTGATTTTATAAGAGCCAAGGCATTGGTGGCTATAGAAATGAAAGCCGACCTGCCTATATTAAACAGACATCCCGGTTTAGTACTTTATAATGCATATCATCCCTTATTACGTTTGAGTCATGATAAAGCAAAGTTAAAAACCATTCCATTAAGTATTGAACTCAATAAGGACAAACATATTGTTGTCATCTCGGGTCCGAATGCCGGGGGTAAATCGGTATGTTTAAAAACTGTGGGTTTATTGCAGTATATGCTGCAATGCGGCATGCTGGTTTCATGCGACAGTCATAGTGAAATTGGAGTGTACAAAGAAATGATGGTTGATATCGGAGATGAACAAAGCATAGAAAACGACCTGAGTACATACAGTTCACATTTATTAAGCATGAAAAACTTTTGTGATTTTGCAGATGGTAAAACCTTGTTTTTGATTGATGAATTTGGTACAGGCACCGACCCGCAATTTGGCGGACCATTGGCCGAAGCCATTCTGCATCATCTTACCCAAAAAAGGGCACATGGAATTGTAACAACACATTTTAGCAACCTTAAAAACTTTGCAGCAAATACACAAGGATTAACCAATGCAAGCATGTTGTTTGACCATGATAAAATGCAACCCTTGTTTATCCTTGAATTGGGCAAACCCGGCAGCAGTTATGCCTTTGAACTGGCAACTAAATCCGGGTTGAGTCAGCAGATAATTAACTATGCCAAAAACAAAGTAGGAGACAAGCAGCGCAAAGTGGATGACCTGTTGATTGAACTGGAAAAGGAGAAAAAGCAAGTGCACGATATGCATGTTCGGTTTACTGAGAAGGAAGCAAAAACGCAGCAACTTTTGGTTCAATATGAAACCTTAAAAGAAGATTTGGAAAGCAATAAACGCACACTGATAAAACAGGCAAAGCTCGAAGCCCTGGCCATTATGAGTGAGGCCAACAGCAAAGTAGAAGCAACCATCAGGGAGATTAAAGAACAACAGGCCGACAGTGAAGTGCAACGCAAAGCACGCACCGGAATTAAAACACAGATTCAGGAATTGAAAACTTTTGTAGAAGAAGCAAATCGGGAAGAAAAACCTAAGAAAAAAGAATTGAAAGAAAAAACCGGTACAGAAATGATAACGGTTGGTTCCTATGTAAAGGCAGGCGGACAGGAAGCAACGGGTCTTGTAATGGAACTTACAAAAAATAAAGCAGTGGTTGCCTTTGGAGATTTACGCACAACGGTTCCAATCGAAAATCTGGAAATAGTAGCAGAACCTGTTCAAAAAAAACAGCTTAATATAAGTCCGAAAGGAATGGATATTAATGAGAAGATGCAGCATTTTAAGGGGGAGTTAAACATTATTGGAACCCGTGGGGATGATGCCATGAAACAAGTGAGAGAATATATAGATGATGCCTTTTTATTAGGATTTAAACAGGTAAGGATTGTACATGGAAAAGGATATGGAATTTTAAGAAAACTGGTAAGGGAATATTTAAAAAGCAGTACCCTTATTGCAAGTTTTCATGATGAACGTATGGAAATGGGCGGCGATGGCGTAACGATTGTTAATTTGAAAATATAATTTTGTTTCCCTTAGTTCCTTTGTTTCTTCGTAGCAATAGGCAATATGGGCTACTAAGAAACAAAGAAACTAAATAAATAAAACAACTTTGTAGCGTTGAAAAACATGATGGATACTTAATTAAATCAACAATTTTTCAATCTTCTTTCTTATCCTGCCACTCATCGGATTGGTAAAGGTCCAAAAATAATCAACAACCCTACCATTGCTATCAACCAGATATTTGTGAAAATTCCAGTGGGGAGCAATATTTACGCTACCATTAAGTGACTTGTTACTTAAGAATTTGTATAAGGGATGTGCGTTTTTTCCCTTTACATTTATTTTATCAAAAACCCGAAAATAAACTTGAAATTCTGAAGAACAAAACTCCTGTATGGCCTCAGCTTCCAAAGGCTCCTGATTTCCAAAATCATTGCTCGGGAAAGCCAGTATTTCAAATCCTTTTTGATGATATAAATGATACAATTCATTTAACCCTTGAAACTGTGGTGTATATCCGCATTGGCTGGCCGTATTTACAATCAAAAGAACTTTCCCCTGATAATCTTTCAGTGAAACATTTTTCCCCTTAAGGTCATTAACTGTAAACTGGAAAATACTTTTGCTCATTGCCACAAAGGTAATCAAGTTTAATTAAAGCCCCTTTCATCCACCGAAGCCTTGGCGAAGGTGGAATGCCTTTTTCACTTCCGATTTTGGATTTTGGTTAAAATATGTAACTTCGAGTTTTACTTTAAAAATAAACTTATGAGAAAAGCGTATTTTACTATTATGATTGCCCTTTGTTTTGTGTTCAACATAAAGGGCCAAACTTTTAGCGATAATTTTGATACTTACACAGCAGGCGCCTGGCTGGGCGTAAGCAATTCAACCTGGAAAACATGGGCCAACACCCCCGGAGGTGCCGATGACGTAAAAATATCAAATGCCAAAGCCAAAAGCGGCAGCAACTCATTATACTTCTCTTCAACCGTAGCTAAAGGCGGTCCGGCTGATATTGTATTGCCTTTTGGGGGCAATTACAATACCGGCACATTTAATATCAGTATGTGGATGTTTATTGATAATCTGAAAAAAGGATATTTCAATTTGCAGGAACAAACTGTTGTAGGTAAAGGCTGGAGTGTGGATGTAAACTTTGATTCATTGGGCAAGTTTAACCTGGTGAATACGACTGCCGGAACCTTGTTAACAGGAACGTATACCCAAAATGCCTGGATGAAAGTAGAATTTAACATTGACCTGAATACGAATACCTGGGATTTTAAAATTGACGGAACTTCAAAAGGTGTTTTTCAAAACTCATACCGGCAAATAGCTTCTATGGATATTTATCCAACTCAAAACAGTTCCTATTATGTGGATGATGTTAGTTTTACCTACACGCCTTACACACTTCCCACATTAAATGCTGCAGTTACCTATATTGATAAAGTAGTTGGTAAACTTGCCACTCAGGTAGTAGTGCCCACTGTTGAAATCAGAAATTTGGGAACTACAACAATTACTTCCTGCGAGATAGAATTTATTTACAACGGAGATACAGAATATGTGGAACTCCTCCCTATGAATCTGGTTTCTTTGGCAACCGCAGTGATTCCGATGGGTTTTCCGATAACCATTTTGCAAGGCACAAGTACGGTTAAAGCAAGTGTAATAAAAGTAAATGGATCAACAGATAGCAACAGTGCCGACAATTCAAAAATAATTATTTTAAATCCTGTTACACCTGCTTTGGGTAAAATTGTTGTAGCCGAAGAAGCCACCGGAACCTGGTGTACCTGGTGTCCGCGCGGTGCTGTATGGCTCCGTAAAATGGATGAAAAATACAATGGTTTAATTATGGGGATTGCAGTACACAATAATGATCCTATGGCCGACTGGAATTATGATAAAGGTTTGGGCACCAAACTCAGTGGATATCCAAGCATGATTGTTGACCGGGGCGCAGATATTGATCCATCGGCAATGGAAGCTGATTTTGTTGAACGGATACTGGTTCCTGCTGCAGGCAAAATTCGTGAGGGTGCTACCTATAATAGCAGTACCAAAGAATTGAAAGTAAGTTTAACAACCAAATTTAACAAAGCGGTTACAGGCAATTACCGCATTGCTTTTGTATTGATAGAAGACAGTGTAACCGGAACCACCAGTGGCTATAATCAGGTTAATGCCTATGCCAATAACGCAAATGGAGTAATGGGTGGATTTGAATTATTACCCAATCCTGTTCCTGCCTCCATGATGGTTTATGATCATGTAGGAAGATTAATCTATCCGAATTTTGCGGGTCTGCCAAATTCCTTTCCCGCTTCCATCAATGCAAATGATTCGTTTACGCATAATTTCACGGTGACTTTGGATCCTGCTTATAAATATAATAAATTACATATTGCAGGCTTACTGATTGATCCAAGCGGCAGAATTGACAATGGTTCAAGGGCCTCTATTGATGAAGCCATTGCCAACGGATATGTAACAGGTACTATGGTTTCGGGATTGAAAAATATCGTTTCAACCTATAATAATATAAAAGTTTATCCAAATCCTACTTTCAATAATTTCTCTGTTCAGATTCCTGAGGAAATAAAAGAAGCAAAAGCCATTCAGATTTTTGATATGCAGGGTAAATTGATTCAGGTTACACCTATTCACAATTTTGAAAACACCAATATCAACGCACAGTTATGGCCTGCCGGAGTTTATGTGGGTGTAATTACCCATGAAGGCGGAACGATACAGGTGAAATTAATTAAAGAATAACAGCTACCGCTTATAAAAAAGGCTTTCCTCTTTTTAGTGGAAAGCCTTTTTTTTGAGTGTCAGGTCGAGCGAAGTCGAGACCTAATTAGGGAGGTAACAAAATACTTGTTTTCATTCAAGCATGTTCTCGACTCCGCTCGAACTGACAAAGGACTTCGATGTTACCGAATAGAAGCTTCAACCATATTAATCATGAATAAAATTCTCACATTTTCACTCATCCTGCTATGTTTGGGATGCAGCAAGAAACCACAATTTGATGATACTACATTTGATACCTTCAAAAGTCGTTTTATCCTGGCTTACTGGAAACAAAATCCTATAGCGGCAACAAGTGCAGGATATCATCACTACGACTCTTTATTGCCTGCTTATACCGAAACATACAGGAATGAAGGAAGACAATTTTGTAAAACTTATTTAGACAGTCTTAACTTGTTTAAACCCGGGAATTTGCAGGCCTCCAATCGCCTGGATTGGGTACTTTTACAAAATGCGTTGACATCGCAATTATTTTATGTTGATACGTTTAAAGCCTGGCAATGGGATCCTTCCGGCTACAATATAGCATCATCACTTGCAGAAGTTTTGCAGGCTAAAAATATAACAAATAGTGAGAAGTTAAGCTTTATAGAAAAACGACTTGCGGCTATTCCGGCTTATTATAAAGCGGCAATGGAAAATATAGTTGATCCAACAGCCGAACATATAAAACTTGCTATTGAACAAAATGAGGGAACGGTTAATTATATTTTGGGAGGCTTTTGTGCTGAAATGGATAAATTGATGCCGGGAATGAAGGCTTGTTCTGAAAATAAATATTTTATTGCAATGGCCGATGAAGCCATTCGGAAGTATATAGAATTTTTAAAGGCAATTCCTCAAAAACCAAATTATAAAGCAAGAGATTTCAGAATAGGAAAAACTTTATATGAACGTAAGTTCGAACTCGATATACAATCGAAAGGCAGTGCTGTTGAGATTTATCAAAAAGCGTTGATACGAAAAAGAGCGCTGCATCGGCAAATGGCCGGTTTAACTTCGCAACTATGGACAAAGTATTTTAAAGAACCCCAACCCAAAGATACCCTTGCAGCCATACAACAGCTCATTCAAAAAATTGCAGACAAACATGCGCATCGCGATTCATTTATGGAAAGCATCGAAGCACAAATTCCGCAATTGACAAAATTTGTAAGTGAGAAAAATCTGCTTTATCTCGATCCCAAAAAACCTTTAAAAGTTCGGCGCACCCCTGCCTATATGGATGGGGTTGCAGGCGCCAGCATCAGCGCCCCGGGCCCATACGACAGCGATGCTGAAACTTTTTACAATGTAAGTACACTTGAAAAAATGAGTGCGGAGCAAGCTGAAAGTTACTTACGTGAATATAATTTTTATGTGTTGCAGATCCTGAATATTCATGAAGCGATTCCGGGTCATTATGCACAACTCGTTTATGCCAATCAATCGCCTTCACTGGTAAAAACATTATTTGGAAACGGAGCCATGATTGAAGGATGGGCTGTATACAGCGAACGCATGATGCTTGAAAATGGCTATGGAAATAATGAACCGGAAATGGAGCTCATGTATTGTAAATGGCACCTGCGTTCGGTTTGCAATACCATTTTGGATTATAGCGTGCATGTATTGGGCTGGGATCAAAATCAGGCAATGGATTTACTGGTAAACCAGGCCTTTCAGCAGGATGCAGAGGCCAGGGGGAAATGGCGCCGGGTTAGCTTAACACAGGTGCAATTATGCAGTTACTTTTCGGGCTATACCGAAATCTATGAACTTCGCGAACGCCTCAAACAAAAAGGCAATTTCGACTTGAAGACATTTCATGAAAAACTTTTGAGTTATGGAAGTTCTCCCGTAAAAGAGATTGCACAGATGATGAAGTAAATTATGATAATTGTTTTTTTTAACACATAGGCACATAGCAAAAACCATAGGCACATAGGCAACATATTTACTATGTGACTATGGTTTTCCTAATGTGCCTATTGTGTTTAATCCCTCCTTTAATTTCAACAAATCTCTACTGAAAAATTAGTATTCAATCCTGTTCACAAATCTGGCAAATCCTTCTATGGGATGATACAGAAAGAAATTCGATATCACTCGAATAAAATCCATCTTTCACCGGTTCCTCTTTAAGCAGATCCGTGCTCAAATATTTTTTATTGCTATCAGCAAAAACAGTAACCACAATTTTATCCTTCCCAAACTTATTTTGCATCATCAGAGCCCCAATAAAATTTGCTCCCGATGAAATCCCAACGCCCAGGCCAAGTTCCGCTGCTAATTTTTGTGCCATGATAATTGCATCGCCATCATCAACAGAAACAATTTCATCCAGTTCTTTTAAGTGAACAATGGAAGGAATAAATTCATCCGAAATGCCCTGAATACGATGTTTCCCAACTTTATAGCCTGTAGATAAGGTAGGCGAGTTTGCAGGTTCCAGCGGGCAGGTAATAATCTTTGGGTCCTGTTCTTTTAAAAATTTTTCTACTCCCATAATGGTTCCGCCTGAACCCACTCCGGCAACAAATATTTCGGGTTTGAGGTTGATGGCACTCAACTGCCACCATATTTCCGGTCCGGTTGTTAGGTAATGTGCCTGGGTATTGTCTTCATTGGAAAACTGACTCGAAAGAAACCCATTGGTTCGGGCAGCTGCATGTTTGGCCAGATCAATGCTTCCCAAAAAACCACCTTCTTCTTTGCTCACCAGTGTAATTTTTGCACCCAGACTTTTAATCAGATTTTTCCGTTCCATACTCATCCAATCCGGCATAAAAATATTCACCTGATGCCCGAGTGCCCGGCCAATGGCTGCCACCGAGATTCCGGTATTGCCGCTGGTTGCTTCATAAATTTGCATCCCTGGTTTTAAAGCACCGGTATCATAAGCGTTTTTTAAAATATAAAAGGCCATACGGTCCTTAATGCTACCTGTCATATTCAAGCTTTCGGCTTTGCTAAAAACCCTTCTTTCCTCGCCTTTATACCTAAAATGAATTTCAAGCAAGGGAGTATTTCCAATAAGGCTCTTCAAAGCCTGAGCTCTGTTATTAATCATAAGTCTGTAATATCATACGAATATAACCGAATGTTTTTGTTTAAAAGTTTGACCTGTATCAGTATTGGGAGAAAATCAATAAACCCAAGATTAATCTGAGTACATTATGTTTTTTGAAGATGATTTGATTCGGGCAATTTTATTAAGGGATTGATAAACAGTTAAGAATAAAATTCATCTTCTTTCCAATTTTGAGGGTTATTAATGATATAATTCCGGATATTTTCAAATTCTATATAATTGCGAATTATGTAATCATGAAATCGGCCTTGCCATTTAAAACCTACATTTATTTTGTGTATTTCAAATGCAGAACGCCCTTTATACCATCGTATAATTCGTGAAATGTTTTCATTAATCATCGGATTTTTATCACCTGAAATACCCCCTGGATTATAAATGCCTGTGGATTGTAAATCCAAAGGTAATGGAGGCGGCAATATTGATGGCAATGGTGCCTGTAGAGACGCGATTAATCGCGTCTCCGTGGGGGCCACCGTATCTCCCTGAAAAACATTTTGGTTAATTCCAACACCTGATTTATCAAAAATAAAAATCATATGAACATGATTGGGCATAACCACAAAATTACCCAATTCAGTAAATGGAAATTGTTTCGGTATTTCGGTCAAATATTGCCCAGCCAATCTACCTGTTTCATCCAAATGCATGGTGAGTTTACCCGATGAATCAGAAATAATTTCCCCAAAAAAATGTTTCCGTTTTCTTGTGCATATTGTTATAAAATAGGTAGCATCGCTGCCATAATCCCAGTTTTGCAACCTGGCCGATCCGATGCGATATTTGTTTTTATATTTAATCATAAATATTTTTTAATCAACGTAATTTTTTAACCACTGTATATTTTTAATCAACGTAACAAAATTTTGGTTATATGATGGTAGAGACGCGATTTATCGCGTCTCCTGATGTGCCACGTTTTCTCGTGAATCACATAACCCGTTTTAACGTGTTTCCCGATTTATCCCGTTTCTCGATTTATCATATTATTCGTTTTATCATGTTTTTCGTTTCATTATGATTCCCGTTTTATCGTTTTTAAACACGAAATTCGTTGCACCCATGAGACGCGATAAATCGCGTCTCTACATGCGATAGGGGATACATTTGTTAATAAATTAACAAATATTTTCGGCCAAAATCATCAATAAAACATGCGATGCATTTATTTAATTTCAAAATGGAATTTCATCATGACAAATTTCAGGTACAATGAATTCATATCAAAACAATTGACTGAAATGAAATCCTATTTTTGGGATTTAATTTTATAATGAAATGTGTGAAGGGTAAAAAGAATAATTATAGGTACCCTACGTCTCCAATAAATAAAAACCTGACAAACCAAATGACCGACAGGTTTTCTGGCACAAAGAGGTTAGACACAACGAAACAATTTTCGAACTTTTTATAGTTGAATTAAAATTAATGTTTAATAACTTTATAAAAATGATTATCTAATTGCAGGATATAAAGGCCACTTGTGAATATCCCCGTTAAATCAAGAACAGAATTATCAGGCTCAATTTTTTGCTCGAAAATTTTGTTCCCCATCAGATCGAATACAAGTGCCTGAATTGATTTATTTGAATTATTAAGAATATTGATATGATTTGAAAAGGGATTTGGATAGATATCAAACCTGCTGATGGGTGAAGACGTATTTTCGATAGATGCTGATATGCTGTACATCTGGGCAATTTCGCTTTCTGATAAAGCCCGGTTATGAATGCTTATATCATCAATTTTACCTTTAAAGTAATCGCCTCCGGGCGAACTGCAGCCAAAATAAAGCGGGAGGCTGCTGTATCCGATTAAACCCGTACACGAGACGCTTGAGTCTAATTTGCCATTTACATATAATTTAAGGGTGCTTCCATCGTAAACGGAAGTTAAAAAGACCCATGCTCCGGTAGAAACAATGTTTTTTGCCATTGCATACTTGTAGGTGCCTGCAGCACTCCTTGAAATTTGGCCAAGCCAATGAAGGTTGGAAGGAGAGGTAGGGTTGATATTAAAACTATATGAATCATAAGGATCAGTAGATAATGTATATCTTTTAATAATGGCTGGCTGCCAGCCTGATGCTTTGTATTCTATAGCAACCCAAGCTGAAAGGGTTAAGGCATTTTGCGGCTCAATGGATGCGGAAGATGGAACCCTGATATAACTGTCTGAACCGTTAAAATAATAGGCGGAATTGGGCGCATTGAACCGGTCACTTGTTAATGTTGCCCCATAAATAATCCCATGGTTTGAATTTCCAGAAGAGTCACCAACGTTGCCATTGAATTTGTAATATGCGCCCAGGCCATTTGTTGGAACCCCTTGTGATCTTCCCGGTATAAAACAAAACATTAAAATCAGTGTTCCCAAAAAATACTTAAGTTGATTATTCATAATTTTTTCATTTAAAAATACGAAAAACACAATCAAATTTAAAACAAAATTAAACAAAGTGAAATTTATATTTCTGCATCCCAGACCGTTTGGGGGTTACCTTACAAAGTACATTACAAAAAACAAGGCCCAATTTAATTGCCAGGTCTGGAACTGCTCCCAAGGAGTTTCAAATTTATATACTGCATTTTATACAGGTTCCGGATTTTTAGATAATTTAAAGCGTATAAAATGAAATAAAAGTAATTCC
This sequence comes from Bacteroidota bacterium, assembly GCA_030680835.1. Taxonomy (GTDB): domain Bacteria; phylum Bacteroidota; class Bacteroidia; order UKL13-3; family UKL13-3; genus B1. The sequence continues at coordinate 35,064 of JAUXUD010000019.1, forward strand.
TATGGATTGGATAATCCTTAACCTAATCCCAATTGACAAAACAACTATCAGATTTTACGATAGAATAAAAGAAAAAAACCAATCAATCTAATTAAAACAAAATACAATATGAAAACCAACATTGACAAAGAATTTATCAAAAACAACTTGCCGTATTTTGCATTTTATAGAATGCCAACAGGCTTATTAAGGTGCATATTTTCAGATACTTTTGACGAAGAAATGGAAATAGTTGAGGCAGTCTTTTTTGCCCGACCTGAAATTATGAAGGCTTTTGAATCAGCAATCAAAGTGGCAAAGAAAACTAAAATAAAAATGAAGAATTAAAACTGTAAATAATGCCTGTTAATGGAAAACACGTTAGCAGGCATTATTCTTATACAGCGTTTCTTGTCATAAAGTCTGTAACACTTTGAAGCATTATTTCCACTTGTTGTTGAGTATAGTCACCATATTTTCCATGTGCCGCTTTATTTCTTAAATCAAGCAATGCGGTTACGTTCTTTTGATCAAGTTTATTATAAATCCCGAGGTTTCCAAGGTCACCATTAAGGGTGTCTGCTTTTTTAGGAATTGCTTTTCCTCCCTTCTCATCATTTATGGGAATTCCACTTTTAACACAAAGTTGACGAAGATGTTCCTCAAGCACACTTCCAATCATGACAGCTGCAGGGTCTTTATATTTTTCCTTTAGAAGGTGTTCAGCCATTTCCAAGAAGTCAGAGAATATTTCAGATGAAACGAGGCCCTTAAAGGTTTGGAGCCATCCACCGTCAATTTCAACTTTTATAGCTTTCAAAATTCCTTTCCCAATTAACGTGTCTTGATGCTTTATTTCAGTTACTGTGGTTAAAAAATCTTTATAATAAGGATGTTGACTACCAAACAAATTCAAAATAAAAGAAAGGCAGGAAGTCCTAAACTCCATAAAAAGTTCAGTATTTACAAGCTGTCCACCTCCATATCCTTGATAAGTTGTTGCAAGAGTCTTATCTGACAAATCGATAAGTTGATTTAATCTTTCGCTGAGTTGTTTAATGTTGGCTATCTATATTTTTCTTACGACTCTACCTTGATTTATTTAATTCCATTGTAATTTCCTCAATACTTTCATTGTCGAAAATGTAGAATTTTGCGGCTGACTTATTGGCGTTAAACAAGTAGTAACCCTCCTTGGTTTCCTTTTTAATCTGCGAGGAATAGTCGCTGTCATATGAAGCCTTTCCAAATAATAAATGTCCTTCTGTTGTTATTCTATGTTCCCAAAAAGTATCACGCCACGCAAAAGTAAATCCTTGCACGGTCTTAGTAATCTCTATGCTAAAGGAATTGATTTCAAACTTTTCCAATTCCAATGAGGTTAATTCCTCTAACCCTCTCTTTAAGATTTCCTCGCCAGCATTGAGCAAAAATTCTCTTGCCTTTTTTGAATTAACCTTTAATAGCTTAATTCGATCCTCAAGGTCAACTTTGCCCCTTCTAAGTTTTTCAAACGCAAAATACACATTCACATGCACCTCATTTTCACGTCTCACTTTCTCCAAAATAGCTTCTGCCTCATCGTAAAAATGAGCATCAATTAATTTGCCGGCCAAATTTGCGGCTGCCAAAGTAATTCCCAAATTGTTAGCAATTGTGTAGTGTTTTATGGCAAAATGTTCGAAATTCATGTTGCTAAAAGATACTCCTAAATTATTTTCCGCCATCCCATATTTTGGGTCAATTTTAATTAATTGTTCATAGACGGAATATGCCGTAAGATTATCATTAGCATTATACCCTGCATTAAACAATAAGCTAGTATCATTTCCCTGATGATTGGCTGCCATTAAATAAAAAACACCTTTAATATTAAACTCGTCAGAAATCTCCGCAATTCTTATAATCAGGTCAAATCGCTTTGAACTGTTAATTTGCGTAAATTCTTTTATTAAATAGGCAATTTCCTCTTTCTTCGAACTCAATTGTCCTATACATATTCCTATATTAATAATTATATCAACAAAATGCTTATTATCTGCAGATTTCGCCTTCGATAGTGCATCTTCAAACATTTCTTTTGCCCGAGCATGATTTTTAGAAAAGGCAGTACAAAGTCCTAAAAAATATAGGCCAGTTATTACTTCATTGGTGCTACTTAGCGTATCAATAAACTTTCTTAAAGAATCAATCGCATCTGTATTTCCGGCTATATGTTGAAAATAATAGCCTATAAAGCGCCACCTGTTTTTTAGTTCATTATTATCCTCCTTTAGAATCAATTTTTCCAGTAACTCATCACCTTCCTTTGCTTTATTGGACTTATAAAGCAGAGAAAGTTCCAACAATCCATCATCTTCATTTGGTTCTTCCGTTGATGTCACCAGCTGGTCTACAACCAGTGGGGTCGATAGTCCATCATCCAATGTTGTATTATCAGGTTGATTATTGAATTCCAATTTTTGTCCGGCGAGTTCGATTTTTGCCGAATCAATACGACTAAACTTCAACCAAATTGTTTTCCATTTGAGCAAAACAACTGTAATAAAAAAAACGGTCAAAATAAATTGCCAAGTGAGAACATGTTCAAGACAAAGCGCTAATAAAGGATATTCACCGCCGTTTTGAATGGTAGGACTAATGCTTTGAAAATTACTCAAACTGTCATTAACCAATTTTGAGGTATCAATATTTATAGGCATTGGGTATGCGTTTAAAAAGCAAGATAAGCCTTTAGTTGTATTCCAACAAATCCGAGCCCAAAGTTTGTCCCCTATTTCGTCCCCCAAATAAAAAACACCTGACAAACTAATTGATTGACAGGTGTTAGGACATTTAGTCAGTAGTCCCTGAAGGACTCGAACCTTCGACCTACGGTTTAGAAAACCGTTGCTCTATCCAGCTGAGCTAAGAGACCATCTGTGTTTTTAGTTGCTCTGTCCTCCCGATAGCTATCGGGAACACTATGAGACCTTCTGTAAA
>JAUXUD010000070.1 GCA_030680835.1 Bacteroidota bacterium
ACCTGAAATCACAACTACAATAAAGGTGATTAAAATAAGATAGCGGGTACGTCTCACCATTAACAAAAACAAAACGGCTATAATTACCAAACTTATAATAATATAAAGTGGTTTAACCAGCAATGCCAATACCGCCAATACTCCGAACATAAAACCCGTAAACAATATCCATCCGGGCAAACCTTCGCGAAATAACACCAAAATAAATGCAGTAAATACAAGGGTTGAACCCGTTTCATTTTGCATTAAAATAATAGCCATGGGCAATATGATAATGAGCGCACTGATGTACTGTATTTTCCGGTCCTTTATATAATTTACATTATAACCGCTTAAATATTTGGCCAGTGCCAATGCGGTTCCAAACTTGGCAAATTCGGCCGGCTGCATTCTGAATCCGCCCAATTCAATCCATGAGGAAGAGCCATGAACCGTTGTGCCTACAAACAATACCAAAATCAATAATACAATGGTAATTGCATAAATAGGATATGCAAATGCATAAAAAAACTTTTCATCAATTACCAGTATCATTAAACCAATGGCCGACGAAATAATAATCCATATTAATTGTTTTCCGTAATTTTGGGTAGTATCCCAAATCATCGGATTGGTTTCTTTATAAACCGAACCATAAACGCACAACAAACCTGCCACTATAAACACATAGTAGAGTAATAGCGTGAGCCAATCTATTCTACTGGGTTTTGGCTGATGCTGTGTCATTTCTATGAATTAGATTTCCTTTAATCATTCTGTCAAATAAATACTGGCGGGTATCATGCTTGCCGGTAAGATATTGTTCCATCATTAAGCTCGCAATAGGTGCTGCCCAGGTTGCGCCAAAGCCTGCATTTTCTACTACCACGGCAATGGCTATTTTCGGATTGGTTTTGGGTGCAAAAGCAAAAAAAATGGAGTGGTCTTTTCCATGCGGATTCTGAGCCGTTCCGGTTTTCCCGCAAATTTCAATCCCCGGTATTCTTGCTACATAAGCAGTACCATGTTCCACTACATCATGCATTCCATTAACCACTATGGCAAAATAGGAAGTATCAATGGTGGTCCAGTGTTTTATATTATACTCCGGATTTGGATTGGGTTTGTTGTTTATTTTTTTCACAATATGCGGAGTAATATAATAACCCCTGTTGCCTACTGCTGCTGTAGCGTTTGCCATTTGTAAAGGAGTAATTCCCAGTTCACCCTGACCAATACCCATGGATAATGTGGTAAGTGCCTGCCAGCGATGCCGGCCATATAGTTTATCAAAATAGGTTGCTTTTTTTAATACCCCGGGTCCTTCACTAAATAAATCTATTCCCAATGGATGACCCATTCCAAAACTATAAACATGTTTATAAAATTCATTGTATGCATCTTCAACATGTTTGTAGCGGGGGTTGTTAATCATGCTTCGGTATACCTGACAGAAATATGCATTGCAACTTACGGCAATGGCAGCCTGTAAAGCAAGCGGAGAACGATGCGGATGACATCCCACAAACAAATAACCATGATGACAACCATAAGTAGTTCCGGGATTTAATACCCCTTCCTGTTGCCCCATTAAACTCATAATCACTTTAAAAATTGAACCCGGTGGATAAGGCGCTGAGATGGGCCGGTTAAACAGGGGTTTGTCTTTATCCAGCAACAGTTCCATATATTTATTTCCGCGCTCCCTGCCCACCAGTAAATTTGGATCATAGGTAGGACTGCTCACAAGTGCAAGCACTTCACCGCTTGCTGGTTCAATGGCAACAATACTTCCGATTTTATTCAGCATCAGTTCTTCACCCAATGCTTGTAATTTCTGATCAATGCTCAGGTGTATGTTTCTGCCGGCAACTGCTGGGGTATCAAATTCCCCGTTTTTATACCTTCCTTGCGTTCTGTTTTTGCTGTCAACCAAAACATAGCGTGTACCTTTTTTACCTCCCAGGTCTTTCTCATATATGCGCTCTACCCCGCTGATGCCCATAAAGTCGCCCAGGCGGTAATAACCATTGCTTTTCTCAATATCCCGTTCGGTAACTTCTCCTATATAACCCATTACATGAGCCGCGTTGCTGTGTTTATATTTTCTATCGGTTCGTACCTCCGGAAAAAAACCCTGAAAATCGTAAAGCCTTTCCTGAAATGCTGCATAGGTTGGAATGGTAATTTGCCTTTGGAAAACAATAGGTTTCCAGGGACTATATCCTTTCTGCCTTTTGAGCCGGGCAAAAGTTGAAATAAATTCTTCTTTTGAAATATTGAGTATTTTACAAAATGCTAAAGTATCCAGATTTTTAACCTGCTCGGGCATTACCAACAGATCATAGATGGCATCATTATAAACCAGCAACTCTCCATTCCGGTCGTATATTAATCCCCTTGCCGGATAGATGGTTTGCTCCTGCAATACATTGCTTTGCGCATAAAAAACATAGCTTGCATCAATAACCTGCAGGTAAAACAAGCGTGCGATATAAATAATGGCAACGCTAATAAAAATAATTAAAAGTACTTTTTGTTTATCCGTGTTATTCATTGCGGGCTCCTTTAGCTACACGATAAAATAACAACTGACCAATCGTAATCAGCAACACACTGAATGCCGTGCTGAACAAAATTCTTGTAAGGGTTCTGAAAAATTCTGTGAAACCATATACCTCAAGATAAAACAAAACCATATGGTGTAAAAAAGTCAGGATAACAGCATAAACCAAAAACCAAACCAGACCTTTTCGCGACAATGTAGGTTTGATATTGCTTTCATAATCTTCTTTACTGGTTGCAAATTTTAGATAAAAATTTCTGATATAACCCATGAAAACAGATGCTGCCATATGCAAGCCTGGGGTACTGCTAAACGTATCCATAATCATCCCCACAAAAAATGATATCAATACCACTTTCCAGGGTTTCATGGATACCGGCAGGGTAAGGATAAATACAATATAAATGTACGGATTTATATAGGTGCTGAGTTCAATATTATTGATAACCAATAACTGAAACATCAGGATGAGGAAAAACCTTGTGAGATATGTAATGAGCTCAATGATCACTTTTTAATGCTCCCTCCAGACTTTGTTGCTCTTCTTTAAAAATATTTCTGATTACGTATACATTTTTCAGCATTGCAAAATTGGTATACAATTCAACCTTTATCAAATGAAAATTATCCCCGGCATCCAATGTATGTGAATATATTTTCCCTACCGGTATCCCTTCAGGAAAAAGTGTTGAATAATTGCTGGTAACTACTTCATCATTACCGGTTATGGGCACATGTTTATTCACATACTTTAAAGAGGAAAACTTGGGGTCGTCTCCATTCCATTCCAATGATCCAAATGCATTGTTCTTTTTTAGCATGCAGCTGATTTTTGTATTGCTGTTTAATGCCGAACGGATGGTTGCATAATGGGCCGAAACACTGGTTACAATACCTACTACTCCATTGCTGCCTATCACGCCCATATCACTTTTTATTCCGGCCAGTGAGCCTTTGTCGATGGTGATATAATTATTGCGTTTGGTAACCGAATTGTTTACCACGTTTGCCGAAATATAGCTGTACTGTTGTTTGTAAACCGTATCGTTTATGGATGTTTGCGCAAATCCGCTCTGATAATATGCATTAATCATCTGCGCTCGTAAACGCGCATTCTCGGCCATCAGGCTATCGTTAATATTACGCAGACTAAAATAATTCGTGGTATTGTTTATGGTTTGATAAAATCCGCTGGCAACAGAACCTGTATAATTTAAAAAGCTGGCCCTTTGATAGTTATTGTATTGATATAAAATAATAAATGAAAACAACTCAAGCGAGAAGAAGAGGATAAAAGTATAATACTTATATAAAAAGAAAATCAGGTTCCTCATACTGGTTTTAGTGGGTACTTTTTAATTAATGGCAAAATTTATCACACGCATGATAGCGTTTAACTTCATTTCATCTATAGTCACGTCATTAAAAACTTGTGATTTTTCAAGTTTTTAAGTGCCATTCCGGTACCCCGTACAACCGCGCGTAATGGATCTTCGGCAACATGCACCGGCAGTTTTGTTTTGGTGGCAATCCTTTTGTCAAGACCTCTCAATAAAGCCCCGCCACCTGTTAAATATAATCCTGTTGAATAGATATCCGCTGATAATTCAGGAGGCGTTAATTCCAGAGCGCGTAAAATCGCTTCTTCAATTTTTGAAATCGATTTATCGAGTGCTGATGCAATTTCGCCGTAACTTACCGTAATTTGTTTGGGAATACCCGTCATCAAATCCCTTCCGTTTACCGCATAATCCGGTGGCGGGTTATCCAGTTCAGGCAGGGCTGAACCTACCTCTATTTTAATACGCTCGGCAGTTCGTTCACCTACCAGTAAATTATGCTGACGACGCATATAGTCTAAAATATCTTCAGTAAACTCATCTCCGGCAACGCGTATGGATTGATCGCAAACAATACCTGCCAGAGCAATTACGGCAATTTCGGTGGTACCTCCGCCAATATCAATAATCATGTTACCCATGGGTTCAAACACGTCAATACCAATTCCTATTGCGGCTGCCATGGGTTCATGAATTAAATATACCTCTTTGGCCCCGGCACGTTCTGCACTGTCTTTTACCGCTCTTTTCTCCACTTCGGTAATACCCGAAGGAATGCATATTACCATGCGTTGCTGCGGTTTAATAAATTTATTGGTTTGCGGAATCATGCTGATCATCCCGCGGATCATGTGTTCGGCGGCCTGAAAATCGGCAATTACACCATCTTTCAGGGGTCTGATTGTTTTAATATCCTCGTGCACTTTGCCATGCATTTGCTGCGCCTGACTGCCCACGGCAATTACATTTCCATTACGGCGGTTCACCGCAATAATGGAGGGTTCGTCCACCACTACCTGGTCTTTGTGTATAATCAGCGTATTGGCTGTACCTAAGTCAATCGCTAAATCCTGCGTTAAAAAACTGAATAAACTCATTAATTGTGCCCAAAAAATTTAATTGTGCAAAATACATTAAAAGAAAGCAATTTGATAAAAAGTTTTGAATTTTAAAAAGAATAGTTTTGAGTAAGTAAATTTATTTTAATCTGCTGTGGATAAAATCAGTTTAAATTCAACAGTAAAAAAACAAATTTATAATCTTCAGAATCGTAAATTATCTTAATGTTTAAAATGCCGGATTCCGGTAAAATACATGGACATATTATTTTGTTCACAATAACTGATGCTCGCATCATCTTTAATGGAACCTCCTGGCTGTATAACCGCGTCAATGCCTTCGTTATGGGCTATCTGCACACAATCGGGAAACGGAAAAAAAGCATCGCTGCTCATTACGGCACCACTTAAATCAAAGTTAAATGCTTTGGCTTTGTCAATGGCATGTATGAGCGCATCAACCCTTGATGTTTGTCCGCAACCCAGGCCCAGTAATTGTTTGTTTTTTGCAAGCACAATAGTATTCGATTTGGTATGTTTCACAATTTTATCAGCGAATAATAAATCTTCAATCTGGCTTTCGGTTGCCCGATGAGAGGTTACCGGTTTTAAATCGCTTGCTTTTAAAACAACCGTATTTCTGTCCTGAACCAATACGCCATTTAATACCGACCTGAGTGTGCGGCCTGTTGGTAATTCGCCTGTTTGTTGCAGAATGATCCGATTTTTTTTGCCTTTTAATAATTGCAATGCCTCCGCATCATATCCCGGGGCTATCAGTACTTCAAGAAATATCTTGTCGATTTCTTTTGCAGTAGCTAAATCAACAGGACGGTTCAATACAATTACGCCTCCAAAAGCCGAAACCGGGTCACCCGCCAGGGCATCTGTCCAAGCTTCATAAACCGTGCTTCTTGAGGCTACTCCACACGGATTATTATGCTTGATAATAGCAACTGTGGGTTCAGCAAAATCGCTTAATAAACTCACTGCTGCATCTATATCCAGCAGGTTATTATAGGATAATTCTTTGCCATGCAATTGTTTCATCAAAGCCTCAAATTTGCCGAAGAAAAATCCTTTTTGATGCGGGTTTTCTCCATAACGCAAAATCTGTCCATCAGTATAGCTTACTTTTACGACTGATAATTCTTCGGTCTTGTTAAAGTAATTAAAGATGGCCGAATCATAATGTGAGGTAACATTGAATGCCCTGGCAGCAAAGGTTTTGCGCTGTTCAAGCGTACTGCTTCCTTTTTGGTTCAGCAATATCTCAAGCAAATCACTGTATTGCGAAACATGTGAAACAATTAAACTGTATTGATAATTTTTGGCAGCAGCACGTATCAAAGAAACACCACCTATATCTATCTTTTCAATGATTTTTTGTTCTTCATCTGTTTGTGACAGAGTTTCTTCAAATGGATATAAATCAACCATCACCAAATCAAATAAGGGGATTTCAAATTCTTTTATTTCAATCTGGTCTTGCTCATTTTCTCTGCGTGCCAAAATGCCTCCGAAAATTTTTGGATGCAATGTTTTTACCCTGCCTCCTAAAATACTGGGGTAACCAGTAAGCTTCTCAACGGGAATTACGGGAATTCCCAATTTTTCAATAAAATCCTGAGTGCCTCCTGTTGAATATATGGTAACTCCCGATTGATGAAGTGCCTTGGCAATGGGTTCCAATCCGTCTTTGTAAAAAACTGAAATTAAAGCGTTTGTGATTTTTATTTGCGTTGGCATATTAGGTTTAAATGTGCCGCAAATTAGATAAAAGCCAAAGATTATTTTAACAAATTCTCAATTATTTCGGGCACATGTTGTTGTTCCAGAACATGAATTTTATCCGCAATCATTTCAGGTGTATCATTGGATTCAACCTTACATTTAAACTGAGCAATGATTTCACCCTCATCATAATGTTCATTCACCCAATGCAAAGTAATTCCTGTTTCTGTTTCTCCGCTCTGTTTCACTGCTTCGTGCACATAGTGACCATACATACCCTTGCCTCCGTATTTTGGCAATAAGGCAGGATGCAAATTAATTATTTTATGAGGATAAGCCTGAACCAGGTATACAGGTATCTTCCATAAAAACCCTAATAAGGCAATATAATCCGGCCGATAGGGTTCAATCATTGAAAGAAATTGCTCCTGATTCTTAAATGTTTCCCTGTTAAATAAAACTACTGGAATTTTAAACCGTTCCATTTTTTTTATAACGGCAGCATTTGGCGTATTGCAAAACAAAGCCGTGATTTTTATATCCGGATGATTTTGAAAATGCCTGCATACATTTTCTGCATTGCTGCCGCTGCCACTTGCAAATAATACTAAGTTCATGCGTTCCTTTTAAAACCCGAGTTCATTAATGAGAATTCGCTTAAACATCGAATCTGTATTGTTATTTCCATTAAAGCGCTCCAATGGCAGACTGCTAATTACAAAATTTGTTTTGTTGTTGGCTATTGAATACCTTTTTCCCATTACCGTTGAAATGCCTGTCCAGGGCACAGGTGGATTGCCAGTTACACTTTCAATGATGCCTCCATAATACAATGAATCGTAACCTACATTAGCTGTATTTGAAGGCAATTCAAACGGGCGGGCACTGGCTATAATTACTGTAGATTTAATGGTTGGCCAACCCACATATACAGGATTGACCAGTGCATTTATATTTACCCTGAAAACCGCATTTGGAGGTGGGTTCACCAGATTTTTTATGGGTGTCCAGTCTAAAAAATTGGAGAGCGGATCAAAGCTTGAATTGATGGCTACAGCCATAAACAAGCTGCCTCCTTTGTTGAAAAAATCGGTGGTGCTGCGTTGTCCCAGGGGCAAGGAAAAATTAACATCATCGCCAAACCACACTATGTTTTTAAACAAGGCAAATGTGCGGCTCTGGGTTTGAAAATCGGGTTGAAGTTGTGAATAATTGTTGTTTATAATTTCGGTTGCCTGCAGGGTGTCGAATACTGTAATACCAATGTTTTTTAGGGTATTGCAATAAAAATTCTGAACAAAGTTTTTGTTGCTGCTATACGCATTCACCATAAGGGTATTTCCGGCAACTTTTTTCACCCATATTTCAGGTGTTGCCACAAATCCCGATTTGGAAATTGCCTTATCAACTGCCCGAATATAAATTGTATTGTTTTGGTTTAAGCGCAAATATTTTATGGTTGAAATTAATGGGGTATTATTACTGTTAATATATACAGAACATTCACTTGAATCGGCACTTGTATTTTTTGCCACTAAGGTAAATGCGCTGGTATTTGCAGCAATTATATAAGGCAAGGCCAACGTATCATTAATATACAATTCAAACTCTTTTAAATCATCGGTACCATCCGGGTCTGAACCAAAAATATTATATTTCAAAACAGGAAAAACGTTAGTTGGATTTTGAGACGGAATACCGGCCAGTGCTAATGAAAATATAAATCGAACTTCCGGCCTTGAATTTTTAATCGGGTATAAAGTAGATGCCGGACTCGGGTCTTTCTGACCCAAATTATCTATGGCCCTCACATAAACCACAACATCGGCACTGTCTTGTCCGGGTGGAATTTTTAACAGGAAACTGCTGTCTTGTTTGGTGGTAAAATGCCAGCTCTGCATATTATCTGTAGAAACTTCATAACCTACGATAATCCCTCCAACCGAATTCCCCCACCAGTTTGCGTCAACCCTAGTAGTTAGGCGATTTTCACCGGTTCTAAACAAGGTATCCACAGCCATAAAAGTCTCGGGAGGAGCAACAGTTTTCCGATCACCCTCAAAGCCTTTTTTACAGGCAATAACAGCAATTGAAAAAATAAAAAACAAAATGATATAGCGAATAATATGCATCATGATTATAATGCATCAAACATACAAGAAAGCACTATTTTATAAAAGGGCAAATGTTAAATTAATAGCGTTGAACCCTATTTTTGTTCGACCCCGCTGGGGTCGTATGTTTATAGGAAATATGCCAATCTATAAACCTGCGACCCCATCGGGGTCGAATACAACCAGCATTTCTTATATTTAAACGAAAATGATTGTTAAATTATCAGTTTCGTTTATTGTTTCGTTTCTTACCCCATGCCCTTTTTCCACCGTAGCTTTAGCGAAGGTGGGATGCCTTATGCCACACTCCCCTTCATCAGCAACATCTTCAATGCTGTCTCTGCTGCTTCTACACCCTTGTTCCCAAACTTCCCTCCTGCGCGTTCTTTTGCCTGTTGCAGGGTATTGGTCGTTAACACTCCAAAAATTACGGGTTTATTGTATTTGAGCGAAACCTGGGTAATGCCGTTTGCACAGGCATTGCATATAAAATCAAAATGACGGGTTTCGCCCTGTATTACGCATCCAATTGTAATTACGGCATCAATGTTTTTCTGCTGAGCCAAAAACTGCGCCCCCAGTGGTAATTCAAAAGCTCCCGGAACCGAATGCAAATGAATATTTTTTTCCTGTACTCCTTTGCTTTTCATAAATGCAATAGCTGCATCCCGCATCGCAAAAGTAATTTCGGGATTCCAATCTGAAACCACCAAACCCATCTTAAATTTTTTAAGTGATTTGGAATTTTCCAGATTTGTAACAGACAGGTTTTTAAGTACAGTTGCCATTATAACAACGTTGTTCTAACCGTTTGTTTTGGCCGCGTTTGCACGGGCTATATACTTATCAATATCCTGGGCTTCTGATGCATCGCTGAAATCTTTTTTGATTTTTTCATACGCATCAATAGCATCCCCATATTCTTTTAACTCCTCAAAAACCATCCCGGCTTTCTTCAAAAACATGGGTGAAGTGAGTTTGTTTTTACTCATATTGGCGGCTTTCATATAGTGTTTGGCGCCCTTTTCAAGCTCATTCAATTCTACATAAGCATCCCCTTTTAAACCTTCAGCCAATGGACTAACCATTTTGTTGCTGCTGCTAAAATCATCCAGTTGATCCAGTGCGTTTTGAAATTCGCCTTTGCGCATATAGCAGATTCCTGCATAATAATTGGCCAGGTTTCCTGCTTTGGTTAAGCCATAATCCTCCGCAATGGTTTCAAATCCTGAAACATCTCCCTTGCCTTTTAAAGCCAGGTCAAAGCTATCCACTGCAAACCAGTTCTGAGCCTGAAACATGGCTGCCTGCGCCTCTTTTTCTTTGGGTTCCAGATAATACATTTTAAACCCGGTATAGCCAATCAGTGCAGCTGCAGCTATGATTACCACTATATAAATTTGCTTTTTATAGTTGTGATAAAAATGTTCTACCTTATGGGTAGTTTCAATGAGCTGATGGTCTAACTCTAATTCAGCATTTTTTTCTTCTTTGTGATGGTCCATTGGTATTCTTCTTACTTATTCTTTAATAAACGGATAATTTTTTTCAAAATAAACATCTTCATACAAATCCGAAGCCTCCGGGTAGGGCGAATTTTCGCTGAACTCAACGGCCTCCTTTATGATCGCAATTATTTTTGCTTCTATTTGTTCAAGGTCTGCTGTAGTGGCCCATTTCTTTTTCAAAAGGCTTGCTTTTACCTCTTCTATCGGATCTTTACTTTTATATTCTTCAACTTCTTCTTTGGTGCGGTATTTTGCCGGATCACTCATACTATGTCCGCGGTAACGGTAGGTGCGTATTTCCAGTAAAGTAGGACCTTCGCCTTTTCTTCCCCGCTCTGCTGCTTCGGCAATTGCTGTATGTACGGCTTCCGGGTGCATGCCATCCACTGCAAATGATGGCATCTCATAGCCATCCCCGATTTTATACATTTCGTTAACAGTGGTTGTTCTGCCAACAGAAGTTCCCATTGCGTAACCATTGTTTTCGATCACAAAAATAACCGGCAATTGCCAGAGCATAGCCATATTAAAGGTTTCATGCAAGGCTCCCTGACGTGCGGCACCATCACCAAAATAACACACGGTAACCTGATCGCCACCCCTGTATTTATCGGCAAATGCAATACCTGCTCCCAAAGGTATTTGTCCACCTACGATTCCATGTCCGCCAAAGAAATTATGTTCTTTGCTAAACATGTGCATCGAACCACCTTTACCCTTTGAACAACCTGTTACTTTTCCAAACAATTCAGCCATCACTTCCCGTGAAGGAATGCCGCAGCCAATGGCGTGGGCATGATCGCGGTATGCCGTAATAATCCGGTCATCCTTTTTTAAGGCACTCATGGTTCCGGCTACAACAGCCTCCTGCCCAATATACAGGTGACAAAAACCCTTAATCTTTTGCTGGCCATACAATTGCGCCGACTTTTCTTCAAATCGTCGCATAAGCAACATTTGCTCAAACCAGTTCAGGTATGTTTCTTTTGTAAAGGTACTCGTTGCCATTTTTTAAGAGTGGCAAAAATATACAAATAAATGCTTTTCACAAGAACTCTTTATGTGGTCATTTTCAGCGCATAAGCATTTTTTAGAATGCATTGAACCCAAAATAGTAAATTCGCTCCGATGTATTTACAGCAAGTTAAGCTCCTTCATTTCAAAAATTACAAGCAGGCACAGTTTAGGTTCAACCCGCAATTAAATTGTTTGGTTGGAAAAAACGGTGCCGGAAAAACAAATGTTTTAGATGCCATTTATTACCTGGCTTTTACCCGTAGTTATTTTAACCCCGTTGATCAGCAACATATTTTATTTGGCGAAACTTTTTTTACCATAGATGCAGATTTGGTTAAAAATGAAATTTCTGAAAACATACGCCTGGTTTTGCAAAAGGGCTCAAAAAAAAGCTTGCAGGTAAATAATAATGAAGTGCCGCGTTTTGCCGATTATATTGGCACATTGCCGGCCGTAATGATTGCTCCAGGCGATATTAATCTGATTTACGAAGGCAGCGAAGATCGCAGGAAATTTGTGGACATGATTATTTCGCAAACCGACCATGTTTATCTCAATGAACTGATGCAATACAACCGGGTTTTGGATCAGCGCAATAAACTGCTCAAAGATTTTAATGAACACCGCTATGTAAACCGCGATTTACTGGAAACCTATAATGCGCAACTCAGCAAAAGCGGCACCTGTATTTATGAGAAACGTGTACAATTTTTGAAATTATTTACTCCCCTCTTTTCAAAATATTATCAAATGATTGCAGGCACCTACGAGCATGTAGGACTGGCCTTTGAAAGTGACCTGGATAAAATTTCGTACCCTCAGATTTTAGTTGCCTGCGAACCCTCCGATTTCGATTTATTGCGTACCACCCGGGGCATTCACCGCGATGATCTGGTATTTATGATCAATGAAATGCCCCTTAAAAAATTTGGTTCACAGGGACAACAAAAATCATTTATCATCGCCCTCAAACTGGCCCAATTCGATTACCTGCTGGAAACAAAAGGCGAGAAACCCATTTTACTAATTGATGATATTTTTGAAAAACTGGATAGTGAACGCTTATCCAAATTATTAAGCTTGATCGCCATAGGTCATTTCGGACAGATCTTTATCACCGATACCCAGGCAGAAAGATTACATGAAGTGATTGAAAAATTAGATACCCCGGTGAGTTATTTTGAGATTAGTAATGGGGAGTTGGTTGCAGTTTAACTGAGCTAATGTCCTGTCGAGCGGAGTCGAGACAAATTCCATGTGATAGCAAATGTTTGAATCGTTAATTTACTAATTTGGACCCCTCAAGCTAATTTATCGAATTCTGGAATACCTTTGAGTGACTTTGCAGCAATAGGTGTGAATAATCAAGCTATCCTTACTCAGTTCAAAAACTCCATAAATAAATCCGGAAGTAGGAAAATTTGGCCCCCAAACTTGAATTTTAATGTGCTTCCCGGTATAGGTGATTGAATCACCCGTGTTTAAAAAAGAAGTGTCAGCAAGTATTTTGAAAGTGCCTCTTGCAGATTCCGTATAGATAAAGTCTTGCAGAGAATCCGAAAATTTTCCATCGTACTGAATGACACTATCTGAATTAAATAACATTTCCATATGTATGTACTTGTGATCCATCCTCCATAATCCTTGCAAAGCAGGTTCTATAACCGGCGTTTTTTCTTTCTTGCATGAACCTACCAGCAAAAAACTCAGGATAAGCAGGAATGTTAATTTATATGTTTTGTACCGTTTCATGTATCTGATGGAGTTATTCATTTAGCTTTATTAATTCTGTGATACCTTTGCGTCATTTTGCAGCAATAGGTGTGAATAAGCAAACTATCCTTACTCAGTTCAAATACTCCATAAATAAGTTCATAAGCAGTAGAGCCAGGTTGCCAAACATGAATTTTAATGTGTTTCCCTGAATAGACAATCGAATCAACCCTGTTTAAAAAAGAGGTGTCGGGAAGTATTTTGAATATACCTCTTGCATATTCAGTATAGATAGGATTGTGTAATGAATCCGAAGAATTAGCAACGTACTGAATAACACTATCTGAACTAAAAAACATTTCCATATGTGAGAACCCGATATCCCTCCCCCATAATCCTTGCAAAGTAGGCTCTATAACCGGATTGTCTTTTTTACATGAACCTGCAAGTAAAAAATAAATGAACAAAAGATAAATAATATGATAGGGTTTTAAGGTTTTCATTTTTGCTGAATCAGTTAACTAAAATGGAGTTAAATATTCATCAAATGTAAACAAGTCCGGATAGGTATAAACTTATAATATTCTTAATGTTTTCACTAGATGAAAATTACTCCTTATATTGACATACATGATACATAGCTCTCATTTTATTTGTAACTCAACATCGTCATCAACCAAATAATTTTCTATGTACAAATATTGTCCATTGCGCGGCCGAAAAATTTGTTCTCCAATTAACATTTGTGTAGGCCGCGCGGGAAATTAACGTCCATATATTATCCTTGGGCTTCACCCAAGGCTATTGATTATGGCCTTTCAGGCCTGTAGCTTTAACAATAGTGTCGGCACAGTTGGATTTCATTATTGCAATTTCTTACCATCCTACTCTCTTACCCTCCTACCCTCAATAAAAACTCATAACTAATACCTTATACCTCATACCTCACAAAGCCTCCCTATCAATCATCGGCAGTCGCTTCATCGCATCCACCTCAATGCTTATAAAATCATATTCTTCTACAACTTTACCCCGCATAATATAAGTACCCGGACCAGAAAAGGGATATTGTTTTGCACTCGGCGGAAAATGTACGGTATCTATCCAATTGCCTTCCAGATCGGTAAAGGTGCCAAAATACATGCGTTCGCCCTTGCTGGTTTGGGTGTATTTTATGGTAACCAAATAACCAACAATAATTACTGTTTTTCCAATATTTTTTTCCAGTTCACGGGCTGTTAATTTCACTTTTATTTCATCTTTCAATAAATCAAAAGGAGAACATAATGGAAATCCCAAAAGTTCAATTTCATCAAAGGCCTCATCTAATTTTGTATCTGTTAATACAGGCAACTGCCATGTTTTTATATTGGTTTCAAACAATTCTTTTTCAGCCTTTTTTTTATCTGTAGGGCGCATCACAGGGTGTATTTCCCAGAGTAATTCTTTTTTATTACGACCAGTAAAATTAAATGCCCCCACTCTGATCAGCAAGCGAATTTGTTCGATTGAAATAGATACCCGTTTAATAAAATCAAGAACATTTTTAAATGATCCGTTTTGTCTGCGTGCTTCTAAAATATGTTCAATGGTATGTAATTCCAATTCGGCAATCATGTTTAATCCCAGATATATTTTATTGCCTTTTATGCGGCATAAAACGCCACTGTTATTTACACAAGGGGGAATGATCATGGCTCCATGCTTGCGGGCTTCATGCACATATAATTCTTTACGGTAAAATCCACCTCCGTTGTTTAATGTTGCAACCATGTATTCGAGCGGGTAATATGCTTTTAAAAACAAGGCCTGATAGCTCTCTACCGCATAGCTTGCTGAATGCCCTTTGGAAAATGCGAAATTGGCAAAGCTTTCAATCTGCAACCATATTTCTGTTACCAGTTTTACATCATATCCTTTTTTATCGCAGTTATCAAAAAAGTTCTGCTTCACTTTCCAAAATTCACTCCGCTGTTTGTATTTCCACGACATGCCCCTGCGCAAATAATCGGCTTCTGCAAGCGTTAAGTCTGCAAAAAAATGAGCAATCTTAATTACATCTTCCTGATATACCATTACCCCATAGGTTTCCTCCAGCAAATCATACAATTCGGGCAAGCGTTCTCTTGCTTTTTTACGCAGACTTTCATCCCTGAACCGAACAATATATTCACGCATCATACCGCTTTTGGCAACTCCCGGCCGAATAATGGAACTTGCTGCTACCAATCGTAAATAATCATCGGCCTTTAACTTGGCCAGCAACATACGCATGGCAGGCGACTCCACATAAAAACATCCTATGGTATTTCCTTTGCGCAATAATTTTTTCACTTCCTCATCCTGCTTAAATTGCGCCACCTGATGTATGTCTATCTCTACTCCCTTGTTCTCTTTAACAATGTCTAATGTATCTTTTATTTTTCCCAAACCCCGCTGACTTAAAATATCAAATTTATACAAGCCGATATCCTCCGCTTCAAGCATACTGAACTGTGTTGTAGGATAACCCTTGGGTGGCATGCTGGTTGCCGAATAATAATGTATCGGTGCTTCCGAAATTATGATACCACTTGAATGTATACTCAAATGGCTTGGAAAACCTTTTATGACTTCGCTGTATTTTAAAACCAGTTTCCCGATCTCATCAATATCAGGATAACGATGTGCCTGTTGTAATTTATCAATTTCACCTGCTGGCAATCCGAAAACTTTTCCCAGTTCACGTATCACGGCATCATGCTGAAAGGTATTGTAGGCCCCCAGCAAGGCGGTTCGTTCTAAACCAAAGTTCTTAAAAATATAAGCCGTAATATCATCCCTGTCGGTCCACGAAAAATCCATGTCAAAATCGGGTGCATTGCTCCGGTAAATATTTATAAACCGCTCAAAATATAAATCCAGTTCTATAGGATCCACATCTGTAATTCTCAACAGATAGGCTATGATACTATTGGCTCCGCTTCCCCGTCCTACATAATAATAATTTTTATGCTGTGCGTAATTGATGATATCCCAGTTAATTAAAAAATAGGAAGCAAAATTTAACTGTTCAATCACCTGCAATTCCTTTTCCATTCGGTTCAATACAGTACCTGATGGATTGGGATAACGATACAATAAACCTTTTCTGCATTCTTCGCGCAGCAATTGCATATCCATTGCTTTATCGGTGGTATAGTATTTTAAATTTTTATTGGCAAGTTTTCCATACTCAAAATGTATTTCACAATTGTTTAACAGCTGTTCTGTATTGGCAATAATATTTGGATATGCTCCATAAGCTGCATACAATTCATTTTTAAAAGGCATTATTTCTGAACCTTTTGCCTGTTGTGTTTTGGGTAATTTACTCAACAAATTATTGGTATCAATGGCCCTTAATAAACGATGGGCATTAAATTGTTTTTTATTTGCAAATGTTACCGTTTGTAAAGCTACCATTTTGCTTGTTCGTTGAGCTAAAGGGAGAAATGGCAGGTTCGCAAGTTCCTTAATGCTTATACCCACAAACTCATTTTCTTTCAACTTCCAACCCTTATAATTATTTAAAGGGTACACAATATAAACATGACTAAATTCCGGAGCGATTGCTTCAAAATCCAATCCCGAATGCAGATGCAGCGAAAGATGCTGATTGAGTTCTTTAAATCCTTCATTGTTTTGTGCAATGCCAATATATTGTTGCTGCGCATGGTTTCTGAAATCAATTCCAACTATGGGCTTAATCCCTTTTTCTGTTGCCAAACGTATTGTATCCAAACAGGCTGAAGTATTATTGATATCGCTGAGTACAAATTGCGAATATCCTTTTTGCAAAACTTCTGCAAGCAATTCTTCAACAGCTAAAGTGCCATAACAAAAACTATAATAGGTATGACAATTCAATAACATGCTTATCTTTTTATTCCGTTAAAAGGATTAAAATCATGCGAACGAAAATCCATGCCTGCAGCCCTGTTTACAGCATTTTTTCCATAGCGTTTCCGAATCTTGTCCATGGCCTGGTAAAGCTGCATCTGTTCCAGCGTTTCTTCAAATAAATTGTATTGATGTCCGCCATGAACCAAATGACTTAAGCGAACTCCAATCAGCCGGATCAACATTCTTTTTTGATACAATTTATCAAACAGTTCCGAAACTTTTTCAATCAGTACATGATCCAGTGAAGTGTAGGGAATACGCGCCTGCATGGTATAGGTATTAAAGTCGGAGTACCGGATTTTTACCGTTACACAAGCCGTTAATTTTTGTTCACTTCTAAGCTGATAGGTGAGCTTTTCTGTCATCCCCGTCATAATGCCTTTCAGGGCTTTCACATCAATGGTATCTTTATCAAAAGTACGTTCGGCCGAAATCGATTTTCGTTCCGAATAGGGTACCACCGGTGTATTGTCAATCCCGTTTGCCTTCCGCCAGATTACCGTTCCATTGTCGCCTAAAACCTGTTGCATCAGTTCTATGGGCATTTCCTGCAGGGTATGAATTTTAGCAACACCCATCCCTCTCAATAACTGATACGTTTTATCTCCAACCATGGGTATTTTACGAATGGATAAAGGTGCCAGAAAATCTTTTTCTGTACCAAAGGGAATCTCTTTTTGGCCATTGGGTTTGGCCTCTCCGGTTCCTACTTTCGAAACCGTTTTATTTGAAGAAAGTGCAAAAGAAATAGGTAAATTGGTTTCGCGTGTAATTTTTTTCCTGAGCTCTGTTGCTATTTTGTATGAACCAAAAAAGCGGTCCATGCCGGTAAGGTCAATATAAAATTCATCTATAGATGATTTTTCATATAAGGGAACTTCAGCTCCAATAATATCCGTAATAATATTTGAGTACTTGCTGTATTCGCCCGTATCGCCTTTTACAATAATGGCATCCGGACAAAGTTGCCGGGCCATTTTCATGGGCATGGCTGAGTGAATTCCAAATGTGCGGGCTTCATAACTGCAGGAAGCAACCACACCCCGGTCGCTGGTGCCACCCACCAATACAGGCTTTCCAACCAGTTTGGGGTTTACCAGCCTTTCAACCGAAACAAAAAAAGTATCCAGATCAATATGTACAATATTTCGCTCCATGTAAACAATAAGTCCCAAAAACAATTGGCTTGTAAAATTACCAATTAATTTAGTATATTTGTGCTAAATATTTTAGCATGAGAAAAATATCCGGTAATATCAGACATCTGCGCAGTTTAAAAAAATGGTCGCAGCAGCAATTGGCCGACGAGTTAGACATTACCCGTGCCCGTATCGGTTCATACGAAGAAGAAAGATGCGACCCTCCCATTGATATATTAATAAAAATATCAAACTTGTTTCATATAGCCATTGATGCCCTCATAAAATGTGATCTTTCAACCGTTGATGCAGGTTCATTAATTAAGGTGGGTCAAAACCGTCTGCTCTTTCCGATTGTAGTTGATAAAGAAAATAATGACCAGATTGAAGTGGTTACGGTAAAAGCATCTGCCGGTTATCTGAATGGGTATGCAGATCCGGAGTATTTTGAAAAGCTCCCATTGATGAATCTCCCTTTCAGAATTATTGGCAAACACCGGGCATTTCCCGTAAAAGGCGATTCCATGCCACCGCTTAAGAACGGTTGTTTTGTAATTGCTAAGTATGTTGAATCCCTCAGCAATATAAACAACGGCAGCACCTATGTATTAATCAGCAAAGAAGAAGGGGTCGTATATAAACGTGTTTATAAAAAAGGCAATACACTTGAACTACATTCCGATAATAAAAATTACGAGCCCTATACAGTTAAAACAGCCGACATTTTAGAAGCCTGGGAGTTTGTATGCAATCTTAATATTTCAGATAAAAAAGAAGAAGAGCTGAACCTGGATAGCATCATGGATATGCTCAGGAGCATGCGGGTGGAGATTGAGAAAAGGAAATGAAAGATTATTTTTTCTTCAAATCAAGTCCTAACATGGGAAAAACATCCATCCCTATTTTATGAAACACACTCCCCTGCAGCTTGTCTGATTTTATTTCAAAAGGAATTGCAATATCCTTGCTCGCAATGGTGTCACCTTCAAAAATAAATCCTTCCAGTTTTCCTCTAATGGAAAAATCGGTTGCCAGATTTAATTTCCTGCCTACGGCACCCCTGTTTTTTATTACCCTGCAATCGCTCATTTTTGCGTTGCCTATGCTGCCACTTACCTTCCCTTCTTTATCTATCTGTATCAGGGTTACTAATGAGTCGCCGGATTCTACAAAGCGAAATTTCATAAATCCGGTAGAATATCTTACCTGAACAGATTGCTTACCGCTCCATGTTCCGATAAGAGCAGTGCCGCCATTGCTTTCATCAAGTATGATCGAATGTGACTGACCACAACCCTGCATAACTAGACCGATACAGAAAAATAAAAACAAGCCGATATACAGCTTTAATAAATTGATTTTTGACTTCATAATAATAAAATTTACGGAGGCAAATTTTGAGAAACTTTTGGGTTTGATAAAATGGATTTAGCAAACAGGAAGTAATTAAATCATTGATTTGAACAAATAATTTGCAAGCGCGTTGCAAAAAATGCAACTTGAGTACCGGAGATTTTGTTAAATTAAAAACATTTCCACTCCATACTAATTTTTCAAATAGTTTAACTTAATGATAAATTATTTTTCTTTTAGTAATACTATTTGATTTTATAAGCGATGTGTAAATCAGAGACCGGTTATAATCCAAGGCTTTAATACAGAAAGAGAAACAGAAAGAGAAAGAGTATTAAAATCCTCTTTCTGTTTCTGTTTCTCTTTCTTCTGCTCGTCGGAATGGCGAGATTCGAACTCGCGACCCCTTGCACCCCATGCAAGTACGCTACCAGGCTGCGCTACATCCCGAAATCCATTTCTATCTGGCAAGTACGCTACTCTCGTCTTTGGACGAGACGCTACATCCCGAAAACCATTTCAAAGATAAAAATTATTACAAATTTAAAAAAAGTTAATTCTTAATTATTTTTACCGGCTTACATTAGTTACAAACACATATTTGTCTACCGAAAAGTAAATCTTGCAGTTTCAATTATTTAAAATGATATTGCTATTAGATTTATACAGGAAATTCTGGTAAAAAAAATTAACTAAAGCATTTAAATTTCATTTAGGATTGCACAAAGAGAATAATCACCATATGTCTTCAAAAATAAAAAGTCAGTTTGATGATTTGGAATTACAACTTTAATCATCACCTTTGCTAATTCCAATACAAACAGCTTTAGCCACAGAATGGATGTTGACTGAACCTTATAATAATTGAAGTATAATGAATTTATAAGTTAGCTTATGACAAAGCAATCTGAATAATAAAACACACATATGCGATTATTAATTATAGTAATTATCATAACACTTATGCATACAGGTTGCATAAAAGAATGTAACTGCCCCCCCGACAAAACTACCTATAAAATTGTTAAGCAAAGTCTCCGAGACTATTTTCCATATAAGCCAGGTCAGAAAATCAAATTTGCCAAATTTATTGATACTGTGAGTACTGGTGAAGTAATATTTATGGCCAACAGTCCTTCGGTCACCCATCAAACAGAACATGAATCTGATGATTGCTGTACTGGTGGCATGTATTTTGAATATGAAGATATTGAACTCTTTCATCTAAAGCTCTCAAACCTCACTGAACCAGGCAAGGACTGTAATATCGGAATTACTGGCAATTATGCTAAAAATCTGTATCAAAATGACATTGATCTATCAGATTTAGTTATTAATCTATATGGTTCTAACTTTGAATTTGGTATGTTTGGAGTGGCTGTATTTGATGGATCCCCTTACTATAATGTGGATAGCATTTTTATTAATAATAAAAATTACGGACTGGGTTTTTGTATCAGACCAACTTATACGACAAGAATATATTTTAATTCGACTTTTGGTATCCTGAAATATATAAATGAATCAACTAAGGAACAACTTGTTTATACAGAATGACGGAAAGTTTCGCTTAACCGCCCAGCCTATTAGAGCAAGTAAACAATAATGAAGGTTCTGTAGTTCGCTGAACAATTTTAATTATATTTGAAACGCAGTTTCCCGTTGAGTATTTTTGTGATAAATCCGCCTTCATCGGTTAACTGCAGAAACGTTATTACCCATTGTAAATAGACAAAATATCTCAAGAAGGATTCATACAACATATAAATTATATGAAATATTTATTAACCATTTTAATTTTATTTTGCTATATCGTTTCTTTTGGACAAAACGATGAAAAAATAACCATTCCAAGGGGTGTTGTATATAAATATTGCAGTAAAAACCTGGTAGAAAAGGCAAAAAAATTAATAAGCGCTGATATCACCGACAGTACTCAATATAAATTATCAGATAATATTTTAATAGTTGGGCCGGTACTTTGGAATCGTTTCAAAAAAATTGAAGTTCTGGAAAATATTAAAAACGGAAACACAAATTTTCATGTAGATAAAAAAATATTGACCGGGAAAATGACCCAGGATATTGAAGATACCAAAATCGTTTGGAATGAATTACGTAAAGAAATAAATGGACAAGATTTTATCATCAGAAAACTTAATGAAAAGGAACTCGTTTATTATTGGTCTGTAATATCTTTTGATATTGATGAACCCTTGTTAATTGTGGAAACCAAAGAGCATAAATATATTTTAAACATTTTGAAAGACAAAATGAAATTGATGTGGCTGGACGAAGCACCAGAATAAAAAACCAAACAAACTCCGCATTCGCTGTTTTAAGAAGAAGGGGGAACTTTTACAAACTGACAAATTGATATATAAACTTGTTCGGCTGTGATGTAAAATAAAATAAGTATAATATGGATGATTATTATTTGGTTGTCACTATTTTTATAGTGTTTGGCTTTATTATTTGGTTTATCACTCATAAAACAAAAAGTGATAAAGAATATGAAGGTAAACTAAAAGAAAGATTAGAAGACGAACATATCATTGACCGTGAAACAGGACCTAAAATAACATTGGAACAAGCAGAATCTGGGCAATGGGCAGTACAAAATAGTGAATTCAGAAAAGCATCCGAAGCCGAAATTGAAAAGCTACCGACTGAGGAACAAAAAATAATTGAAAGAGCAATTAACTATTTTATTGGAAATCCTTTATATAGTAAACAAGAAATTACATCTGAGCAAGATTTCATTTTAGAACATACCAAAACGCTAGGAAAATATGATGATTGGACATATTCAGACTCATTTAAACTTGAATATTGCGATGGTTTTGTTTTGTTACCATCAGTAAGATATAATGCAATAACACGATATCAGGATATGTACAATGAATCCCAATGCATGTTTTGGATAAAACTCAAAATTGATCTTGGGCATTATTTATTAAGAGAAAAAACGAGTACCGAAAAAATTTTTGATTTAATTAAAGATGACGACGAAATAAAACTGTCAGGGTATGAATCTTTCACATTTGAAAGCACAACCAAATTCTCCTATTTAACAGATCTAATAAATAATTTCGTGGGCCAGAAAGGACTGGAAATTGAGTTTATGAAAGATAATTTGTTTATTAAAAACTCTAGACTTGTAAACATAGAAGACATCAAAAGAATAGAAGAAATCGTAAAAGTAATTTGCAGAAAACGGTAAACCTGATCATTCATTAACAAACCACCAATGAAAAAAATCATTTATTCTTCATTCTTTTTGGGATTCATTTTAATTCTCACATCTTGCAAACAAGAGGGATTATTATTCTATCCGGATAAATTGCCACCGGATTATAAATTTCATTTTGAGGGTAAATATCAGGAGTATAATTTCAAAGTGGATGAGAAAACAAATTTGAATGGGCTCCTGTTTAAAACAGATACAAGTAAGGGTTTGATTTTTTATTTACATGGTAATGCCGGTTGCATTGACTCATGGGGAAATTGTGCCGGGATTTACACCTCGAATAAATTTGACTTTTTTATACTGGATTACAGGGGTTATGGAAAAAGTCAAGGAGCTATTTCAAGTGAAAAGCAGTTATTCAATGATATCCGGATAGTTTATGACTCCCTGAAATCTATTTACGATGAGAAAAAAATCATTGTAATTGGATATTCTATAGGTACCGGATTGGCAGCACAATTGGCTTCTGAAACGAATCCCAAAATACTTGTTTTAAAAGCCCCATATTATAATCTTCCTGACTTGGTACATAATTTATTTTCAAAACTTATTCCCTCATTTATAATAAGATATAAATTGAGAACGAATGAATATATCACTAAAGTTAAATGCCTGTAGACGGTAAGTAATAATGCACGATTTTTGGCAATTAGGAATGCAGAGTTTTTGGCAACAATGCTACACAACTTTCGGTAACATGAATACACAACTTTAGCTAAAAGTTTTGGTTAATTTTTTTTAAGATTCAAAAA
>JAUXUD010000030.1 GCA_030680835.1 Bacteroidota bacterium
CCCAATTTACCTGAAGCACATATATTAAACATTAAACCGGCTCCGGCTCCCTTAAGTGAACTCAATCAAAAAAAGCAAATTCTGGACATGCAACGAACTGCTTTAATCAACCCTAAAAATGCAATCGTAAATAAAAAAGCAACCGCAGTTGCACCCACCGTTACTCGCAGTTTTAACGGCAATGTAACTCAGGGCACACCCAATGATAATGATTTTGCCATTAGCAATGCCGGACTTATTGTAAGCGTGGTAAACACCAATTTTAATATCTATAATGATACCGGTAAGTATATTAACGGCAAATTACTTTCATCTTTGGGTTCAGCATTAGGTCCGCTAAACAGAACCTACGACCCCAGGGTAATTTACGACCCCGAACAAGATCGCTTTATAATCGTTTTTCTACAGGGTTCAAGCAGTGCAGATACACGCATTATTATTGCGTTTTCACAAAGTAACGATCCCGCTTTAAAATGGAATTTATACCAGGTCCCCGGGAATATCACAGGAGACAGCAGCTGGAGCGATTATCCCATAATTTCAATAACAAAAGATGAGTTGTTCATTACAGTAAACCGGCTTAAAGACAATACCTTTTGGAAAACAGGTTTCATGGAATCTTATATCTGGCAGGTGGATAAAATGAAAGGATATTCTGGCGATTCATTGCCTCAGAAAGTTTATAATAATATCGTCTACAATGGGAAACCAGTATGGAATATTTGCCCCGCAAAAGGAGGTTCAAAACTCTATAGCCCGGGCATGTTTTTTATTTCACACCGGCCCAGCGATTTAAATAACGATACGGTATTCCTGCATTATATTACCAATACCATCAAATCGGGGAGTGCAACTTTAACCATGCGGGTTTTAAAAAATCAGCAACCTTATGGCCTGCAGCCAAATGCATTGCAACCCAATGGCAAAAAACTGCAAACCAATGATGCACGCGTGCTAAGTGCCATGTACGAAAACGGAATGATTTATTATGTCGGAAATACAATAGATCAGGCCCTGTTTAGCCCGGCAGTTTATTTTGGCCGTATCGAAAATACCTGGACCAATTCTCCCATTGCAAAAGGTCAAATTATTTCTTCCGATACACTGGATTATGGTTATCCAAGCATTACTTATGTGGGTACAGGTTTCAACGGAGACCACAGCAGTATGATTACGTTTTCACATGTTTCGGCTAAGCAGTTTCCGGGCACTTCGGTAGTTTATGTTGACAGAAATTTTAATGTTTCGGGTCCGGTTTTTGTGAAAAAAGGGGAGGGCAATATCGATTTGCTGGGCGATACCGTTGATCGCTGGGGCGATTATTCCGGCATTCAGAGAAAATATAATGAGTTGGGAATTTGCTGGCTCAACGGTTCATGGGGAACCATCAGCAATCAGAATCGTACCTGGATCGGAAGGGTAAAAACCAATGATCCGCTTTCATCAGTGTATGAGCCTGAACAAACAAAAGTTTTTAGCAATTTGTATCCAAACCCGGCATCGCAAAGCATTCAATTTGATTTTGAAATACATGAAAAATTGTTGATGGATATTGAACTCATGGATCTGCAGGGCAAAAGCAAAACATTGATTGCAAAAGAATTTGCCAAACCCGGTTTGAACCGATTGTTGATGGATATTAGTGAATTGCCTGCAGGCATGTATTTTGTAAACTTAATATACAATGGAAAAATATTACACACGCATAAGTTTTTGGTTCAGCATTAGTTTGTTTATGCTGGTAGCTGCCTGCCACAGTTCAAAAAACAAACCCTGCAAGTCTGAACCCAGCGTGAAGGAACAACCTAAACCACTAACCGATCATCAAACCGATTCCCTTAAAAATTATCTGGATGCTGAGCGGGCGAAGAGGTTGAAGAAGTAATAATATACTTAACAACTTTCTCTGTAGCTCCAATGTTTCTGGCAATAAATTCACGACTTTTTTGAGCTATATTTTTCTGATAGTTCTTATCATCTAAAAATTTAGTTATCCAAATTGCAAGTTCAGTTTTATTGTGAACAATGCTTGCCACATCTTCCCGGATTAACTCAGCAGCTTCAGGAAACCTCTTAATTTTTGGGCCAAAGCAAATGGGCATTCCAAAGGTAGCTGCCTCCAGGGTATTGTGGAGTCCGTTTTCCTGAAAGCCACCTCCTATAAAAGCAGCATCGCCATATCGGTATGCTTTGGACAACAAACCAATACTGTCAATAATCAATACTTTTTTATTTGTGAAATTAGTTTCAATAGTACATTCGGAGTATTTTATACATTCATTCGTAAAGCGGGCTTCAATTGAATGCACCTGTTTGGCTTCAACAAAATGCGGGGCAAAAATAATTTTAAAAGATTTGTTAAATTTTAAAAATGCGAATTCTAAAAAACCTTCTTCCAATTCGTAACTGCTTCCGGCAATCAATAAAAAATCAGTCCCCTTAAATTTCTCAATAATGGGTAAGTGTTCTGAGTGCTGCACGGTTTGGTAAACCCTGTCGTACCGGTTATCGCCGCTAACACTGCAATTCGTAATTCCAATTGAATTTAATAACATTTTTGAATCTTCATTCTGACAAAAAATAAAATCGAATTGTTTTAATATTTGTCGCTGGAAATTACCAAAAGGTTTAAAAAAAAGTTGGCTCTTTCTAAACTTTGCTGCACATAAATAAAGCGGAATGTTCTTGTTTTTGAGTTCGTGTAAATAGGCAAACCAAAAATCATATTTAATCCATACGGCCAGTTTTGGGTTCAAACTCTTAATCACCAATTGAGCATTGCTTTTACTTTCAAACGGCAGATAAAAAGTTGCTTCGCAAATGGGATCATTTTTTCTGGACTCATAACCTGATGGCGAAAAAAATGTAACCACCAGTTTGCATTCAGGATATTCTTTTTTCAGGGCTTCCATGATCGGTCTGCCTTGTTCAAACTCACCCAGAGAGGCTACATGAAACCAGATAGATTTTTTTGTATTGCCTTTTGCAAAATCTTCAAACTTTTTAAGCAAACCTTTTTGACCATTGTATAACATTTGAGCCCTTTTGTTAAAAGGAGCAAATAGTTTTACAATTAAAAAATAGGCTTGTGTGCTTAATAAATAAAATATTTTACCCGACATATTGTTTATTAGCGGAATTGAAACTCATTTTCTTCTTTGGTGTTCAGATAAATCGGGATCATCCATCCGGCCCTGAATGAGGTAACATAATCCTGTTTGGCATTTTTATCAAAGGCCATTTTATCATAATTATAACCCCTTTTATTTTTCGTAAAGCCTTCTGTAAAATCTACCCCCACATAAAAATTAATCAACCGGTTTTTACTGTGAAAATAATAACCGGCAAATTGATTGAAAGCGATGCCTTCCGTAAACCTGTCATATCCTTTTTGGTAATTTTTATCCAGTTGGGGTATTTCATTTTCGCTTTGAAAAACGAAATTAATATAGTGCTGGATAAACCCTACTCCACCCAGCAAAATGAACCCGCAATTCATATTATACTTATTGATTG
>JAUXUD010000037.1 GCA_030680835.1 Bacteroidota bacterium
GGATTTATGGACTGCAAAACAGCAGAGCCTTCATTTATTTCAGGTGGGTCAGTTTGCCGCGGAATGGGTGGGTCAATTTGCCGCGGAATCAGTGGACCTCTTTAGTGCGGAATGAGTGGGTCAGTTTGCGCGTATTCTCCAATATAACAAGACTTGTATGGACAATGAAAGATAAAACGCCCTATAAAAACACCTATCCAATAACAGGAGTTTAGTGCTTCGCAGACATTTTTGTGCAAGGTGTTTAACCAACTATATACTCCCTTGGATTAACAGCATTCATCTTATCACCCTAAAAGTCAAATTAATCCTTGGCAACAAAACCTTTTTTGTTTTTAAAATTGCATGATTCCATTTGTGCTGTGTTTCACCTTGCATTAAAACAAAACTTCCATGGGTTAAATCAACCTGTGTCTTCAAGGATTTATCTTCTTTATGTTGGAATTTAAACGTTCTGCTTGCACCAAAACTAACTGAACCAATTACAGGATTGGTTCCAAGCTCCTTTTCATCATCAGAATGCCACCAAACACTGTCTTTGCCATCTCTGTATAAATTTAGGAGTACACTTGAAAACTTAACCTTCGCAATTTTTTCAATTTTATTTTTAATTTCAAGCAATTCTTTCGTCCAAGGGTTGGGGGTGTGAGATATACCAGAATATTTATAGGTTTTACCACTATCACCATACCATGCCGTTAAACGTGGTACTGGATTAACTTTACCCCAACCCTTAATCTGTTCTTGTTTCCATTCAATATTATCGGTGAGGGATTTAAATAACCTGTTACTGTCTTCAAAATTGAAGAAATCTGGGAAGAATAGTACTTCGCCTTCCTGCGGAAGAAGATTAGTATTTGGTTTAATAATCATATGCAAGGATACGGAATTTACTCAGGTATGAATGAAAATGGAAATGATTCGGTAAGAAATTGAAAAAAATTTTCTTTTTTAAAAATAAACTTTTTTTCAATAAAGTATAATGGTTTACATGAGCAATTTTGTATATAATTTTCTTTCTAAAAATCTACAGTCGTTAGATCCAGAGAAGTCAGCAGCAGATCTTGAACTTTTCTTTCAAGCAAAACCCCTAATTAAACCTGTTTTTGAAAAATATTTCCAACTGTGGCTTGAAAAATGTTATGAAGATACTGTTAAAAATACCAACACCATTATTCCCGAACCTGAGCAGGAACAATCCTTTGACCTCAAAAGGCTATGCTCAATTTTGGAAATTAAATCCGATTCATATGCATACAAAAATATTAAGTCAAGTTTAAGCTATGCACGTAAAAAGGGTAAATTATGTGGGTCAAGAGGTAATGGAAATACCAGCAAATTCTATTTTACCAAGGAAGAAGTTAAATCTCACTTATTTTGCTATAATAAAGAGTATTATAAAATCTTCTGCAATTATTTAATGGCTTAATTTTTTACGTAAATAATTTCTTTAATTAATTTACGAATTTCATCAGTTAAATATCTCTCATCGTTATCATGATAGTGTTTCATATTCTCTCCATCTCGATGTCCAACACGATTCCAAATATGATTTTCTTGTATTCCCAAATCAAAACAATACGTAATAAATGTTTTGCGAAAATTTTCATGTGACAGGATTTCATAACGCTTTTCTGGCATTTCCAATCCGTTTTCTTCGGCATAAATGAAGTCAAGTTCATGGAATATTGGGTAACTTGACATCAATTTTCTAAATGCACTATTAAATTGAGTATTCGTATAAAAATGTAAGTTAAAATCATACTTCTTAAAAATATCATACACCTTTTCGGTTAGAGGTATTTTGCAAGCCATTCTTGATTTGTTCCTTTTAAGTTCTATTCTATAAAAGCCTGCATATCTTACAATATTGTTTTCTCCTACTTTATTTAAGTCTTCAAAGTTTAAACCAGTTCCAAGGCTTGCAAAAATAAAGTCCAATAACATTTCATTTTCTTTAATATCTGGATGATGGTTATATAGTGTCTTAAATTCTTCATGGAAGAGGTAAATAGGTGTTTTTGTGGATTCAGTGGGTGGCTTATATTCATAGATACTTTTGTTTAAAGCAAATCCAAATTCATTATCCAACCTTTTAAAAACGCCTTTCAATATTCCCCAAAAGTCATTTAGGGTATCTGGTGCTTTTTTACCATCCTTTATTTTAGTTTTCCATTGATCTTGAAATTCATATTTGCCATAATGGCTTGAATGAGGTGTTGCTGCAAAATCAAACATTGTTTTTAAAAATGTTTTGTTTAAGTCACCGAGAGTAATTTTTACTTTTTTATGAATTTGGTAATCTCTTACAAATGCCAGAATGGAATGAAAATCGCTTACTTTGTTTTTATTGCCATTTACCTTTGCTTCTGCATAAGCAGGATCATTTATGGTATATTTTAATAGAGTATCATATAATCCAATATGAGCACCTCTCTCTTCGTGCGAGAATTTTAACCCTCTATTTAGTTCATCTAATTTGGCATTAGCGTAAATAAC
Organism: Bacteroidota bacterium; assembly: GCA_030680835.1. Taxonomy (GTDB): domain Bacteria; phylum Bacteroidota; class Bacteroidia; order UKL13-3; family UKL13-3; genus B1. The sequence continues at coordinate 2,500 of JAUXUD010000037.1, forward strand.
TCTATTGGTATTCAATTTTCTTGCTTCTAATATCAAATCCGATACTTGATTATAGAATTCTCGTACGTGCTTTGTATCATTTACCCAATTAGGATGTTTCTGACTAAATGAAAAATCTTTTGGATTAAAATGCTTTGGATCTTGGATTTTTATACCTGTGGACCTTTTAAATGTTTTAGTTTGGTGTTTAAAGAAGAGGCAAATGTGACTTTTCCTTATTATATATTTTAATATGCTTGACATGCATAACTTATAAAATATTAAAAAAAAGTTTAGGTTTTTTTGACTTCCATTTTATTTTAGATCCTTCAAAGTAATCGTGTTCCCATTTTGTTCCCGTTTTTTGAAATAAATTGGTAATAATTGGTATTTTTATTGAAATAGTGATTTTTCTGAATGGGGCAAATACTCCTGATTGACAAATATTTGAATAAAAATTGTAAGAATATTGAAATAATTGCTTAATTCTGCCTCCGCAACTTAGAAAAATCCTGCTTCGGCGGGATTTTTTGTTTAAAAGGCAATGCGCCATCTATAACATCTATTTTTTCTTTTCTCATAAACCCTTCGTTTTAATATTAGCAATAACAAAAAATTATTGAAAGTTTAAATTTACAAAACAACAAATCATCCACCCCTCAATTACCCGTTTATTGCGCGGCCATTAAATCGATTTCCAACAATCATTGCGCAGCCGCGCCGGAAATATAAATGGGCATCTAAACCTCCATTTAAAAATGGAGGCTACTGAGATGTCACCACTGACGTGGTTTAAGAAAGTTTTACAAGTTGACTTTGAGATCGTACATTATGACCTTGTACATCATAATTCATACCTCATTCCTCATAACTCGTACTTTGTAATTCGTAACTCGTACTTCGTACATCGTAAATTTCCCCTATCTTCGCGGGCTTAAATAAGTAGAAATGGGTAATATAGTTGCAATAGTTGGAAGGCCGAATGTGGGGAAATCTACGCTGTTTAACAGGTTGTTGGGTGAATTTAAAGCCATCGTGGATGATTTTAGCGGGGTAACACGCGACCGGCATTATGGGAAGGCAGAATGGCAGGGGCGGGAGTATGTTTTGATAGATACGGGCGGTTATGTGCATAAAAGTTCGGATATTTTTGAAATAGCCATTCGCGATCAGGTTAAAATAGCCATAGAAGAGGCAGATGTGGTACTGTTTATGGTGGATGTGCAAACCGGGATTACCGATTTGGATGCGGCTTTTGCCAATTTATTGCGGCGAAGTAAAAAGCCGATTTTAGTGGTTGCAAATAAGGTAGATACAAATGAAAAACAACATGATGCTTACGAATTTTATAGCCTGGGTTTCGAAAAAATGTTCTGTATTTCATCCTCCAGCGGTGCCGGAACCGGAGAGTTGCTGGATGAAATTATTTCGCTGATACCTCCGGAAGATTTGGTTTCAACAGAGGATGAAGCGCCATTGCCAAAATTTGCAGTGGTGGGCCGACCCAATGTTGGGAAATCATCGCTGGTGAATGCCTTGCTGGGTGAAGAAAGAAATATTGTTACCGAGATTGCGGGTACTACCCGGGATACCATAAACTCGCATTATAATTATTTTGGGAAAGAATTTTTACTGATTGATACTGCTGGGATCAGACGTAAAAAGAAAGTAAATGAGGACATTGAATTTTATTCGGTGATGCGCTCCCTGCGTGCACTGGAGAACTGCGATGTAGCCATTTTGGTGCTGGATGCCGAACTGGGTTTGGATCAGCAGGACTTAAACCTGGTGGGACTGGCCATTAAAAATGGCAAGGGCCTGTTAATTCTGGTAAATAAGTGGGATTTATATCCAAACAAGGAAACCAACAGCGTGCGTAATTTTGAAAAGGAGATTAAAGAAAAATTACGTCCCTTTGATGATGTGCCGATAATTTTTACCTCGGCACTCGAAAAACAACGCATCCACAAAGCGGTTGAAGTGGCCATGGAAGTATATGAAAACAGAACCCGCCGGATCAGTACTTCTGAATTAAATACCTTTCTGGAGGGTATTATTGAAGCCTATGAACCCCCTTCGGTTAAAGGCAAGTTTATAAAAATAAAGTATGCCACCCAGTTGCCGGGCAGAAACCCAAAATTTGTACTTTTTTGCAATTTGCCCCAATATGTGAGCGACAGTTATAAACGCTATATAGAGAATAAACTCAGGGAAAAATATAACTTTTCGGGGGTGCCCATTACAATTTATTTTAGAAAAAAATAGCTAAGTATTTGGTAATTTGAATCTCACGTCTATCTTTGCAAGCGATTTTTAGAAACAATCAAACAAATTAATTTACAAGTAAAATGAAAAAAGTATTATCAATCGTTGCTGCTACTGCTATGTTAGCTATCGTAGCTTGTGGTCCTTCTGCTGAAGACAAAAAAAGAGCTGAAGAAAAAAGAATCCAGGATTCAATCGAAGCTGCTACACGCACTGCTGATTCTTTGGCTACTTTAGAGCAATCTATGATGCCTGACACTACTGCTATGGACACAACTGCTGCTCCTGCTGTAGAAGTTAAGTAATCAAAAACAGTAACAAAACTAAAAGGTAGAATCGCTGCAATCAGCGTTTCTACCTTTTTTTTTGCTAAATTATTTGGAAAGGTTTTGTTATTTTTTAAAAATACCTATCTTCGCAGTCCTAAAATTTAAAGGTAATGGCTCAACCAACATATAACCCATCCGTAAGAAAGCGCAGAAACAAACATGGTTTCCGTGAAAGAATGAGCAGTGCATCTGGTCAGAAAGTAATTGCAAGCCGCAGGGCCAAAGGACGTAAGAAACTTACCGTTTCCGACGAAAGACGTCACAAGAAATAGTTGTAACGGGTGTTTTCACTTCCTCCGGGGGGATTTAAGAAACACTCCTGATATCGTAAAATAGAAGCCCGCCTTGTGCTATATTCGTTTTTTCGATAGGATCCGGTAATACCGGATTTTTTATTTTTAGTGATTTACAGTGATTGTATTAATTTTATATTTTATAATATTATTCAAACAGAATTTATAAGCTGGAACCAGTTAATCAGGAAGCATAATGACAGCACAGGGTTTACCAAAGAAAGAGCGGGTAAGAAAAGAATCGGTGATATCTGCTCTTTTTGCGAAAAACAATTTGAGTTTATCTGCACCGCCTTTTCGTTTTACCTGGGTAATACTTGAACCGAATGCTGTTAGCTGCCAGGTTCTGGTGGTGAGCTCTAAGAAAAAGTTAAAAAAAGCGGTCGACAGAAACCGGCAGAAGCGCCAGTTACGCGAACTGTACCGGATCAACAAAAACAATTTGCTTGCTCCCCTGTTGCAAATAAAGGTTTCAATTGCACTTTCTGTTATTTATACCGGTGTTGAACCGATAGATGTAAATAAACAAACACCTCAATTTATTAAAGCACTTCAAAAAATTGCCCTTGCTGTTCAAAAAAATCATACAATTCCCGTTCATCCTGCTCATTAAGGCATATCAATACCTCATTTCGCCTTTATTGCCCAATGCATGCAGATATACACCCACGTGCAGTGTTTACGCCGAAGAAGCAATTAAAAAGTATGGTATTTTTAAAGGCATATACCTGGCCGCGAAACGTATAGCAAGGTGCAATCCATGGGGCGGACACGGACATGATCCGGTGCCATAGGTGGGGAAGGCATGGGGCAGCATCACAATATTTTTTATAAAAGGTTGTTACCTTTTAAATGGCATCACTTAATTTCGAACACAGAATGAAAAACTTGATAAAAAAATTTCGCTGGTATTACCTTTTGGTTTTTACTGTTTTGGGATTGCTCTCGTTTAGGGTAGCAGATAATTATTTTGAACTCTCCAAAAATCTGGAACTTTATGCCTCTGTTTTCAGGGAAATTAATACCTATTATGTGGATGATATTGATGCCGGTAAGCTCAATAAAAAAGCCATTGATGAAATGCTGAGAACACTTGACCCGTATACAAATTTTATCAGTGAAGCCGAGGCAGAAGACTTTCGTTTTCAAATGACAGGTCAGTATGGAGGCGTGGGTTCACAAATAGCACCCAAAGATGATTATGTGGTAATAACCGACCCTTACGAAGGTTATCCCGCACAGAAAGCAGACTTGCGTGCCGGTGACTTATTGATAAATGTTGAAGGCAAAGATATCAAAGGAAAAACAACGTCAGATGTAAGCAAATTGTTGAAAGGTCAGCCCGGGTCAACGGTAAAAGTAATCATCAGACGCAATGGTAAAGAAATAGCAAAAACTTTGGTGCGCGAAGAAATTAAAGTTAAAAACGTTCCGTATTCGGGTTTGATAAACGCAGAAACAGGCTATATAAAACTAAGTGGTTTTACCAACGATGCAGGCAAGGAAGTAAGGGATGCTTTGCTTGAACTCAAAAAGAAAAATATAAAACAGGTAATTCTGGATGTTAGGGCTAATCCGGGCGGATTGTTAAATGAAGCCGTTAATGTGGTAAATGTTTTCACCCCACAAGGCATTGAAGTAGTGACCACAAAAGGGAAAGTAAGTGAATGGGATAAAAGCTATAAAACGGCTTTTGGAGCCATAGATAATACAATACCACTAATCGTTTTAACCAGCAGGGGTTCAGCCTCAGCTTCTGAAATTGTTTCGGGTACCATACAGGATATTGACCGGGGAGTTGTGGTTGGACAGCGAACATTTGGCAAAGGTTTGGTTCAGAGTACACGCCCTTTAAATTACAATACACAAATAAAAATAACTACTGCCAAATACTATACTCCCAGCGGGAGATGCATACAGGCACTGGATTACAGTCACCGCAATGAAGATGGCAGCGTGGGTTCAATTGCAGATTCCCTTAAGAGAGAATTCAAAACAAAAAACGGAAGAAAAGTATTTGATGGGGGTGGTGTAGAACCGGATGTTAAAGTGGAAATGAAAGTGTATTCGCAGATTGCACAAAGTCTGCTATCAAAGCAAATTATTTTTGATTTTGCCACCCAGTACCGGGAGCAATATGAATCGATTGCGGCTGCAAAAGATTTTATTTTAAGTGCAACAGATTTTGAAAGCTTTAAATCGTTTATTGCAAACAAAGAATATGAATACAGCACACAAACCGAAAAGGAACTTGAGGAATTTAAAAAGAAAGCAGAACAGGAAAAATATTTTGATGCGATAAAAAGCACCTATGAAAGTTTAAAGCTTCAGCTTAAACATGATAAACAAGCGGATATTGACAAGAACAAAGAAGAAATTATTTCATTGATTGAAGAAGAAATTGTAAGAAGATATTATTATCAAAAAGGAAGAATAGAAGCAGGATTTGCGCATGATAGTGATGTACAGGAAGCATTAAAAATATTTGCGGATCCGGTTAAGTACACACAAATATTGCAGGTTCAGAACCATAAAAAATAGGCCGGATGGAATTATTAGATTATTTCCTGATAGGTATATGCGGATCCCTGGGCGCTTTTCTTTCGGGTTTATTGGGCGTTGGCGGCGGAATTATATATGTACCTGTATTAACCTATTTTCTTTCTAAAAGTGGCATGCAGGGCGATATGCTGGTAAAGGGAATACTCGCCAACTCATTATTTACTATTATTTTTTCAGGAAGTGTTTCGAGTTATAAGCAATACAAAATGGGAAATTTTTATCCCAGAGAAATATTGTTAACCGCTATTCCGGGCATGCTGAGTGCATTGGTAACTACGTATTTTATTAAATCAGGCAGCTGGTACTCATTTACTACTTTTAACTATGTATTTGCCTCCATGCTTTTAATTATTACCTTGCGCATGTTTATGGCAAAAAAGCCTTCACACAATTTACAACCCGAACCCGAAGCAGGAAGTCTGCATTATGGAATCACAGGTTTTTTTGCAGGCATGGTTACTGCTTTTTCTGGCCTGGGCGGCGGCGTAGTGATGACTCCCGTTATTACCGATATTTTAAAACAATCCATCAAAAAAGCAAGCTCTGTTTCCAATGGGGTAATTCCATTATTTGCAATTATTTTGGGGGTATATAATTTGAGTGATTCGCCTTCAGACAAAATAAGTGAATGGCAGGTTGGTTATATTGTGTTTCCGGTTATTATACCGATGATACTGGCCACTTTTATTTTTGCCCCTTTGGGCGTTCGGATGGCACAAAAAACTGAACAGGCAACAGTGAGACTTGTATTTGCCAGCTTTGTTGGATTGGTATTAATTAAATTACTATATGAATTATTTATTAAATAGAAAGGTATTCACCGCCCTTGTAATTGGACTATTCGGTTCAGGCGTAATTGCACAAACTTTACCCAAGCCCGAAGCAGAGATTCTGCAGTCGCTTGAACACAATTTATCATACCTGGCCGATGACCATATGGAAGGCAGGCTCATTGGTAGCCGCGGTGAAAAAATTGCCTATGATTTTATCATCGAAAATTTTCAATCTCTCAACTTGGTGGCCAAAGGGGAACAAGGTTTTTTGCAGACGTTTAATATTAAAAGAGTAGCCTTTAAAACCGGCAGCCTGGTGATTACCAATAAAACAGGTGAAATTAAATTCGAAAAATTAACTCCTGCCCGAAATTTTCCATTGTCGTATTCAAAACCCGCCGAAGTAGCAGACAAGTGTGTGTGGCTGGGATATGGAATTGAAGCACCGGCGCTCGGACATAATGATTATGCAAATATTAAAAGTGTGAAAGGAAAAATTGTGGTTATTAAATTGGGTCAACCCGATTTTAATAACCCACATGCACCTCTTGCGGCTTATGCAAACCTGGAAGCAAAAATTGATTCAGCCATACACAAAGGCGCCTCGGGTGTTATTGTAATCAATACACATCCAGAAATTCTTGAACCTGATTTTAAATCCATCATAAGACCCGTTTTTAAAGCCGTTCCTGTATATTTTTTAAGCAATGATACCAAACTGGATTCAGCTAATTTTGTGAATGCAAAAGCAAAAATAATTGTTGATACCAATTCAATTATGCTGGAAGGACATAATGTAGTTGCCTACATCAATAATAAATCTGCGAACACCATTATTATTGGCGCACATTACGATCATTTGGGTTATAATGAACTAGGTGGTTCAACATACCGGAAACAGCAAAACGAAAAGCCCCAGATTCATAATGGTGCCGATGACAATGCAAGCGGTACCGCCGCATTGATTGAGATGGCCGAATTGCTTCAAAAATCTCCGTATAGAAGCCATAATTATTTATTTATTGCATTCAGTGGTGAAGAAGAAGGCTTACTGGGCTCCCATTATTTTGTGGATCATCCAACCATTCCTTTAAAAAATGTAAATTATATGCTGAATATGGATATGGTGGGCAGATTGGATACAGCTAAAAACATGTTTCAGATTAGTGGAACCGGTACTTCACCCAGATGGGACAGTATTTTACCCTCGATTTCAATTGATGATATAAAAGTGAAATATGATACCACCGGAACCGGATCAAGCGATCATACCAGTTTTTACAATGTGGGCATTCCGGTACTGCATTTCTTTTCGGGCACCCATGGCGAATATCATAAACCCACAGATGACTGGGAGCTGATTAATTTTAAAGGAGCGCTTCAGATAATAAAGTATATGTATCAGTTAATCGGCACGCTCGACAAGCAGCCCAAACTGGCATTTACCAAAACAAAAGAAACCATTAAAGCCAGTAATGATTTTAAAGTTACGCTGGGAATTATGCCCGATTATTTGTTTGAAGGAAAAGGGGTAAAAGTGGATGGCACCACAGAAGGCCGCCCGGCTGCAATGGCAGGGATTAAAAGGGGAGATATTATTGTAAAGCTCGATCAATATACAATTGCCGGAATGGAGGATTATATGAAAACCCTGGGTAAATTATCAAAAGGATTGAGTACCACGGTGGTTATTTTGCGTGAAGGTAAGGAGCAGACGCTTGGGATCAAGTTGTAGCCTGTTTTAGGAGTGTAGGAGTGTAGGAGGGTAGGAGGGTAAGAGTGTAGGAGTGTAAGAGTGTAGGAGTGTATGAGGGAGCATATGAGTGTGGGAAGTTTAAGTGTCCATTCAAATGTAATTTGAGGATAAATGAAACAAAAATTAATCATTAAATTATTTCTGTTAAACGTCATTTTTAGTAATTGTGCCGGTACTATAAATAATTGTCCTGATAAAATTGATGTAAAAACAGAAAAAATAACGGATCAGGAGAAATTGGTAATTCCTTATTCAGGAAATGATACCTTGGTTTTGTTAAGTAACAATAATGTTAAACATACTTTTATTGGCAAGGGCATCACATCATTTTGGTTGAATAAGACAATATATGCCAACAAGAATAGGCAGTGTGCACAAAAATATGAATTAGAAAACTATCAAATTAATTTTTTTGATAGTTTGGATAAAAACGAAGTCAAAATTGGGATATTCTTTGATCTGAATTTTAACGAATCTCCTAGTGACAAGAAATTTGTTATTTCAAAAGAATTAGATAATTTATGGATAGGAACCAACGCTTATTTTATGACAAATACCAGCTATTTTGACTCGATAATTGTTCAGGGAAAACCTTATTATCATATAATTAAACTAATCGGACGCCAAAGCAATAGTCTGGAAAATGATAGCCTTTATTATAGTTTGGATTATGGATTATTAAGGCTTAAAAATGGTTTAACTCACGAATCCTGGGATTTATTAGAAAAAAAATAAATGATAAATCATACATTCCCATCTTCCTACTTTCCCACCCTCCTACTTTCCCACCCTCTGTCTCGTCCTGAAATAGGTTTACACACAAAAGTAAACTTATGGAAAGAAAAATATATTTAAATAAGGAGATTTTAATTGCCGAATACCTGCAAGGATCAACGTCATATCGGAAACTGGGAAAAAAGTATAAGATTTGCAGTAGGACGATAAACACGTGGGTATTGAATTACAAAGGAAAAACGAAAAAACAGATAGTTAATTTATCTGATCAGGATTTAGCGCCGCTGCCGTCTGATGTAAAGCAATTGCAGGCGGAGCTGCGTAAAGCCCAATTAAAAAACAAGCTGTTAGAGACAATTATTGATACCGCGGAAGAGGATCTGGGGATTGATATTAGAAAAAAGTCTGGTGCCAAGCAGTAAATAAAGTAAAGCAAAGTATGCCTCGTTGCCTCAACGAACTTTGCTCATTGCTTGGCTATAGTAGACAAGCCTACTATCAAGGCACAAAATACAACCAACAAAAAGCTTTCGAAGCCGATATGGTTATTGGTGAAGTATTGCGGTACCGGAAGGATCAAAAAAGAATTGGAACAAGGAAACTTCTGAGTGAGATGCAATTGTTCTTAAATGATCATAAAATCAAAATTGGTCGCGACCTGTTATTTAATTTGTTGGCCGAAAGGGGTTTACTGGTTACCAAACGATCCCGGCGGAGTTGCGTTACCACACTATCCAGGCACCGGTACAAAAAATATCCGAATATCATTAAGGATTTCATCCCTTTGGGACCCAATCAGCTATGGGTAAGTGACATCACTTATATTCGCATAAAAGATGGCTTTGCTTATTTCTCATTAATTACAGATGCCTACAGCAGGAAAATTGTTGGATTTTACCTTAGTAGAAGTCTGTCTGCCGAAGGACCTATAAGAGCGCTTAGAATGGCGTTAAATAATAATCCAAATCGTTGCGACCTAATACATCATAGTGACAGAGGAGTTCAATATTGCTGCGATGATTATGTCGAATTACTGAATCGGAATGGCGTCAAAATAAGCATGACCGAAAATGGTGATCCATTGGAAAACGCATTGGCAGAAAGAGTTAATGGCATATTGAAATCGGAACTCCTGGAAGATGTGTTTGAAAGCTTCGCAAAAGCTCAGCAAGCAGTTGCAATTGCTTGTACTACATATAACTTCCTTCGCCCCCATGGCAGCATTAACAACTTAAAACCAATCGAGGCACATCAACTGTCCGGAAGGATTACTAAAACCTGGAAAAATTACTACAAGCTAAAAACACAAAAGGAGGTATTAATGGAATAGGTTTTTTGAGGCATGGAAGAATTGCATACATAGAAAAAACCGTTATAAAGTATGAACCTTATAACGGTTTATATGCGAATCTTACCGGAATATTCCTGGCGGGTTGCTCCTCAGCAGAGCCCGCTTCCGCTTAGTCCGGTTCAACAAAAGTAAACGGTATTCAGGATTAATTGTATAATTGTAAACCCAATTTAGGATTTAAAACAAAAAGTGTAAACTTTTTTCAGGACGAGTCA
>JAUXUD010000048.1 GCA_030680835.1 Bacteroidota bacterium
TTTAACAAATAACTTCAAGCCTTCAGCATAATAATTTGCCAATGCCTCATTTTCAAATTCAGGGATATTACGCTCCAACTGTTGAGGCTCACTGATTAATTTAGTTTTTTGTTTTTCAGCCACAATAAAACCAACCTGATCAGGTGACAGAATTTTAAAATTTTTAATTTTATCAGTAACTCTGTTTTTATAATGACTAATAAATTCTTCCAATAAATACCCTCCCGCATTTTCTGAAAGTGTATGTCGCTGAACTATTGGTTTCATAATTTTTTTATTTTTTCTTATATACCTTTCCCAGGTTTGCAAGTCCAAATAATTCTGAATGAACCATAAAAACACTCCAAAATTTGGTTGCATTTTATTGGCTCAACTTGGAGAATTAAATTTGATTATGCACACATGGGATTTATGCTTTGCAATTGTTAAGCAAAGTAGAAACCAATTATAACAACAGTTTAATAATCAATTTTTTAATAGCTATATAGAAGGTCTGTTTTGTTTCAAAATGAAACAATAATTGATATTTTGGTTCAGAATAAGCACAAAAAAACCCGGACTTTTCAGCCCAGGTTTTTTTTAGTCGTAATACTTAAATTTTATTTTACTGAATTCACAATTGTTTCGAAAGTTGGCAAAACTATTTTTTCACAAGTTTGCAAACACCATTTCCAATCTCATTTACCTGCACAAAATAAAAACCAGCCACTAAACTGCCAATATCAACAACATTAGTTTGATCAACCAAATTTCCGGTTAAAACCTGTGAGCCCGTAATATCGGTGATGATATATTTTAAATCGTTGGTAATATTATTCAGTTGAATGGTAACCACATCATTTGATGGATTAGGATATAGAACAAAATGTGTTTTACCTGTTAACTCTTCAATTCCTGTAGCAAGAACGGTAAGGATAGCTGAATTGCTTGTATCTGCGCAGCTCTCCTTTGCATAGCACCTGTAACTATACTTATTTTGAGTGATGGTAATATTACTGATGATCAATGTGTCGTTGGTAACTCCCGAAAACTGACCTCCGTTTGATAGATTTGCAAATCCACTCCCTGTATTTTGCTGCCATTGTAAAATTGATGTTGCACTCGCCGATGCTATATTAAATTGAATATTCGTGCCTTTTTGTGCAGAGATATTTTTAGGCGATATGTTAACGAAAGCAGCACAGTTTCCAAGCTTTAAAATAAACGCGTCATCATGCCCGCCTCCGCTGCTTTGTAAATTATTCACCCCATGTGCCGGGTCAAAATCAACAAGGCCATAGAATGTTCCTGTTATGAATAAATTTCCTGCTGCATCAATACTAAGCGCATTGCCCACGTCGGTTGAGGATCCACCAATATTCCTTGCCCATTTAAAATTACCGGATGAATCGAGCTTGGTAATAAAAGCATTAAAATCACCTCCAAATTGCATATAAATGCCAGTACCCGGATCAAAGTCAACAGAATCCTGAAATCTTCCGGTTGAATAAATATTTGCATTTTTGTCAAGGGTAATCTCTTCAATGGCACTAAATGTAGTCCCTTTCATACTTTTCACCCATTCAAATTTTCCAGAAGTATCCAGTTTCAGAATGAATTCGTCAGAAGAACCAATTAGACTAAGGTTATGAACTCCGGTACCCGGATCAAAATCAACATTATTGCTACTAAATTTACCCGATATATAAAGCTTAGCTGAAGCGTCAATTGCAATGCTTTTTCCAAAATCATGAAAAACACCTCCAATTTTTTTAGCCCATACAAAATTACCAAATGAATTAAGTTTTAATACAAAAATATCTCCATCACCGGCACTGCTCATATTGTATATTCCTGCACCCGGATCAAAATCTATTGTATTTCTAAATCCACCAGTTGCAAATATATTAGCTGCTTTATCGATGTAAATTGACTCAACATATATACTTGTGGTCGGTCCTCCTACTTTTTTAACCCATACAAAATTACCAGCAGGATTGAGCTTTAAAAGAAACATATCTGCATAACCTGTTGATGTAAGATTAAAAATTCCAGCCCCCGGATCAAAATCAACCGTTTTGCAAAAGTATCCCGAAGTATACACATTCCCCGAATCATCTAACGCTATTGTAAACCCATAATCAGTCTCGGTTCCACCCAATCTTTTTGCCCATAATAAATTCCCCATAGAATCGAGTTTCGAAATATATACGTCTGTATTACCCGCCGAAACAAGATTGTAAATTCCAGAACCCGGATCAAAATCAGAGGTAAGCTCAAAGTTCCCTGTACTATATGTATTACTTTCAGCATCAATTGCCATATCATTTAACATGTCTGAGCCTGTGCCGCCCATTTTTTTTGCCCAAACGAAATTTCCGCTTGCATTTAATTTAGAAATGAAAATATCTGCATTTCCTGCTGGTACCATATTGAAAGTATCAGAACCTGGATCGAAATCAGAAACCCCAATGCCATCAAACAGGCCTCCTGTATAAAGATTTCCCTTGGCATCATGCAATAAAGAAACACCTTTTTCAAAATTATCACCTTTTATTTGTTTTACTGATTGAAAATTCTGGGCCATCAAGTTTAAACTTAACCCCATGAGAATAAAAAAGTAAATGTTTTTTTTCATTTGTTTAGTTTTTGGTTTTGTAAATTAAATGAATATAAAATTAAAAAATTGATATTAATTATAAAGAACCCATTAACAATAGATTAAAAAATAGTACTCTATTGCCAATTTTACTTATTCTACTGTGTCAATTAATAAAAAAAAACGCCGGTTCCAATGTAAGAACCGACGTTTTTTTAGTCGTAATACCTAAATCTTATTTTACCTGTTGCACAATTGCTTCGAAAGTTTCAGGGTGGTTCATAGCCATATCGGCCAATACTTTCCGGTTTAATGTTAAACCTTTTTTATGAACCAGATTCATAAACTGACTGTAACTGTAACCGTGCAAACGAGCGGCGGCATTGATACGCATAATCCACAAACTGCGGAAATTGCGTTTTTTGGTTTTTCTGTCTCTGTAAGCGTAATTTAATCCTTTATCAATAGCGTGTTTGGCTACTGTTAAAACATTTTTTCTTTTACCCCAATAGCCTTTGGCTAATTTTAGGAGCTTCTTTCTGCGAGCTCTGCTCGCTACTGAATTGACTGAACGTGGCATAATTTTTTAGTTTTTTGATCCTAAGCGTCCCATTCTTCAACGAGATCTTTTTTGCTTTGGTTCGGGTTAAACAATTTGTAACCTGGTGTTTTAGGCCTACCAATAAACGGCCGATCCATTATTCTGGAGTCTGGACTAGAATGTTCACTGCCAAGGCTTGCGAAGTTCGTAAAAAGCGTAGTTTACTGGTGTAAATGAGCATTTTTACGAATGAGCATAACGCAGGCAGAGGACATTATAGACAGACTCTATTTACCAATGGCAAGCAAAATTTTAACCTTACTCATATCGGCTGTACTAACAGTAACCAGTTTGGTTAAAGCGCGTTTGCCTTTAGTTGTTTTCTTGGTTAAAATGTGATTCTTAAAAGCCTGGGCCCTTTTAATTCTACCGCTAGGGGTAACCTTAAAACGTTTTTTGGCCGAGCTGCATGTCTTCATTTTGGGCATTTCCGTTTCTCTTTATTTTATAATTATTAATTACGACTTTCTCTTTTTCTAAAATCCGTTTAGGCTGATTCAATCAGCCTCTACTTGGTTAATTTTCCTTTTGGATTCACTATCAGGAACATTTTCTTTCCTTCTAATTTGGGCAATTGTTCCACTTTTGCAATTTCGCTCAGGCGTTGTGCCAGTTGCAATAATAAAACCTCACCTCTTTCCTTATAAACAATAGCACGACCTTTAAAAAATACATAAGCTCTTACCTTATGCCCCTCTTTAATAAAGTTTTCGGCATGTTTTAACTTGAACTCAAAATCATGCTCGTCGGTATTCGGACCAAAACGAATTTCTTTTATCTCCGATTTGGCCTGATTGGCCTTTTGTTCTTTTTTCTTTTTCTTTAGCTCATACAAGAACTTCTTGTAATCAACAACCCTGCAAACAGGGGGTTCGGCATTTGGCGATATTTCAACCAAATCCAACTCCTGATCGTTTGCCATCTTAAGGGCTTCGCTCAGGGTATAAACACCTACTTCAATGTTCTCGCCAACCAATCGAACCTGCGGGGCTTTGATTAAATTATTGATCTTGTGTTCAGGTTCTAACGACCTTCTTCCTCTAAAATTTCCGCGAAAAGGAGGTTTTGAACCTCCGAATCCGCCTGGTGCGCCCGGTCCGGCGGGCTTTGGTGTAATAGGTGCTGCCAAGTATTCTTAGTTTATATTTTTACTGTTAGTTGATTATTAAAAAAGTTAATAAATTCCTCTGTACTCATTTTTCCGATATCCCCTTCTCCATGCTTCCTTACCGATACACTATCCTCCTGCATCTCATGCTCTCCCACTACCAGCATAAACGGTATTTTCTTCAACTCTGCATCCCTTATTTTCTTCCCTATCTTTTCGTTTCTATCGTCAAAGAGGGCGCGAATATCAGCTTTTTTCATCAATTCAACAAGTTTTTGAGCATAAGGTACATACTTATCGCTAATTGGCAACACGGTAACCTGCTTTGGAGACAGCCATGAAGGCAGATTTCCTGCGTAGTGTTCAAGTAAAAAACCTATGAAACGTTCATGTGTACCAAGAGGTGCACGGTGAATGATCAGGGGTCTTTCCTTTTCGTTTTTCTCATTGGTAAAGTGCAGATCAAATCTTTCGGCCTGCGCAAAATCAACCTGATTGGTGGCCAAAGTAAACTCCCGTCCTATGGCTGAATATATCTGAATATCGATTTTTGGGCCGTAAAAAGCGGCCTCATCTTCTACTTCAACATAGTTTACGCCCAGATTTATCAATACTTTTCGCACCATATCCTCGGTCTTTATCCAAAGTTCAGGTGAGTTAATATATTTCTCACCCAATTTTGCCGGGTCGTGTTTCGAAAAACGCATTACGTATTTATCTATACCAAAAACCTGAAAATATTTTAAATATAAATCGTTCACTTTCCTGAACTCATCTTCAAATTGAGCCTCTGTACAATAAATATGCGCATCATTCATTTGTAAACAGCGAACCCGCATCAAGCCAAATAACTCGCCACTTTGCTCATAACGGTAACAGGTACCGTATTCGGCATAACGTAAAGGTAAATCGCGGTAACTTTTAGGTACAGCCGCAAATATTTTATGATGGTGCGGGCAGTTCATTGCCTTCAGATAATATTTATCCCCATCAACATCCATCGGGGGAAACATACTGTCTTTATAATAAGGCAAATGTCCACTTTTTATATACAGACTTTCCCTGCCAATATGCGGACTTTTAACCCGAACATATCCGCCTTCAGCTTCTGTTTTCTTGGCAAAACTTTCTAAAATTTCAATAATAGCACCTCCATTGGGCAACCACAAAGGCAGGCCCGGACCTATATCTTCATCAAAAGTAAAAATTTCCAGTTCTTTGCCCAGTTTGCGGTGATCCCTTTTCTTAGCCTCTTCGAGCATGTTCAAGTATTCGGCAAGCTCCGATTGTTTTGGAAAACTAATGCCATATACCCGGGTTAACTGCGGATTTTTTTCATTACCTCTCCAGTATGCTCCTGCAATGCTCATCACTTTTACCGCTTTAATATAACCGGTATTGGGTATATGCCCACCCCGGCATAAATCGGTAAAATTACTATGGGTACAAAAAGTAATTTCGCCATCATTCAGGTTCTCAATCAACTCAACTTTAAATGGATTATTTCTTTCCTGATAGTAGGCCAAAGCATCGGCTTTAGATATAGCACTTTTACGAAACTCAGCCTTTTCCCTGGCCAGTTCAAGCATTTTCTCTTCAATTCTTTTGAAATCCTTATCCGAAATCGTTTCTCCTCCCAAATCAATATCATAGTAAAACCCGTTTTCAATGGCAGGTCCGATGGTAAGGTTTACATTGGGGTAAAAAAATTCAATAGCCTGAGCCAAAACGTGGGCTGATGAATGCCAGAATGCCGTTTTACCTTCTCTGCTTTCCCAGGTGTACAAGTGCAGTGAACCATCTTCTGTAATGGGATCAGCCAGTTCAATAACCTGGTTGTTAAATTTGCCTGTAAGCACATTGCGTGCAAGGCCTTCGCTGATAGATTTTGCAATTTCTAAGGCGGTGGTGCCCCGTTCAAACGAACGAACGGAACCGTCTGGTAAAGTAATATTCATTAAAATTTAAACTATGTCCGCAAAATACAATATTGTATTTAATTTGAAAAATATTTTTGGCAACAATTTTGCAGAAATGAAATATATTGTCTTTTTCTTAAGAAATTTTGAACCCAATTTTGAACCCAAAACCATGAAATCAATCATTTCTCCCATTTCTAATTTCGTATCTAACCTTCCTACCCTCATACCCTCCTACACTCCTACCCTCTTACCCTCAAAATTTCACAAGATAATCCTCTATTTCCTGATCTCGGCATCCTTTTCCTCCTGTGCAGTTTCATACATCAATGGATACGATGCCAATAAAAATAAAATTGCTGTCAACATGAATGAGCACAACCTGGGTTATATGATTCCACCGGATACATTGGCAACCCTTTTTAATGCTGAAAATCTGGATCAGTTTGATTACAATTTTTTATCAAATACGTATAGCGGAATTAACCGGGCCGGATTCAGTAAATATGATTCTGATTATCTGGGAAATGTTGTACTTAAAAATTGTGTGATTGATTTTAAATTTATTCCCGGTTTCCCGTACCAGTTTTCGGGAGACACACTTTTTCTGAATTATATACAGGCTCATTTAATATGTAAAAACCTGGACACAACAAAAGGACTCTTTTATGCCCATGCCGAAATTCCCGAAAATTACCAGGTTCTTGTTTTACCCGAACCCTATCATTTACCCAAAAGTTATCAATTAAACAATCCCACTCAATGGATTATCAATAAAAATACTGCGTACCTGCATGGAGGTTTCAGGAAAGAACAATTATTGATTCTGGCTAATGAACTTTCCCGTAACATGGTTTCCGGTATCGATAAGCTCGCCAAATCTGATTTTACATTAAAACATCCCGAACTGGCCTCAAAATCAGTTGCGGTTAGAGATACCAACAAAATGCTGGGTTTATTTTGCCTGTTTATTATTACCGCTTATCTTTTAGTAAGGTAAATTTTACGCATTCGGATTTACTTTTAAATATTCAAAATTTTTTGTTGCACAAAAAATTTATTTAATTGCAGTAAATAAAGTTTTGATGTATAAAAATTTACTTTGGATATTTTGTTTGGCTTGCCTCTTTCTGACTTGTAAAAAGGAAGAGCCGGTAAGCGCAGTTGTTAACTATAAGCTGGGAGGAACTTACGTAAGAGATTCTGCAGTTTATCCATCAACCTATACAGGTTTAAAAAAATTAAACCTCACCCCCGAAGGAAATTATTGCTGGACAACTGTTGTATTCGGAGAAGACAGCAGTTTCTGCCAGGGAACCTACAAACAATTAACCGACAGTACATTGCTTTGGGAAAATGCAATGACCATCAAATTCAAAATCACTCCTGTTGATACCTTGCCCAATGGAAGCGTCAACCCTAAACCCAAAGGAATGTTTTTGCAATTAGATGCCAGTCCGCCGGTGGCGGTTTTGTTTGGTTACTATCAGTAAAACCAGGAATAATAAGTTTGAGAAAGTATGCGAAGAAAACTGAATTGAGAAAGTTTTATCCGTTTCCAGGTTCTTATTTCCTTGTGTAATTCACCCACATCAAACCAATCAGGCCCAGACCACCCAGTATAACAAATAGATAAATAAACCTTGGCCAATAGGGCTTGTGTGAAGGCATGCATTTTTTCACCAATTCAAAACTATTTAAATATTGTAATTGCCAGTTTAGTCCTGTTTTCAATTTATACAAAGAAAGTCCCTCTTCATATATCTTAACAGGATCAATGGGTTCTCCAAAAACAAACCCCCCTGCATTTCCTCTTGGCTGCATATTTTTTGCAAGTAGAATTTTTAAACTATCAATTTCTTTTAAATCAAGCTCAATCTTATCCTTCATCGCCAATATTTCAACGCTTCGGAGCTGACGCTTTTTCAGGTAATACTCATTTTGCTCCAGGTAATTCAGAACACTTTGTTGCAGGGTATCGAAAAGCAAAAGATCATCACACCGGATAAAAATAAATGCAGCATCAATCGTATCCGTATATTTATTAAGTTTGATGGGTTCCAGCGAAATTTTTGAAATTTTTGATGCCATTTCATCAGAAATGTTTAATTGTTTGGCCAGCATACCATAATCTTCGTCCCGGGTAATGATGCTTAAATCATGCACCAGGCTCACAAAATAAACATCTCCTCTGGCAAGGGGTTTGATGATGAAAGATGACTGATAAACCTTAGGAAGCGTATACCTCAGTATAATAGCCAATCCGGTAATAATGCAAAATAACAATATTAATCTGAGCGGTCTTGACAAGATTAGACGCAGCGGAAAAAATAATTTTGAAATTATTTTACCTGACAGCTTGTATAATTTCCAGCTCAGCAATTCAATATCAAACTCATCTTCATTATATTTATTTTGTTTTTCTGTCTTCATTCTTTTTTATTTATTGCGAATCTATAAAAAAAATAATAGTAAAGGTATATTTTGCAAATTATATTCAAGCATGCATACATAACTTTTTATATGAAATCCGAATCCGAAATAAATAAAATAAAAGCCAGTATTCCTTCCATCCTGGCCCATATTTATTTTTTCTTTAATAAGGTGGGTCTGCCTTTTGGTTTGCTGTACATGCACATCTTAAGTCCGGTTTTTTATATCTGGCTTCTGTATAAAAAGAAAAAAACAATCTTTTTACCATTCCTGCTCATTCTCATACCTTTCAGCCTGATCCATTTGCTGCTGGGGGTTGAAACCAAATCATTTATTATCTCCAATATTCTATTTGCGGCCACCTATGTTTTTACGGTTACTTTTTATTTTTTTATTAATATTTATGGGCATTTAGGTAAAATTTTCAAGCAGTTACTCATCAGCAATTTTATTTTTACATTCATCGCTTTAGCCTTTTTTTATACTCCGTACCAAGAAGTATTTTGGTATATAAAAAAATTTACAAAATCAGTTGAAAGCCTTCCCCGTCTTGCAATGATGACCTATGAAGCTTCCTATTATTCACTGATGTTTATCCCTATTGCTTTTTATTATCTATTGAAAGTTTTTTTCAGGCAAAATAAAATGAATACCTGGGTAATCCTGTTGATGGTTTTACTACCACTCCTGCTCTCTTTGTCAGTTGGAGTGATAGCTGCTTCACTAATTTCATTTATTTTACTTTACAGCATTCATTATGAAAAAATATTCATCAATAAACGCTTTTTCAATAACCTGGTATTTTTCACTTTCACTTTTATAGTTATTGCGCTGTTATTAATATTCTTTTATCCAACAAATCCCGTTTTTATTAGACTTCAAAATATTATAAGCGGAACCGACTCTTCAACCAATGGCCGCACCTTCGATTCTTTTTTAATCGCCTGGCATATTGCCGAAGAAAAAAGTTTGTGGTTTGGAGTTGGGCTTGGCCAGATAAAAGTACTGGGTCCTGAATTTGTTCATAAGTATATAAAATATTGGGGGCCAATAGAAGTGCTCAGAATACCAAACGCAATGGCCGAAACTCTTGCCATGTTTGGAATAACTGGAATTATCATTAGGTTTATAATTATCTTTTACTATTTTTTCAAAGCCAAAGTACTTAACAATTATTACCAGACATTGCTTTTCTTTTTTATTTTTATTTACCAGTTTACTGGAAGTTATCTCACAAATATTGTTGAATATGTAGTCTGGATTTTAGCGTTTAGTAATGTTTTCCCCCAGTTTAATGTAACCAAAAAATGATTTATCCAGATAACTAAATTCAATCAGAAAAGTGCACAGAATTTACTTTGCTTATTTCAAAAAAGTGTTATTTATTTTAGGTTTGGTCTTTCTCAGCAGGAAATTTCGGATTTTGGTAAAAGCTAATTGCAGTTTTTCTGGGATAACAGATAAAGGTTGTTTTAAAATAATAGATAATATCAACACCATCAGGTAAATAAAAATAAATACAAACCTGAACATAATTTTGGCAGAAAAAATAGTATATGCGGAATAGATAATAAAAATGACAAACAACACGTAAACAATAGATAATTCATTTTTTGATATTTTTTTTTGCCAACCTGAAACAAAACACAATAAAACACATAAAATAAAAATACATAATAGTTTTTTATAACTTCTCGCTCCATTCCACCCAATTGCTTCAATAAAATCATAATGCACAAAAATGGCCTTCGGATCGATGTGATACCATTCGTAAAATTCAGGATTTAATTTACCTGCAATAAAAAAACGTTGCAAAATTTCATGATCCGGCTCTATATACCAATCAATATTTTTAAGTATAAACCCTTTAAAAAATGCATAAGGATGATGCAAAATAATCCATTTCCCATACTTGGCAAAAAGGAATCCGGCCTTGTTATATCCTGCGGGGGTATTAAGGCTATCAGTATTTTTTCGCATCTGAGTTAACGGACTATTTACATCCCATAAATAAAAAATACTTGCTTTACTTTCAATGGGAACGGAGTCAAAATAAGATAATACAAATTTTTGTACAAACAAAACCTCTGGATCTTTTATGGATGCATTGTCAATGTTTTTAATGAATGGATTTGCATGCAAGCCATTATTGGCAAGTTGCCATCCACCAAAACCTGAAAAAGTGTTAAAACCTGTATCCTTTTCAGTTTGAATACAAATAAACTGATACGTGAAAATTACAAAAACAGCAGCTATTAAATAATGTATCCAATTTCGTTTTTCGATGATATGAGGCAGGTATAGTAAAAAAGACAATCCAATATAAATCATTCCTGTAAATCT
The DNA here is from genome assembly GCA_030680835.1 of Bacteroidota bacterium. GTDB lineage: Bacteria > Bacteroidota > Bacteroidia > UKL13-3 > UKL13-3 > B1. The sequence continues at coordinate 10,983 of JAUXUD010000048.1, forward strand.
GAAAAACAATAAAACAATGGAAAGAAGAATTGTTGCATAAAAAAAAGATGTTTTAAATTTTTTTATACCAAGCAAAATAAATGAAAGCCATATAAGGGAAAGACTCAGAAATAGAGAGTCACTCATCACCACATCAGTCATGTACAACATATACGGGTTCAAAAACAATATAATAACAAGCATCACAAATAGGTATCGGGGCAAATTAAGAAGATAACGTAAAGTAAGAAAGAAAAATGCTGAAGAAATACAATAGCATATAAATTGTATGATAAATACAAATTGCAACTGAGGATTCATGTAATGAAGAATACGAAGGAAAAGCGCGTATCCGATTGGTCTTACCTGTCCAAATTTTAAGTTAATTGCATTCCTCATATAATCCACAGAATCACTTATGGTCTGTGGATACGGATAACAGGAATATAAAATCAGAAAAGCAACCAGTGATAATAGTGAAAATACAGCAAGAAATAGTTGACTATTTTTGCTCTTTATGAAGGTTAAAAATGAAATGTCGTCAGAATTTTTGATATACAATATTACTAATATTCTTTAATTCATACTTACGAATCTATCTAAAAGCTATCAACATCAACTAACAATTAACCTTTATTTTTTATTTGCTTTTGTTTTGGGTATTCTTAATTTAGCGGATTCCAATGATTAAAGTTTTATTTCTAACCCGTTTTTCAATTAATTCAGTTTTTGGAGGTGATACGGTACAGTTGAATATGACTGCCAAATATCTCAGGAAAATTGGAGTAAAAGCTGATATAATAAGCAATAATGAGGAAATAGAATATGAGAACTATGACCTGATTCATTTCTTCAATATCATCAGACCCGCAGAAATGCTATATCATATTGGTAAAACCAATAAACCTTTTGTTATTTCTACCATATATGTAAACTATTGGGACTATGAAAACTATCAGGCCAAAAGCTTTAAGAAATTTCTTTTGAAATTAATCAATGTCAATACCTTGGAATATTTAAAAGTTTGGGCAAGGTTTATGGTGAACGGAGAAAGAATAAAAAGTACGAAATATATTTTCAAGGGACAAGAATCATCTATCAAACACTTACTTGAAAAAGCAGTCATGATCTTACCTAATTCCAATAGTGAATGCTTACGGATTAAAAATGACTATGGTACAAATACTCCCTCTTCGATTACCTGTAATGGAATAGACGCTGATGTTTTTGGTTTCAATAAAAATAATATTTTAAATCGAGAAGGTGCGCTTTGCATTGGAAGAATTGAGGGCAGAAAAAACCAATTAAACCTAATAAGGGCAATTAATCAGACAAATATCCCATTAACAATTATTGGCAAGCCTGCCCCAAACCACATGAAGTATTTTGAACAATGCAAAAAAGAAGCTGGAAAAAATGTTCTTTTCATTGACTTTATGGATCAACAGGAACTTGTAAATTACTATGCAAAATCAAAAGTCCATATCCTCCCCAGTTGGTTCGAAACAACCGGCCTTGTTTCATTAGAAGCGGCTGCCATGGGTTGCAATATTGTCATCACGGATAAAGGCGATACCCGAGAATATTTTGGTGAGGATGCCTTTTACTGCGAACCGGATGATATTGATTCTATCAAAAATGCAATCATCAGGGCCTATGAGAGTCCGGTTAATGAAAAGCTGCAGAAAATGGTGATTGAAAATTATACATGGCAAAAGGCAGCTGAACAAACCCTGGCAGCCTATAACGAAGTTTTAAGCAAAAAAGAATGAGAATCGGAATCATCGGTACACGTGGTATCCCTAATAATTACGGCGGTTTTGAGCAACTGGCCGAATATCTTTCCGTTGAATTGGTGAAGCGTGGTCATGCGGTTTGGGTATATAATTCATCCCTGCATCCTAATAAATCAGAAAATTATAAAGGTGTAAACCTGATCTCTTGTTTTGATCCCGAAGCTGTGCTGGGAACAGCCGGTCAATTTATTTATGATTTCAATTGCATCATGGACTCCCGTCAAAGAAATTTTCAGGTAATCCTGCAACTGGGGTATACCAGCAGTTCGGTTTGGTACTGGTTATTGCCCAAATCATCCATCATTATAACCAATATGGATGGACTGGAATGGAAAAGAAGTAAGTATAACAAACTTGTTCAAAAATTTTTAAAATATGCCGAAAAACTGGCAGCTAAAAAGAGTGATAACCTGGTAAGCGATTCACCGGGCATTCAAAATCATTTGAAAAATAACTATCAGCTTAACAGTAATTTTATTCCTTATGGGGCCAATATGTTTCCTGAAAACCCGGATCAAAACATTGCAGATACAAATGTTTTGAAACCTTTCAACCTGACCCCTTACTCCTATTATTTGGTGATATGCCGGTTTGAGCCCGAAAACAATATAGAAACCATCATACAAGGCTATTTACAAAGCGGGAAAACAGTACCGTTGATTTTATTGGGGGTTTCAAAAAATAAATATTCCGCTTATTTGATAAGTAAATATACTTCTGACAAAATTGTTTTTCATCAACCCATTTATGATCTCAATATTTTAAACCACTTGCGCTATTTTTCGGCTATCTATTTTCACGGCCATTCCGTTGGCGGCACTAATCCTTCGCTGCTTGAGGCAATGGCCTCTCAGGCGCTTATCTGTGCACATAACAACATATTTAATGAAGCAGTACTTGGCCGGGATGCCTATTATTTTGAAAATGCTGCTGATCTTTCTTTAGTTTTCAATAGTGAAAACCTCTCACAAAACAGGGAAACCTTCATTACAAACAATTTACTAAAAATTGAGCAACAATATAACTGGATAAAAATAATTGATGCTTATGAAGATCTAATGCTGAAAACTCTGAAACAATGACAAGGGAACGAACAAAAATGCATAATCAAATTCATTACCTGCTTCTGGCTTGCATTGTTTTTACATTACCTTTTTATATCAAACTCAACAGTATTTTAATATTGCTGGCAGGTGCTAACTGGCTGTTGGCCGGTAACCTTTTCGATAAATTAAAAACTACCCTAAACAACAAACTGAATTTATGTTTTATTTTTTTATACCTGCTACATGTCATCAGCTCTTTTAGTAGCTTAAATGCCAATGAGGCTCATGCAATTTTGGAAAGAAGGCTTTCTTTCATTGTTTTCCCCTTATTGCTTTGTTACCCTTTAAAAACAAAACAGATAAACACGCTATTGTATGTATTTATAACAGCCATCTCGTGTGCCTTATTGATTTGTTATGCCATTGCATTTCAAAGATATTTTTCCAATCATAATACTGAAGTTTTTTATTACCACGAATTCGCTTCTGCCATACACATCAATGCAATTTATCTTTCAGCTTACATTGTTTTTGGAATCAATATTATAATAAAATCATGGTTTATCGATAAAGCGCCTTTTAAAATGTTTCTACTTATTTTATGTGCATTTTTTTTCGTATCACTCTTATTACTCAGCTCAAAAATGATGCTGTTTATTCTTACTGTAAATATGATTGTGTGGACTTTTTATTTGGTAAAATCCCGTAATACCCTAATAAGGATTATCAGCGGAATTATCCTGTTTATAATTCTATCTGTATCGTTTTCAAGCGGCATCCGGTCGCGGATTGACACAGAATTACATTCAAACCTGAACCTGGTGTATCAAACCAAATTTGACTATAATACACCTTTTACAGGCACATCACTGAGACTTGTAATCTGGAAATTTTGTTTTGAACTGATCCATGAAAATAATGCATGGTTATGGGGTGTTGGAACCGGCGATATGCAGGATTTACTGAATGCCAAATATATCAATGCAGGCATGTATACCGGAAACCCGGAATTACATGATTCCGGATATTTGGGTTATGGTCCCCATAATGAATATGTTGAAATTATGCTTGCTTTAGGAATTCCTGCATTAATATTATTATTACTGGCTTTTGGATTTCTGCTTTTTGAAGCTATTCACAGCAAAAATTATTTGCTCATACAACTTGTCATTCTGACATCATTATTTTTTATAACAGAATCTGCCCTTGGCACGAATAAGGGTATTGTTTTTCTGATGTTTTTTATTATCCTGTTAAATGGCCGTTTAAAAGAATCTTGAAAAATTGTTAATATTCCTGATAATATTTTTTTAAATTTGATAAAACCATAAACCCTAATGCATGGATAAAACTTTTACAGAATTAGAAAATATTGATGTTTTAATTTATCAGGAAAAAGACCAGTACAAAAGAACAACCAGCCCAAGACCGCTTAGGTTATTTGTGTCTGTTCCTGAGCTTGAACATCCCCTAACAAAAAAATCAAACAAAATACTCAAAAGAGGATTTGATATAGTTTTCTCTTTGTTTGTAATTGTATTTTTACTTTCGTGGATAATCCCTTTGTTAGCAATCTTTGTCAAACTATCGTCAAAAAAAGGTCCGGTTTTCTTTAAACAAAAACGAACAGGATTGCTTGGCAAAACTTTTTTGTGCTGGAAAATAAGGAGCATGGAGGTAAATGGAGATGCCCATTCAAAACAAGCCAGTCCCGGTGACGAGCGAATTACACTTGCTGGTAAATTTATGCGTAAATTGAGTCTGGATGAATTACCACAGTTTTATTGTGTGCTCATTGGAGACATGTCGGTTGTTGGTCCGCGTCCGCATATGCTAAATCATACTGAAGAATACTCAAAACTTGTCGATAATTATATTATCAGGCATTCCATAAAACCAGGTGTAACCGGACTTTCCCAGGTAAGGGGTTATAGGGGTGAAATCCGTTGTCCTGTTGCACTTAAAAACCGCATTAAACTGGACCTCTTTTATATCTCAAAATGGAATTTCATGCTCGATCTGAAAATTGTTTTCAAAACCTTTAAATTGGTTTTGTTTGGAGATGAAAATGCTTTTTGAATTTTTATTAAATATAAATTCATAGTGCCTGCAGCCATCACATATATGCAATGATCCGAAAACCGTTTGCCGAAAAAAGGATTTGGGTTTACTTTGTACCCCTTGTTTTGCTGTTTTTGTTATTAATCATAAAATCTGCAAGTTATTCTTACTCAGATTTTGCATCCTATTATTTCGGGAGTAAATTATTGCTGCAGGGCAATTATCAGGAAGTGTATGAAAACTATCGGTTCAATCAATACATCTATGAGTCGGGATTCCAAAATCTCTTTGTGAGTTTTACCCCATTTCCACCCTTCAGCTCCATCCTGTTTGCGCCCTTTACCCTGATGCCTCCTGGTATTTCAAAACTGGTATTTAATATTTTGTCGGCTACTGTATTTATCTTTTCACTGCTGCGTACTATAAAATATTTTTCGCTTCCCTCCTGGTTCCCTGTAATCATTCCGTTTGTATTTTACTCGGCTTTAAAAAACAATATCCTGTTCGGACAAACATACCTCTTGCTGTTTTGCTTATTGTTGGAAGGCTTTATCGCATTCGAAAAAAAACAATATATTTTGTGTTCCCTTTTATGGGGACTATCCATTGTGTTTAAGATTTTTCCTGCGCTTATTTTTCTGTTTCTACTGATCGGCAAGCATTATAAACAGGTCATTTTTACAGTAATTTCCTGTTTCTTTTGGTTTGTTTTATCCATCATGATAAATGGATTTGAGTCCTGGAAATATTATGTCACCGAACTATTCCCCCGCTTAAACAACGGTGAACTGAATGATAGTTTTACCTTTATGTTTCAGTCGGCCCAAATGCTTTTAAAGGAACTGTTTGTTTATGATAAGTTATTAAACCCGACGATACTCATTCAGTCTCCGTATTTATTTTTGATACTGCTTGCGATTTTCAAAACTTTTATTGTTTCATCCTGCATTCAACTAAGTTTAAAAAAAACGCCTCAACAGATTATGTCTTTCGGATTCTGGGTTTTTGCCTCCCTGCTCATCTCGCCTAACGGGAGCACCTATTCTCTTATTTTATTGATGATTATATTGATAGGAATCATGCAATCGGATATTTCAAGCACCCATAAAATCACAGTTGTGCTGCTTCTGTTTTTTATCGTTAATATTCCTGTATACTACCTGCGGGAGTTTGCTACCTTGCTTAAATTTCCCAGATTATACCTGATGTTTCTTTTGTTTATATGCTGTAGTTTGTGGGCCGGACTAAAATTCAAATTTAAAATTGCAGGTATCTGCCTGATCCTGTTTATGGCTTTGGAATCATTTAAACTACCCGCTTTAACCGAGGCCGGAAACAGCGATTACCTGCTGGATAAAGAAGAGCATTTATTGATTTACGAGTACCGGATCCAGTCCCAAAAGCTTTGCTATACTTATTGGAGTGAGCATGGCGCGAAGGAAGTACAAACTGATATAAACGTTTCGTCAATCAATCAGGATGATATCGCGATAAAAAATAATCAGATTTATTACGGAGGCAATCAGCTCACGTATACCCATGATAAAAAACGCAAACCCGGAATCATTAACAATGATTATCTGATTTATTTATCCGATAAAAACCGCGGTGTGGGTATGTATACATTGAGAAAGATTAAATTGAAATAGTAATTGCTCAATAATTCATACTCTTGTTTATTTTTCGAAGCAGGGTTTCCAGTTTTGATAAAATCATTCCACCATCCAGATTTTTCATACAAAGATTATTTCCATGGCAGGGTAAAGTCTCATGCCTGTGAATACAAGGCGAACAAGCTACCTGCTGATAAATAACCAAATGCCGCTCTTTCTCATAAGGTTCAATTTTAAGATAGTGATTGGGATTTGTAGGGCCCCAAATTGATAAGGTAGGAATACCCAACCTCTTGGCAATATGCAAAGGCGCACTGTCAATACTAATCATACAAATACATTCTTCCTGTAAAAACTTATAGTAAGCATTAAAATCTCCTGCTCCCGCTATATTTATAATCCTGTTTTTTTGGGATACAAATTCAGGGGCTTGATCAATGAAATTATTGATCTCCTGCTGGTTTTGCTTTGCCCCGCATAATACCAGTTTACAATTTGTATTTTCAAGAATCCAGCTGCATATTTTTACAAAAATTTTTTCAGGTAACATACGCACCAGGGCAAGATCGCTGCAGGTATTATTAAGGGCAATATATTGTTTTAACTGTTCATCCTTTCTTACAGTTGCATGATTGGGTTCAAACCTGTTTTCTTGTTTCCCGCTTATGGCAATGGCCATTTGGTTGTAATTATATCCCAGGTATTTTTCCTGATCAAAAAACACATTATGTGTATTTAAATATTTACGAAAAAAAACAGGTGAAAGATAAAATCCAAAACGGTTCCGGGCGAATGTAATTAAGGCATAAATAGTAGTTAGTTTTGAATAGACCTCGAGGTCAATCACCCATAAATCTTTTAGTGTCCAGGAGTGTCGAAGCAACTTTATCGTACTCTTAATAACTGCAAACAGATTACCAGAATCAATGAACCAAATAGAATCAAACCTTATAAACGGTTTTATCCCTTCAGCAATATTATTTTCTGTTAACAAAATTAATTTTGCTTCCGGATATTTTTGCCTGATATAATTGATGGAGTCGACTGCTGTAATCAAACTCCCCAAACCCAAAATTTTTATAAACAACAAATTTTGAGGCGGTTTTGATAGCAGATGATTTCTTTTTAATAAAATTCCGAGTAACCTGGTTATCGGCAATAACAGGATTATTAACAGATAACCAGAATATTTATCTATAAATTGTTTTTGTGGAATACGCATATACTTTATTGAAAAATAACTCTGACTAGCAATATATAAAATCTCTCTTATCTTGCAAACACTTTGAATCTGCTGCCATCAAAAAAATTTGAAAGAGTAAAGACAATCGCTGCAAGTTCAGCTACTCTCTTTATACCCAGTGCAGGTAACCTGCTCAGTTCGATGATTGTCATCCGTTTCATGTTACCGGAATGGTGGGGTGATATTGCAGTGATGCAATTATATATGTATATTTCTGTTCAGATTTGTGCATGGGGTAACAAAGATTATCTCATGCTTGCATACAGTAAAAGTCCTGGTATGGTACCCCGTTTATGGCAAGATTCTTTTAGTAGCAGGTTGTTTTTATTAATTCCGACATTTGCATTCGCATTTATTATTTCCATGGATTTATTTACGATTGGTATACTTTGCCTTTGGATTATATTACGTTATATTCAACAGGCATTCGAATCAATTATTCTGTTTTCAAGAAATTTCAAATTGGTTATGCTTGCAGAAACGATTGCAATTATAATTACGCTATCGGGTTTATACATGGTTAGAGGAAATCATGCTTTTCACCAGATAATTTTAATAATCAGTCTGGGATATCTGATTAAAACAATTATCCAGCTGGTGTATTTCAGGAAATTATTTCAAAACACTTTTTCATTTAAACCGGATTTCAAAAAATTGAAAAAAGGTTTGCCCTTTATGATGTTGGGTCTGGCCGGAGTTATGCTGCAAAAGTCGGATTTAATGTGTTTTACCTGGTTTGAGGATAAATACCATATTGCACAATACCAGGTTTTTAGCAGTTTTCTTATCCTGGCCCAGACCTTTCCAGGCTTAATCGCCGGTCCATTCATAAAAAATTTGTATCGTATTTCACCCCTCTCTTACCCTAAAATCCAATGGCAATTTTCCCTTATAGGAATTTTGGTTACTATTTGTATTTCTGTTGTTACCTTCATTATTATAACAAACATCTATCATTTTAACCTTCCCCTGATCAATTATGTTTTAGGGTTTGTCTATGTAATCCTGACCTATTTTTATATTCCCGAAATTTACTTGCTTTATAAAGCTGAAAAGCAAAATCAAGTCATGTGGATCAGCCTGTTTGTTATTATTTTTAATATCCTGAACTGTGTGCTATTTATCCCCGCATATAGTATTACCGGAGCTTTGCTGGCCAATGTATTCTCTCAGATTTTATCCCTGGTACTTTACAAAATCTTCTGGCGAAGATCTGTCGTCCGGCCCTCCTGAATTTAATGCTATCATTACCTTAAACAAGTTTTATTTGTTTTAATCCATGGCGAGCGCTTATGTTCCAGGCAAAATAAATATGTAGAAAGAACATTTCATTTATATTTTTCTCATTTTGTTTTAATAACGCTATCTTATCTTTGAAAATAATTATTCCATTTAAAGAATCACTTAGGTAACAAATAATACTTAATTAGTAGAAATGCAACCCGGTCAAAAAAAAATCAATAGGAACTTTATATTGTTGCTGTCATTCATCCTGCTTATTTTAATTGCGATAGCACCTTCACAATTGTATCTTTTTAAGCGCAATTACCAATTAAACCCTGAGTTAAAAGATACGATTATACACAGCGCTGCACAATCATTGCGTACTTTAGATGTGCCGGTGGGGGCTGTTTTGCTTTATGGTAACCAAATAATAGGAATAGGATTTAATACCGTAGTACGGGACAGTAATGTAGCTGGACATGCAGAGATTAATGCCATCAATGATGCCATCAGAAAATCCGGCTTCAAAACATTTTCGGGTTATAAACGGGATTCGATTTATATGCTGAGTACTTTTGATCCCTGTTTGATGTGCAGAGGCGCTCTCATAGAATATGGTATCAGGCATATCATTTTTTTAAAGGAAAAAACCTGGTTTGAGCGGATTAAAACAAGCCTTAAAGAAATGCGTCTGAATCTGATGCAAAGTCATACCCCCGGCGCCTCTTTACAGGATTCATTATTCAGGCTGCACCCTGCCTATCATCAACGCAACTGAACCTTTTCATGTTTATTATCATCATTCTGGCTGTCATCCTTACGACAATAGCTTTAAATTTCAAAATTCCCACTTCATATCAAAATCATAAACGATCTCTTTTTTATTTTAAAAGAGAATAATATATTGCTGCTCATAAAACATAACTCAATTTGATTAAAAATTTACAATTTACCGAGGACATATTAAAATTTACGCGAAATCTCAGTCACACCGATTCGATGGTGATAAAGGTATTTCTGTATTTTGATGTGTTTAATTATCCCTTATTAAAGGATGAAATCAAGTCATTTTTACCAATAAGCAATTTGGGTAATACTGAGCTTACGGCTTCATTAAATTTCCTCGTATCAGAAAATTATGTCTGCTTTTATGAAGGTTATTACTTTTTGCATAAACCTGACAATTCACATATTCAAAGAAGAATTAAGGGGAATATAGCAGCTGTAAAAATGATGAAAACTGCCCGGCGCTTCTCCCGTTTGATTAGTTATTTTCCCTATGTACGTTGCGTATGTATTTCCGGTTCCCTTTCAAAAGGATACATTGATAAGGATGCAGATATTGATTATTTTATAATAACTGAACCCAAACGACTTTGGATTGCACGTACAATGCTTATCCTTTTCAAGAAACTATTTTTATTAAACAGCCGTAAATATTTTTGCGTAAATTATTTTATTGATACCGATCATCTTGAAATTGAGGATAAAAACATTTTCACAGCTACTGAATTGGTGACGTTGATTCCTATGAACAATCTGCATTTGTTTTATAAATTTATTGAGTCCAACCACTGGGTGAACAGGTTCCTTCCCAATTACAATATGTATAATTTTAAAAATTTACCTCAGGGGAAATTATACCTGAAAATTATATTCGAAAAACTATTGATTGGATCATTTGGAGAATGGCTGGACACCAAATTCATGCTTCTCACCATCAAAAGATGGAAAAATAAATTTCCGGGTCTTAATGCAGAAGAATTCGAGATATCCATGCGTTCAAGAAAATATGTTTCCAAACACCATCCCCTTAATTTTCAAAAGCGTGTTATTTCCAAACTGGAAGAAAATAAAAGACAATTTGAATTAAACTTCAAATTGCATTTGCAAAATGGCTGATGTATTAATCACACATTCTTATTTTTTACGCTTTGACCCTAAGCAATGGAAGGCCCAACAACCTTATCCTCCATTGGCGACTTTATATGCCGCCTCATCCTTGCTGAAACAAAATAATTCTATAGCATTTCATGATATGATGTTTGCAAAAAAAGCAAGTGAAATTGAAGCAGTCATTATTAAAAATAAACCGGAATACTTTGTTATCTATGATGATGGATTTAA
>JAUXUD010000051.1 GCA_030680835.1 Bacteroidota bacterium
TGGCAGAATTGATATGAAACCATTTTAATAAACTCTGTTTTGGAAAAAAACTTGAAAACTGTTCTATCATTTTTACAAAATCCTCTTTTTTTAATGACAGGAGTCGCTCATAATTTTCTTTACCTAACAAATTAATTGTGCTGAAATGCAGTTTGGCAATGTTTAGAAAAAGTCGCTTCTTTTTGAACCAATCTAAATCCTCTTTTTCAATCAAGGTGTCGAGCTGATCACGAATGAGTAATTCCTGTTCCAAATGAAAAACATCATCCTTTGATACATTACGCCAATTCCATTTTGTTTGTTTGGGAATGATCTTTTGTTGCTCTTCTGTTAGCAAATCTTTTTCCCGTCCGGCTGCATATGCCCATCGGTAAATTGCCGGATACACTTTTTTTTCTTCATAAAATTTATATTAACAGGGGAAGATAAAATTATTGAAGCATTCAAACTATTTAAAGTCTCATATTATATACATTATATACTTTTAATAAACATAATTACATACATTAATGAAACTAAATTTAAACTCGGCAAAAAATCAAAAGATACTTTCAACCTTAGGAGAAAACATTAAACTTGCCCGCCTTCGCAGAAATCTGAGTACTGAAAATCTTGCAGTAAAAGCAGAAATTGGAAGGGTAACATTCATAAAAATTGAGCAGGGAAATCCTTCAGTGGCATTAGGAAAATACATGCAGGTTTTATTGGTACTTGGATTAGAAAATGATCTGGTAAATATTGCAGTGAGTGATCCGATAGGAAGAAAACTGCAAGACGGACAATTAATGCTCAGAAAAAGAGCACCCCGGCAAAAAAAAGATTGATACTAAATTACATGAATAATTAACCGGTAAAACCGATTTTTATTATCGGTAAATTATTTCTTTTATACCGGTTAAAACTTATTATTATTACCGGTACAATTTCAAATTTGTTGAATGGTTAAATCTCCTATCCATTCAGATAAATAAGTGTAGATGCAATTTCATCCCGGAGTTTTGGTGAAACCTTTACCTGATCTGCAAATTGCTTCCAATTGGTTACCACATCATTTATTTCCATAATGATTTCTTCCGGTTTCATTTTATTGGTTTTAATAGTATTAGCAAGGGTAAGGAGATCATCTTTGCTGATATTATTTCGCTTTCCGTTAATGCTTAAAGCATGTTGACTTACCCATTGGTGTTTGGGCTGATAAGCATGGCATAAATCATAGGCAGGGGAGAGTTCCCATTGCGCACCTTGTTTCAATCTGAATGAAAAGTTCTTTGCATGATCATCACAGTTTCTGGCCAAAACATTAAACACCATTCTTCTGAACATTTGTTCAGCGGCAGGGTAAGACAGTTTCAATTCGCGCATGGTTTGAAATAACTGTTCATAGCTAAAACTCGTAACCAGATTATAATCGAAATGCTTCATTGCGCAAAAGGTCTGAACATGATGTTTTGTTGAACCATTTTCACGGTCAAATCTTTTGGTCATAAAATGAGCCCTTCCATTTTCCTCAAGCAAGAGGGATGGCATCATATTTATTCCACAGGCAATTGCCATATTGTAGTATGCCATTTCAACCCTGCCATAACCTCGACTTGAACCCAATTGCACATCACTCACACCATCCAACTTAAGGAGCCAATGTTCAAATCCTTTTGGAGCAATGGTCTGACCGGATTTTACCATTCCTGTTTTTTCGTTATAAGCAATCACTGCTTTGGGTCTTGCTCCGCCGGCAGAAGTTCCAATACGCAAAATATCAAGTACGGCCTTTACTTCAGTATCCTTGATATTGGTAACAAAGGCCTCTTTTTTCAAAAGCATTTTTCGGGCAATATCAACCAGACTGTCAATTTCTACTGAAAAAGTCCGTTTGCTTTCATTCAGAGTAGGTGGTTCAAATTCCAGGGCACCCATGCCTCTGGTTCCAATAAAACAAAGCATTTCCACCGGGTTCATGCTGTTTTGCGAACGACCTTGTTGCGCAAGCCATAGATTTATGAGTTCATTACCATATCGGTCGGGCAGCACATCCGCAAGTAGGCCGGGCAGACCTTTAAAAGAGTCCATTGCAGGATCAGCCTTTTTGCGGAGTGCAGGAAAACTAAAAATGTTAATTGGAGAATTTATAGGCATTTGCAAAGGAGACAAATCCCAATTTAAGGTTTTGAACCTTGGGGAATATTCAAAGGTTGCTATACCACTGGAATCGTTCCAGGCTACGGCTCCAACAAGTTCACCCCATATTTTCACTTCTGCTACATTCATCTTTACCAATCACTTTTATTTTGTGAAGACTTAGTACTTGCCCTCTTGCGTTTTTCTTTTTCCATTTTTACCATAGCCAAAGGACTGATGCTTTGTTGCACCATAAAAGAATCCATAACTTGCAATTGATCCAAAACACGAAGCACTTGTAAAAGAGAAGCCAAAGTCACAGTTTCACCTTTTTCCAATAAACTCAGAGTTGAGCGACTAATCCCGGCAGCATGAGCTATAAAATCCTGTGATTTATTTTGTAAAAGGCGATGATGCCTGATAAAAGCTCCAATTTGCTGAGCCAGGTTCTTATCACTCATTGAAACCCAATTATTGTATGATATATCAGTCATAATATGCTTATTTTAACTATATCGTATGATTAATCATACAAATTTATTTGTTTTTATGTTAAAAACAAACTTTTGATAAAATGCCAATTTATTTCACCGTTAATTAGGTCTTCATTGTTGTTAAAACAATTTAAACAACAACTTAAATTAATTAATAAAATTTTTGATTTCATTCGTTTAAATTCGTTTTAAGTCTTGATTCTTAAATTTCAACTTAGCACGCTTAATAATTTTTTTTTGAAGTATATAAGTTTGACCCCATTCACATGAAACTAATTTCGTTATTATTTACCCTTACAATTTTTACATTATTAAATAAGGTATCGGCTGCCAATCGATACTGGATAGGTGGTACTGGCAGTTGGAGCGATTCTTCCCATTGGTCGGCTTCAAGCGGAGGAACTACGTGTAGTTGTATTCCAACTGGTGGCGATAATGTATTCTTCGATTCCAATTCTTTCAGCTCGGGTGGACAAGTGGTTACAATGACGGGTACCATATACTGTAATGATTTTAACTGGTTGGGTGTAACACATACTCCTACATTAATTCAGAACTCGTGGTTATATATATACGGTTCTGTTTTAATGCCGGCAAATATGATTTGTTCAAGTCTTGGAACACTTGAATTCCAAGGTGGAACAGGCACTTTTTTAACAACCGGAGGTCATTCGGTTGGAATGGTTATACTTAGAAAGAGTCCGCTGAATGGAGCAGTTACTGTTACTGATTCGTTGGATGTAGGAGTAATTCGGCTTGAATCGGGAGGTTTTGGCACCAATGTTAATTATATGAGGATAGGTACGCTTGATATTGCTTCCGTAAGCTGGGTGGGTTTTGGGATGGTAAGCAGTGGATTGATTGAAGTGTTAGGAGGTGGTGCCAATGCCTTCAGAATTACAGGTACTGTGTCATTGGGCCTAACAAATGCCCTCATTCGCTTTACCGGTCAAGGAGGAGGAATGTATTTGACAGGGCAAACGTTGGGTACGGTTGAATTTACCGATACAAGCTCTGCTTCATATGCGCAAATTGTAGGAGGTGGTGTCATAAATAAAATAACAGCATCGGCTGGTTTAGTAAACTATATGGGTAACTTTACGATCAACGAAGTTAGCATTGCCGGCAATGGAACATTTTATGGAAACAACACATTTGGCAATCTTACTTTGAGTGCCGGAAAAAGTTACACCTTTAATAATGGAACAACCAATAACATTACAGGAAACATATATGCCTATGGCACTTCCAGCGATAGTATTGAAATGAAATGCACAAGTGGGTTTGCAACCCTGAGTAAGTCCTCAGGGAATGTTTGCGGGCAATTCCTGAAACTGAAAAATATACATACCACCGGAGGCGCTGTATTTAAAGCCGGTAACAGCAGAGATATGGGAAACAATACCGGTTGGTTGTTTCAAAATTGTTCCGGCTGCGTACCTCCTTCAAGTCCTATTATATCAGGCAACGCTTCCGTTTGTGCAAATTCCGGTTCAAATTATACCACAACGGCTAATACAGGTCATACCTATATATGGGCCGTTATCGGTGGAAGTATAACTGCAGGTCAGGGAACCGCGAGTGTGAGTATTAATTGGGGTGCTGCTGGTTTAGGGTCAATAACAGTAACCGACTCTATCATTTCAACATCGTGTAAAACAACAGGTTCTCCTTTAACGGTTACTATAAATTCAAATCCAAGTCCCAGCATTTCGGGATTCTCAAGTTTTTGTACCAATTCAACTGGTACGTATTCAACTGCAGATAATTCAGGTAGCTCATATGTTTGGACCATCAGTGGTGGTTCAATATCTTCAGGTCAGGGTACAGCTATTGTCTCCGTAACATGGGGATTACCCGGTTTGGGAATATTGTGGGTAAGCGATTCTGTGATTGCAAGCGGATGTAAAGTAACAGATTCGTTAACCGTTATTAAAAATTCATTGCCAATAGTTGGTTTTACCATCAATAATCCTTCACAATGTTATAGTGGTAATTTTTTTATTTTTAACGATACCACAAGTACTACATTTAGTCGTAAATGGGAGTTAGGTAATGGGGATGTTTCAAGCAATAAGACGCCTATCAAGACATTCGGAAACCTGCCTTCTTATAATGTAAAATTGGTTTCAACCAATAGTTTTGGCTGTAAAGATTCTGTTACTAAAACCGTAAACATATATCCAATGCCGGTTTCAGGTTTTACGCTTAATAATACTTCGCATTGCTTAAAGGGGAACAACTTTGTTTTTACAAATACTTCAACGATTATCAGTGGGTCATTAAGCAGTAACTGGAGTTTTGGGGATGGAGATAACAGCACTACAATGAACACGGTTAAAAAATATATTGCAGCAGGAATCTATCAGGTTAAACTGGTTTCAGTAAGTAATAACGGTTGTATAGATTCTACTATTCATACGGTTACGGTTCGTACCCAACCCGGTGCCGTTATTACAACGCAAAAAGGAACCGGCAATTTTTGTTTTAACGATTCAATAACACTTTTTGCCAATACAGGTTCGTTGAATACGTATAGCTGGTTATTTAATGGGGCATTTGTTCCACTGGCAAACCAAAATAAGCTCAGTACAAAGCAAGCCGGACTTTACCAGGTAATTGTTTCTAACAACTTTTCATGCAAGGATACATCTGCTCAGTTTAATACAACTGAAGTTCCTTTGCCGGTTGTTGGAAGTATAACAGGGCCTCAAACAATAACCACAGCATCTGCTCCCGTTTTATACAGCATTGCGCCACAGGCAAATCATTTGTATTACTGGACTCTTGTAGGAGGTAATATTATTTCAGGTCAGGGTACCAGTTCGCTTATGGTACAGTGGGTATTAACAGGTTCAAACCGATTAAAGGTTAAGTTAATCAATTCGAACAATTGCTCGGATACGAATTCGATAAATGTTCATGTAACAGTGGGTATCAACAATTTGTTGGAGAAAAATACAATTGAAATCTATCCAAATCCTTTCAATGAAAAGCTCACGATTCGTTCATCGCTATTACACGTAAATTCAATTAAGATTTACGATTTAATGGGAAAATTAATTTTTAAACAGGACATAAATATTAAAGAAGTCACAATTGACTTAGCTGCTTTGAGCAACGGTATGTATTTGCTTGAAGCAGAAATAAATACCGGTATTGGATTATTTAAAATATTGAAAAATTAAAGCCTACAAAAACCGCGCATCCGCTTCCATTACATGTCCGCATTTTTTGCAGGTGCGCAGTTCTTCTGAACCATAAAATTCTTTAAAGCGCGGTTGGAAATCGGTTTCAATATTGTTTTGTTCGAAATAGGTTTCGTGCAATTTGTTGTTACATTTTTCGCAAAACCACAAAAGGCCATCTTTCATGGTAGTTCCTTTCCGCACCCGTTCTATTACCAAACCTATAGAACCTGCAGTTCGGCCCGGGGAGTGCGGAACTTTTGGCGGACATAAAAACATATCGCCGGGACCCAAATGAATGGGAATGGCTTCTCCGTCTTCCTGAATGTTTACCGTAATATTTCCTTCAAGCTGATAAAACAACTCTTCAGTTTCATTATAGTGGTAATCCTTGCGTGCATTGGGACCCCCAACAATCATTACGATATAATCCGTTCCTTCGGGATACAGGTTTTTGTTGGCAACAGGCGGTATCAGCAGATGACGGTTTTCGTCGATCCACTTTTTAAGGTTGAATGGTTTACGTATGCTCATGGTATGGAGATATTTAGAATTTAAAAATACAAATCCGGAATTCAATCGGGTTTAACAAATGTCATTAAAATTATTTACAATGGCAACACGCGTGTTGCTTTCAGGTATCTTCTTTTGTAATAATCGGCCTCAAGGTAGTCAATTCTCACTCCAGCGCTTGAACTCGAATGAATAAAACGAATGGGTTCGCCGGGTCCGGAAATGACGATACCCACGTGTCCAATACCTTTACGGCGGCTGTTGCGGCCCTTGAAAAATAGTAAATCGCCTTTTTTGATGTGCTTTTGTTTGATTTCAATTCCTACCAAACACTGTCCGGCTGAGGTATGTGGCAGCTTTACCCCAAAATGTTTAAAAACGGTGAGGGTATAACCACTGCAATCGAATCCTTTGTTGCTGGTTCCGCCCCTTTTATAGCGGTTGCCCATAAAGCTCAGGGCATAAGTAAACAAGCTGTCGGTAACTGGTTTTTTCTTTATTTCGGTTTGAACCGGCATTATATTGGTATCTGCAGGTGGGTTCAACAAATACAACTGAACCAGAGTATCCTTTATTTTTGGAGTTTGACCCCATGCATGAAAAGTACCCGCAAAGAGCAGTAATGCTTGAAGAATATATCTGGTTGAGGCTTTCAAAGAGATGTAAAATTATTTAATTTTGATAAAATAAAAAGTGTATGTTTGCAGTTCGCTAACTATGAGGTATTTCAGTTTAACATTACTTATCGGATTGTTGCTTGCTTCGGGTTGTTCCAATAAATATCAGAAGGCTCTTAAAACCCCTGATAACCGTGTGAAACTTGAAATGGCTGATTATTACTACAAAAAGAAAGATTTTGTAAGGGCTGTCAGTTTATATGAGCAGATAGAAGATGCATTCAGCGGCACCCCTGCCGCCGAAAGAGTTCTTTACAACAGTGCCCAGTGCAATTTTGGATTAAAAATGTATGCTCTGGCAGGTTTTCAGTTTAAAACCTATTTCGAAAACTTTCCATCCGGCGAATTTGCAGAAGAAGCGCTTTACATGAATGCCTATTGTGCGTATCTCGAATCTCAGGAACCGGAATTGGATCAGACCGATACTTATAAAGCCATTGAAACTTTTAGAATATTTATAAACGTATACCCTGAAAGCAAATATGTGCCCGAATGCAATAATTTTTTAGACAAGTTGCGGGCGAAACTGAGTTTTAAAGCATATCGGACTGCAAAATTGTATTTTAATTTAGGCGAATACAAGAGTGCAATTGTGGCCCTTAAAAATGTGTCGCGCGAATTTCCTGAATTGGCCCAAAAAGAAGAAGTTGATTTTTTAATTGTAAAATCACACTTTTTGCTGGCAGATAACAGCGTGCCCGAAAAACAAAAAGAACGCTTCGAAAATACACTGAAAGCATTTCAGGATTTTGAAGAAGCATACCCCGAAAGCAGCAGGTATATGAATGATGCCGTTGACCTGAAGCGCAGGGCTACCGAGGCATTAACGAAACTGGAAACAAAGAAAAGTTAAACAACATATGGCAAATAACAATTATCAAAATGTTCCGGCAACCACCATTGCCCGCGATTTTAGAAAACTGGAAAAAGGTACCGACAATATCTATGAGTCGATTGCCATTATTTCCAAGCGTGCAAATCAGATTGCTGCTCAGATGAAAGAAGAATTACACACTAAATTAGATGAATTTAACAACGACAGCGATACATTGGAAGAGGTGTTTGAAAACCGCGAACAGATTGAAATAAGCATGTATTACGAGCGTTTACCCAAGCCAACCCTGATTGCAACGGAGGAATTTCTGGAAGGTAAAATCTATTTCAGAAACCCCGATAAAGAAAAGCGTTTGGCAGAAGGTGTCTAATTATGTAATTTGCCTTCATTATGCTTGAAGGGAAGAAAATAATTTTAGGAATAAGCGGGAGCATTGCAGCGTATAAAGCAGCTGCACTGACCCGCTTATTTGTTAAGGCAGGTGCGCTGGTAAGGGTTATCATGACACCTGCCGCCAACGATTTTATTACGCCATTAACCATGGCAACACTCAGTAAAAATCCGGTTCTTACAAAATTTGTAAAAAATGAAGCCGGCCAATGGAACAACCATATAGAGCTGGGTTTATGGGCCGATTGTATGGTAATTGCTCCTGCCGGTGCCAATACCATTTCAAAAATGGCAAACGGAGCCTGCGATAACCTGCTTATTGCCGCTTATCTTTCTGCCAGATGTCCGGTGTTTATTGCACCGTCTATGGATCTCGATATGTATGCCCACCCTTCAACGCAAAATAATTTACAACTGCTTAAAGGTTTTGGCAACAGCATAATCGACCCCAATTCGGGTGAACTTGCAAGTGGTTTAAACGGAATCGGAAGGATGGCCGAGCCCGAAGAAATTTTTGATGCGCTTGCCTCTTTTTTCGATGCCAATGATCGATTGCATAATAAAAAAGTTTTGGTTACTGCCGGACCTACCTACGAACATATTGACCCCGTAAGGTTTTTGGGCAACCACAGCAGTGGTAAAATGGGTTTTGCCATTGCCGAAGTTTTTGCGTCGCAGGGAGCAAAGGTTATCTTAATAACTGGCCCCACCCATCAACAGGTTCAACACTCAAATATTAAGCGCATTGATGTTACCACTGCTGCCGAAATGTATGAGGCCACTACGGCTCAGTTTGCAAAAAGCCATATAGCTATTATGAGTGCAGCGGTTGCCGACTATGCACCTGAAAAAGTAAGTATTGGCAAAATAAAAAAAAGCGGAGATGTACTGCAGTTAAAATTAAAGAAAACCCGAGATATTTTAAAAGAACTGGGAAGGGTAAAAACCAAAAAGCAGATTTTAGTAGGCTTTGCACTTGAAACCGATAATGAAGAAGCCAATGCCGTGAAAAAGTTAAAGGAGAAAAACCTTGATTTTATTGTATTGAACTCCTTAAAAAACAAAGGTGTGGGTTTTGGATTTGATACCAATCAGATATATATAATTCATAAAAACGGAGCCAAATTAAATTATGGTTTGAAACCCAAACACGAAGTGGCAAAAGATATCGTTGAGGAAGTTATAAAATTATTACATGCATAAAATTTATCTGATTATTTTATTGGGAACTTTATTCTCAATGCAAACAACTGCCCAGGAGTTTTTGGCCCGGGTGCGTATTAACGATGTGCAGGTTCAGATTGCAGATAAGAGTATTTTTAGAAATCTTGAAAATCGCTTATCGGAGTTTTTAAACACAACCCGCTGGTCAACGGAAACCTTTCAGCAAAATGAAAAAATTGAACTGAACATCGAAATTATTCTGGGTGCTTACGACCAAACAACTTATGAATACAAGGCATCTGCAATTATTCAAAGCCGCCGTCCGGTTTTTGGTACCAGCTACAATACTACCGTTTTTAGCTTTAACGATGAGAACTTCGACTTTAAATATCAGGAGCAGGACCGGATGGATTACCAGGAAGGTCAGTATCAGAACGACCTGAATTCACTGATGTGTTTTTATGCCTATTATGCCCTGGCCATGGATTTTGACTGCATGGCTCCCGAAGGAGGAACCGCATTTTTTGGAAAAGCATTTCAGGTATCCAATATTGCCCAGCAATCGAGCGGGCGCAGTGGCTGGAAACCTTTTGAAAGAACCCTAAGAACCCGATATAATCTGATTGATAACATTTTAAACGAGCGGTTCAGACCCTTGCGCAATGCCTATTATATTTACCATAGAAAAGGAATGGATCAGTTTATTAAAGACCCGCTGCTGGCACGAAAACAAATAATGGGCTCGCTGGAACTGGTAAAAAAAGTATTTAAAATTGCGCCAAACACAGTAATGCTGCTTGTTTTTTTTGAAGCCAAAAGCGATGAGTTGGTTAATATATTTAAAGGCGCCGAAGATTTTGAAAAACCTAAAGTAATTGACCTTTTAAGTGAAGTAAATATTTCAAACATTTCTAAATACGAAAAAATACGAAGTTGATGACAAACGCAGTACACCACCACCACAACGAAGAACATTTTAATGGCAGCGCCCTAGTGCGGGATATCGTAATTGGTATGAGCGATGGACTTACTGTGCCGTTTGCCCTGGCTGCCGGTTTAACCGGTGCAGCGGTAAGCAACGGGGTTATCGTTACTGCGGGTATGGCCGAAATTGTTGCTGGCAGCATTGCCATGGGTTTGGGAGGCTATATGGCAGGCAAAACCGAAATTGAACATTATAGCAGCGAATTAAGACGTGAATATTTTGAAGTGGAGCAATATCCTGAACGCGAAAAACAAGAGGTAAGGGAAGTGTTTGCCGAGTATGGTTTAAGTGAAAGTGCACAGGAAACCATTGTTGAGGAACTAGCCAAAGACAAAGACAAGTGGGTGAATTTTATGATGCGTTATGAACTGGGCCTGGATAAACCGGATATTAACAGGGCACGTAAAAGCGCAATGAATATTGGTGTTTCATATATAATAGGAGGTATTGTTCCCTTAAGTACTTACTTCCCGATATTTAGTACCAATGCACACGATGGATTTGTTTACTCTTGTATTATTACCGCAATTTGCCTGTTTATTTTCGGGTATTTTAAAACCAAAATTATTGGTCAGCCACCCCTTAACGGTGCCTTTAAAACCTTATTTATTGGTGCCCTTGCAGCGGGCTCAGCATATATTATTGCCAATTTAATATCAGGACAGTTAATGTTTTAAGCATGAAAGCGGTTTCATTGAGAAATGTGGTAACGATAGCAATTCTGTTTTCATTTATATTTTGTGCCTGTAACCAGCGTTTTCTCATGCGCAAAAAAGTTAGAATAGACAATGACAGTACCGAGGTGGATAAGGATTATAAAATAATATGGTAAATGATTATTTTAGCGGTTTAAATCCTAACGGTTTTTTGTAAATGCTTAAACAAATACTTTTCACTTTATTATTCAGTTTTTCAATACTTGCAAAGGCCCAAAATGTTTCCGTTGAAATTGGCCAAATTAATAACGGAACTATTGAAATAAACAATAGTCAAAATGCGCTGATTAAAGCATTTGAATGGACATTCAGAGATGGGACAAAAGTTACCGAGTTAAAAATCGAACAACTTTCAAATACCTATTTTTTAATAGCAACCTGTGCCTATCAGGGTAAAAAGCGCATGGCAGCCGTTAACCTCGATCTGGTTGGGCTCAGGTTTATGCTCAATGAAGATGCATACTTTAAAATGTGTTCAGCCGTAGCCTGCGAAAATTGCCGGTTCTTTATGGAAAACAATAAAATCATCGCCTGCAAATGCGAGGAAACCGGCACCATCAGCAACCATTGCCATTACCGCTCCAGCACTGCCATTACGTTTTATGCCAATTTTCAGAGAGCCATTAAAATGGGGGAGAAGGAGGATTAGGATTTACGATTTACGATGTACGATGTACGATGTATGTTGTGGAAATTTATGAGTTTTGTGTTTTGATTGACGTTTCACGCTAGTGGATATAATTTGGTTTATGCCTATCAGGGCAAATGCATTTGCCCCTACAATCGTCTAATCCATTATTTATAATAAATTATATCGTACATCGTACATTGTACATTGTACATTGTACATCGTACATTGTACATTCATTTACTTCTCAAGTACCTCATACATATCAACCCTGCGGTCTTTCCAGTTGAGGACGGTACCGGTGTTACGGGCGCGTTCCAGGGCAGCTAAATCCAGATCGGCAATAACTACGGTTTCTATATTGGTACTGCATTCGCCGGCTATGGCTTCGGGTGGGAAGGCGAAATCACTGGGGGTATAAATACCCGACTGCGCATAGTTTATATCCATGTTATCTACCGATGGAATATTGCCAATTGTGCCTGCAGTGGCCACAAAAATCTGGTTTTCAACAGCACGCGACTGTGAACAGATTTTAACCCTTAAGTGGCCGTGTTTTTCATCCGTACTAAAAGGCACGAATAATATTTTTGCTCCTTTAAGGCAGGCAATACGAGCCATTTCCGGAAATTCCACATCATAACAAATATTGATGGCTACTTTGCCGCAATCGGTGTTAAATACTTTAATTTCATTTCCCGGTTTTACGCCCCACCATTTCGATTCGTTGGTGGTAATATGAATTTTGTATTGCTTTTCATAGGTTCCATCGCGCTTAAAAATATAGGAAATATTATACAGGTTATCGCTTTCAACCTGCAAGTGGGTTCCGGCAATAATATTGATGTTATACTCGAGCGAAAGCCGCGAAAAAAGCTCAATATAATCTTCCGTGTATTCATCTATCTTACGGATACTGTCCTCCGGACTCATGCTTTTATACTCGTGCAGGGAAAGTAACTGCGTGGTGAACAATTCGGGGAACAGTACAAAGTCTGATTTGTAGTTGGAAGCTACATCGGTAAAATACTCGCATTGCTGGGCAAATTCCTTAAAGCTTTTTATTTTCCGCAATTCGTACTGTATGCAGCAGATGCGTACCTTTTTCATAAGTACACTGCGTTCGCGTATTTCGGGAACATAATCGAGGTTAATCCATTCCAGAAGCAATGCATATCCTTCGCTTTCCAAATCCTCGGGCAGGTAATCTTTAATGATGCGTTGTATGGTAAACCCATGCGATAACTGAAATGTTACTACAGGATCTTTGATCTTTTTATCAACCACCCTTTTTATATAAGCCCTGATGCCAAAATCTTCAGAATAATTACAGTAATTGGGCAAACGGCCTCCTATCAAAATGCGTTTCAGGTTTTTTTCAATACACAGCATTTTGCGCATTTCATAAAGTCGCCGGCCAATTTTCAAACCCTGGTACTCGGGGTGAACCATTACCTCTATGCCATATAACGTATCACCCTCATCATCGTGGTTGGTAATAAAACCATTGTCACAAATCTCTTTCCAGCTATGGTCATCATCATATTCATCCCAGTTAATAATGAGGCTGCTGGCCGAACCCACAATTTTGCGTTCATACTCTATTACCTGCATGCCTTCCGGAAATTGCTTAAGCTGACTTTCCAGCATTTCATAAGTCCAGGGATCGTATTTTGGAAAGCAAACCTTCGACAGCGCAATAATATCATCCAGATCACTGTGATCTGCCGTACGTTCTATTAATTTGGGTTTCCGTGAAGGTTTGGTTTTCATGTATTATTTCAAATTATGAAATACATTGGTTACATCTTCATCTTCATCCAGCCGGTCGAGCAATTTGCCAAAATCTTCTTCCTGTTCTTCGTTGAGTTCAACAGTAGTGGTAGGCGTTTGAATGAGTTGGGCATTTACAATTTCAATTTTACGGTCTTCCAAACCCTTTTGCATGGCCCCAAATTCGGTGAATGGCACGGTAATGATCAAATTGCCTTCACCGTCTTCTTCCATTTCTTCCATTCCAAAATCTATCAGGTCCAGCTCTATTTCTTCAAGGTTCAACCCTTTTAAAGGAACACTAAAAATGCCTTTGCGTTCAAATAAAAAGTCCAGACTGCCCGAAGTAAGTATTTGTCCGCCTGTTTTATTAAAATGCGTTCTTAAGTTGGCAATGGTACGGGTTGGGTTATCGGTAGCGGTTTCAATCATCAGGGCAACGCCATGCGGACCTTTACCTTCATAGGTAATTTCTTCGTAGGCTTTTTCCGATTTGCTGTTGGCGCGGTTAATGGCCGCATCGATATTCACTTTGGGCATATTTACCGCTTTGGCTTTGGCTATCAACACCCTGAGCCGCGAATTTGCATCCGGATCGGGCCCACCGGCCTTAACAACAATTGCTATTTCCTTACCAATTTTGGTAAAAGCCTGACTCATTTTTGCGTAGCGGGCAAACATTTTGTGTTTGCGTTTTTCAAATACCCTTCCCATAATTACAAAAATTCTTATTGTGAATGGCCGCAAATATAAAGGATAATTATAGAAATTTTATTCCGGCTGCACGAGATATAAGGTGCTTTGCGCATTATTTTTCGTGAAACTCTTAAGTTCCAAAAGTTTCTTTTTGGCCAAAACAGGTTTTAAGGATTCGGCTTCAGCCGTATTCACAACGATATAATGTTTTTCAGGGTTTTCACTTACTGGGTTCACCCGGGTAAAAGGTTTTCTTAAATAACCCAAAGCGGGATTTGTGAGGTAATTCGACATTAATATTCCACAAAGAACCGGATCATTTTTATCCGGAATGGAATCCTGCATAAACCGGGCAATTTTCTTTGTCACCACAATTTCATCGGCGTAGCCTATACTGGTTTGGGCTGCAGAGCTTGCCTGCAGGGCGGCAAGGTAGTTTGTAAAACTGAACCCAAAAGCCAGAACCACGATAAGCAATTTAATTCTGATAACATAGTTAACCGCAACAGCCGCCACAAGCATTAACAACAGCACGGGAGATAATAAACATTCCGGACTTAAAGTGTTCACAAGCGAATACAGGAAGAACAGGAATGTATAAATAAATACCAGTAAAAACCGTTTATCATAAATGATTCTCTTTACCGATTTGTTCCGGCTGAACCAAAGGGCGAAGGCAATCAAAATAAATAGAGACAAAACGATTCTGTTTTCGGAAGAAGACAACAGAAACCATTGCCGTTCAATCTGAGTCAAAATTGTGTTTAAATCTGTTTTGGGCATTTCCATCAATCCGGAATAAAAAAACCACCCATACGCCTGATAATTGAGCAAAGCCTGAAGGGCCAAAATCAAAAAGGGGATTAACAAAAATGAATTGTACTTAATAAATTCTTTGCTGAATTTGAATTTTTGAAGTAAAAAGCAGTAATAAATGAATCCGCTTACAATTAAAACAAGTGCACTTTCATGTACCAGAACAGAAATCGATGCATATACTGCATAATATATTTTATTGTTTAAAAGCAGGTTGTATAACGCCAGGATAACCAGTAAGCTGAACATAATTTCGGGGTTTACAATTACCGATTGAACCCAGAAAACTTCCTGAATAATTATCAATAAAACAGCTAACAAAGCAACATGCGGTTTAAATTCGCGGGCCATTATGTAAAAAATGGAATAAAGAATGAGCGCAGCGAGGAGTAAATTAATGGCATGGGCAGTGAGTGCCGAATTTCCAAAGATATTGAGCCCAAAGCAAATAGTAAAATAATACAATAAAGGTTGCCCCTGTGTTAATTCAGGATTTAGAGATGCAGAAGGGATCAGTGTAAGACCATTTTGCAGCATATATTGCAGGGCAGGGAAATAATTCATGGCTTCATTCCAATAATAGGGCAGCTCCAGGTACGGAAATTTGGAAACCACAAAAAATACCAGCAACATGGAGAAAAATAAATTAATAATGGGTCTGGGTCTGTACATTGCCATGGGGTTAAGCTTAAAATTTGCAAATTATGGTTTTTTAATTTTAGAATATAATTAAATGTACATTTCAATTCAGGAATAAACCCAATCTATGCTTTGCAGAAAACGTTTATAACGTTAGTATTTTCAAACATTTTTTGATCCGATGCTTTTTTAAATTTAAATCATCTTGAACCCATTTCATATAATGTTAGTATTTAATAGCATTATATTATTTTTTTTTCTCTTTTTTCTGAATGCAAAATAGCTGAGCTTCAAATTTTAATGTTTGTATTTACCGCTAAATTGATTAAAATTTGTATAAAAATACAAATATTATGGGAAGAGCCACTACAGTTTTACTCCCTAAAAATCAACGAATTCTCGAGCATTTGGGAGAAAATATTCGTCTTGCCCGTTTAAGGCGCAAACTCAGCTCGGAGCAACTCGCCCAACGGGCACAAATGAGCAGGTACAGCATTTGGCAAATAGAAAAAGGAACTCCAGGAGTTTCTATGGGTGCATACCTGCAGGTACTTTTTGTTTTGGGCTTTGAACACGAGCTGGAATCGGTAGCCGCAAACGATGATTTGGGAAGGAAACTTCAGGATATTGGTTTAAGTGAGAAACGCAGGGCACCGAAGCTGAAAACTTAGAGTCCAGAATCCAGAGTCCAGAAAGAAACGAGATTGCGAGATACGATAACCGAGACAAGAAATAGATTTGTTTTGGTCTCGCTTCTCGTATCTCGATATCTCGCTTCTAAATTGCTGAAAACGGAATTTCGATACGTAAAAACTCATAACTCATAATTTATACCTCATAACTCATAACTCATAATTTATACCTCATACCTCATAACTAATAACTTATACCTCATAATTCATACCTCATAACTCAACAATGGAAATATTAGTTTATGCCGATTGGTTTCAAAAAGAAGAACCTGTTTTGATGGGAATTTTAACCCATATTATTGAAAATGGGGAAGAACTGTATTCTTTCGAATATTCAAAAAATTGGCTAAAAAATGAAAATTTTGCTCATTTTGACCAAAATTTAGGGCTTTTTAATGAAAAATCAGTTAAAATATCGAAAAACGGTACTTTCGAGATATTGCTGGATTCCTGTCCGGATGGATGGGGAAGAAAGCTTATTTCAAGAGAAAATGCACTTTTGGCGCAAAAGGAAAATGGTGCTGTAAAGTCTTTATCAGAAAGTGATTATTTGCTTTTTCAACCCGATACATTTAGAAAAGGGGCTTTGAGGTTTAAGTCTTTAGATAAGGGTCCGTTTTTAAGCTATTCGGATCAAACCAACACCCCAAACTTAAGCAGACTGGCCGAACTGGAATATGCCTGTTTGCAATTGGAAAGCGGCGATGCTGAAAATAATCCGGAATACGAAAGCGGGCTCAGGATGCTTGTTTCTGCCGGGGCCTCATTGGGAGGTTCGCGTCCGAAAGCAAATGTATGCGACGATGCCGGCAATTTATGGATTGCGAAATTTCCTTCCTTTTTGGATGAGACAGATGTGGAAGCCTGGGAAATGCTGGCACTGATGCTTGCAAAAGCAAGCGGAATATGGGTGTGCCAATCCCAACTGCTAAAGTTAGCATCATATAAAAGCACCTTTTTAACCCGCAGATTCGACAGAACCGCCACCGGAAGAATTCATTTTGTTTCGGCATCAGCCTTGCTTAAAAACAATTTGGGTGCAAAGCCCGGCGAGGTAAAAAGCTACCTCGAAATTGCCGAATTCATTAGCAGGAGCGGGGCTGAACCCAAAGCCGACCTGGAGCAACTTTGGCGCAGGATTGTGTTTAATATCTGCATATCCAATACCGATGACCACGCGCGCAATCATGGTTTTCTACTAACAAACAAAGGCTGGAAACTTTCGCTTGCCTACGATATGAATCCGGATGAATACGGCGAAGCCCTGACCCTGAATATTAACGAAACCCAAAATGCCCTGGAATTGGATTTAGCCCTGAGCGTTGCCAAATATTTCGACCTCAAAGAAAAACAGGCCCTGCACATCATTTCAGAAATTGCCGAGCAATGCAATCAGTGGTATGAAGTTGCCAAAAAACTCAATATCCCTCCAAATGAAAGACAATTGATGAGTAAAGCTTTTAATAGAAGCTTGTGAATTA
This sequence comes from Bacteroidota bacterium, assembly GCA_030680835.1. GTDB lineage: Bacteria > Bacteroidota > Bacteroidia > UKL13-3 > UKL13-3 > B1. Next base: position 17,803 of record JAUXUD010000051.1, read on the forward strand.
TGAATTACGAGTGACGAATTACGAATTACGAGTGACGAAATACAATGTAAAATGTACGATGTACGATGTGCGAAGTTGACGTTAAGCTTGTTAAACCACGTTACCAAAGCACAGAATCTCATTTCTCATTTCTCATCCTCCCATTTCGCTTTAATCCCCCTGCGCATCCTTCATCATCGCTCCAGACAGTTCCGGACCCAGATAAATATCTATGATTGTATGCAAGCCATATAAAAGTGGAGTTAGCAAAACGGCAATCGTTAATTTATAAATATAATTTACAACTCCTATTCCGAGTACCAGGTTTAAGTCCCAGCCGGCCCCGATATAAAAGGCAATGATTAATACTACAAAGCTGTCGATAAACTGCGAAACCACCGTGGAGCCCGTTGAACGCAGCCAAAGAAATTTTTCACCGCTGCGTTTTTTGATATAATGAAATACAGTTACATCAATAAGTTGTCCGATTAAAAATGCCACCAGCGAGCCAATAATAATCCATAAACCCTGACCGAAAATCTGGCCATAGGCATTTTGCATATCCAGCGGTCCGGCAGGGGTTTCTTTGCTGAGCCAAAAATCGGCGGGAGTTAAACCGATTGCAAAGTAAATGGCTATAAAAGCATAGGTAATTAATGCGGCAGCTATATAGGAATAAAGCCTGACTCCTTTCGGTCCGAAATATTCATTAATAATATCCGTCATGATAAAAACAACAGGCCACAATAAAACCCCGGCAGTCATGTTAAAAGAAAGGGTATTGCCCAGCACGTTCCAGTTGGCCGGATTAATACCCAGGGTTTTTTCAAGCGAAAATATTTTTACACCTATAAATTCTGCAATAATTGCATTGGCAATAAAAAATGAACCCAAAACCAGAAATAAGATCGTTCGTTTGTTTTCTTTCATAGGATTATACCAATTATGATGAATTAACTGAAGCAATTTAATAAAATTAACATCCAATCCCTATAACTGGTTCAAAATGTCTGAAATATTACGTAAATCGCAAACAAATTAAAGTGGAAAGTATGAAGTATGAAGTATGAAGTATGAGGTATGAGGTATGAGGTATGAGGTATGAGTTTTAAATTACATCGTACATCGTAAATTGTACATCGTACATCGTAACTCTTAAATATTTAATTATGAAAAAAATAATATTCCTGTTGCTGGTATTCCCTTTTTTTGTTATGGCACAAAATAAATTGACGGTTGAAAAGCTATGGCAAATGGGACGATTAAGCGATCCGCAAATTTCGTCTGATGGTAAAACAATAATTTATGGGGTGAGAACCTATGATGTAAAAGCCAATAAGGGAACCAATATCATTTATGCAAAAAATACAGCTTCGGGTGAACCCATAGCAATTGCAGATGCAAAAAATAATGCTTCCGCTGCGCGCTTTACACCCGATGGAAAAAAGATAAGTTATATGAGCGCCGAAACGGGGGATATGCAATTGTGGGAAATGGACCTGCAAGGAAGCAACAAAAAGCAGATAACGCGTTTTGCCGGTGGGATAGGAGGGTATAAGTACTCGCCAAAGCTTAGCCATATTGCCTATACAGCCGATGTAAAAATGGATAAAGAGGCAAAGGAAATTTATCCTGATCTGGACAAAACAAATGCACGTATTATTGATGGATTATTTTACCGGCACTGGGATGCCTGGCATGATTATGCATACAGTCATTTGTTTATTGTGGGCTATGCCAATGGAGCCATAATGGGTGAACCTACTGATTTAATGAAGGACGAAAAATTTGATTGTCCGATTCCTCCCAATGGCGATGATGATGAATTTAACTGGAATGCAGATGGAACTAAAATTGCTTACGATTGCAAAAAATTAAGCGGAACCCAGGATGCACTTTCAACCAACAGCGATATTTATGTTTATGATATAATTACGAAACAAACCCAAAATATTTCGGAAGCAAATCCGGGCTTCGACCGCAATCCGCAATTTTCTCCAGATGGCAGCATACTGGCTTGGTTAAGCATGGCAACTCCGGGTTACGAAAGCGACCGTAATACACTGGTGATGCTTGATTTTGGTTCACTATTATTAAATGATAAAACACCTAAAAATGGTGAAACACGCAGCAGTAATTTACCTGAAATTATAAAAATAAGTGCAGATTTTGATTACCCGGTTGAAAGTTTTAAATGGGCAGAAGATGGCAAATTGATTTTTGCAATCGTGAGCGAGAAAGGAACCAAACATATTGTAGGTTTTTGGCCGGATGCAAGAGGCTTTGCCACGGAGTTATTGGTTGGAGATTTTGACGTGAATGAATTTTGTTTACAGGGTAAAAGTACCAATGCCCTTATGTTTGCAAATACTTCCAGCATCAGTCATCCCAACCTGTTGATGAAGTATCAGTTTACCTATTCAAAAAAGAATCTTGAGGATAAAAAGTTAACAACGGATTTATTGTATTTCAATCCCAACAAAGCTTTGCTGAATGAGATAAAAATGGGTGCAGTAAAAAAGCGCATGGTAAAAACTACGGATGGAAAAGAGATGTTGGTTTGGGTTATTTATCCACCCGATTTTGATTCTGCCAAAAAATACCCAACCCTGTTGTATTGCCAGGGCGGACCTCAAAGTATGGTATCGCAGTTTTTTAGTTACCGCTGGAATTTTCAGTTGATGGCCGCACATGGTTATATCGTGGTGGCTCCCAACCGAAGAGGCTTGCCGGGTTTTGGCAGCACATGGAATGATGCGATTATGAATGATTATGGCGGTCAATGTCAGAAAGATTATTTAAGTGCCATTGATGATGTGAGCACTGAACCTTATGTAAACAAAGAAAAGCTGGGAGCTGTAGGAGCCAGCTTTGGCGGTTACAGTGTATATTGGCTTGCCGGAAATCACAACAAGCGGTTTAAGGCATTTATAGCGCATTGCGGTATGTTTAATATGGAAAGCTGGTATGGCAGCACCGAAGAAATGCATTTTGCCAACCGCGATAACGGAGGACCTTACTGGAGCCAGACTGCAAGTCCGAATAATTTCGATTCATCTCCGCATAAATTTGTGAAGAAATGGGATACCCCCATTCTGGTGATTCATAACGAAAAGGATTACCGCGTGCCGCTTACCCAGGGCATGGAAGCCTTTACAGCAGCCCAGGTTCAGGGAATCCCCAGCCGTTTCTTATATTTCCCCGACGAAAACCATTGGGTGGTAAAACCCCAAAACAGCATCCTCTGGCAACGTGTATTTTTTGAATGGTTAGACACTTATCTTAAGTAAATTTACGATGTACAATGTACAATGTACAATGTACGATGTACGATGTACGATGTACGATGTACGATGTACGATGTACGATGTACGATGTACAATGTACGATGTACGATGTACAACGTACAATGTATGATGTTAATTTAGGAATTAACTTTTTGAATCAAAAATGAATGGAAATTGGATTATTATTTAATCCTTATTTTTTGGATATCCACAAAGTTCATATTGCCGCCACATTTTTCCTTGTCAATGCTATATTGAACTTTTACATACAGGGGGAATTTGGTGCTTTCGTTGATTCCTGAATTGGATGGCATTTCATCAATCAGATAATAAGTACCTGAATATTGTTCCGGATTATTTTCAAAATTGATTAACAAACCGCCGCAGCACATACATTTTCTTAAATCATAACCGGTAATCACCGCATCCGTCATTTTAAATATTTCTGGATCTCTTTTTCTGCAGGATGAAAATACAATAACAAACAAAACTGCAAATTTCAATAAAGTAGTAGTTGTTTTCATAATGTAATTAATTGTATTGTTTAGACAGGTATAAAAGGCAAAAAGTTGCAAAAACCCGGAATCAAAATTAATATAAATTGTCTAAACAAATTAATTCTGGCTTATTTTTTTAATAATTTCCCTATTTTCGCCCCCCGCCCGGAGAGGTGTCAGAGTGGCCGATCGTGCAAGCTTGGAAAGTTTGTGTACCGCAAGGTACCGCGGGTTCGAATCCCGCCCTCTCCGCAACTACAAAACCAAATTCAACCAAATCCTTGTAAATATAATATTTTACAGGGATTTTCTTTTTTCAATAAACTCAATTCTACCAAATTTTATCATATTTAATTACACCAATTAGGATACCTTTTCATAAATTTGTAATAGGTAACCGAATAATACATAAAATAATGACACCAACCTTTAGTATCCTGTTTTATATCAGGAAAGATAAATCAATAGATGATGAAACAACTGCACCTATATACTGTCGTATTACTATCAACGGAAAGAGAGCGGAGTTTTCTACCAAAAGAAATGTGCCGATTAGTAAATGGAAACCAGGGTCAGAATCAGTTACAGGGACCAATGAGTTTGCCAAAGCGACCAACCATTATTTGTCACAAGTTAAATCTCAATTACATGAGTTTTATGCACGACTTCAAAGAGATGAAAAGGTTATTACTGCACCAATTTTAAAGAAAGTATATTTTGGACTGGATAAAGTTGATTATGGATTGTTTAAATTATTTGAAGACCATAATTATCAGATTAAGGAACTCATTGGGCAAAAATACGCTGCTGGTACACACCAAAGATATCAAACTACATTTGAACACATTAAGAAATACATAGCATTTAAGTATCACAGGACTGAGTTTAATGTAAGAGAAATCGATTATGATTTTATAACTGGTTTAGATCATTATCTGAGGGTGAAGCATCATTGTAGCAACAACACTGCATTAAAGTACATCAAAAACTTTCGAAAGTTAGTAATCCTTGCGAAATCTAAAGGATTAATTACATCTGATCCATTTAACAATTTCAAAACAAAACTAGAACCTGTTGAACGAGGCTATTTAACAGAAGAAGAATTGAATTCCATTGCAGGCAAAGTTATAACAAATACCAGGATTGACCAAATACGAGACATCTTCTTATTCCAGTGTTATACTGGATTGGCATACATTGATATTAAACAGCTGAAAAGGTCCCAAATTATTAAAGATGAGGAAGGCAAGCAATGGATTCGAACTCACAGAGAGAAAACCAATACTCTTGTAAAAGTGCCAATATTTCCAGTTGCATTTCGGATAATCGAAAAATATCAAAATCATCCAGAATGTGAAGAAGGTGGGTTGGTTTTGCCAGTAAAAAGTAATCAGAAAATGAATGTATATTTAAAGGAATTAGGCGGCATTTGCGACATCGAAAAAAACATGTCAAGTCATTTAGCCAGACATACATTTGCTACTACTGTAACGCTTAAAAACGGCATTAGCTTGGAAGTAGTATCAACAATGCTTGGTCATAAAAAGCTTAGTACCACAAAAATTTATGCAAAGATGCTGGATGAGCGAGTTGGTAATGAAATGGGAAAAATTGCCGATAAGTTCAAATAACGATTATTAAAATATTCATAATTAGTTTGCTATTTGAGGTCCAAAATAAATTTTAAGAATTAATTAGGAATGGACTTTAATATATTTGAATCGGTTTATTATTGAGCATATTAATAAGCTCAAAATTGTTCTTTGACTTATGGGAAATCGATTTATTTAGAGGGCATAATTTTACCCCAATTGCCCGAATCTTTGTAAGCTTATCAAATAAGCTTCGTTTTAATAACGCTAATTGTATTTCAAAATAAATTTGAAACATATATTTAGTAAGCAGTTGGCATGGTCCGACTGAAAATCATGGTAACAATATGGCAACCCCATAGCAGTAAAAGCCATCACATTATTTAAGTCCTGAGTTTTGTGATGTTTATGTTACCCACCTGGCAATTTAAATCTCAATTTAAAAAATTGATGACCGAATTAACAAACTTGCTTCCAAGGGAGCAAGAACCTCATACTGATTTAAAAAAAATCATTGAGGAAATGATACTTAATCTTAACCCCTTTGCAAAAAGGTGGTTAAGAACACAGGAGGTGAAGGCCATTTTAGGACTTTCAACCTCGGCAATTCAAAACCTGCGTATAGCAGGTGTTCTACCATATACTAAAATGGGTGGAACTATTTATTATGATTACCAAGATATAAATGCAATCCTGGTTAAAAACAAGGTGTCGTATGGAAGAGAATAACAACATCAATCCAATGGACAACCTTCTTTCTATTTATAACGACGTTGTTGGTCAAGTGGATGGGAGTCAAAGCACGACAAAGGATTCACTTAAATTAACTGTCAATACTGAAGTTAAGAAATCGGCTCTCACCATGTCATTGAAGGATATGATTGTTAGGGTTAAATCTGAACCACCAATCCAAACAATTTATTCAGGGATTACTGATAACTCATTAGGATTTATTGTTGGACCACCTAAATGTGGTAAAACAATATTTTGTGAAAACTTAGCTTTGAGTATAGCAGCAGGTGTGGACGACTATTTAGGATTGCCCATTAACATTAACAACAAACAGGTCCTTTTCATATCACTGGAAGAATTTTATCGTGATCGAACCACAAGAAATGAAAAGCAGGTCAGCCATATAATCAACAAAGGAAAGGGAGATGAATGGATTGATAATATAACGGTTGTAACTGAAAATATGCCTAGATATTTTAACTCAGATGCTCATTGGAAGGTTCTTGAAGATGTAATAACGGACCATAATCCAGGTATAGTATTCATTGATTCATTAAGCCGAATGTATTCAGGCAGCATAGAGGAAAGCTCAGTAGCAATGCCAATAATGAAAAGGCTGCGTGAAATCACTAACAAATTGAAGGTATCAATTGTAGTAATTCATCATACTAGCAAGCTCAACAATGCTCCAATAACGATTTATTCAGTGGCTGGAAGCAGGATAATAGGTCAGGAGGCTGATTTTATCATTGGTATAAATAAAACAAACAGTAACAATCGATACATTAAGGATGTGGCATTTAGATATGCACCTGAAAATGATGAAACCGTGAAGCGTTTCAAAATTAACGATAACCTCTGGTTGGAAACTATAGACGTTGTGGAAGAATACGTGCTTCTAGGAGAAAATGACGGCAGAAAAGATAATGCCAATTCAGAAATACTCCTGGAATACATCATTAAGACCAACAATGAAAAAGGCGAAGTCAAATCGCAAGATATTATCACTGACATTGTCGATGCAGGAACGATGTCACGGCAAACTGCTTTTACTCAGTTAGGTAATCTTGTAAATGTTAAGAAGATAACAAAGGTTGCCAAAGGTAAATATAAGCTCCTGTAGAAGTATAACTTGATTACCTATACTACTTGGACTACCAATCAATCGAAACATGATTAATATAGGTAGTACAGCAAGTCAAGGTTATTTGGATTGGGCTGGCTCGAATACATCTTCGGGTCAGCCTTATTTATGCAGTCTCATCTGAGCACTTAAAATCCACTTTCCCATAAGTCATTTAGCTTTCTGACTGTAATATAATATAGCCCAAAGTTGAATTTCAACTACTATAATTCAGATAATTTACCACATACTTTGCGACAAATTTGGATGTATTTTACTAAATATTTAGAGCAGATATTAACGCTTATTTTAGGTTCAGAATAGAGAATATTCCCTGGGAAAACAACCTCTCTTAAAACGCATGAAAATGGGCAAATTGGGGCAATATTTTAACTTATTATTCAATTGCAAATACCCCTATTAAATCTTAATTGGAATTGAGGATACAATTATATATTTTGCGGTATCAAAGTATGTATATTACAATCGTTGAAATAGAAAATAGGGGAATAATAATTGGGCAATTTGCATCCAGTCAGGAAGCCATTTTACAATCGGATTCACTGGTTAAAAAGACAGAACCTAACGGATTAGAGCATGATTTTGAAGCTATATTAAAAGATTTCCCTGAAGCTAGGTGTTATGAAATAATGGGAAATTTATTTTATCCCGATGGCATGTCGATTATCAGTGACGGGGTTTGTAGTATAATCGTTGTAGACCTAAAAGATACTGTTAATAGCGTAGATTTATTTATTCGAGGAAGGCAAAATACATCTTTGAATCTGGAAGACGATGGTTTTGAAACGCTTTTTGAAAAATACAAGATGGAATCTATTATTTGTGCCAATTAAAAAGGCATTGTAAATTGGTTCACTAGAGAAAATATAACGCTATTCCACAATAGAGCGGCTACAAAGTTACGCAACTACAACCCACAGTCAAACTGTGCCAAGTTCTGTGGTAAATGCTAACAACCCTAAGTTGTACTTCAATATATTATTCTTTAGTTAACCAATCGTGAATTGTAGATAGGTCACCTAGAGAAATTATACAATATTAACCAGAAGTTTTGAAAGACAAGCAATCGTACTTGTTTAAAGGTAATACAAAAGGTTGTTAAATATCTGATTTGTTTTATATATCCGTGGACTTTGTCCACGATACCCGGGGTGGGGGTGGTTGACATTATCTGGTGTTTGAATTTACCCCTAAATAACTTCTGTTATTCGGGCGCAGATAGACCCAGTTGCCCAGCTTCATATCATTTATTTTGTTGACTGGGTATGTTTCAATTACTCATGTAATTGTTCGGAGAGTTCCTCCACTGCGCTTAAGGATCACTTATTGGTGTCCTCGACCTACTTCTCAGGAATTTTATTAACTGCAAAGATACGGCTTTTTTTCCAAAAAAGCAAGAAAAAAGTGATTTATTTTTACATTTTAATTGATTGATTATAAGCAATATACAATATTACATCTAAAGTGATGGTCTAACATGGCATTTTCAAGAGTAAATTCCGCTTTTATTTATATGTCTTTTTGCACATAATTTTTGAGAAATTAATAATTATTACCCCGTTTTGGCGCAATTTTTTTGCAATTGAGCAGGTAAAAAAGGTACTCAATTATTATCCTAAAATTACTTAATTGAGATCCGCTTTAATTTCTTTAGATGAAGCTAACATCTTATACCTGTACTTCAAAATCTATTTCTTTAGTAGCTGTTTAAAATACTGAGCTGTGATAATTTATTTATTAATAGGAACTAGAGAAGTTATATATCATTAATGAAATTCAGCTAACAGAATATATGGTTATTATTCTTATTTCAATTTTTTGTACTTTAGTTTGGGTTAAGTTATATTTTCTTTAGTTTCTTATTAACAAACTGGTTCAAAAATGTAGTTAACATATTTACAAAGGATTGTTAAACATCTGATGATTTGTTTTTTTATATCTGTGGACTTTATCTGTTTTTGAATATACTTCTTAAAAACTAATGTTATCCTGGCACAGATAGCCCCATTTGCAAAGCATTATTTTATAAATCTTACACAATTTTAAACCCAAGACAAATAATAACAATATGGAATACATATTAGTAACATGGCCCGAGAGCCAGGAACTCATGGATCAAGATTGGTTTAATGAGTGCATATTAATGAACGATGAAAATAATTTAAATGAATTTGGCAGTTCAGCATTTTTTGTACCAAAAGAAAGATTTGAACAATTAATAAAGTAGCCAACTTCACTTTAAAAGCCTAACACTACTATGGTTAAAAATCGCTTATTTATTTAAGTAAAATTTTTTTATAAATTTTTTTGAAGCGAGTATAATCGAAATCTTGGAAGACTCCACATCAAGAACCCCTACGGTGTTTGGGGACGGAATGTACCGTCGCCTTTAAACTCATATCTCATGTCAAAAATATCTGGCAAAATCGTGGCATTCCGTTTCGGAAAGCACGCAGTTGGAATCCAACTGGACAATGGCACAATGGTGCCTGTATCTGAAGTTTTATTAGCGTCCATGTCACGTGGTGCAGGTACCAATCTGGTGCTTAATGGTCAGGGAGCACAGCTTACCTGTAACAAGCGCACATGTGTTGCTGGTTCGCCTGTTATGAACAATGGTAAAGTAGTAGCTGACGCCAATGGTGTACAGCAGCTTTATACCAAGACTCATGACCGTTATGAAGACATCAACATCGTGCTTGACGTTCAGGCACGTATTGCTGCAAACATTGGTGAGGCATTTGCCAAGTCACTAATGCCTTCGGCAGTATCGGTTGCAAAAGTGTCTGACCCTCTTGCTGAAGAGACAGTTGTTGACGCACCTGTTGCAACAACTCCTGCGAACAGTATCGAGAACACTGTATTCGAGTTTGACCGTTCTGTAACAAATTAATCAAACTTATTTTTTTCAATTTAACCAAGGGCTGTCCAAAAGACGGCCCTTTTAATTTTACTACTATGTTAAGGAAAGCAAAAAGAAAGAACGCCAAACTTAAATTGGCATTACAGGGACCAAGTGGTTCGGGCAAAACCTATTCCGCACTATTAATAGCATTTGGCTTATGTGGCGACTGGAATAAGATTGCTGTCATCGATACAGAGAACTATTCAAGTGAGCTATACTCTGATTTAGGGGATTTTAATGTTCTACCTATTCTGGAACCTTACGCACCGGAAAAATATGTTGAAGCAATTGGTATTTGTGAAAAAGAGGGAATGGAAGTTATCATCATTGACTCGATTAGTCACGAATGGGAAGGTCAGGGAGGAATACTTGATATTCACGGAAATATGGCTGGCAATAGCTTTGCCAATTGGGCAAAGGTTACTCCACGGCACAACAATTTTACAACTGCAATCATTCAGTCTTCATGCCATGTTATTGGAACTATTCGTACTAAACAGGATTATGTGCTATCTGATAAGAATGGCAAAATGGTCCCTGAAAAAGTTGGATTGAAAGGTGTTACCCGGGATGGTATGGACTATGAGTTCACACTTGTTTATGATATAGACATTAAACATCAGGCTACAGCATCCAAAGACAGAACTGGATTGTATGCAGATAAGCCCAGTCGTGTGCTTGGTAGTATTGACGGAATGCTACTTAAGAGCTGGTGTGAGGCTGAATTATCATTGGATGATATCAAACTTCTTATTGCCGATTGCAAGTCAATAGAAGAGCTTAAAGAAGTCTATAAGCAATACCCTTCTTACCAGGAGAAACTACTTGATAATTTCAAAAGCAAAAGGGACCAGCTCGAAGCTGAGTCCAAACAGACTTTTATTTCCAACTTTCAAAAAACAAATTTTAATCCAAATGGAAACATTACTTGATAAACCAAAACAAAGAATTCAATTCTCAACAGAATCCCAATTCATAAAGGCTAATACAATTGAAGCTTCTTATGAACACTTGCAAAAAGATTGCACAATCCCTGTATTTTCCAAAGATAATGAATGTACAATTTCACATGTTGAGTTCATTGAAACAGCGTATGAAGTTGCTGAACATATCTTTAAGGGCGAACAAATCAATTACCCATCTGTACGTGTTTCCCATGCGATTAAAGGGCGTATTCCAGAGGCAATCTCCAAACCTGCCAATCTTCTTTTAGATCATGAACGAACAATCTACTATGAGCGTATGGCATTTCTGATTGAGATACCTAATTTGAAATGTACAGTTGGTGAGAATCAATTAGCTCTTTGTATAGGTGGTGTTCGGGCTTACAACCATGAGAACCTTTTTAACCGCAAAACTGAGGAGAAATTTAAAGTGTTCATTGGCTTCCAAAATAAAGTATGTTGTAACCTTTGCATTTCTACAGATGGTTATAAGGCAGAACTCAGAGCAAGAACAGTTGAAGAATTAGGTAGTGGGATATTTGACCTCGTAAAATCCTTCAAGGCGGAGAAGTTCATTCAGGACCTTAAACTGATGCCAAATTATGCGATTACAGAGACGCAATTTGCTCAGTTGATTGGTAAGATGCGCATGTACTCTTTAATGCCTGTAACCTCACGAAAAGGACTTCCAAACCTACTCTTAACAGATACCCAGATTAGCTCAGTTGTTAAGGATTATTACACTGACAAAAACTTTAGTAGGAATGAAGATGGAAGCCTGAATTTGTGGAACTTTTTAAACTTGCTGACTGAATCAAATAAGTCATCTTACATTGATAATTTCCTGGACCGTTCAACCAATTCTTTTGATCTGGTTAAACATCTTTTTTCTGCTATTTCACAAAAGGAATATTCTTGGTATCTTAACTAATCTGATGAAAAAGCCAATATTATACTGGTCCCCATATTCCATATTGGTCAGTACTGCAAAAGGTTTGGTTCGAAAAAGTTGCCCTTTCCCTGTCCTGTCCATCCATGATACTAAGGATATTGGACGTGGACAACAATTTTTTGTCAAGATGGTTCGAGAAACTGAACTGGGCAAACTTGAATTCGAGATTAATGAAAATTGGTACTTGTACAGTCATTGGAAAATAATATAATACACTATGGAATGTTTAGATAAAGTAGCGGAAATTGAGGTTAGATACCTACCAAAAAGAGTCTATGGTCAGAAAATTAAAGAGTCAAAGGATATTGTGAATTGCTTAAAACCCTATTACAACTTGAACACAATCGCTTTGCAAGAGGAATTTTTTATCTTGTATATGAACAGAATTGGCAATGTATTAGGCGTTTACAGGCATAGTATCGGAACCATGAGCCAAACAATGGTTGACATTAGGTTAATACTTGCAACAGCCCTTAAATTGGGCAGTCAAAGATTTGCTTTATCCCATAATCATCCAACAGGTAACTTGGTCCCCTCTGTACAGGATATTCATTTAACACGCAAGATTATAGAAGCTGCAAGAATAATGGATTTAACTGTGATTGACCATTTGATTGTTGACCCAGATTTTAACTTTTACAGTTTTGCTGATAAGGGCGAATTGTAAAACTAGAAAACAAGATTCATGAAAGTGAATCTTGTTTTTTTTAATCATTAAAATTAATCATTAAGAATAATCTATAAATATTGTTAATTTCGCCTATAGTGTTTGATCAAAATAAATTTTTTACTCCAGAATACTTTTCAAAATATTTCATAATTAATAAATATTTGTATGAGCATTTTTTCAAATTTTCAAAACCTTTATGGGCTTTCCAAAACATTAAGATTCGAATTAATCCCTCAAGGGGAAACCTTGGACTTTATCCAGAAAAACGGAATTCTTTCAAAAGATGAAAGTCGAGCGGAAAGTTATAAAATAGCAAAAAAGATTATCGATGAATATCACAAGGATTTTATCAATAAGGCATTGGAGGGTTTGAAACTAAGCAGACTGGACGAATACTTCCAACTTTACAAAATTCAAAACAAAGATGAATATCAAAAAAAGCAATTTGAGGAAATTCAAGCTGTTTTAAGAAAACATATTGCAGATCGATTTAGCAAACATCCTGATGACGTAATCAAAAACAGATATAAGAATTTATTCGGAAAAGAACTAATAAAAATTGATTTAAAGGAATTTGTTACCAAGCCAGAAGAATTAAAAATTGTGAATGAATTTGAAAATTTCACCACCTATTTTACAGGATTTCATGAAAACAGGGCCAATATGTATACCCATGAAGATAAATCGACTGCAATTTCCTTTAGGCTAATCAATCAGAATCTTCCAAAATTTATCGATAATCAAGGAATATTTGAAAAAGTTGTTCAAAGCCCATTGAAGAATAAATTTCCAACTATCCTGAAGGATTTAAATTCAATACTTCAGGTAAATAATATTGAGGAAATGTTCCATCTCGAATCTTTTAATGAAACCCTAAACCAATTAGGTATAGATAGATATAATTACCTTTTAGGTGGATACACTTCAGATGACGGTAAAACAAAAATACAGGGTTTAAACGAACATATAAATTTGTATAACCAACAGGTGCTTGACAAAAAGGATAAAATTGCCAAGTTAAAACCTCTGTTCAAACAAATTTTAAGTGACAGGAATACAACATCATTTTTACCTGAAGAATTTAGAAGTGATGCAGAATTATTAGAAAGCATAGAAAAATTTTACCAAGAAGTTAAGTATCAGGTTCTGGAAACAAAAAACAATGAAATAATCACTTTGCCTGAATTACTTCGCCAAATTACTGATTTTGATTTATCCAAAATCTATATTAGAAATGATCTTGGGTTAACTGATATATCCCAAAAGATGTTTGGCAATTGGACTGTGATACAAGATGCCATTTATAAGGATTTTGCCAAAGTTTATAAGGGTAAAGCAAAGCAAGGAAGCGAGAAGTATGAAGAAGAGCAAAGCAAGCATTTAAAGCGGTTTGATAGCTTTTCAATCCAATACTTAAATGAAACCTTGATTTTATTAGAAAATCCTGATTTGCACAAAAATATTGCAGATTATTTCGTCCAATTATCGATTATCAGTGATAATAATGAGCCTAATCTCTTTGAATCCACAGAAAAAAACTACTCAGCGTTAGAGAATATATTAAAAGCTTACCCCGATAATCAAAACTTGATTCAGGATCAACAGTCCATCGATAAAATCAAGACCTTACTGGACAATTTTAAACAGGTTCAAAGGTTTATTAAACCCTTGCTGGGCAAAGGAAATGAGGCTGTAAAAGACGAGAAATTTTATAGCGAATTTGAAAAGTTATGGGAAACACTTGATCAAGTTACCCCTTTATACAATAAGGTCAGAAATTACGTGACTAAAAAGCCATACAGCCTTGAGAAGATAAAGCTAAATTTTGAAAATAGCACCTTGCTTGATGGTTGGGACGTGAATAAAGAAGAAGCAAATGCGTCAATCCTTTTAAGAAAAAATGATAATTATTATCTGGGAATTATGGATCGAAATCATAATAAGGTATTTCGGGACCTTCCAGAATCAAAGACAGATCAATATTTCCAAAAGGTAAATTACAAATTATTACCTGGGGCAAGCAAAATGTTACCCAAAGTTTTTTTTAGTGGAAGTAACATTGATTATTTTAAACCTAATGAAAACATTCTGCGCATCAGAAATCATGGATCTCATACCAAAAATGGCAAGGCTCAAGAGGGTTATGAAAAGGAGGATTTTGAAGTTAATGACTGTCGTGAAATTATTGACTTTTATAAAGATTCATTAGTAAGGCATAATGACTGGAAGCATTTCGGATTTAAATTCAGACCCACAAATGAGTACAATTCAATCGATGAATTTTATAGTGAGGTAGAAAATCAAGGTTATAGCATTACTTATACCAATATTGACGACAGCTATATATCTGAACTTGTGCATGAAGGGAAACTATATTTATTTAAGATTTACAACAAGGATTTTTCTGGTAATAGCAAAGGCACACCCAATCTACATACCCTTTATTGGAAAATGGTTTTTGACCCAAACAATTTGGAAAATGTCGTTTATAAACTTAATGGGCAGGCAGAAATTTTTTTCAGGAAAAAGAGCATCAAAGAGGATAACATTTTCAAACATCTGGCGAATCAAACCATCCCTAACAAAAACGAACTAAATACAAAAAAACAAAGTTTATTTGTATACGACATTATAAAAGACAGACGATTTACAATAGATAAATTCCAGTTTCATGTTCCAATTACTATGAATTTTAAAGCCGACGGTTATTCAAACATCAATACTATAGTAAATCAAGCCATTAAGGAAAATCAAATAAAGCATATAATAGGCATTGACCGAGGCGAAAGACATCTGCTTTATATAACGGTCATTGATTTAGATGGAAAAATAAAAGAGCAATTCTCGCTGAATGAAATAGTGAATAATTATAATGGTAATGAGTACAAGACCGATTATCATTCATTGCTGGATAAAAGAGAAGGCGGCAGAGATGAGTCCAGGAAAAATTGGAAGACCATTGAAACAATCAAGGAATTGAAAGAGGGCTATATAAGTCAGGTAATTCATCGGATCACAGAATTGATAATTCAATACAATGCAATAGTGGTTTTGGAGGATCTGAATATGGGATTTATGAGGGGTAGGCAAAAAGTTGAGAAACAGGTTTATCAGAAATTCGAGAAAATGCTCATTGACAAGCTCAATTATTTAGTTGATAAGAAAAAAGAACCAACTGAAACTGGAGGATTATTGAATGCCTTGCAATTAACAAACCCATTTGTGAGCTTTCATAAAATTGGTAAACAGAGCGGTTTCCTTTTTTACATTCCTGCCTGGAATACAAGTAAAATGGACCCTGTAACAGGATTTGTCAATCTGTTTCAAATCAAATATGAAAATGTGGAGAAGGCCAGATCTTTTTTAAGTTCCTTTTCAGATATTTCATACAATTCAGATAAAAAATACTTTGAATTTAGCTTTGACTATTCTCTTTTTACAAATAAAGCGGAAGGCACAAGGACACATTGGGTTGTTTGCACCTATGGCAATAGGATTAAAACGCAAAGAAATCCAAACATGAATAATCAGTGGGTTAGTAACGAAATAAATATCACAAATGAGTTTATTACACTTTTCAGTAAATATAAGATAGATTACAATCAAAAAAATCTTAAAGTAAGCATATTATCTCAAACAGATAAAGGCTTTTATGAGTCAATTTTGCACCTTTTTAAACTTACTCTTCAAATGCGTAACAGCATTGCCAATAGCAATGTCGACTATTTAATTTCACCAGTTGAAGACGATAATGGCAAATTTTTCTTCAGCGAAACTGCCTCAAATGATTTGCCCCAAAATGCTGATGCAAATGGAGCATTTAATATAGCCAGAAAAGGTTTATGGGTTATTGAACAAATTAAAAAATCTGAGGATTTTAAAAAATTGAAGCTTGCCATTACTAATAAAGAATGGTTAAACTTCGCCCAAAAATAATTTAGGCACGAATATTACGTTTGAAAAGTTCTTTGACATCATGGTAACGTATTTACACATAACATTTCTGAACGGTTTAGTGTTTTGTCCATACTCCGTTTATCTACATCAGGTATTTGACAATAATTATGAGGATCTGTATAATTCAAATCCCCAACAATTAGGGAAAACTGCACATATTGAAATCGACTCAATTGAATTCGAGGAACCAGATAAAATAAAGGGGCATATGTAATTAGTGAGGTTATAAAGCCTTATAAATTTCTACTATTGTAGATTTAAATCACTTGTTAACTAAAATCAAGGTTATAAAGCTTAAAATTTCTACTATTGTAGATAGGCATCGAGGTAGACGCTGAACAGTATGGCTACAAAGCCTTATAAATTTCTACTATTGTAGATTTAGTGGTTATATATCGAATTAATTGACTACAAAGCCTTATAAATTTCTACTATTGTAGATCTTCTGCTTACAAATGGTACAAAAATGAAGGCTACAAAGCCTTATAAATTTCTACTATTGTAGATAATATCAGTTGTTTGATTGATGCTGAAAACTACAAAGCCTTATAAATTTCTACTATTGTAGATGCTACCTCCAATAGCTTGTTGTATTGTTGGCTATAAAGCCTTATAAATTTCTACTATTGTAGATTTCATTAAGTAGTTTACAAGTTCATTTGGCTACAAAGCCTTATAAATTTCTACTATTGTAGATATCCACAATGCAGAACTTATCTGCACCGAGGGCTACAAAGCCTTATAAATTTCTACTATTGTAGATGCCTAACATTCACCCCCCTGCTCAATTGGCTACAAAGCCTTATAAATTTCTACTATTGTAGATACATAACTAAAATTATGAGGTTAATAGAGTTATAAAGCCTTAAAAATTTCTTCTATTGTAGATATTTGCATAATTAAGATGAATTATTTTTGGGCTACAAAGCCTTATAAATTTCTACTATTGTAGATTAGAGTAATACCACCGACTAATGAACAAGGCTACAAAGACTTATAAATTTCTACTATTGTAGATATATGAACTAATATGAAAGAGCTAATAGGCTACAAAGCCTTATAAATTTCTACTATTGTAGATGCGATTGTAAACTTTCGCATGGCTTCCATGTGGGCTACAAAGCCTTATAAATTTCTACTATTGTAGATCTACTGTTACTTCATTTCCTTTTACCTCAGGCTACAAAGCCTTATAAATTTCTACTATTGTAGATCAGATTACTTCCATTTCGCGTTCGGTGTATGGGCTACAAAGCCTTATAAATTTCTACTATTGTAGATATATATTAATGCTAATTGACACTAATTTGGCAACTAACCTCGAAGAGACAAAAACAAGCGATTTGCGCGGGTAAAATATTAGGGCAATGTATATTGTTGCCTGATTGCAAAATCTCGCATTAAATCAACAGAAAATGCTATTTTTGACTAACCAACCCACTTTTGATATGCTAAGATTTGTAGTAATATGCTTTGGTCTAAAATGACTGTAAGAAATCCTTATGCCTTATATGTGAACTGTGATGGTGCGATGGATTACGATAAAGTTAATTCAGGTGGGGTTGGATTTGTCGTCAGTTTCCCTGATAATTTAGCTTTAGATGATAGACTGATATCCATTGGAAAATATGAAGGTGGAAATATTGAAAGAATTGAATACGAAGCAATAATTCAGGCAATGCTGCATGTGATTGATTTATTTTATGAATTGCAGGATGAATTAGCCAATATTAATCAAATCATTTTCATTTCAGATAGGTTTGCGCTGCAAGATAGCGAACGAACAAATGTCTATCGAATTAGAGAGTGGAGGAGAAATAATTGGCATAATCATGAGGGTAAACCGATTAAAAACCATGACCTTCTTGACAGGCTTGACAAGATTCGGAAAAAATTAACAGATTATGCTCGTGCAAGGGTAAATATAGAATATAGGCCCAGGAAGCAGAATAAAGCAGCAGACAAACTAGCTAAAGCAGGAAAAAAGGAAGGCCTTGTAAAAGATAGCCTTGCTAAAAAAGGTGAAAAAATAGGCAAGAGATTGTTCAATGGTAATGAAATAAAATACACAAAGCTAAGAGCCGGTTTAGAGTTACACATTCATGTTTTCAGAAAAGATCCTGTTCAGGAACAATGGGAAGTTTGGTGTGAAATATGTGAGGGAGAAAACAAAGGCGAAAAACTTAAATTATATGTTGATGATATTTTGGCTGCGAAACTTAAGAGGAGAAATCAGTTTATTATTAAAATCAAATCGGTTTATAAATATCACATTGGTATCTATAAAACATTGAAAAATATAGAGAAGTAATATAAGCTCTTAATACTAAAATATTTAGCTTTCAAATCTGCATACGACACCATAAGTTATGCAGAAACTAACTGATAATGATATTAACACCTGGACTTCTTATTGAAGCTGGATTTGTGGTCCAACCTAATTCTAACCATTGCTACATAAAAGACAATATTCGTGTGACCTTCTATAGTTGGGAGTATATGATAGTTTCAGTTGATGGGAAATCAATTAGAGGTGAAAACATTACAATTGAGTATTTTATCAAGGAATATGGGTTCTCACTTGTATAGAATATTGTTCTGCTTTTGCAAAGTTTCAATTTTATCTGGTAAATGAGAAAGCCCTGTCGATGAAATTTTGGATTTCACAATAAGTGCTCTACTTTTGTTATGCATCTTAAGTGAACGATCAAGTGCATTTATTCGAAACTTTCGATTTCCATCAAAACCAACAGATGAGTAACTTGTCATTAAGCTCTTTTAATATAAATATACAGAAAGTAAGAATCTATTTTAATAACATGTTAAGAGGGAGGAAATCACCACTGAATGAATGGAAGGTTATGGACCTTGACCCAGAAACTATTTTTGATTGGGTAGATGTTTATAAATGCAGGTTTATCAAGGAATACAAGACAAACAATTACATTTGCCCTAAATGTGAATCAGAAAACTCGGATGAAGCAGTCATTGATATAGTAATGATATATTTTATAAGCCCTGGGTGGACATGGGAACATCTCTGTGGTCGAGCAGGTAATTTATATATTTGCAAAAAACACAAAAGGCAAATAGATTTTGATTTAATTTCAATGAATTAAAGTTTGAATTCTAAAAGACTTTGTTTTCCCTGCATTAAAGTATCAGATACCAATTTAGAAGCATTAATATTTATAATGTGAATGGTAAATTTAAGTTTAATTTTGTTTTACCGTTTATTTTCGCAAGTTTTACCAGATAGATTGTGAAGTGGTTTTTTATATTTTGACTTTTGTTAAAAATCCATAGATATTACATATACACATAAAGAAGTTATGATAAAAATAGCAATGTTTAATAATAAGGGCGGTGTTGGAAAAACAACTTTAACCTGTAATCTTGCATCCCATTTTGCAAAAAAGCATAAGCAGAGAGTACTAGTTGTAGACTGCGATCCTCAATGTAATGCAACCCAATTGATAATGGGACTTGACTTCGCGGCAGATCTTTATTGGAATCCAAAAACGAGAAGCCCATATACAACAATCAGCGACATATTACAACCTATTGAAGACGGAGATGCTAATATAATAGAGAAAATTAATCCAATTCCATACAATATAAATAGATTTGGAGTTTCTTTAATAGCAGGGCATCCACGCCTTTCTATAATCGAAGACAAGCTGAGTGAAGCCTGGTCGCAATTACTAAGTGGGGATTTAGGTGGGATAAGAAAATCGAACTGGAATACAAATCTTTCAGATAAAGTGAAAAATGATTTTGACTTTGTCTTTTATGACTTAGGACCTAGTTTAGGCTCAATTAATAGATCGGTGTTAATTGGTTGTGACTATTTTGTTACTCCAATGGGTTCCGACATTTTTAGTATTTTAGGAGTTAGGAATATTGCAACTTGGCTCGACTCATGGATTAGTTATTATGAAAACGGAATTCAACTTTGTGAAAAACAAACTCCGGAAAGAATTAAGCAATATAAAGTTCCTGAAACTCTCTCAATTAAAACTGGTTATCTTGGTTATACAATACAACAATATATCACAAAAACAAGGGACGGTGTTAGAAGAGCAACAAAAGCTTATGAAGAGATAATACAAGTCGTTCCCGATGAAGTATATAACTCTTTAAAGAGCTTTAGTGATGAAAACTTTCAAAAAGAAGACTTTAAGCTTGGCGATGTTCCTCATTTGTATAGTTTAATTCCTCTTGGTCAATCGTCTGCAAGTCCTATCTTAGATTTAACTGGTTCTGATGGACTTGTTGGTCCTCAGTTCAAACAACTTGAACAGTATCAGCAGTGGATAGATTTCATTACTACTCGAATTCAAGAAAATCTAAACATGAAAAGCGAAATAATATGAACTGGCCAAATGCACTTATAAAAGAACTGGCTGCTAGAAGATGCATTATTTTTCTTGGATCGGGAGCTTCAGCTGCTAGTAAATCAATAGATGGAAAAACAAGTCCTCCTACTTGGTCTCAATATTTGGAAGGTCTGATTAGTATTATGAATTCAAAATCAGACGAACCGCTCATAAGAGAATTAATTACCAAAGATAAGTATTTAGATGCAGCTGAGATTATCGTTAAAAATATTTCTACTGCTAATTATACAGATTATTTGAGGACAACTCTTCAATTGCCAAAATTTCAAAAGTCTGTAATTCATGAAGCGGTTTTCAAAATTGATCCGAAGGTAGTAATTACAACCAATTACGATGATATTTATGATAATTATTGCAAATTAGGCAACTCAGCTAACGGTTATAATATTTGCAAACAAAATGAGACACATCTTGTATCAGACCTTAGATCTCCATATAGGAGTATTGTAAAATCGCATGGTTGTATTTCTAATCCTGCTGAAACAATTTTAACACGGTCTCAGTTTTTTGAAGCGAGATTAAAGTATTCCAATTTTTATAAAGTTCTAGATGGTCTTTTTTTAACCAACACAATACTCTTTCTTGGATATAGCCTTAACGACCCAGATATTCAATTAATTCTCGAAAATGTAAATATTTCAGCAATTGGTTCTCATCCACATTATGCCTGCATGGCAAATGATATACACCCAACCATAAAAGAAGTAGTGAGAAAAACTTACAATATTGAGTTATTAGAATTTGAAGCAGGTAAGTATTCAGAATTGGAGCATGGATTGACAGAACTTGCCAATGAAGTTGAAAGCTATAGACTCACAAACCCAATCTAAAAGAACTCTACCAAATACTGACTGATCAGTGGCCTCTGAGGCATAGAAATTTGTGACAAAATAGGAAATAATTAACCAAGAATATTAAAGGTTAATTTGCTATTATAAAGGTTTAATTTTACTCTTTGAAGAATTCCTCATTGATGTAATTAGTGCCCTTATAATGCGCTCTAAAGCCCTTTTTGAGCCGATCTGGTTCTTGATTCAGAAGTATGGTAAAAGAGATATATATTGCATTTTGTTTTCTCAATTATTATCGCAATTTTTACATGCCAGAATGTAGATCGGTTTTTTCACAGTCTGCCGTTAGTGATAATATTATTCCCGAGTATATATAAAAAGTCAATAGACAATTTTCTATGGAAATGTACTACCATATAAATAATAGTCCTGATTGCAATTGGAAAATTGGAGATGAAATATATTTTGGTCATGAGGACAATTATATGTGGCGATCTTTCGCGGAAAAAGGAGATTTTATTGAGTTGAATGGTGAAAAATATTCTTCGGATTTAATAACTAGACATGCTTTTGATACCTATACTAGTAAATTTCCTGCTCCAATAAAAATGCAGGGCTACCATTTTAATCCAATACTCACAATAAAAGAAGCAATAGACAGTCTTGGCAATACGTTGAGAATAATCAGAGAATTAGCATTTGAAACAATCAGAAATTCATTTTATCCAGAATTACCTAGCAGACACAAGTGTATTTGGTTAATCCCAGATAATGAACAATCTTATGATTTTTGGAAAAATATACTCCAAAGTAAACATCAAAAAATATTTAAAGTAATAATTGTGAATGGAAAAATACATAGAGCAGCACAAAAATGGCTGATAGGCGGAACGTTTCCTTTGAATGAAACAATTTCAAAGGCACATAAATACTGGAAAGGAGAAGATTCTGGCAATGTTGAGGACGAAGTTTTATTTGAGGGGAAAATAAGAATTTTAGAAGAAGTTGGTTGAATTCAAACTTCTTTATTATTCAGTAAATTGATTAATAAATTACTTACGCTAACAGCTAAGGTTTGTGCGTCCGAAAAACAAATAATTGGGATAATTAGCTAAGAAAACCAGCGATTTATTTGCGTTATAAAGAGTTCATTTATATCCGTTGAAGAATTCGCTTGCTGATGTATTTAAGGCCCTTATTATGCGCTCTAAAGCCCTTATAGAGGTATTTATGGTACCAAGTTCAATCCGCTTAATTTGAGCTAAGGAAACTTCTGATTCATTGGCAAGTTCTTCTTGGGTTAGTCCTTTTTGATTACGTAGCATTTTCACCCGCTCACCCACATATTGGACGATATCCTGGTCTTGTTTTTTAAGGGATTTTACCACGGGGTAAATTTCCTTTTGTTTTTTCGTTCAAAAAGTATCAGATTTGATACTTTATAGGCTTATGATTTTCTTTAAAGGCATTGTCAGTGCAATTCTACTTTACTTCTTTTTTAAGTGGGTGAGAAACTTGCACAGGGACATGATACATCCCAAGAGGCGAAAACCAGCAAATATTTACAACCAAATTAAATACGAACAAAGTATGGGACTTTTTGATTCGAAACCACGACAGGAGCATTTAAAAGAGAATATAAACGAGCAGGAAATAACTGGCATAATCCTCAAAAAGATTAGGATGGATTTTGAAGACTCGTTTGCGATGGTCTTCAATACTAGTGAAGCACCAAATTTTATTGACTCAGCTGGAATAATGAGTAAAGTATCTACACATATATTCTCAGAAGACTTATTAAGAATTGGGATGAAATTGGAATATTTTAAAGTGGACCCTGTTGAAACATTGAGGTTGATTGCTATCAAAGAATTTTATGAGGGTAAGAAGCATTATGAGGCATTAGCTACAATAAGTTTTGCCACACGCTTCGGTTGTAAGGATGATTTGGATGATATCAACACTCTGAAATCGGACCTATTGAAAGAAATGGGAATTGATGAAAATTATTATATAGATTATTATAGTCCCTTTCTAGACTTACCTAGCTGGCGAATTGTTGAACCAGACATTCCGATTCCTGAGCCAACACCAGATTCAGAACCGGTGTTCGATGAAGATGTCATTCAATCAAAATTTGGACTTCCTAATAGCTCAAATGAAAAAGTAAATCCGTTATTAAATATAGAAGAAACACATAGTCTAAAATTAGAATTACCTACTTCAATAAATGTCGAAGAAATAAAAAATGTATTTGAGGACATGTCTGATGGTGAAAAAATATTCTTGGTTTCCTTAAGTGGAATAACTGAATTAGTTAATTCTTATAAAAAATTATCTGATAACAAAGGAAAATTTGAAGTAATTTTATTTAATTCATTGTTGGTATTTGATATGTTTAATGAAAAGTATCCGAACAAGAACCATGAAGATACTGATGATTTCTATTTGTTATTATTTGAGCAGGCTAAAATATACGATATTGATTTAGAAACAAATGTTCTTATAGAATTTGTTAATTCAAGGTATAGATTTTTTGCAGAAGAATTAAATAATATGAATACTAGTAATTACATAGCAAGTAAATTGTATACGGCATTTTATATAACACCTTTTGCAGAAGACCCTGAATTTTCGACTGATCTTGGTGAATTCTTATTATTCTATGTAGGACTTACAACAATGATGCTATGGGTTAGAGAAAATGCTGATAAAATTTAACAAGTACTATTTTATGAAATTTAATTTGGTCAAGGTTGCCGTAAATAAAGGAATTGCCTATGAAACCAGTTAATTAACCTATTTTCGATATGATGAAAAAATTAACAAACATTTGAACAACGATAATTATGATTTGGATAATAATTTTAATTGTGGGAACAATCCTATTTCGATTTTTTTTCTCATTGAATAAAGACAATGATGACTTTCAAACTCAAACATTTCCAGAAAAATTTAATGTAATAGTACAAATGATTAATGAAGTGGCCTTTAACAGCAGAGGTAATATAATTTCTCTTGACAAAAGAGAATTTAACCTTTACGAAAACGGTCAAAATCAAATAATAAAATTTCGCTATGGGACTGGGCATTTGACAATTACTTGGAAATATAAATATTTTCAAAAAGAAGTAATCCATGAAAAAACATATAACGACGTTCGCAATTTAAGCCTGTTTGAACAACAAAAGATTGGTGAACAAATGATAAATGAAATGCAAATGGTTATAGAACTTCATAAGAGAAGTGTAATTGAAGGAATTTAAAATTTAATGACTGTAATCTTTTTCCTTTTTTTTTTCAATTCTATAGATTAAATTTCGATTTTTTAGCAAGTGAACCTGGTACTGAAATCCCTGTTCCAAATCAAAATTAAATCCGATACCAAATGCTATGGTGTGGACACCTATTCGGATACCAATTATTTAATAAAGTTATAAACAGCAGTAAATCAAATTAATACAAATATGGTTCGAATCCCGCCCTCTCCGCGAGTAGAAGAAAGAGAAAGAGAAAGAGAAAGAGAATGACACTCTTTCTCTTTCTGTTACTCTTTCTAAAAATTATTGCTTCATAGTGAATTATTCGAAAGTTTATAACCGAATCAAGCCCTTCAAGGCTTGAATGAGGTAAGTAAAGAAAGATGCAGCGACGCAGGTGCTTTTTTGATTTATTTTCTTTTAAGCCTCCCCCTCAGGGATCATGGAGCGAAGCGGAATAATTCAAAATCTTCCCATTAAGTAAATCTGCCTACAATCAAATTCAAGCCCTCAAATACCTCCCCGCATCAGGCCCCGCATTAAACAACAAATCCAGCACCGATAAATTGGGTTCAAAAGGATACTTTTCTGCAAACACCTGCAGGTATTTTTTGTTAGCAATCAGTTCGGTTTCAGGGCATTTATTTTTGCAATGAAATGCTGCTCTTAAATCCAATACCTGTTCAGGATTTTTTTCATAAGTCCGGGTATGTTCAAACCGTATTTGCACCTTTAATATTTTAAAAATAACCTGAAGCAAACCCAGGTTATGTTGCCATAAATTTACCTGCGCATCTCCTTTAAAATAGGGTTCAAAAAGATGCCGGTAATACATAAAAAAAGCTGATTTATTGTATGCCGATTCAATGCTTTGCCAATGGTTTCGCTTCCAGTTTTCGTTGGGGTCGGTTTCAATTTCGGTAATTTTTTGTTTGCCGGATTCGTGAAGAACGGGAATTTGTAATGCCTGCACGCCGTTGGCAGAAAGTATTCTGGTACGGTTGCGGTAACTTTGTTTTATATAATGCTCGCTCGCTTCCAATAACACCACATCCCTTTGCAGTGCATGCTGTACCCATGCAATACAAGGCAAATAGGGTAATATCATTAACGGAATTTGAGGTTTCATTACAAATCCAGCAAATGATAATGGTGAATGCCGGGTGTGTAAGGCTTGCGCATCAGGCTCAGTATTTGCTCGTAATGCGAGGTATTGTTCACAAAATCCAGGTTCGAACAATCAATCATCAAAACCCTTAAATCGGGACTATTATGCAGGTAAGAAAAATAGGCTTCCTGTAAATCGAGCAAATATTTTTCTTCAATTTTTTGTTCATACACCCGTCCGCGGTTTGCAATATTCCATTGCAATTTTTCGAGCGGACAATGCAGATAAATTAATAAATCGGGTTTGGGCAATTGCAAATCAATGATGCTAAATAAGCGATAATACAAGTCGTATTCATCTTCATCCAGATTCACTTTTGAAAACAACAAACACTTGGCAAAAATATAATCACAAATTACATGTTCTTTAAATAAATCCTGCTCGGCAAGCTGCTTTTTTAGCTGGTTGAACCTACTCGCCAAAAAGCTCATCTCCAGTGGAAACGCATAGCGCCGTGCGTCTTCATAAAATTTTGGCAAAAACGAATTGTCTTCAAATTCTTCGAGGATGAGACGCGCATTCAGTTGTTTTGAAAGCAGTTGTGCCAGGGTTGATTTGCCGGCACCAATATTGCCTTCGATGGCAATAAATGAATATGGAATTTGTGATTTCAAGAAAACAAAAATGCAGGGATTTTGTGATTCTTCAGCTATAATTTTTCCACGCTCAGAAGATCTTCACAAATTTCCAATAGTTGTTGGTTGCTTTGAACCAAAAGCGGATGTACAAAATCGGGACTGATTTCAGCCAGTGGTGCCAGCGTAAATCGTCTCTTATGAAGCCATGGATGCGGGATGATAAGATTTTCATCATTTACAATCTGGCTTCCAAAATATAAAATATCGAGGTCAATAATGCGCGGCTCCCATTTGTGTTTTCTTTCACGGCCCATATTTTTTTCAATGGATAAAAGCATTGTTAATAATTCCTGTGGGTTCAATAATGTTTCAACAAACAATACCTGATTATAAAAATCACCTTGCTCAGTATTTCCCCAGGCCGCTGTTTTATATATAGATGAAGCTTTGTTAATTTTTCCAATATGAAGTTGAATGAGATCAACAGCCTGTTTGAGATTTTGCAGGCAATTGCCCAGATTTGAACCTAGTAAAATATAGCATTTCGTTAACACTCCGCGAATTAAACGAAAATTATTATCTTGGCACCTATTTTGATAGGTATTCATTCATGAAAAAATCAATTGCAGCATTATTTATCATTAGCCTCATTATTGTTTCCTGTCAGAAGGAGCCTATCAGCGATCCTGTAAATAAGCCGGGAATCAACTGGGTAGGCAGATGGAACCGGGATAGTGTTTTGTTAAATGAAGTGGCTTCAAATGGTTCAAAAACCCGTGTGGAATCGCTGGCCAATGACGGCGAATTTAAATTTAACAGCGATAGTATAAGCGGCGTTTTAACTCAGGGTGGCAACGATTATGCCATTACCTGGTTTTATGATAAAGACAATGATAAAATAAGCATCTCCGAGCCCGATTGGATCAATCAGGTATATACCATAAAACAAACCAATTCCACCAACATGATTTTAACCGGAATAAAACTGGATGGCAGTGGACAGAAAAGTGAACGTATCCTGTACTTGAGGAAAAAGTAAAAGGATTTACGATTTACGAATTACAATGTACAATGTACGATGTACGATGTACGATGTAATTCTTGTCAGGTCGTGGTACAGATAGCTATCGGGGCGTAACTCGAACTACATACTCATAATTCGTAACTCGTAACTCGTAATTCGTAACTCGTAATTCGTAACTCGTAACTCGTAACTCGTAATTCGTAACTCGTAATTCGTAACTCGTAACTCGTAACTCGTAATTCGTAACTCGTAATTCGTAACTCGTAATTTGTAACTCGTACTTCACCTCAAAACAAACTGTACCGTATGTCTTGTGCGTTGTTCAATTAAAACTTCACGATTTATTGTAAGTGCATCGAGCATTTCGGGTTGGTAGTTGGTTATGGTTAAAAGCTCCAGTCCATCGTTTGTTTTTACAATATAATCTTTGTCTAGATCCTGTATTAAGCCGGGTAAATTGGCTTCTATATAATCTGCGCAAACACTAAAACTAATGGCCGAACTTTGCATGAGGTTGATTTTGATTTTATGCTGTGCAAATGCATTAAAAATCCTGCTCAGGTTATCTTCAACAATAAATGAAAAATCACGGCTTCCCATCGATATCAAAACCTGTTGTCCTTTTGAAATAATGGTAGGCAAATGCACTTCCTTTTCCTTATCAACACCAACAACAGTACCTTCTGCACCCGGATTAAGAAATGATTTTACATATAAAGGAATATGTTTGCTTTGCAGGGGTTGTATGGTTTTTGGATGAATAACAGTTGCTCCGTAATAAGCCATTTCTATAGCCTTGGGATAACTGATGGCATCAATTTTTAGTGCCTCCGGAAATTTTTTTGGGTCGGCATTCATTACCCCGGCCACATCTTTCCAGATGGTAACACTTTCGGCATCCAAACCGTAAGCGAATATGGCTGCCGAATAATCAGAACCTTCCCTGCCCAGTGTTACGGTAAAATTATCTTTATTCTTGCCTATGAAACCCTGAGTAATAACGAGTTGCTTTTTAACAATAGGTTTTAGTTTATTCGCAATTAAATTGCCTGTGGTTTCCCAGTCCAGCTTGCCTTCGCGGTAGGTATTGTTTTCAATGCTGATAAAATTACGGGCATCCATCCATCGGTTTTTAATTCCGGCTTCATTTAAATAGGCACTTATAATGCGTGATGAAAATATTTCGCCATAACTTACTATCTGATCATAAACTTTATCATATGAAGCATCGGGTTTTGTTTCAAGCTCACATTCCAGTTCTATAAAAAGATTTTCAATATCATCATAGGTATGAACCAGACTGCCTTTTAACAAGTCTTTGATAATTTCATCATGAAAATCTTTTACCTGTTTATAGCGAACTTCTTTCTCTTTACTTCCTTCAAAATATGCTTTGGCAAGAAGTTCCAGGGCATTGGTAATTTTGCCCATAGCGCTCACAATAACCATTATTTCCTGTCCGCCAAATTGTTTTAAAACTTCGCCAACGTTTTTTACAGCAACAGCATTTTTAACCGATGCACCTCCAAATTTAAATACTTTCATCTTTGCCTGTTCAATACTTTATCTGGGCCAAATATAATAACTTTATGTTTTGATTGAATGAATTAATGGATAACCTGATCAGTTTATGTTTGGATTATCAATGCATACTTCTTATGTTTGGATTCAACAAATTAATAGCAATATATAATCAGCCAGCATAAAAGTGCCGGCTGTTTATATTCAATTAATAAACTTAATAATTACTTAATTCATTGGAATTGCCAATGTTTTTCAAAGTGATATTCTTAAGGATTTGTTAAATATGATATACATTTGTTTAAATTCGGTTTCTTAAGAAAATGTTAGGAATAAGACTCATTAACTTTGAATCGTAAATCGGATTTAAAAAACCATGAACATCAGTAATTACATAAAAAAATTGAGTAAATACTTATTTGTAATAAGCATTCTGTTTTTAAGCTTTTTAAATACAAAAGTTCAGGCAACGCACGTAGTGGGTTCTGATGTGGCATACAGTTGTACCGGTACTGCCGGAGTTTACCAGCTAACTTTTAAAATATACAGAGATTGCAGCGACCCATTTCCACTTTGTTCGGGTTGTCCAACACCGGGTCCATTAAGTTCTTCCTGCCAGCTGTCTATAAGCATTGTTGGTGCAGGGGGTGCCTGTACGGGCACCAGTTTTGGCAATCAACCGATTCCGGTAGTAACCGCCATCAGTGCATTGGATGTAATACAATTATGTGCAGTGGCATTAACCGTATGTACCAATTGTGCGTCACGTACTCCCGGAACTTTCACTCCCGGAATTGAAGTTTATACTTTTGTGGGTCAGGTTAATTTAAGTGCATTGCCTCCCAGTTGTTGTATGGTGCGATTTGGTTACCAAACCTGTTGCCGCAACGGGGCTATAACAACACTAGCCAATCCGCTCTCTTTAAGTTTTTATACCGAAGCCATCGTGAATCGTTGTGTTACACCCTGCAACTCTTCACCCACATTTACAAATGACCCGGTAGCCGTAACCTGCTCAGGTCAGGATTTTACCTATAACCTGGGAGCTCTCGACCCTGATGGAGATTCCCTGAGCTATGCTTTTGGCCAGTCGTTGGTAGGCCCGGGCACATCCGCACCCTACGTTTCTCCATACAGCCCAACTGTTCCTTTACCTTATTTGGGGGCACCCATTCAAAGTCCACCTGCCATACCTCCGGTAGGTATTAATATTGATCCCATAACAGGGGATTTAAGGTTTCGCCCGATGGGATATTTTGTTGCCAATCTGGTAATTGCAGTAACCCAATGGAGAATAATTAGCGGAGTTCCGACAGTTGTGGGCGTAACACGCCGCGATATTCAGTTTTACAGCCAGAGCTGTCCCAACAACAATCCACCGATTTTACGAACCTATGATGTAAACGGCGTGTTAACTACCCCGCAACCCAATTTTGCCTGGTCGATTTGTGCCGGCCAGCAGCTATGCTTTTATGTTTCGGCATGGGATAATACCGCATCATGGGATTCAACCGACATGAGCTGGAATGCTCCATCCAACCTCGTAAGTAATGGTGCAACTTTTGTAAAAGCATATAATCCGGCTACTCGTGGAACCGTAGGACCACGCCTGGACAGTATGCGCTTTTGCTGGACCCCACCGGCCAGTATGGCCCAAAACCTGCCCTATTATTTTGTAGTTACTGCCAAAGACAGAGCTTGCCCTGTTCCGGCGCGTACCACACGCTCTTTTTCAATTATCGTTCGCCGAATCCCGCTGGCGGTTATTACCAAAACCAACAAAAATTGCGGATACTATGATTTTGGCTACACACTTCAAAATTCTGTTACCTTAAATAATGCCTATACCCAATATAGGATAGAAACTGCACCCAACAGCAACACATATACAACTTATAATTCCACCAGTGTAAGCAATCATAGGTTTACACAGGGCGGCACGTACCGGATCAGATTGCGCTTAACCACAATCGCCCCGCCTTCGCCCAATGGTTGCCCCAACGACAGTATCGTGGATGTGGTTGTGGTTCCAAACCCGGTTGCAGTTGATATT
>JAUXUD010000052.1 GCA_030680835.1 Bacteroidota bacterium
GCATATTCCAATACATTTTCGGGTACAGGTACTCTTCGCACCAGTTTTTGAAAATACAGGATTTCATCACCATGCAAAATTTTATTGAGTTTGGGTTGATCACTGCCGGTTGTGGTTTTTACTACAATAAGTTCTTCTTCAAAACTTGGATAATCCAGTAATACATTAAACATAAACCGGTCGAGTTGCGCTTCGGGCAAAGGATAGGTTCCTTCCTGTTCAATGGGATTTTGAGTTGCAAGTACAAAAAAAGGTTCTTCCAAAATATGCATTTTCCCACCTGTTGTAACCGATTTTTCCTGCATGGCTTCCAATAATGCAGCCTGTGTTTTGGGTGGTGTGCGGTTTATTTCATCTGCTAAAATGATGTTCGCAAAAATAGGTCCGCGTAAAAATTTGAATTCTCTTTTTTCATCCAGAATCTCTGAACCTGTAATATCACTCGGCATCAAATCGGGTGTAAATTGTATCCGGTTGAACCGAAGGTCGAGTACCTCGGAAATAGACTTCACCAGCAGTGTTTTCGCCAACCCGGGTAAGCCTATCAATAAGGTATGACCATTAGAAAATATTGAAATTAATACGGCATCAATTACATCGTGTTGGCCAATAATTACTTTCCCAATTTCGCTTTTTAATTCTTTGTATTTTTGTTGAAGCATAACTGCGGCTTCAACGTCATTGTTAAATTGCAACATCTTTTTTACTAAAATATAATTTTGATATTATTTACTGATACCCCATTCTTTCAGGCCAGGGCAATTGGCATACGGTCCGTTTATTTGCACATAAAATTGTTTGCGGTACCGTGCTATCCATTTCTCACGCGTTTGGCGTTGTTTTTTTTCAAAAGCCATTGCCTGTAATTTTTGATAATCGTCAACCGGATTGCATCGGTGCGGAGGCGTTTCGCTTTTCAGGTAAAACACACGCCATGCCTTTTTTTGGTCAGGTCCGGGAAGGGTTACCATTTCCGGTTCACTCATTTCGCCCACCTCAAGGTTCTGTATATTTATATTTAATTCCTTACTCAGTTCATCAACCGGTATATGTGCGTTTCCCAATCCTCCCGAACCAATAATTCCGCCGCTTGCTTTGGTGTTTTCATCATCCGAGAATTTCCGCGCGGCTGTTTCAAAACTCATCGAATCCATTTTTATAAGTTGAACAATGCTGTCCATCAGGTGTTGCGCAAGTTCAACATCGGAGCTGTAAATTTTAGGCATAATTAAAATATGTCGGGCATTAACTTCTTCGCCCTTACGCTGAATTGCCATGATGATATGATAACCATATTTTGTTTCAATAATTCTGGAAACACTGTCGGGTTTTAACCTGAAAGCAGCTCCTTCAAACTCAGGTACCATCATGCCTCTGCCAAAATAGCCCAGTTCACCTCCTTTAGAAGCAGAACCTTTATCATCGGAATAGATTAAGGCCAGGGTGCTGAATTTTTCACCGACTTCCACAATGCGTTTTCTAAGCTCCGTAATTTTTTCATACGCCATCATTTTAGCCACTTTGCTTACTTTGGGTTCTATTACTATCTGCGCCAGCTCAACCTCGGCACTGTAATAAGGCAGGCTATCCACTTTTAATGCCGAATAAAAACTCTTGATATCGGTTGGATTTACTTTAACATCTTTCACAATCTTGCTTTCCATGGCTTGTTTTAGCTGGTTGTTTCTGATGCGTTCGCGATTTGTAGCCTTTATCTCAGAGATGCTTTTTCCGTATATTTCTTCCAGCGCTTTTTCACCTCCGTATTGTTGTGCAAAATACCGTATCCGTTCGTCGAGCTCAGCATCCACACGTTCTTCGCTTACCGGTATGCTATCAACCTGGGCTTTTAATACCATCAGGTTTTCAATCAGTTTCATTTCCAAAATTTTGCATTTTAACGAATCGTTTCTGATGCCCAATTCCTTTGACGCCTGTTCATATGCAATTTCAATATCCGACCGTAAAATAATTTTATCGGCAACCACAGCAACAATTTCATCAACTATTTGTGCATGCAACTGAATTGTGCCAAATAGTACCATACCTATTATACTTACAAGTTTCTTCATTTTAGTTTACAAAGTTTTCAACTTCATTTTTTAATTCAGCTTCTTTCTTAAGTGTTATTTCAAGTTGCCTGAGTAATTCATTTTTGCGGTTTTGCAATATTACTTTTTTTATATTTTCTCTTTCAAACTCAAAATTGGAACTGCTGTTTTTTATTTGATAGGCTATAATATTTATGAGGTAAATATAAGGCCCTTCTTTAATTTCAACATATTTATTATTTTCAAGAAATTGTTCCGCATCATATGTCTTGATCGGTAATTCCTTGGTAATATCATCAAAATTGAGCCAAACCTGATCTTCCAAAAATGAATTTTCAGCATATTGACTGCTCATTTCCTGCAGTTTTTCTTTGTTTTCCTCATTAAAATCCGAAATCAAATTTCTTATTTTGGATACCATTTTCAGGTTTGATTTGATTTTTACAAAAACAAGTCTTACCACATTATTGCTTAAATGAAAATTTTGCTTGTTGTTTTCAAACATTTTTTTCAATTCCGATTCAGTAACTACAGTATCAAGCAGTTCAGCTACTTTGTTTTGTTCATAATAGTAGATGAGCAGGTCATTTTTATAACGTGTTACCTTGTCTTCAATTTCGGGGGCTTTCGTATTGATGGTGGCTGATGAAACATTTAATTTTATTTGCTCCATAATCCAGCCGGCAACTATTTTTTTTAATCTTAAAATACTGTCTTCTGGACCTTTGGTGTCTTTTAAAAAAGGTTCTGCATCATGCCACAACAACTCTTTCCCATAAGCACGGGCAAGCGGATGCGCTTCTTTTTTTTTGCTGCACGACTGGAGGCTTATCATGCAGAATAGTATAATCGAACAGCAATATAATTTATCAAATCTCATGGTTTAAATCCATCGCAATAATAAGTGATTCTTTGTTATTGCCACATATAATCCATTCTAAAGGACCTAACGTAATTTTAACGGTATCATTTTAATGCTTCAGTTTTTTATATTACTTTCAGAATCTTTTCAATTTTATCTAAAGATTTAAGACCGTGTCCACTGAATAGCGTAACGATTTTTTCTTCCTTTTCAAGTCCTTTAACATATTCTGTAACTCCCGCAATGGCAGCTGCTGAGGTGGGTTCAATAAAGAAACCCTTTTGGGCCATTTGTAACCACGCTGAAGAAATTTCGGCTTCACTCACCGAAATAAATGTACCTTTGGTTTTCAATACAGCTTCAATTATTTGTGGGCCTTTAATGGG
Organism: Bacteroidota bacterium; assembly: GCA_030680835.1. Taxonomy (GTDB): domain Bacteria; phylum Bacteroidota; class Bacteroidia; order UKL13-3; family UKL13-3; genus B1. Next base: position 3,300 of record JAUXUD010000052.1, read on the forward strand.
ATGGGTAATGGCAATGCCTTCTGCCAGTGTTGGCTGTGCTTCAATCTTTTGTACCTCCTTTAATCCGTTGTGAAAGGCCTGAGCCAGCGGATTGCAATTTTTTGCCTGTACCGCTATTATTTTAGGAATTTTTGAAATAATTCCGGCCTGAGCCAATTCATTGAAACCCAAAAAACAACCCAGTACCAAAGTGCCATTACCTGCGGGAAGTACTACAGAATCAGGTGACTTCCAATGCAGTTGCTCGCATACTTCATAAGCAAAAGTTTTGGTTCCCTGTATAAAAAACGGGTTAAAACTATGGCTTGCATAATATGTATTTTTGGCGGCTTCAAATGCCGCAAGCGCTGCATCCTGCCGGGTTCCTGGTATTTTTACAATATTGGCACCATATGCGGCCATCTGAATTAATTTTGCCTGAGATGTTTCTTCAGGCAAAAAAATATCACATTTTATATTTGCTTTTGCTGCATAGGCTGCTATTGCTGCTCCGGCATTCCCGCTGCTGTCCTGAACCAAATGGCTAATACCCAATTGCTTCATATGAGATGTTAACACCGTAGCTCCCCGGTCTTTGTAACTTCCTGTACTGAATAATTGCTCTTGTTTAACTAAAATTGTTAAATTTGCTCCCAAACCAATACTTAATAATGGGGTGAATCCTTCATTAAATGTTATTAATTCAGCATTTTTTTCTATGGGTATGGCTTCGCGGTAACGCCACAAATTGCAAGGCCTTGAAGAAATTTTTGCTAGATCGAATGCAGGTTTAAAGATAATTTCAAATGGTTCAAAATTGATACCATGCCAATCGGTGGTTAAAAGGTTGTAAATTTGATTTGATTTGAGTCCAAGTAAATGCATTTCTATAAAAAATTAATATTCTATTAATGAAACCCTTAACTTTTTCCTAAAAAAAACTAAATTAGCGAACTATTTATAGTATTAGGAAAATTTTAAGTTAGACTGTTTGTAAATTTGAACACGCAAATAAGTAAATCGAATTATTATGAGTGCAATATACCTTTCGTTTCAACAACAAAGAACCAAAATTCTTTTTTTGGTTTTGTTTTTATTTGGATTTTTTATCCACGATTCAAGAGCTTCACATATGATTGGCTCCGATATCTCGTATCAATGTACGGGTACAACCGGGGTTTATACGGTAACTTTTAAGTTATACAAAGATTGTGCGGGTGTTCCCATATGCTCCAACTGTCCCAGTGGACCGTTAAGTCCAACATGCGCTAAAAGCATTAACATTGTTGGTGCAGCCGGTGCCTGTTATGGAACAAATTTTGGCTCGCAGAGTTTAACCGTAGTAACTGCAATCAGCGCTTTTGACGTTATTCAACTTTGCGTTGCCCAAACAACTATTTGCAGTAATTGTGGTAACCGTACCCCCGGAAGTTTTTCACCCGGTATCGAAGTTTATGTATTTACAGGCCAGATTAATTTAAATGCATTACCTGCCAGTTGCTGTATGGTAAGTGTTGGTTTTGGCGAGTGCTGCAGAAATGCAGCCATTACTACCCTGGCAAACCCAGGTAGTTTAAACTTTTACTCAGAAGCAATTATTAACCGTTGTGCTACCCCATGTAATTCATCTCCTACCTTTACCAATGACCCAATTGCACTTACCTGTGCAGGTCAGGATTTCACTTATAATCTGGGAGCTATCGACCCTGATGGCGACTCATTGAGTTACGCTTTTGGTCAGTCATTAACAGGTCCTGGTACCTCTGCTCCTTATGTTTCTCCATACAGCCCAACTGTTCCTTTACCTTATTTGGGCGCACCCATTCAAAGCCCTCCTGCATTGCCACCCGTAGGTATCAATATTGATGCAGTTACCGGAGATTTACGTTTCAGACCTTTGGGATTTTTCGTTGCTAACTTGATTATAGAAGTAAAACAATGGAAAAATATCGGTGGGGTTCCAACATTAATGGGAGTTACCCGAAGAGATATTCAGTTTTATAGTATCAACTGTCCGGCCAATAATCCACCGGTTTTACGAACCTATGATGTAAACGGCGTATTAACTACCCCGCAACCCAATTTTGCATGGTCGATTTGTGCCGGCCAGCAGCTGTGCTTTTATGTTTCGGCATGGGATAATACCGCTGGATGGGACACCACCGATATGACCTGGAACGCACCTTCAAATCTTGTTAGCAATGGTGCCACTTTTGTGAAGGCTTATAATGCAGCAAACCGGTTAACATCAGGTCCGCGTTTGGACAGTATGCGTTTTTGCTGGACCCCACCGGCCAGTATGGCCCAAAATCTGCCCTATTATTTTGTGGTTACTGCCAAAGACAGGGCTTGTCCTTTACCGGCGCGTACCACACGCTCTTTTTCAATTATCGTTCGCCGAATCCCGCTGGCGGTTATTACCAAAACCAGCAAAAATTGCGGATACTATGATTTTGGTTACACACTTCAAAATTCTATTACCTTAAATAATGCCTATACCCAATTTCGGATAGAAACTGCACCCAACAGCAACACATACACAACTTATAATTCCACCAGTGTGAGCAATCATAGGTTTACACAGGGCGGCACGTACCGGATCAGATTGCGCTTAACCACAATCGCCCCGCCTTCGCCCAATGGTTGCCCCAACGACAGTATCGTGGATGTGGTTGTGGTTCCAAACCCGGTTGCAGTTGATATT
>JAUXUD010000055.1 GCA_030680835.1 Bacteroidota bacterium
CCCAATTTACCTGAAGCACATATATTAAACATTAAACCGGCTCCGGCTCCCTTAAGTGAACTCAATCAAAAAAAGCAAATTCTGGACATGCAACGAACTGCTTTAATCAACCCTAAAAATGCAATCGTAAATAAAAAAGCAGCTGCAGTTGCACCCACCGTTACCCGCAGTTTTAATGGCAATGTAACTCAGGGCACACCCAATGATAATGATTTTGCCATTAGCAATGCGGGCGTGATTGTAAGTGTGGTGAACACCAATTTTAATGTTTATAACGATACCGGTAAATATGTTAATGGCAAATTACTTTCCACTCTGGGTTCAGCATTAGGTCCGCTAAACAGAACCTACGACCCCAGGGTAATTTACGACCCCGAACAAGATCGCTTTATAATCGTTTTCCTGCAAGGTTCAAGCAGTGCAGATACGCGCATTATTATTGCCTTTTCACAAAGTAACGATCCCGCTTTAAAATGGAATTTATATCAGGTCCCAGGGAATATCACAGGCGATAGCAGTTGGAGTGATTATCCCATAATTTCAATAACAAAAGATGAGCTGTTTATCACAGTAAACCGGCTTAAAGACAATACCTTTTGGAAAACAGGTTTCATGGAATCTTATATCTGGCAGGTGGATAAAATGAAAGGATATTCTGGCGATTCATTGCCCCAGAAAGTTTATAATAATATCGTTTACAACGGAAAACCGGTATGGAATATCTGTCCCGCAAAAGGCGGTTCAAAACTCTATAGCCCGGGCATGTTTTTTATTTCACACCGCCCCAGCGATTTAAATAACGATACGGTGTTCCTGCATTATATTACCAATACCCTAAAATCGGGAAGTGCAACACTAACCATGAAGGTTTTAAAAAATCCGCAATCTTATGGATTGCAGCCAAACGCATTGCAACCCAATGGCAAAAAATTGCAAACCAATGATGCCCGTGTGTTGAGTGCTATGTACGAAAACGGATTGATTTATTATGTAGGAAATACGATAGATCAGACCCTATTTAGCCCGGCTGTTTATTTTGGTCGTATCGAAAATACCTGGACCAATTCTCCAATAGCAAAGGGACAAATCATCTCATCTGATACTTTGGATTATGGATATCCAAGCATCACCTATGTGGGTACCGGTTTCAACGGCGACCACAGCAGCATGATTACTTTTTCGCATGTTTCGGCTAAACAATTTCCGGGAACTTCGGTAGTTTATGTTGACAGAAATTTTAATGTATCAGGTCCGGTATTTGTGAAAAAAGGGGAGGGCAATATCGATTTGCTGGGTGATACCGTTGACCGCTGGGGAGATTATACAGGCATTCAAAGAAAATACAATGAGTTGGGAATTTGCTGGCTCAATGGTTCATGGGGCACCATCAGCAATCAAAATCGTACCTGGATCGGAAGGGTTAAAACCAATGATCCGCTTTCATCGATATATGAACCTGAACAAACAAAAGTTTTTAGCAATCTGTATCCAAACCCGGCATCTCAAAACATTCAATTTGATTTTGAAATGCATGAAAAATTGTTGCTGGATATTGAACTTATGGATCTGCAGGGCAAAAGCAAAACCTTGATAGCTAAAGAATTTGCCAAACCCGGTTTGAACCGATTGTTGATGGATATTAGTGAATTGCCTTCCGGCATGTATTTTGTAAACTTAATATACAATGGAAAAATATTGCACACGCATAAGTTTTTGGTTCAGCATTAGTTTGTTCATACTTGCTTTTGCCTGCCACAGTTCAAAAAACAAGCCATGCAGGTCTGAACCTACCATGAAGGAACAACCTAAACCACTAACCGATTATCAAACCGATTCACTTAAAAATTATCTGGATGCTGAGCGGGCGAAGAGGTTGAAGAAGTAATAATATACTTAACAACTTTCTCTGTAGCGCCAATGTTTCTTGCAATAAATTCACGACTTTTTTGAGCTATATTTTTCTGATAGTTCTTATCATCTAAAAATTTAGTTATCCAAATTGAAAGCTCAGTTTTATTGAGAACAATGCTTGCCACATCTTCATGGATTAACTCAGCAGCTTCAGGAAACCTCTTAATTTTTGGGCCAAAGCAAATGGGCATTCCAAAGGTAGCTGCCTCCAGGGTATTGTGGAGTCCGTTTTCCTCAAAGCCACCTCCTATAAAAGCAGCATCGCCATACCGGTAGGCTTTGGCCAATAAACCAATGCTGTCAATAATCAATACTTTTTTATCTGTGAAATTAGTTTCAATAGTACATTCGGAGTATTTGATACATTCCATTCCAAATCTTGTTTCAATTAAATGTATTTGTTTGGCTTCAACAAAATGCGGGGCAAAAATAATTTTAAAAGATTTGTTTAATGTTGAAAATGCGAATTCCAAAAAACTTTCTTCCAACTCATAACTGCTTCCGGCAATCAATAAAAAATCGGTCCCTTTAAATTTTTCAATAATGGGTAAGTGCGCTGCCTGTTGCAGACTTTCATATACCCGGTCGTAACGGTTATCTCCGCTAACACTGCAATTCGTAATTCCTATCGAATTAAGCAATGATTTTGAATTTTCATTCTGGCAAAATATATATGTAAATTGTTTTAATATTTGCCGATGGAAATTACCAAAAGGTTTAAAAAACAGTTGGTTCTTTCTAAACTGCGCAGCACATAAATAAAGCGGAATGTTCTTGTTTTTGAGTTCGTGTAAATAGGCAAACCAAAAATCATATTTAATCCAGATGGCCAGTTTTGGGTTCAGATATTTAACCACCCTTTCGGCATTTATTTTACTTTCAAACGGCAGATAAAAAGTTGCTTCGCAAATGGGATCATTTTTTCTGGATTCATAACCTGAAGGGGAGAAAAAAGTAACCACCAGTTTACATTCAGGATATTCTTTTTTCAGGGCTTCCATGATTGGTCTGCCTTGTTCAAACTCTCCCAGAGAGGCTACATGAAACCAGATAGATTTTTTTGCATTGCCTTTTGCAAAATCTTCAAACTTTTTAAGCAAACCTTTTTGACCATGGTATAACAATTGAGCCCTTTTGTTAAAAGGAGCAAATAGTTTTACGATTAAAAAATAGGCTTGTGTGCTTAATAAATAAAATATTTTACCCGGCATATTGTTTATTAGCGGAATTGAAACTCATTTTCTTCTTTGGTGTTCAGATAAATCGGGATCATCCACCCGGCCCTGAATGAGGTAACATAATCCTGTTTGGCATTTTTATCAAAGGCCATTTTATCATAATTATAACCCCTTTTATTTTTTGTAAAGCCTTCTGTAAAATCAACCCCCACATAAAAATTAATCAACCGGTTTTTACTGTGGAAATAATATCCTGCAAATTGATTGAAAGCGATGCCTTCCGTAAACCTGTCATATCCTTTTTGGTAATTTTTATCCAGTTGGGGTATTTCATTTTCGCTTTGAAAAACGAAATTAATATAATGCTGGATAAACCCAACTCCACCCAGCAAAATGAACCCGCAATTCATATTATACTTATTGATTGCAAATAAACGACCCGCTTTTACAAATCCTTCAAACCCCCTCATGCCCACCGAATAATCTGCAGGCGCACCGGTTGCCGAAGCAATATAGCCTCCCCCGTTTACCAGTTTATCCAGAATATGTTCATCCTTAATTTCTTTGCCGAACAAATAATTGATTTCCCCTGAAAAAATCCAGTTTTGCTTTGTTTTTAACAAGCCTCCAAAACCTACGGAACTAAAGTTATTGTATAATTTACCAAAATCACCGGAAGGTATCTGGTAATTATACAGGAATTGAAAATTTACAATTTTGTTGCTAAACGCATATTTGTCCTGAGCAAATACAAAATGATACTGAAGGCAAACTAAAAATCCGCTTAAAATCAATCGTTTTATCATAACTTATGGCAAATATGTGCGTTTTTGTACTATTATAAGACAAAAGTTTTTCAATTCGGGTTTTAACACTTTTTTTAATGGTGCATTTTGTTATTTTCGTTGCGTTTTAAAGAGAATGCTTATATGAAAATTGTTGTAATTGGAACGGGTTATGTTGGTTTGGTGACGGGAACCTGTTTTGCTGAAGTGGGTATTGATGTGGTTTGTGTTGATGTAGATGCAAAAAAGATTGAAAATCTCAAAAAGGGAATTATGCCTATTTATGAACCGGGTCTGGAAGAAATGGTTCAAAGAAATATGGAAAAAGGTCGCCTGCAATTTTCAACCGATTTAAGTTCAAACCTGAAAGATACCGACGTAGCCTTTATTGCTGTGGGAACCCCTCCCGGTGAAGATGGTTCGGCAGACCTGAAGTACGTGCTGGGTGTTGCTGCCGAAATTGGTTCGCATATTGACGATTATATTGTAGTTGTTACCAAAAGTACGGTGCCTGTGGGAACTGCAAAAAGGGTACGCACAACCGTGCAGAGTGAACTGGACAAGCGCGCAGCAAATATTGAATTTGATATTGCATCCAATCCTGAGTTTTTAAAAGAAGGTGCTGCTATTGAAGATTTTATAAAACCCGATCGCATTGTAGTAGGTATTGAAACCAAAAAGGCAGAAGATGTAATGCGCCGTTTGTACAAGCCTTTTCTCCTAAACGGTCATCCCATTATTTTTATGGATGTACCCAGTGCAGAAATGACAAAATATGCGGCCAATGCCATGCTTGCCACCAAAATAAGTTTTATGAATGATGTGGCGAATCTGTGTGAAATAATGGGCGCGGATGTTAACCAGGTTCGTAAAGGGATTGGAAGTGATCCGCGAATCGGAAACCGCTTTATTTATCCGGGCATTGGTTATGGAGGTTCATGCTTTCCTAAAGATGTAAAGGCACTGATTAAAACAGCCCGTGAAAACGGTCATGAGATGCGTATTTTACAAGCAGTGGAAGATGTAAATGAGGATCAAAAATCTATTTTGTTTGATAAAATAAGCAAACATTTTAAAGGAAACTTAAAAGGAAAAACCTTTGCCATGTGGGGCCTTTCCTTTAAACCCAAAACCGATGATATGCGTGAAGCGCCATCATTGGTAGTTATTGAAAAACTTTTACATGCAGGCGCAAATGTAAAAGCATACGACCCCGTTGCTATGTTGGAGGCAAAAAAAGATTTGGGAGATCAAATTGAATATTCAAAAGATCCCAATGATGCCCTGATTGATGCGGATGCATTATTAATTGTAACCGAATGGCCTGAATTTAGAACCCCAAACTTTAATGTTATGGGAAGGCTGATGAAAAATAAGCTCATTTTTGACGGTCGTAATATTTATGACCTGGAAGAGATGCGTGAAAATGGTTTTGAATATTATTGTATTGGTGTTAATACACATCAAACAATTACTAATAATTAAGATATGCCCAATAAAAGAGTTTTAATAACCGGAGCAGCCGGATTTTTAGGTTCGCATTTATGCGACCGGTTTATTGCAGAAGGATATGATGTTGTGGGTATGGATAATTTGATTACAGGTGATTTGAAAAATATTGAGCACCTGATGAAGCTAAAGGAATTCGAGTTTTATCACAATGATGTAAGCAGGTTTATTCATGTTTCAGGTCATATTGATTATATCCTGCATTTTGCTTCCCCGGCCAGTCCAATTGATTACTTAAAAATCCCCATACAAACTTTAAAAGTAGGTTCATTGGGAATACATAATTGCCTGGGTTTGGCACGAGTTAAAAACGCACGGGTATTGATTGCTTCAACCAGCGAAGTATACGGAGATCCGCAGGTTCATCCACAAACCGAAGATTACTGGGGCAATGTAAATCCTGTGGGTCCGCGGGGCGTATATGATGAAGCCAAACGTTTCCAGGAGGCGATTACCATGGCCTATCATACCTATCACGGAATGGAAACCCGCATTGTTCGCATATTTAATACCTATGGTCCCCGCATGCGGTTAAATGATGGGAGGGTACTTCCCGCCTTTATTGGCCAGGCTTTACGCGGCGAAGATTTAACCATGTTTGGTGATGGCAGCCAAACACGAAGCTTTTGTTATGTGAGCGATTTAATTGAAGGCATTTATCGCTTATTACACAGCGATTATGCTCAACCGGTTAATATAGGAAATCCCGATGAAATCAGTATCCGCGAATTTGGTGAAGAAATAATCAGATTAACCGGCACAAACCAAAAACTGGTTTCCAAACCTTTGCCTAAAGACGACCCCAAACAAAGAAAGCCGGATATAACAAGAGCAAAACAACTTTTAAACTGGGAACCTAAAGTAAACAGGGCCGAAGGACTAAAAATAACCTATGATTATTTTAAAAGTCTGTCTTCCGAAGAACTTTATAAAACAGCACATCGTTTTGGGTAACTAATAAATTACCGTTTAAATAAACAGAGTAAAAATTATTAAGAAAAGTTTTAATTTTGATATTGAATAATGTTGCTATTTTTGACTAAAATATTTATAAAAGAATGAAAAATAAAATGAATCAGGCAATTGCCTTAATATTGATATTAATATCTGTATT
>JAUXUD010000056.1 GCA_030680835.1 Bacteroidota bacterium
ACCAATCTCACAATACCATATTGCCTAATGGTTGGATCATCCCCGATATCATTCGACTCAAGCCAGGCAATAAGTTGTGCGGGATTATCGCCCGCATTCATCCGGTTTCGGGCATTTGCCTGATTGGCCGGATCATATGCAGCCTGAGTGTTGATGGCTCCTTTGCCCGGAAATAATTCTCCCAAAAAATCGATGGCATAACCGGTAAACTGAAACAGGTCAACACAGGAAGCACCGGCACTTCCCACTTCTCCGGTTACCGAATCTACTGCAACAATTGAAAAGGTATCCTGGGCATTGCTTTCATTCTGAAAAAGAAAAAATAATATCAATACACTTATTATTATATTTTTCATGATGTATTAATTTAATTAAACACAATTTGAACTTGTTAACAAATCTATACATTTCTTTTAATTTATATGATTCGTAGCATTTAGCATCAATCAATTTCATTTCTCTGCGCGAATCTGCGTTTCAATTTGCGTGAATCTGTGTGAAATTTGCAAGTATATATGTGAAATTCGAACATCCCATCTCTCGCAGATTTTCGCAGATTTTTATTTGGCGTAATTGATTTACCCATTATAAACGATATAGATTTTAAAAATTACATTACCCTCCTGCAATTTTATTGAGCATATTTCTGAATATAAAGTAATGAAAGGGTAACATGGCGTACCAGTAATTTCGGCCGGCAATTCCCCTCGGGCGAAAGGTTGCTGTTTGTTTTAAAATAAATCTGCCATGAAAATTTACGATTGAAAACTCGAGCCATGCTTCACCGGGTAATTTCATTTCGGCAAATAACAGCAAACGGTTATTTTTTCTGTCGGCCAGTATAACCCTCCAAAAATCCAATGCATCGCCGGGTTGTAGTTCGTCTTCATTTCTGCGTCCTCTTCCCAATCCAACTCCTCCAAAAATTCGGTCTAAGACACCCCGAATCCGCCAAAGGGCATCGGCATAATACCAGCCGTGTATACCCCCGATTCCGAAAAAGCGATCCGCTACTTCCTGTACCTTGTCCTGATCGATTTCTTTCCACTTACGGTCGCGGAAACAACCGTTATTGGGTACCTGGATATAATTGTTAATTTCGAGATGATGCAAGGTACTGGAGGATGCATCTTTCCAAGACGACAATACCATATTTTGCTTAATCATTTGAAACGCCATCCGGATCGCCTCCTGATATGGAATCAATTCAAGCGGTATCAGTTCGCGAATGGAATTGTCTTTGCAAACCACATCATTTTTTAAACTCTGCATCAACTGCCGCGCAATGGTAAAATTGGTTGAAGTTACAATGTACAACCAATATGATGCAAATCTGGGTGTAAGAAAAGGTACGGTAAATATATATCTTCTGTATCCCCTCACCTGTGCATATTGCAGCATCATTTCTTTGTATGACAATACATCCGGCCCCCCAATTTCAAACGTCCGGTTAAAAACTTTTTCATTCATTACCGAATCGCACAGGTAACGTATTACATTGCGGATTGCAATGGGCTGGCATTTGGAGTTGATTAAACGAGGGGCAATCATAATGGGCAATTTTTCAACCAGATCGCGTATGATTTCAAAAGATGCACTCCCCGATCCCACGATAATGCCCGCTTCAAAAATAGTATAGGGAATGCCCGAATCCTGCAAAACCGATTTCACAATTTTTCGTGCATTTAAATGCGCCGACAAGGCACTTGCATTGCTGATACCTCCCAGATAAATGAGCTGCTTTACTTTGGTAAGCTTTGCAACTTCCACAAAACATTCAGCCGACTTTCGTTCCAGTTCTTCCAGTGAAATGAAAGTGTCTTTTAACGAGTGTATCAGGTAATAGGCTACATCAAATTGCTTTTCTCCAAAATAATTTTCTACCTGTTCGTGATTTAAAAAATCGAAATCAATTATTTTAACTTTTTTCAGTATATCCGGATTGGGCTGAAAACGCCTGCTCTCCCGTACAATACAAGTTACATCATGACCGGCTTCAACAAGAACAGGCAAGAGGCGCATTCCAATGTACCCATTGGCACCGGTGAGCAATATTTGCATAATTAATTTTTATTTGATTAATTTATTTTCCGTTTCAAATTTATTAATAATATGGCATCAACAGGATGGCCTAAGATTATACAACTTATTTAGAATAATTATATATAAGGATTTATGGCAGGCTATTGACGGAAATCAATAAACTGAGAATTTTATTTATTGAAATTGCAATAGTATACCCTTTGAGTAATTGATATGCGCAAAGGGATTTTGTTATTGGATATTAATTTTGAAAAAGAAATAACAAAGCAAATTTAATTTTTAAGAATACTGAATTTAATGCTATGAACCTATGAAACAAAATACAAACACGCGCCATTTAGGTATCTGCATCGGAGCTTCATCGGTATCCATGGTAGAACTGGAAAAAACAAACGAACTTTTAAAGGTTCTCTCTTACAAAACCCAGGCCCACCACGGCAATCCCAAACAAATTGTTGAAGAAATATTCAGCGGCAATACCCCAGATAAAATTGTGGTTACCGGACGCAAATTCAGAAACCTGTTAAATATCACTTCTATTCCTGAACCCGAAGCCGTTGAACTGGCGGCTGATTACCTGCAACTCGATACAGATATTATCATCAGTGCAGGAGGTGAAAATTTTATCATCTATCTGCTGGATAAAAACCGGAAAATATCAAAGTGCATGACTGGAAATAAATGTGCTTCGGGTACCGGCGAATTTTTTCTTCAGCAAATCAAACGCATGAACCTCTCTGTTGAAGAAGCCATATCATTGAGCGGAGGTGGTGATGCATACAATATCTCCGGCAGGTGCTCGGTATTTTGCAAATCAGATTGTACCCATGCACTCAATAAAGGCATCCCCAAACAGGATGTAATTGCCGGCCTGTGCCGCATGATGGCCAATAAAATTATTGAGCTGACCTCCCATATATCCTGCAACCGGGCTGTAATTATTGGCGGTGTGGCGCGGAACCATAAAATATTAAATACCCTGCATGAACATTTTAATGAACTTATCGTTCCGGATGAAGCTGCCTTTTTTGAAGCACTCGGTGCAGCCATTCATTCTGCCAAAAATGATCTGCCTTCTGTTGATATTCAATCTTTATTCAGAAAAGAACATGTATCATTTACCTTCCATCAGGATTTAAAAAAATTCGTTGATTTTGTCGACTTTAAGGAATTTCAAAAAGGTACGGTTGCCGAAAATGATATTTGCATTTTAGGTCTCGATGTGGGTTCAACCACTACCAAGGCAATCATGATGCGGGTAGCTGACAATGCAGTACTTGCCTCCGAATATCTGCGTACCAATGGAGATCCGATTCAGGCATCCATCGAATGCTATCAAAGTTTAAAAGAAAAACTGGCTATTAAAGTAAAAATAATAGGCTTAGGGGTTACCGGTTCAGGCAGGCATATATCCGGACTTCATGCCAATACAAAAGGGATTGTGAATGAAATACTGGCACATGCAAATGCCACAATTTATTTTGATAAAGATGTAGATACCATTTTTGAAATTGGGGGTCAGGATGCCAAATATACCTATATCACCGCCGGAGTACCTTCTGATTATGCAATGAATGAAGCCTGCTCTGCAGGTACCGGCTCTTTTTTGGAAGAAGCTGCAAAAGAATCCCTTAATATCGATTATAAATTAATCGGAGATATTGCTTTAAAGGCTAGCAATCCACCCAACTTTAACGACCAGTGTTCGGCATTTATCAGCAGCGATGTAAAAAATGCATTGCATGAAGGTTTGAATAAAGAAGATATTGTAGCCGGACTGGTTTATTCGATTTGTTTGAATTTTACAAACCGGGTAAAGGGCAACCGGCCTGTTGGAAATAAAGTATTTATGCAGGGTGGTGTTTGTTATAATAAGGCTGTTCCCATAGCCATGGCCGCCTTAACCGGCAAGCATATTATTGTTCCGCCTGAACCGGGATTGATGGGTGCATTTGGCGTTGCCCTGGAGATAAAAGAACGACTGGCCCTGAATCTTTTTGAAGAACAGCATTTTGATTTGGATGAACTCATAAATAGAAAAGTTGAATACGGCAAATCGTTTATTTGCGCCGGACAACCCGAAGGTTGCGACCGTAAATGCAATGTGAACCTGATTTTGATTGAAGGAAAGAAAATTCCCTTTGGCGGAGCCTGCAACAAATATTATGATTACCGTAAAACCAAATCAAAAGAAACTATAAACAGCAATCTGGTTAAGGTAAGACAGGACCTTGTATTCGAAAAATATATACCCGAATATGAGATTCCAGAAAATGCTCCAGTTATTGCAATACCCAAATCTTTTCTGGTAAATACCTTGTATCCGCTTTATTATAATTTCTTTTCAAAATTAGGTTTCAAAGTTATTTTAGGAGAAGATGCCATAAAAGAAGGAATCGATAAACAACAGGCTGCCTTTTGCTATCCGGTTGAACTGGCTCATGGATTTTTTCAGGGGTTGATTGATTTGAAACCGGATTATATTTTTCTGCCACATATCACAGAAATATATGATCCGCTGGAAAAAAATTATAATAAAACCTGTGTACTGTTACAGTCAGAAGCATTTTATCTGAGATCCACTTTTAAGGAATTAATTGGCGATATAAAAATACTTACCCCGGAACTTAATTTCTCACAGGGGTATGCAAGTGGTAAAGAAAGTTTTATTGAGTTGGCAACAAGTTTGGGCATTAACAAGGCAGATGCTGGTACAGCTTTTCAATTTGCGTTGAGCCAGCTCATGAATATGCTGGCAGAGTTTTCAGCATTTGGAAAACTGGCAATTAAAGAGCTCGAAAAAGACCCGAATCAAATTGCGATTGTGCTTTTTGGAAGATCATATAATGCATTTGCCAAAGAAGCAAACCTTGGCATTCCGCAAAAATTTTCATCACGCAATCTTACATTGATTCCACATGATTTTATTCCAAGCACCCACCTCGAAAGTTATGAAAATATGTATTGGGGTTCTGGCAATCAAATTTTGCGTTCAGCAAGATATGTAAAAAATCATGCACAGCTTTTTGGAACCTATATCACCAATTTCAGTTGCGGACCCGATTCCATGATGATTCCTTATTTCAGGAAAATAATGGGAAACAAACCTTCTCTAACACTCGAACTCGACAGTCACTCGGCCGATGCAGGCTTAAATACGCGCATTGAAGCTGCCATAGATATTATTAACAGGTACCGGGAGCTTACAAAAAAAGGGATGCTTAATGAAAACATCACCCCCTTTAAACAGGTAGAAGTACATGGCGATATTATTATAGATTCGAACGGCAAAAAACACAATATCCGCGACCAGAATGTAAAAGTTTTAATTCCGAGTATGGGAAGATTTGCAACCGAAGCTTTTGCAGCTGCCTTCCGTTTTTCAGGAATCAATTCTGAACCCTTGCCTGTTTATACATTTGAAACCTTAAAAACCGGAAGAGGACTTACCACCTCAAAAGAATGTATTCCTTTAACCCTTTGTGCAGGTGCTATGGTAAATCATCAAAATGCAAATCCCAAAGAAGATGAGATTACTTTGATGTTTATGTCGACTGGCTGTGGCCCTTGCCGGCAGGGACAATACACGGTTTATTTAAAAGACATTATTGCCAATAAGAATCTGAAAAATCATGGAATATTTACCTTAACCGATGAAGATTCATACAGTGGACTGGGAACAGATTTTGTCATCCGCGGATTTACGGCACTTACCATAGCCGATGTATATCAAAACGTATACAACGCAGTAGCCGCCCTGGCAGTTGACCGCGAAAAAGCACTTGAGCGGGTTGATAAAGAATGGGAGAAGATTGTTGAGATTATAGAAAAAGGTGCCGCTTCTGAAGTTTATAATCAGCTCGAAAAAACGGCACGCGAGCTAAGTAGTATTGAAAAAATATGCAGTCTTGAAAATGCAGTTAAAGTTGCATTGGTAGGTGAAATTTTTGTACGCAATGAAGA
Organism: Bacteroidota bacterium; assembly: GCA_030680835.1. Taxonomy (GTDB): domain Bacteria; phylum Bacteroidota; class Bacteroidia; order UKL13-3; family UKL13-3; genus B1. The sequence goes on from JAUXUD010000056.1 coordinate 6,007, forward strand.
TTTTTCAAGACGAGAGTTGGTTCAAAAATTATTGGAGCAGCATATTGTAATTAAAACAGCTCCTATCGGCGAATATTTGTTTTATGCAAACTACCAGATCAAAAGATTGTATAAAGACCAGTTGCCTACCCTCAACTCAAAACTGCGTTTTAAACTGAGAGAAATTATACAGCGAAAAGTAGAACTGAAAATAAAAGCCACATTGGCTAAATCGGGTTTTTATGAAAGTGAACCCCTGGATATAGAAAACATCGTAAACCATTCAAAAGCGCTGTTACCGCTGGCTGTGGAAGGAGAAGCCATACTTACCATTGGCAGTGCACTGGCCGATATTGTACATCATGCTTCAGGCATTGTTTCACTGGGACCATTTGGTTGCATGCCTTCACGCCTGGCCGAATCGATTTTAAATGTTAACATGAATGTTGCCGGAAAAGAAAAAGCCCAGGGCAAACCCTTAAAAATGAATCATTCCGAAATCGTGAATCTGCCTTTCCTTTCGGTAGAAACCGATGGCAATTTGTTTCCGCAAATCATCCAGTCGAAACTCGAAATATTTATTTTGCAAACCACCCGGCTTCACAAAGCATTACAAAAAAGTTCGGAAGAAAAACAAAAACGCTATTCCTATTTCTTCCTGAAAAAATTAAAAGAACAGTTCCGCCAAATGGGTTATGCGTTTATTGATGAATCGTAAACTGACTTTTTAAATTCTGCCGCTCTTTCGTAACCAAACGAGCGCAAATACAATAAACAGAATAAAAAAAAGATAGGCTTTGCCTTTTACGAAATCTTCGAAAAATGCAATCCAAAAACCTACTATTAAGGAGGCGATTGATAATATTAACCAGTTACGTAAAATCCACTTATCCATTATTGGGTCAGACTGATAATGCCGGTAATATTTAAAACTTTAAAACGAGTGAAATCTGTATTTGCCTCCAGGCCGGTTCCAATAATAATCTTATCGGGAGAATTAATTCTCACAAATTTATTTGAATAAATCCGGTCGGTCCGTTCTTCCCAAATCAGTTCTTCGGTACGTAGTGTATCTCCTTTGTTGTTCACAACATTCACATCCTTGCGTGCTGTAATAATCAGTAAACGTTCATCGCGAATGGCATACTTACTTTTTAAATAACTGTTGATACGTCCGTCGGTATTGTAAAAATAAGCGGTTATCCCTTGTTTCATTTCCGTTTGCATTTGCGTTTCACTGCTGTAACGTTCAAGTATGGGCGCAAACACACGGGCTTTTAAATACCCACTGTCCGAATAGTTGATACTGATATTAATTCCACGTTCAACAGGCAAGGGTTTGGAATCAACAGCAATCTTTATTTTGTCTACTGTATTGGAACTGCATGCAAGTTGCAGCAACAAGATAGCACCTGATAACAGCCTGTAAATTTTATTAATCATAACGATGGCGGTAAAACCATTTGTCAGCAAAACTAATACCAACAATTACCCTGAAATAATTTTCCTGTATGAGTCCATTATCTGTGGTACCTCTTTCCATATATTCAAAGCCCAGGTTTAATTTCGATCTGCTTTTTGCAAGCGGAATTCCAAATCCTGCTGTTACAGCCCAAACATTTACACCGGTTCCGTTAACCGAAAGATTGCTTTGCTCATACCTGAAACCTGCCCTGTATTCTACTCTTTTCAATAAATTTTTTGCATTTCTGAAATCAGGAGTAAAACATCCCCCAACACCAAAACCGAAACTGTTTCGTAACGAATCGCTGGCACCAAAACTTCTGTAATTGCTCCAGTTGGTTCCTTTTATATCAGCAGCAATCTGCCATTTTTCAACTTGCCCGAAACCAATACCTGCCTTCCAGCTCATCGGTGCATTTACGGTTCCTGTTATATTTGAATTATTAAAAACGGTGTCTTTAATACCGCTTGTTGAACCAATGGGTAAACTTCTTAATATATAACTTTGTTCAACGCTCAGATTGCTTGCAGGGGTGAGTGTTGCACCCAGTACCCACTCATAATCCTTTGCCTTAGCTCCCTGGCCTATAGTTAATGTATCGTGTACCTGTATTCCCAAATCATAGGTCCAACCATGAATATAATTTATTTTATCCTCGTTGGTATTAAACATAAAATATTGCGATGGAATCAACCTTTGTGTGGTGTTTTTTGTTTGTCCGAAAATATAATTCGCATTTACCCCCAGTGAAATATTCCTGTGCACTTTGAGCCCGTAGCCCATGTAAAATTGTGACAAACCGCCTCTGCCTTTCATATAATCCTGGTAATGAATATAAGCAGGAGAATCGTTGGGAAATGAATCGGCTGTCCAGATATTATACCCCACACCCGAAAAAGGAGAGATACCGAATGATATGCCCTGCTTGCCTTTGTTGCCAATTGGCACTGCAAAATTTAAATAGGCGATCCAGGCTGTATTTACATCATTGCTTTGGGCTGAACCCTTAAAATGACCCTGACTATAAGTGGCACCTGCTTCAATATTGGTAATCAACAATCCGCTGTATGAAGCAGGATTTAACATATTGATATTGTAAATCCCCCTTCTGCCCTGCGTTACCTGTCCCATGGTATAGTTGGCAGTATTTCCGGCAAAAACAATATCACCTATTCCAATAATTGAGTAGGGCGATTTGGTAATATTTTGCGAATAAAGCCCCGTGAAAGTATTCAACCCGATAATTAATCCCAGTATTATTAGCCCTTTGGCTTTATTTAACATGCTCAATAAGTATTTTATTTAATCCGTAAAGTAATAAGTGTTCGTGTACAAATATGCTCTTTTTAATGGGTTTTGCCAATATTGATGCATCACCCCCTGTTAAAAGTACTTTTAAATTTTTAAATTCCTTTTCATAATGGCTTATAAAATATTGAATTTCACCCAGCAAGCCATAAAAAGCCCCGCTTAACAAACAATGTTCTGTATCACTTCCCATAATTTCGTCGGGGACATTCCATACCGGTAAAGGGAGCTTACCGGTAAAATGATTCATGGCTTGTAAGCGCATTTGCAATCCGGGGCTAATGTTGCCTCCGAGGTATTCTCCTTTATCTGTCAGTAAATCATAGGTAATGCAAGTTCCTGCATCAATAATCAGGCAGTTTCTGGCTTCATAAAAATGGCTGGCTCCGGCTACCAGTGCTTTTCGGTCTGAACCCAATGTATCTTTGCTTTTATAGTTGTTTATAAAAGGCAAGTGGGTATCTTTATCTAAAAACAAGATTTGTATTTCAGTCTTCAATTGGTTCAGCACTTTAGGGGTATGCAACGAAACATTGCTAAGTAAAATTTTAGAAATACCATATTCAATAACGATATCTATAATTTTATCCTCTTGCTCCCACGGTATCTCATCATACTGAAGCAATTTGTTTTCAAAAAAAACACCCGTTTTCATACGGGTGTTCCCAATATCAATTACCAATGATTTCATTTCAGCGACAAAAATACAATTTCTTTATTTGCAAAACTTTGTACTTCATCATTAATTAATAAATGCAGTCGGCCTTGTTTGTCCAAACCCAGTATTTGGGCTTCAATCTTTTCATCATTTAAAATAAAATGGGCGATTTCGCCTCTGCCATATAAAAACTTATGGTATAAGCTCCATAACGATGGCCATTGTTTCTGCCTGAGCAGCGTATAATAATCTCCGAGTTTTTCACAAACTATTTTTCTCACCTCGTTTACATCAAACTGCTTTCCGGCCAGCAGCGAAAGAGAGGACGCTTTTTTTGTTTCAAAAATACTTTGGTTAACATTCAAACCGATTCCGGCAATGGTGTGTTTTATTTTATTACCCTGTAACACATTTTCGAGCAAAATTCCTCCAACTTTTTTGTGGGCGGCATAAATATCATTCGGCCATTTTATATATGTTGCTTTTTTGAGCAATTGTTCAACCGCTTCCCTAAGGGCCAAACAAATACATACATTTAACCACAATTGTTCATCCGCATGTAAAAAATCGGGTAATAATAAAACACTCATTAGCAGGTTTTTACCAGATTCAGATTCCCAACTGGCCCCTTGCTGACCTCTGCCTGTCGCTTGAAAATTCGTATAAACAACCGCTCCTTCGGGTAATGTCTCGTGCGAATACAATAATTTCAGTGAATCATTGGTTGAAGCCGTTTCCTCAAAAAAAACAGTATGACTTCCAATAAGAGTTTGATTAGGTACCAAGAAATGTGCTTAATTTGCATCAAATTTACTCCTTTTTCTAAATGGCAAAATCACCGGCAAAAAAAATTGCAAAAAAAACAGCTCCCAAAAAAGCAGTTGCAAAAAAAACAGTGGCTAAAAAAGTCGCTGTCAAAAAAATTCCTGCTAAAAAAATAGCAGTCAAAAAAGCAAAAGAAATTAAAGTTATGGATGCGGGCGAATTGCTCGCACTCACTGTTGCGCAAGGCATGTACGAGCGTAAGGCTGAAAATATCCGGATTCTTGACATGCGAAATATTGCCGGCGCATCGGCAGATTTTTTTGTAATTTCACATGCTTCAAATGATAAACAAGTGGAAGCAATTGCCAAAAGTGCAGAGGAAGAAGTTAAGAAAAAATTAAGAGAAAACCCGCTCCACAGGGAGGGTTTTGAGAACCTGGAATGGATATTATTAGACTATTTTAATGTGGTTGCACATATTTTTCTGGAAGAAAAACGAGATTTTTACGGAATTGAACAACTTTGGGGGGATGCAAAAGAGATTGTCTTCAAAGGAAAATAAACTTGAGGAAGCGTATTCCGAAAAAAAAATTATTTTAGCCCTTTAAATACAAAAGTAATTTAATGAAAAAACATGTACTCACGGTTTCATTGCTTGTTCTGTTTTTCAATGTATTTGCACAGGAACCTGAAAAAAAAACAGACAAAGGTGAATTCTCCGGAAATTTTCAAACCAATGTGCAATTTTATGTAAAAGACAGCAGCATTGGGGCAACCACTACCCAATATCAAAAAGAACTATCGAGCACCGATGCCTGGCTTTTATTAAACTACAAATACAGTGGTTATATTTTTACGGCCCGTTTCGATTTGTTTAACAATTCACCTTTATGGAACCCGCAGGAAGCTTATACTAAAAGCGGCATTGGAATCTGGACCATCAGCAAAGACATTGAAAAGCTCAATGTAACTGCAGGTTATTTTTATGATCAGTTTGCAAGCGGAATGGTTTTCAGGGCATATGAAGACCGGAATATTGGACTGGATTTTGGAATACAGGGTGTGCGCCTACGCTGGCAACCTACAAATAATACTATTGTAAAAGTATTTACCGGTATGCAAAAATACCGCTTTGATTTGAGGCCCGTTGTTTTAAAAGGATTTAATGCTGAGCAACATTATGATATAGCCGATAATTTTAGTGTAGAGCCCGGTGCCAGCCTGGTAAACCGTACCATTGATAATAATACCATGAACATTATGGCTTCCACAATTAATAACTACGATTTGGAAGATCGGTTTTACCCAAAGTATAATGTTTTTGTTTATAATGTTTATAATACCTTAAGATATAAAAATTTTGCATGGTATATTGAATATGCAGCCAAAACAGAAGAGGCCATTATCAATCCCATTAATAACCAAATGGAGTTGCATCCCGGCAATGTAATGTTAACGAGTATGTCGTATTCAACCAAAGGTCTGGGTTTAAATGTGCAATACCGGCACATCAATAAATTTTCATTCCGGACTTCCCCCATTGAAAACCAGAACCTGGGTATGATTGCCTATATGCCCAGCATCACCCGGCAAAATGTTTACCGCTTACTGGCTCGTTACAATGCATTTACCCAGGAGTTTGGCGAAAACGGATTGCAACTTGAGTTTAGCTGGAAACCCAAGTTTTTAAAGAAATACCAGACACAGTTTAACTTCAACACATCACTGGCTACAGGCATTGGCAGCTTTAAAGGAAAAACTGTTAACCCCCTGAATACCGATAAAGATACTGCCCGCTATTTCCGGGAATTTTATTTTGAAGTACAGCATCGGTTCAACAAAAAGTTTAAATTATTATTGGGCTTACAAAATATTAATTATAACCAGCAGTTGTTCGAAGCAAAACCAGATGTGCCTTATGTGATTGCCAATACCGTTTTTGGCGAAGCTACCTACAAATTATCTACCAGAAAATCGCTTCGTGTTGAAGCCCAATATTTAAAAACAAAGCAGGATTTGGGTAGTTTTGCCAATGGATTACTGGAATACAATTTTGCACCGCTTTCCATAAGTGTGGGAGATATGGTAAATGTGAATCCAGGATTCAGAAACCAGCCTGCTGCAGGTGAATCGTTTAAACTGGTTCATTACTGGAATATTTTTTGTGCCTATTCGCATAACAATACGCGTTTTACTGCAGGCTATATTCGTCAGGTAGAAGGTGTAAATTGTACTGGTGGGGTATGCAGGGTTGAACCTGCATTTAGTGGAATGAGATTAACATTATCAACTAATTTTTAAAATTATGAAACCGATTCATTCATTATTTTTTGCTGTTTGTTTATCCCTGTTTATTTTATCATGTAAAGAAACGCCTCCTTACATTAATATGGTTCCTTCACATGTGGCAACAGATACCAATTATCTTTCGCTTCCTGCACCTTCTCCAGAGCAAAAAAACGCAGTCATCGAAGAGTTTACCGGCGTTCGTTGTCCAAATTGCCCGGCCGCACAAAAAGAAGCAGCGGCAATAGCTACCAATAATCCAAACCGCGTTCATATAATTACCATACATCCCTTTGATAAAGTGAATCCGTTAACTACACCTTTTTCCTCCAGCGATCCACACCCGAGTAAATACGACTTTAGAACCCTTGCAGGGGCCAAAATCTTTGAGTTGGTTGGACCAACAAATTCATTACCAATAGGTAGTGTAAACAGAATACTCTTCCCGGGTGAAACCAGCCGGAATATTGATTATCAAAAGTGGGCTGCCCATGTAAATTCTCAATTAAGCATTCCTACGCCGCTTAACATTGCTTTAAAAGCAAAAAATACAAACGATTCCATTACCATAGATGTAACATTAAAATATACCGATTTTGTTGCAGATAGTGCACAGTATTTAACTCTGGTAATTATTGAAAGCGGAATGATAGATCCTCAGGAAAGCACCAATACGGGTGGACAGAAAATAATTGTGGAAGACTATGAACACAAACATGTATTAAGAGCTATTGTAACCGATTACTATGGTGATTTATTGAAAGCAAAACTGGAACCCGGCAGAGTTTTTTTTAAACGATATACTTACAAGCGTGATACATCCTGGGTTAAAACAAATCTGGATATTGTTGCCATGGTTCATTTAAATACCACCAAACAGAATGTAATTCATTCAAAAGAAGCACATGTTGAATAGGTTTAGCTGTTTGTTTTTTGCCGGTTTGTTTTTTTATGCATGCAAAAATGAAACCGATAACAAATACCGTCAAAGCATTGCTGCCAGCCGCATGCAAATAAATGCTACTTTTTTTGATCCCACACAAACCCCGCTCGACAGCATCACATTTTCACATTTTAAGGGCATCAAATTTTTTCCCATCAACGCGGCTTATAAAGTTAAAGCAAAGCTTGAACCGATTAAGGATACAACAATTTTTGAATTGCTGCATTCGCATAATGCAAGCAAGCCTTACCGCAATTATGCACTGGCAACATTTGAACTAAACGGAAAAACTTTTTCACTCAGAGTTCTGGAAGCCGCAATACATAAAGCAGGTTATGAAAATTATTTACTCATCCCCTTTATGGATGAAACCAATTCGGAAGAAACATACGGTGGTGGAAGATATATAGATATAGAAAAACCCATATCCGGCGAATCGGATAAGCAACAGATTGAAATAGACTTTAACCTGGCCTATAATCCTTACTGTGCATATAACAACAGCTATACTTGTCCCATACCTCCAAAGGAAAATAACTTAGCAACCCGGATTGAAGCAGGAATGAAATACGATGCCCTGGAATTTGAAGAAATCCATCTCTCAGGCAAACACTAACGATATAAACTATACGTTAAACGCGCGTCAATAAAATACGCTTTTTGCATACTTGCATTCAGGTTCAAACCTACTCTGATTTCCTTATTTAATTTATAACTGATTCCCCAGCGATGGTATGCACGAAAAAATTCGGGGTTATCTTTAAACACCCAATATCCCAGTTGCTGACTAAAAATGCAACGGTTAAATAAAAACTCATGCCCTATCATTATTCCGGCCATTATACTGCTTAAATCCCGATCCCAATATTTGTTTTCCAGATAATACTTATTGCTATAATCTTCCAAAGCCTCTGCAGCAAAAGTCCATCCATGAATTTTACCCAACCTGTAAGTAACTTGAGCACCCATACCATAAACCCAAAACCGCATATTCTTTCGCACAGATAATGATTTGTTTGATCCAAATAGTATAAAATCAAAACGCCATCTTTCGGGGTAAAAAAATAATTTTCCAATGGGTTTCTCATTCTTTAAAAATGTATAATTCAAACCCATACCCACATTGGGGAAATTTACACCCAGGTTCGGATTTTTTACGTTGCCGTTTGAAAAATGACTATACGTTGCCGATGCAAAAACATTTATTTTTTTCCCTGCTTTAATATAGGCCATCAAACCCAATCCCAGGTAACCGTTAATATGTGTACTGTACACAATATTGTCTGAATCCACCGTATTGGCATTAAATGGATTTGTGGCATAACCCAGTCCCCCCGCAGCACGCAATCTTAGCGAAAACCGGGGTTTGTCAATCAGAAAGGGTTCGATAAAATAGGAAGCGTTTAATGTATTTCCAAGTAATGAGTTATTAAAATGCATGAACTGTAAACTAAATCCACTGTTGAATTTTCTGTTTGCATATCCATATGCTGTTTCATCCAAACGCACCCGGTTCAAATCAATTTGTATTCCGTTTGCTCTGGTGCCTTTCATGTATGAAATGGCCTTATCGTGAATAAATAAAAATGCCTGAATGTTTTGAACACCGAATGACCATTCCAGTTTTTTCAGTTCCTGTGCAAAAATGGAATGGGATATAAGCCAAACACAAAACAGAAATCCAAACTTTCTCATTTACTTTTGATTCCTTTGGATCAGCCAGTAAACCGGAACTCCTGCCAAAACAATAGCAAGACCCGGATAACTGTAATTGGGTTTATATATTAACAAACTCACACATATAATACTTGCCATAATAATATAAACAGCAGGAACAATCGGATATGCAAATACTTTATAAGGCCGAACCAAATCGGGTTGCTTTTTTCTTAACACAAAAACAGCGGCAACTGTTAAAATATAAAACAGCAAAACAGCAAAAACCACATAGTCGAGTAAATCTCCGTATGAACCGCTTAATGTTAACAAGCTCGCCCACACTGCCTGCATCACAAGTGCTTTTTGAGGTGAATGATTTTTGTTTAATACTGCAGCCTGCTTTAAAAAATATCCATCTTTGGCCATCGCATAATATACACGCGCCCCGCTTAATGTAAGTCCGTTAATGCAACCAAAAGTAGATACCATTATAAGCAAAGCCATTAATACCGAACCAACCTGACCAAAAACGGTTAACATTAATAAGGTTCCAACTCTATCTGATTCGGCATGTTGAATTCCTTCAAACGATATTGCATTTACATAAACCAGGTTGCTTAGTAAATACAATAAGGTAACCGCGCCCGTACCCAGCAATAAAGAGTAGGGCAAGGTTCTTTCGGGCTTGTCAATTTCGCTTGCGGTAAAAGTAATATTGTTCCAGGCATCACTCGAAAACAGCGAACCTACCATAGCTGCAGCAAATATTCCTATTCCCAATTCACCGATATTTAATTTGGCTGCATCAAATTTCCAATGTATGGTTGGAGATTGCCACACAAAATAAAAACCGGCGGCTATCACAAATAGCAATGCTGCAATTTTACTCAGCGTAAAAATATTTTGTATAAAGGCCCCTTGTTTAACTTCCCTGAAATTACTAAAAGTTAAAAGCCAAATCACTGCAATAGCCAATAACTGAACCGTACTTATATGAAACGAACCGATGCTGAACAATGCATTTTTTTCTGAAATTACCGGCAGCAACACCCCCGTAAATTTAGCAAAGGCCACTCCCACTGCTGCAATGGTTCCTGTTTGAATCACTGCAAAAAGAGTCCAGCCATATAAAAATCCAAACAATTTTCCATACGCTTCTTTCAGGTAAATATACTGACCACCAGCTTTGGGCATGGCCGCTCCCAGCTCGGCATAACTCAGTGCCGCAAAAAAAGTCATTATGCCCGTAAGCAGCCAGGCCAGCAATAAATTCTCCACACTCAAAAGGTCCCGGCTCATTCCGGCCGATACAATAAATATTCCTGAACCAATCATGCTGCCGATAACGAGCATGGTACTGTCCAACAGGTTTAACTTTTTTTGTGACTTCAAATTTTGTTTATATTAATAAGCAATGATACTATTTTTTTTGTAGTGTCGAGCAAAGTAGAGACACCCATGACGTCCAGTCTTCGTTGGGTTCAATAAAAACACCTTTAACACCTGCTGCTTCCCCGCATTCGATATCTCTTATTTTATCGCCAATAAAAAAAGATTGAGCCGGGTCTATATTGTATTTACTCAGTGCTTTTTCAACCAATAATGAGCCCGGTTTACGGCACAAACAATTTCCCAAAATGGGGTGATGCGGACAAAAATAGATGTCGGTCAATATCACCCCGTTTTTTAACAATTCGCCTCTCAGATAATTATGCATCTTATTTAATTCATCAAGGGTATACAATTTTTTTGCAATGCCTCCCTGATTGGTAATTACAATTAATAAATATCCATGCTGTTGTAATATTTTGAGGCCTTCAAAAACATGTGGTAAAATAAAAAAATCTTCATAACATGTAATATAATCACCCAGTTCCTTGTTTAATACCCCATCTCTGTCTAAAAATATTGCTTTATTTTTCATAAATTGTGCCGCTAAGTAAGTATATATTCGCATAAAATCGAAAATTTCAAGTTCAAAACCTATTATTGAAACATCTTGTCAAAAAAAATTGTCATCATACCAACCTATAATGAATACGAAAATATAGAGGAAATCATTCGCGCTGTATTCTCTTTGTATCAGGCGTTTGATATATTGGTGGTGGACGACAATTCACCCGATGGAACGGCAAATATTGTTAAACAATTACAGGAACATGAATTTGCTTTGAACCTGCACCTGCTTGAACGAACCCTTAAGAACGGACTGGGAACTGCCTATATTGAAGGCTTTAAGTGGTGTTTAAATAAAGGGTATGAGTACATTTTTGAAATGGATGCCGACTTTTCCCACAATCCAAACGACCTGCCGAAACTTTTTGAAGCGCTGGCCGAAGGCGCTGATGTGGCCATCGGTTCACGCTATAAAACAGGTGTAAATGTGGTAAACTGGCCCATGAGCCGGGTAATGATGAGTTATTTTGCATCGGCATATGTACGTTTTATTACCGGCATGAAAATTCATGATACCACGGCAGGTTTTATCGGATATCAGCATCGGGTACTGGAACATATTCAGCTTGATGAAATAAAATTCAGAGGGTATGCTTTTCAGATTGAAATGAAATTTACCGCCTGGAAACACGGATTTAAAATTGAAGAAGTGCCCATTATTTTTACCGACCGCACCAAAGGAGAGTCAAAAATTACCAAAGGCATTATTGAAGAAGCCGTTATCGGGGTAATCAGTATGAAACTGAAAAGCTTTTTCCGCAAATACCCGGTGTGGAGCAGGTGATCGGTGATCGGTAATCGGTAATCGGTATTTGTTAAAATTGAAAATGGGCGAATGCAATTCGCCCCTACGGTATACGTCCGATAAATTAATTTACCGATTACCGGCTGCTCACCGATTACCTTCTTCCTCACCTACCCTCTTCCATTCCCACCCTCCTACCCTCTTGTTTTTGTATATTCCCGCCAACCCCTTATCTTCGCCGGCATGAGTTTTCCAATAATTGCTCCTTCAATGCTTTCTGCCGATTTTGCCAACCTGGGCAGGGATGTAGAAATGATAAACCAAAGTGAGGCCGACTGGTTTCACCTGGATGTGATGGATGGCGTTTTTGTGCCCAATATTTCATTTGGGTTTCCTGTTATAAAAGCCATTCAAAAGCTGGCTACCAAGCCCTTCGATGTACATTTAATGATTGTGCAACCAGAGCGTTATATCGATGCGTTCAAAGCGGTTGGAACCGATATTCTTTCGGTTCATTATGAAGCCTGTACCCATTTACACCGTACCATTTTTGCCATTAAGGAAGCAGGCATGAAAGCGGGCGTTGCCCTGAACCCACACACACCTGTTCACTTGTTAAAACCTATTATTGCCGATATTGACCTGGTATGTATGATGAGTGTAAATCCGGGTTTTGGCGGTCAGAAATTTATTGAACATACCTATCAGAAATGCGCTGAGTTAAAAGATATGATTTTGAAGGCAAATGCGAATTGTCTGATAGAAATTGATGGCGGGGTAAATGATTTAACGGCTCCACTATTGCTAAACGCTGGCGCAAATGTATTGGTTGCCGGCAATTATGTTTTTGGTTCAGCCGACCCCACAAAAACAATAAGCTTGCTAAAACATCTTTTCTCAAATACTACAAAATTATCTTAATCGTTACTGTTGCGTTGGATTTAAAATTACACCCGTCTCTGAATTTTGCGCATAAACCCTTTTTTAAACTGGGTGTTCTTATCTTGTTTTTAGGGTTCAGCCCAATATTTTTATTTGCTCAAAAAAACGCATCCATTTACGGCACAGTAACCGATTCTGCAGGCCAACCGATTGATGGCGTGAATATTCAGATTGTTAAAAAACAAATCAGCGGTCTTACAAATGAAAACGGATATTATTCATTAAGCGTTCCTCCCGATACTCCTTTTCAAATTGTTTTTTCGTATGTGGGTGGCTTACCCCGCATCATAAACATACGGGCCTTACGACCCGGCGAAAAATATAAATCCGATATCCGTATGGCATTCGGCATTGAGCTGGGTACATTTATTCTACGCGAAGAACGAAACCGTGACAAACAATTTTTTGCCATCAACCCACGTCTTGCCAATGTGATTCCAACCTTTGGGAGCTTCGAACAAATTCTTAAAACCTTACCCGGCTTAACCTCAAACAATGAACTTAGTTCGCAATACAATGTGCGGGGAGGGAATTATGATGAGAATTTAATTTATGTGAATGATATCGAAATATACCGTCCGTTTTTACCCCGCAGCGGGCAGCAGGAAGGATTGAGTTTTATACATACCGAATTGGTTCAAAATATAAAGTTTAGTGCAGGCGGTTTTGAAGCGCGCTACGGAGATAAATTAAGCAGTGTACTGGATATCCAATATAAGAGTCCGAAAAATTTTGCAGCATCGGCCAATATAGGTTTGCTGGGCGTTCAAAGTCATGTTGAAGGGGCTGCCAATAATTTAAGATTTACCTATTTACTCGGAGCCCGCTACTGGAGCAATAAATATGTTTTGGGAACCCTTGATGTTAAAGGAGATTATCAGCCGAGTTTTTATGATGTACAAACCTTGCTTACGTATCATCTAACAGATAATATCAGCGTTAGTTTTTTAGGATCTTATGCGCAGAATAAATATAATTTTATTCCCCAGGACCGCGAAACATCTTTTGGTACGGTAAACAGGGCATACCAGTTAAAAATTTATTTTGAAGGTGCCGATCTCATGCAGTACCAAACCGGTACAGGAGCTGCAACCATAAGCTTTAAACCCAATTACCGTACCGAATTAAAACTGATTGGTTCGAGTTTTTACTCCAACGAAAATGAAATTTTTACGGTTGAAGGTGCCTATCGTTTAAGTGATATTGAAACCGATTTGGGTTCAGATAATTTTGCACAAGCACGTAACCTGAGAGGTGTTGGTTATTTTATAAATAATGCGCGAAACAGTATCGTTGCCAATGTAAATAATATAGGCCACAGAGGTTATCACAGCAGCGGAAAAAATAATTTGCAATGGGGTGCTTTTTTACAAACAGAAAGTATTCATGATAAATTGCATGAATGGTATTATGATGATTCAGCAGGATTTTCACGCCCCCCTATTGACAGCAATGGCAACTTTGTTTTAAACTCATACCTGCATACCGGCTTAAATTTAAATACCTTTCGGGTGAATGGATATATACAAAATTCGCAAACACTGAACAAAGATTATAACGTAAAATTAACCTATGGCATCCGAAGTAATTATTGGAACTATAACCAGCAAAATGTATTCAGTCCGAGGGTGCAATTTGCCTTTGAACCCAACAGAAAATACAACCGGAGAATATACGATGATACCGCCTTTGTAAAGAAAAAACCAAGAAGAGACTGGTTGATAAAAGCGGCTACCGGTTTCTATTATCAGCCCCCATTTTACAGAGAGTTAAGAGATTTTGATGGGGTTTTGAACCCAAATATAAAAGCACAGCGGGCCATCCATTATGTAGTGTCAAGTGATGTAAATTTTACAGCCTGGAAGCGACCCTTTAAATATGTAACCGAGATTTATTACAAACAGTTAGACAATTTAATTCCATATGAAATTGACAATGTACGTATCCGTTATTTTGCCAATAACAACAGCAAGGGTTATGCAACGGGAATTGATATGCGCGTTAACGGAGAATTTGTAAAAGGGGTAGAAAGCTGGGCCAGCATCAGTGTGCTGAAAACCCAGGAAATGATTACTGATGTAAAAGACATCAATGGAAATGCAATCACCCCGCATTATATACCACGTCCTACAGACCAGCGTGTAACTTTTGCCATCTTCTTCCAGGATTATTTACCCAGAAATCCAAAGGTGCGCATGAGTTTAAATTTAATTTACGGCAGCGGTTTTCCGTTTGGAGTGCCCGACCGGAACCGTTATAATGATATCAACAGCATTCCTGCATACCGCCGTGTCGACTTAGGCATCAGCCGCGTATTAATTTCAGAAGAAACCAAAGAGCGTGATAATTTCTGGAAGAAAAACATCAAAAGCGCCTGGATCGGATTTGAAGTATTCAACCTGTTAGGTGTAAACAATACCATCAGTTATATCTGGATTCAGGACGTAGAAGGCAATCGTTATGCCGTGCCGAATTACCTTACCAACAGGAGGGTAAATTTAAAGCTGATGATGCGGTTTTAGGGCATACCATTTCTCGTGATTTCAACTACTGAACAACAATTTTTCTTGTATATGTTTTCCCTTCGTTATAAATTTTCAGAATGTAAAATCCTTTGGCTAATTCCTCGACGTTAATTTCTACTTGTTTGTTTTCGGATTGTAATTCCTTTATAAACTTACCGGATAGATCATAAACTTTTATTGTTTTATCGCCGCTCATTTTATTGAAATCAATTGTAAATAAACCTGAATTGGGATTCGGGTAAATTATTATTTCTTCAATATGAGTTAACTCAACAAATGAGCTTGCTTTTTTGCCCATTCCACAATTTTGACTACAACTTCCCAAATGATCTCCTGAATGAGTGGATAAATGATTCGGTACAACGTTTACACTAATATCCAGTGTTTGTGTATTTGAAGGATTGCCCGAAGGTACATGGCACAGATAAACCTTTTGGCTATTACCACTGCCACCTGACCGGATATCTAGTACACAAATAGTTACAATGCACGTATTCTGGCAACCATTTACATTAGTTGTGGTGCAAATTATATTGTAACTACCTTCTGTTAATGGTGTGAAAATCCTGGTTGCACCATTGCCTGACAGATAGGAACCACTCCAGGAATATGTAAATGGAGCATCACCATTGCTTGTAGCAGTTAATGTTACACTTTGTGATCCATAACCAAGGTAGATCTTATTTACATCGCCACCGGTATAAATAGTGTTGGCAGGTGTAACTGAAATCGAACAGGATGGCAAAGGATTTACACTTGTAGTTATTGTAACTGATGTGTTTGAGCATCCATTCTCATCTGTAACTCTAACCGAATAATTACCGGATGTGTTTGCAACAAGAGTTGATGCGGTAGTATTATTGCTCCATAAATAGGATGTACCAGAACTGGCCGTTAAGGTAACGGAACCACCCTGGCAAAAAGTTGTTGGTCCGCCTGGAGTGATGTTTGCAACCGGCAATGCATTAACAGTAACTAAAACGGCAGCGCGGGTTGCGCTTGCAGCACAAGTAGAATCTTGTACATAATAAGTGGTATTTGATGTTAAGGAAGGTGTGATATAACTTGTTCCTCCTCCTAAATAAGTGCCTGCTGTTGCTGCGCTATACCAGCCTAAAGTACCTGTTCCTGTTGCCGATAAACTTGCTGTATTGTTATAACATATAGCGACATTTGTTCCTGTTGGGGCTGGTGGCATAAAACAATTTGGATTTGTATTACATACAAAACTGTGTCTGTTTTGAGTAGTGCCATCTCCCAAATGTCCAAAAGAATTTCCACCTGTGGCGCAAAACAGGCTCCTGTCTGCTTTCAAGCCAAGGCTGTGATAACCACCTGCTGTAATGCTTACCCACGTATTCGTGCCTATTTGCACAGGGCTGGTTTTTTGTACCCAGGTTCCATCGCCTAATTGTCCACTGCCATTTAATCCCCATGCCCAGAGGGTTCCGTCTGATTTCAAGCCAAGGGAGTGATACCCACCTGCTGAAATGTTTATCCATTTATTATCTGTTCCTATCTGCAAAGGGCTGGTTTTTTGTATGATGGTTCCATCGCCTAATTGCCCATAATTATTAAGTCCCCATGCCCAGAGGGTTCCGTCTGATTTCAAGCCAAGGGTATGTCCATCTGGGTTAGGCCCACCTCCTGAAATGCTTACCCATTTAGTATCCGTTCCTATCTGCACTGGGCTGGTTTTATTTGTTATGGTTCCATCGCCTAATTGCCCAAAATTATTTAGTCCCCATGCCCAGAGGGTTCCGTCTGATTTCAAGCCAAGGGAGTGATACCCGCTTGCTGTAATGCTTACCCATTTAGTATCCGTTCCTATCTGCACAGGGCTGTGTCGGTTTGTGATAGTTCCATCACCTAATTGTCCAAGGGCATTGTTTCCCCATGCCCAAAGCGTTCCGTCTGATTTTAAGCCAATGCTGTGAACAACACCTGCTGTAATGCTTACCCATTTATTATCTGTTCCTATCCGCACTGGGCTATGTCGGTCTATGGCAGTTCCATCGCCTAATGTCCCATGACGATTATATCCCCATGCCCATAAGGTACCGTCTGATTTCAAGCCAAGGGATTGAGTCCCACCTGCTGTAATGCTTACCCATTTGTTATCCGTTCCTATCTGCACAGGACTGAGTCGGTTTATGGTGGTTCCATCTCCTATTTGTCCATAGAATAAATTAAATCCCCATGCCCATAAGGTACCGTCTGATTTTAAGCCAAGGCTGTGAGTCCCACCTGCTTTAACGCTTACCCAAACGCTGAGTGTAATGCTGGTTTGCACAGGGCTGTTTCGGTCGGTGTTGGTTCCATCGCCTACTTCACCAAATGAATTTTCTCCCCAGGACCAAAGCGTACCATCTGATTTCAAGCCGATTGAATGTTGACTTCCTCCTGAGACACTTACCCATTTATTATCAGTACCTATCTGAACCGGGCTGCTCCTGTGAGTGTTGGTTCCGTCGCCGATTGAACCTCTTGAATTTCGACCCCAAGCCCAAAGTGTTCCATCTGATTTCAGACCAAGGGAATGAGCACCTCCACCTGAAAAACCAACCCAGGTATTATTCGATCCTATTTGAACTGGCGTAGTTCTGTTTATCGTAGTTCCATCTCCAATCTGTCCATGGTCATTAAAACCCCATGCCCAAAGGGTACCGTCTACTTTCAGTCCTATCACATGTTCACTTCCTGATATAACGTTTACCCATTTATTATCCGTTCCGGTTTGTACCGGGCTATTTCTTTGAGTAGTGGTACCATCACCTAATTCACCTATATTGTTATTTCCCCAAGCCCAGAGGGTGCCGTCTGATTTTAAAGCATGACTATGAGAATAACCTGCAGAAATAACTGTCCACTTATTGTCAGTTCCAATTTGTATAGGACTGTATCTGAATGTTGTTGTTCCATCTCCTATTGACCCGTCTCTGTTCCATCCCCAGGCCCATAAGGTACCATTTGATTTCAACCCAAGACCATGATATGCTCCAGTGGCAATACTTATCCAGTTATTATCTGATCCAATTTGAGCAGGAGTGCTCCGGTCAGTAGTAGTTCCATCACCTAATTGTCCAAAAATATTCTGACCCCAGGCCCAAAGTGTTCCATCTGCTTTCAGACCAAGTGTAAAATATGCACCCGTAGAAATGGATATCCATTTTGTATCTGTTCCAATTTGGACAGGACTATTCCTATGCGTGTTGGTACCATCGCCTAATTGCCCTGAAAAATTGGTTCCCCAGGCCCAAAGGCTACCTCCTCTAATTTCAAAGGTTTGTTGTGCGGCATGACCTGATGCAATTCTTTGGTAGTTTGCCCGGTAAGCAACAGATTTTTTGGTATTCGCCCGGTTTGTTTGGGCTAAGGTATTTACTGATAACAGTAATGTTATGGAAATTAAAATTGATATAGTTTTCATATTCATTTAATTTAACCGTATTACAAGATTAAAAAGAATAATATGACTTTTATCATATTTTATCTTGTTTGATGTTATTTAGTTTTAAAGCACATATTATTATGGTTAATGTCTAATAATCAGTTATTTTTAAGTTAATTTCCCTCCTTATCTGGCTCATTACACCTGTTAACCCTCCACCTTTTTTATCAATTCCGTCACCTTATGCTCTAGCTCTTCATTGCGCTCCTTTAACTCCTGAATATATGCTCTCAATTCATTTCGCTTTTCAAAGGCACTGATGGCTTCATCAATGATTGCTTTTAACTCGTTTTTATCCCAGGGTTTTGATACATATTTATAAACGTAACCGCTGTTGATGGCCTCTATAATTGCCTGCATATCGCTGAAGCCGGTGAGGATCATGCGGATGTTTTCGGGCACTTCGGGGATGCCTTTTAAAAACTGGATGCCGGTCATTTCGGGCATACGCTGATCGGTGATGATTACCGCAATTTCGTTTTCCTTCAGTACTTCAATTCCTTCGGAAGCGGAGTTGGCTGTAAAAATATGATAGTACTTTTTGAAAGCCGATTTAAATACCACCAGATTGTCTGCCTCATCATCCACATACAGGATATTGTATTTATCATTTGTTTTCATAATAGATTATTATTTTTAGTTTAAAGCCTGCTAATATTCGTTTAGATTACTTAATTAATATAAAACTCTCCTTCGTTTCTTTGTTTCTTTGTAGCAATCAGCATGTATTGAGGCTACAAAGAAACAAAGGAACTAAGGAAATTATTTCAATTTGGCAATGATTGACAAAATGAACCATTAACGATGACTATTTTCTTATCGGTAAGGAAATAATAAATTCTGTTCCTTTTCCCAATTCACTTTTTACTTCTATAGTTCCTTTGTGTTTTTCAATGATTCCGTAGGAAATGGATAAACCCAATCCGGTTCCTTTACCTACCGCTTTTGTGGTAAAAAAGGGTTCAAATATTTTTGAACGTACTGTTTCATTCATTCCCGAACCATTGTCGGCAATGGATATGATTGCCTTCGACCCCTCTTCACTTGTTTTAATTGTAATTTCTCCCTTATCCGTTATGGCATCTGTAGCATTAAAAATAATATTCATAAACACCTGGTTTAACTGTCCGGGAAAACACATAAGCGGAGACAGTTTGCCATAATCCTTTATTACTTTTATCCGGTCTTTAATCCGGTTGTTTAAAATCACCAGGGTATTATCGATTCCTTCTTCCACATTGGCTATCTTCATATCATCTTCATCCAGACGTGTAAAATTTCGTAGGCCTTTTACAATTTCTGTTGTGCGGCTGGCGCCGCTTTTAATGCTTCCTATTAAATCCTCCATCTCGGGTAAAAGCACTTCTATGTTTAGCTCCCTGATGCTTTTATCTATCGCTGCCAATCGTGCTTCTGCATCTTTGATATTTTCCGATTGCTTGATCTGCATCAGTGCATTTTTTATTTCATCATAGTTATCATTTAAAGATTCAACTCCGGCAGAAATAAAATTAACCGGATTGTTAATCTCATGTGCTACGCCTGCTGTTAATACCCCCAGCGATGCCATTTTTTCCGATTCTACCAGTTTGCTCTGTGCCGATTTTAACTGCTCAAATGCATCGGTCATTTTGCTGTAGGAACCTGCATTTTGTATGGCTGTGGTAATATATGAGGCAAGTGAACGTAAAATATCCAAATGGTATTGATTGTATGCATATTTACGAAAGCTCTGCACAGTAAGCACACCGGTGGGTTCATTATTAATGAGCAAAGGCATATATATCAGTGAAACCGGAACTTCAGGTTTGGTGCCATCTTCAAGCGAACTGTCATCGAGAATTACTTTCACATCACCCGTAATATATCGCTTGAATTCCTTCTCTACATCATTGATAAAAATTTCTTTTTTATGCTCGATGCACCATACCGGAAACTGATTTTTATCTTCCATGGTTCGGGTATAAGGCTGATAGCGTTTTCCCTTTTCAATGGCAAGGCGGTAATCAATTATTTTTTCTTCAGAATCGTAGATGCCGATTCCGAAAATGCTTGCATCCATCAAGCGGTTTACATTTTCATAAACCGTGTTTAATATCTTGTCGAGGTTTAATGTAGATGTGATCTCCTGTCCGATTACGGTAAGCAATTTTAACTTACTGAAAGTTTCTTCCAGTTCATCTTTTTGGAGGCGGAGTTCCTCTGTTCGCTTTTCAACCTGCTGTTCCAGTTCCGTGTTCTTCTGCTCTATTTCAGTTTTGTGTTTTTCAATTAAATGATAGGCTTCCGAATTTTCAAGTGCGGTTGCCACAAAAATGGCTATATTCCTGAGTGCACTCAAATGATAGGATGTATAGGCATTTTTGTCATACGATTGTACGGTAATCAAACCAATCATTCGATCCTTTATCATCAGGGGCATATAAATAAACGACAAGGGGTCGGAGGCCTGTGAGGAATCTTCAAGCATTCCCACTTCATCTTTATCTTTAAATTGGGAAATGTATTTTGAATATTCCCTGTACACATCATTGATAAAAATTTCTTTTCGGTTTTCAACACACCAAACCGGAAACTGGTTTTTATCTTCCATACTTCTGCTGTATGGCTGATAGCGTTTACCCTTTTCAATCGCTAACCGGTAATCAATCGTTTCCTTTTCGGCATTATAGGTACCAATCCCAAATACAGTAGCATCCATTAACTGGTTTACATTTTCATAAACGGTATTTAAAATGGTTTCAATATCCAGGGTGGATGTTATTTCCTGTCCTATTTCACTCAGCAACTGCACATTTTTATAAGCCTCTTTTACCTGCTCATTCAATTGCAGTACCTCCCCCTTAAGTTTTATGTTTTCCGGTTTTTCATTGCTTTCATCCGTTGCTGCTGCTGCCTCGCCCGTACCTATTTTCCCATTATTTTCCGGTAAATGATTTTGTACATGTCCGTTCGCGCGCTTCAAAAACAATGACTGATATGCTTCATCTATGGTAAGTTTTAACTCTTCTTTTTGCCAGGGCTTTTTAATATATTTATGAATTTTACCAATATTTAATGCATCAATAACCGCTTCAATATCGCTGTATCCGGTCATGATGATGCGCACATTATCGGGCTTGTCGGGAACAATTTTTAAAAACTCTACTCCGCTGAGTTCAGGCATGCGCTGATCTGAAATAATCACATCAACCGGATTGTCTTTTAAAAGTTGAAGTGCTTCAAAGCCTGAAATCGCAGTTATTACATCATAATACCTTCGGAATGATGATTTAAAAACCAACAGATTGTTATCTTCATCATCTACATAAAGTACTTTGGGTTTATTGTCTGAATTTTCCATTTTTACTGATTTAAATTTGAACCGGTAAGGAAATTGTAAACACCGTACCCTTACCCATTTCACTTTTCACTTCAATGGTACCTTTATGGTTTTCAATAATTCCATAAGAGATGGATAAGCCCAAACCCGTTCCTTTACCCACGGCTTTGGTTGTAAAAAAGGGTTCAAAAATATGCGCCCTTACATGCTCCGGCATCCCTGAACCCGAATCGCTAAAAGAAATATAAACAGTCTGTTCTTTCTGCCAGGTTTTAATATTTATTTCACCGGTTCCATCAATGGCATCCGCAGCATTTGAAAGAATATTCAGAAAAACCTGATTCAATTGTCCCGGATAACACATAATCTCAGGAATGTTTGCGTACGATTTATGCACTTCTATCCTGCCCTTTATCTTGTTGTTTAAAATAACCAGTGTGCTGTCAATGCCGGCTTCCAGACTCGCTTTTTTCATATCGCTTTCATCAAGTCGTGAAAAGTTTCGCAATCCTTTTACAATTTCTGATGTTCGCATGGCTCCGTTTTGAATGGTGCTGATTAGTATATCCATTTCTACCAGCAGGCTTTTTAAATCAATCTGCTTTTGAGTAGTGTTGATCCCCTCCCATAATTCAGCCGGAGGCGTATTTGGTTTTGGACTTTCAATCTGTTCAAGTAGTTTTTTCAGGTCTTCATAATTGTCCTTCAGCGATTCAATGCCTCCGGAAATAAAGTTTACAGGGTTATTTATTTCATGCGCCACACCTGCTGTTAACACCCCCAGAGATGCCATTTTTTCGGCTTCCACCAGTTTGCTCTGGGCTGCTTTTAACTGCTCAAAGGCTTCGGTCATTTTGCTGTAGGAATGCGCGTTTTGAATGGCTGTGGTAATATATGATGCCAGTGATCTTAAAATATCCAGATGATACTGGTTATAGGCAAATTTTCGGAAACCCTGCACGGTAATTACACCAATGGGATTATTATTAAAGAGTAAGGGAATATAAATTAATGAAAGCGGAACCAATGATTGTGAGCCATCTTCCAGAGTACTTACCCGCTGATCAAAATCTTTGATATACTTTGAAAATTCTACACTCACATCATTGATGAAAATTTCTTTTTTATTTTCAATACACCAAACCGGTAATTGGTTTTTGTCTTCCATAGTTCTGCTGTAGGGTTGAAACCGTTTGCCATTCTCAATGGCCAGCTGGTAGTTAATGGTACTTTCTTCCGGCGAATAAATGCCGATTCCAAAAATACTCGCGTCCATGAGCTGGTTCACATTTTCATAAACAGTATTTAAAATTTTATCCAGATTTAAGGTTGAGGTAATATCCTGTCCAATTTCAGTGAGCAGTTTCAGCTTTCTGAAAGTTCCTTCCAGTTCATCCTTTTGCAAACGCAGTTCCTGGGTACGCTTCTCAACCTTATCTTCAAGCTCAACATTCTTTTGTTCAATTTCTGTTTTTTGTTTTTCGATCAGATGAAAAGCTTTATAATTTTCAAGCGCAGTTGCCACAAATATGGCAATGTTTCTTAATGCGCTTAAATGATACGGCGTGAATGCATTTTTATTGAATGACTGCACCGAAATCAACCCGATGACCCGGTCTTTAATCATCAAAGGCATATATATATACGATTCAGCAATCTCTGAATACGTGCCATCTTCCAGGGTACTTGAGATCTCATTAAAATCTTTGATGTATTTGGAATATTCAATACCCACATTGTTGATGAAAACCTCTTCCTTATTTTCTATACACCATACCGGAAACTGGTTTTTATCTTCCATGGTCCGGCTGTATGGCTGATAGCGTTTCCCTTTTTCTATGGCCAGTCTGTAATCAATCGTTTCCATTTCGGTATTATAGGTGCCAATTCCAAAAACACTTGCATCCATTAATTGGTTTACATTTTCATAAACCGTATTTAAAATGGTTTCAATATCTAAAGTAGAAGTAATTTCCTGCCCGATTTCACTCAGCAATTGTACATTTTGATACGCTTCATTTACCTGTTCTTTCAATCTCACATTTTCTTCTTTCAGAAATCGTATTTCTGCACTTTCATCCGATGATTGAAACGCAATATTTCCTGATTTCACAGCGTGCGGTATATTTTCTGAATGATGCACCTGCTCTTCCTTTTCACTTCTTTTTAAATACAGGCTCTGACAGGCTTCATCAATGATGCGTTTCAAATCTTCTTTTTGCCAGGGCTTCTTGATATACTTGTCAATTTTCCCTAAATTCAATGCATCAATTACAGCTTCTATATCACTGTACCCGGTCATAATCATGCGAACATTTTCAGGAGCATCCGGAATTTTTCTCAAAAACTCAACGCCACTCAAAACGGGCATCCGCTGATCGGATATCACCACATCAACCTGGTTTTCTTCCAGTAACTGTAGAGCCTCTGCACCCGATAAGGCAGTGAGTACATCATAGTAGCGGCGAAATGCTGATTTGAAAACAAAGAGATTGTTTTCTTCATCATCAACATAAAGTACTCTGG
Organism: Bacteroidota bacterium; assembly: GCA_030680835.1. Lineage (GTDB taxonomy): Bacteria > Bacteroidota > Bacteroidia > UKL13-3 > UKL13-3 > B1. The sequence continues at coordinate 30,537 of JAUXUD010000056.1, forward strand.
GTGTATTATTTACTGTTTGCATGTTTTAAACATTTTTAAGGGGTAAGGTTATAATAAATTCTGTTCCTTTTCCAACTTCACTTGTTACTTCAAATGTGCCTTTGTGTTTTTCTATAATTCCGTAGGAAATAGAAAGACCCAAACCGGTTCCTTTACCCACATCTTTGGTGGTAAAAAAAGGTTCAAATATTTTTGACCTAACCGACTCAGGCATTCCGCTTCCGTTATCACGAATGGAAACTTTTATTGCCTTATTCTCTTCCCATGTTTTCACTCTTATTTCTCCTTTATTGGCAATCGCATCGGCGGCATTGTAAAGCACATTCATAAATACCTGGTTTAACTGACCCGGAAAACACATGAGCTCAGGTGTGTTCCCATATTCTTTCACAACGTTTACTTTATTTTTGAAACGGTTATTCAAAATAATGATGGTATTGTCAAGACCCTCTTCCAGTTTTGCCCTTTTCATATCTGTTTCATCCAGGCGCGAGAAGTTTCGTAATCCCTTAACAATTTCTGTGGTGCGCTTGGCTCCGTTTCGTATGCTTATAAACAAATCGTTTACTTCCGGCAGCAGTTTATCCAGCGCCAATTCCTTGCGTTGTTTTTCAATCTGATCCCATAATTCTTTCGATTGTTTTTGATGATATGTCAGCAAGTCTTTTAACAGGAGTTCGATATCATCATAATTTTCCTTAAGCGATTGAATGCCCCCTGAAATAAAATTCACCGGATTGTTAATTTCATGCGCAACGCCTGCTGTTAATACACCCAGCGAAGCCATCTTTTCCGATTCCACGAGTTTACTTTGAGCCGATTTGAGTTGTTCAAATGCTTCGGTCATTTTGCTGTATGAATTTGCATTCTGGATGGCGGTTGTAATGTATGATGCCAATGATCTTAAAATATCCAGATGATATTGATTGTAGGCATGCTTTCTAAAACTCTGAACGGTTAAAATGCCGATAGGATTGTTGTTAAAAAGCAACGGAATATATATGAAGGATAAAGGGTCTGCAGCCTGTGTGGCGTCTTCAAGCATTCCCACATCATCCTTGTCTTTAAACTGACTGATATAACGTGAATATTCCTTATACACATCATTAATAAATATTTCCTTTTTCTTTTCGATGCACCAAACCGGAAATTGATTTTTATCTTCCATACTCCGGGTATAAGGCTGATAGCGTTTCCCGTTTTCAATGGCCAGGCGGTAATCAATGGCATTTTCATCAGGCCGGTAAATTCCAATTCCAAAAACACTGGCATCCATCAAACTGTTTACATTTTCATAGATGGTATTTAATATGGTATCCAGATGCAGGGTAGAGGTTATTTCCTTTCCGATTTCTGTGAGCAGTTTTAATTTACCAAAAGTGTCTTCCAGTTCATCTTTCTGCAACCTGAGTTCTTCGGTTCGTTGTTCAACCTTTTGTTCCAGTTCAATATTCTTCTGTTCAATTTCCGTTTTTTGTTCTTCTATGAGTGTATAAGCTTTTGCATTTTCCAATGCTGTGGCAACGAATATTCCAATGTTTCTCAGTGCATTGAGATGAAACTGGGTATATGCATTTTTGTTGAATGACTGCACGGTGGTAAGTCCGATAATTCTTCCTTTAATCAATAAGGGCATATAAATAAAAGATACCGGATCGGCGAACTTGGTACCATCTTCCAGCATCGCTATCTCATCCTTGTCTTTATACTGGTTGATATAACGTGAATATTCTTCATACACATCATTGATAAATATTTCCTTTTTGTTTTCAATGCACCAAACCGGAAACTGATTTTTATCTTCCATGGTTCTGCTATATGGCTTATACCTGAGTCCTTTTTCGATGGCCAACTGATAGTCAATCGTATTGTCAACCGAATTATAAATACCAATTCCAAACACGGTGGCATCCATTAAACGGTTTACATTTTCATATACGGTATTGAGGATGGCATCCAGGTTCAGGGTTGAAGTTACCTCCTGCCCGATTTCACTTAATAGCTGCACATTTTCATAGGCTTCATTTACCTGTTTTTGCAGGTTCTCTACATCCGGTTTTTCATTTTTAGTTTTACCTTCAGCCTTTTTTTTCTGGATGTTTTTTATGGCTCCTGCTTCCTGCTGAACGAGTAATTTTCTGATTTGCAAATTCTCAATGGCATCATCAATAATTTTCAGCAATTCCTCTTTCTCCCAGGGTTTGCTGATGTATTTGTATACCTTACCTGAATTCAATGCATCCACAACGGCTTCAATATCGCTGAAGCCTGTCAGTATCATGCGTACATTTTCACCTTTATCCGGGAGCGCACTTAAGAATTCTACCCCGCTGATTTCGGGCATGCGTTGATCCGAAATAATCACATCAAAGAGATTGTCCTTCATCAGTTCTTTTGCCTCTTTTGCCGAAATGGATGTGGACACATCATAATACCTGCGAAAAGAGGAACGGAACACGAGTAAATTTTCCTCTTCATCATCTACATAAAGTACTTTGGGTTTATTACTTGAAACTTCCATATTTTGTTAATTACATCTGGGTGGGTAATATTATTATGAATTCGGTGCCTTTTCCGGGCTCGCTGCTAACATGTATCGTACCTTTATGTTTTTCAATAATTCCATACGAAATAGACAATCCCAAACCAGTGCCTTTGCCAACAGCTTTAGTAGTAAAGAAGGGTTCAAATATATGTGCCCTGACATCATCCGGCATACCGCTTCCATTATCTCTGATGGTGATAAATACCTTTTCATTTTCTACACGGGTCTGAACCGTAATTTCACCTTCATTTTCAATGGCATCACAGGCATTACTCAGTATATTCATAAATACCTGATTTAACTGTCCCGGATAACATTCTATTTCAGGAATCTTACCATATTCTTTTATTAATTCAATCCGGTTTTTAAATTTATTATTTAAAATAACCAGTGTATTGTTTAAGCCCTCCTCCAGATTGGCTTTTTTCATATCATTCTCATCCAGGCGTGAAAAGTTTCGCAAACCTTTAACAATTTCAGAAGTCCGGTTGGCTCCGTTCTTTACACTCTGAAATAAATCCTTCATTTCAGAAAGGATTCTGTCCAAATCAATTTCCGTTTTTATTTTTTCAATTTTTTCCCATTGTGCTTTTGCTTCTTCAATATTTTCAACATTTTTAATTTCCTTTAGCAGATTCTCAATATCTGTATAGTTATCTTCCAGGGATTCAATTCCACCCGAAATAAAGGTTACCGGATTATTAATTTCATGTGCCACACCTGCTGTTAATACCCCCAATGAAGCCATCTTTTCTGATTCAACCAGTTTGCTTTGTGCTGATTTAAGTTGCTCAAATGCTTCCGTCATTTTACTGTATGAACCTGCATTTTGAATGGCCGTTGTTATATAAGAGGCCAGGGACCTTAAGATATCCAGATGATACTGGTTATATGCATGCTTGCGGAAACTTTGTACGGTAAGTACACCCGTTGGTTTATTATTAAAAAGCAATGGAATATATATCAATGAAAGTGGTGCTTCTGCTTTAGACCCATCCTCTAAAGTTTCAGAACCCAAAATAACTTTAACATTTTCTTTAAGATAATTCTGCGCATCTTTTTTTACATCATTAATAAAAACTTCCTTTTTGTTCTCAATACACCAAACCGGAAACTGGTTTTTATCTTCCATGCTTCTTGTATATGGTTGATACCGCTTTCCTTTTTCAATCGCAAGGCGATATTCTATAAGCTCTTTATCTGAATTATATATTCCAATTCCAAATACACTGGCATCCATAAGATTATTAACATTTTCATAAACTGTATTTAATATGGTATCCAAATGAAGTGTTGAAGTAATTTCCTGTCCAATTTCTGTGAGCAATTTTAGCTTACTAAAGGTATCTTCCAGTTCATCTTTTTGCTGGCGGAGTTCCTCGGTACGCTGCTGCACTTTTTGTTCCAGTTCTACATTTTTTTGTTCTATTTCCGTTTTATGCTCTTCAATTAATTTATAGGCTTTTGCATTCTCAAGGGCAGTAGCAACATAAATTGCAATGTTTCTTAAATTGTTCAAGTGATAGTTAGAATAAGCACTTTTATTAAATGATTGAACCGTTATCAATCCAATTACATTTTCTTTAACCAAAAGGGGCATGTAAATAATGGAATACGGAATATCCGATTTCGAACCGTCTTCCATTGTGGCATGTTCAGCATTAATCTTAACGGTTTCCTTTATATAAATTTGTGATTCCTTTTCTACATCGTTAATAAAAATCTCTTTCTTATTTTCAACACACCAAACCGGAAATTGATTTTTATCTTCCATACTCCGGCTATATGGCTTAAATCGTTTCCCCTTTTCAATGGCCAGATGATAATCTATTGTTTGACCTTCTGCATTATACGTTCCAATACCAAATACACTTGCATCCATTAAATGATTAACATTCTCATAAACGGTATTTAAAATATCATCCAGATTCAGGGTTGATGTAATTTCCTGTCCGATCTCACTTAACAACTGCACGTTTTTATAAGCATCATCAACTTGTTTCTGAAGTGCAATATTCTCTGCTTCTTTTTGTTTTAATTGCTCAATAATTTCTTTATCACTGATGTTTTGATAAGAAATATTTTCAACCCGGCTGCGCTCCTGTTCTTTTGTTGGGGATTTATGATTCAACATTTCCAGTCTGCCCTGTTTTTCCTTATAATTTATAAGCGCATCATCAATAATTTGCTGCAACTCATCTTTCTTCCAGGGCTTTGAAATATACTTGTCAATCCTGCCATTATTCAATGCCTTTATTACAATATCCACATCGCTGTAACCGGTTAAAATCATTCTTAAACTCCGCGTTTCATCGGGCAGATTATTCAGAAATTCCACACCATTCACTTTGGGCATTCTTTGATCCGAGATGATTACATCAAACTCCCGGTCTCTTAAAATGTCCATTGCCGTATAGGCAGAATTGGCCGTTTCAACATCATAAAATCTTCGCATCGATGAGGAAAAAACAAGTAAATTATCCTCTTCGTCATCTACATAAAGTACCTTTGGTTTTGCGCTTGCTATTTGCATGATCTAATAACTTTTAATCGGTAATATGATTATAAATTCAGTGCCTTTACCGGGTTCACTTTTTACTTCTATGGATCCCTTGTGCTTTTTAATAATTCCATACGAAATGGATAAGCCCAATCCGGTACCTTTACCCACCTGTTTTGTGGTGAAGAAGGGTTCAAAAATATGCGCGCTAATATTTTCCGGCATTCCTGAACCTGTGTCCCTGAAGGAAATATACACTGCATTTTCATGTTGCCAGGTCTTGATATGAATTTCACCTTTTGCTTCAATCGCATCGGCAGCATTGGATAAAATATTCAAAAAAACCTGATTCAACTGTCCGGGATAACACATAATCTGAGGAATTCCTTCATACGCTTTCATTACCTTGATCCGGCTCTTGATTTTATTATTCAGAATTACCAGGGTGCTGTCAATTCCTTCTTCGATGCTTGCCTTCTTCATTTCGTCTTCATCGAGTCTCGAAAAGTTACGCAGGCCTTTTACAATTTCCGAGGTTCTCAATGCACCATTTTCTATGGTATTGATCAATATTTCCATTTCGGGTAACAAACTTTTTAAATCAATTTCCTTTTTAAATATATCAATGCCCTTCCATGTTTCTTCTATTGATTTTCCGGGCTCAGGGTTTTCTATCATTTCCAGAAGCTTTTTCAGTTCCGCATAATTATCTTTCAACGACTCAATGCCTCCCGAAATAAAGTTTACCGGATTATTGATTTCATGCGCTACGCCGGCTGTTAATACCCCCAGAGAAGCCATTTTTTCTGACTCTACCAATTTACTTTGTGCCGATTTTAATTGCTCAAAAGCTTCTGTCATTTTGCTGTACGAATTTGCATTGAGAATGGCAGTAGTAATATAAGATGCCAGTGACCTTAAAATGTCGAGATGGTATTGATTATAGGCAAACTTGCGAAAACCCTGAACCGTTATTACCCCGATTGTTTTGTTATTAAAAAGTAATGGAATATAAATCAATGAAAGCGGAACCAGCGACTGGGTGCCGTCTTCGAGGGTACTTACAATTTCCTCAAAACTTTTTATATATCTGCCGTATTCCTTATACACATCATTTATAAAAATTTCCTTCTTGTTCTCAATACACCATACCGGAAACTGGTTCTTGTCTTCCATGGAACGGGTATACGGCTGATATCTTTTGCCGTTCTCAATAGCCAGTTTATAATTAATGGTATTTTCTTCGGGCGAATAAATTCCGATTCCAAAAACACTTGCATCCATAATGCGGTTTACATTTTCATAAACGGTGTTCAGTATTTTATCAAGATTTAAAGTGGAGGTAATCTCTTGTCCAATTTCAGTGAGAAGTTTCAGTTTACTAAATGTTTCTTCCAGTTCATCTTTTTGCAAACGCAATTCCTGGGTTCGCTTTTCAACCTTGTCTTCCAGGTCTGAATTCTTTTGTTCAATTTCGGCTTTTTGTTTCTCGATTAAATGATATGCCTTTGCGTTTTCAATTGCCGTTGCCACATAGATGGCTATGTTTCTGAAACTGTTTAAATGGTAATGACTATACGCATTTTTGATAAATGACTGAACGGTAATAAGTCCTATTACCTTGTCTTTAATCAGAAGCGGCATGTATATAAACGACAGGGGAACTTCTGAAGTACTGCCATCCTCAAGCTCTACAATTTTGTGTTCATATTTACTGATATATTTGCTGTATTCTTCAAGTATGTCATTGATAAAAACTTCTTTTTTATTTTCGATACACCATACCGGAAACTGATTTTTATCTTCCATCGTACGGCTGTATGGCTGGTACCTTTTTCCTTTCTCTATGGCCAGCTGATAATCTATGGTAGAATTCTCGGCATTATAAACACCGATTCCGAATACACTGGCATCCATCAGTTGGTTCACATTCTCATATACGGTATTTAATATGGTATCCAAATCCAGCGTGGAAGTGATCTCCTGTCCGATCTCGCTGAGCAGCTGTACATTTTTATAGGCTTCATTCACCTGTTCATTCAGGCGAAGTACCTCTTCTTTGAGTTTTACAATTTCAATTTTTTCATCCGTCTTTGGCTTTGCAGCAGTCAAATCGTTGCCCTGATTGCTTATATTGTTTTGCAATGGAATCGAATGATCCTGCTTTTCATTTCTTTTCAGGCAAAGCTTTTGGTAAGCCTCGTCAATGGTGAGTTTCAGCTCTTCCTTGAGCCAGGGTTTTTTGATATATTTATAAATTTTCTCAATATTAAATGCTTCAATTACGGTTTCAACATCACTGTATCCGGTCAAAATCATTCTGATATTATCCGGTTCATCCGGAATGTTTTTTAAAAATTCAACCCCGCTTACATCCGGCATGCGCTGATCGGAGATAACCACATCTACCGGATTGTCCTTTAATAATTGAAAAGCATCATGTGCCGATATGGCCGTGAGCACATCGAAATATCTGCGGAATGCAGACTTGAAAACAAAAAGATTATTCTCTTCATCATCCACATATAATACTCTGGGTTTGCCGTTTATTGCTTGCATAATTTAAACTTTAACTAATTGAATAAAAATCTCAAATTTTAAATCCCATCCCGATAGCTCCATTTTTACTGCATAGGTAATGTGATTATAAATTCAGTGCCTTTACCCACTTCACTTTTAACTTCTATATTTCCCTTATGGTTTTCGATAATTCCGTATGAAATGGAAAGTCCGAGGCCGGTTCCTTTTCCTACCGCTTTGGTGGTAAAAAAGGGTTCAAAAATATGTGACCTTATTTCCTCAGGCATCCCCGAACCTGTATCACTAAAATGAATAATTATTTGATCGTCTTTTTGTAATGTTTTTATTCGAATGATTCCTTCACCATCAATTGCATCTGCCGCATTCGATAATATATTCATAAAAACCTGATTCAACTGGCCGGGGTAACAAATAATTTCAGGAATTCCGGAAAACTCTTTCTCGAGGGTTATCTTTCCTTTTATCTTGTTATTTAATATAACCAGGGTGCTGTTGATTCCTTCTTCCAGATTTGCTTTTTTCATATCGCTTTCATCAAGCCTTGAAAAATTTCGCAAACCCTTTACAATTTCAGAAGTCCTCAAAGCCCCGTTTCGGATGGTGTTGATGAGTACTTCCATTTCCGGTAAAAGACTTTTCAATTCGATTTCTTTTCTTACGGAATCAATTATTTCCCACAATTCTGCAGGCGTATGTTTTGAATCATGCACTTCGATAAATTCAAGCAGTTTTTTCAGGTCTTCATAATTTTCCCTGAGCGATTCGATACCTCCTGAAATAAAATTAACCGGGTTGTTGATCTCATGTGCCACCCCTGCAGTGAGTACCCCCAGTGAGGCCATTTTTTCAGCGTCCACCAATTTGCTCTGAGCCGACTTTAACTGCTCAAAGGCTTCAGTCATCTTGCTGTATGAACTTGCATTCTGGATCGCCGTTGTAATATATGATGCCAGCGACCTTAATATATCCAGATGGTATTGGTTGTATGCAAATTTACGGAAACTCTGTACTGTTAAAATACCAATGGGTTCATTGTTGAATAATAAGGGCATATAAATCATCGAGTGCGGACTGGATGATTGGGTTCCATCTTCGAGTACTGCTATTTTGTGTTCATATTTTTTTATATAACGGGCATATTCTTTTTCAACTTCATTGATAAATATTTCGACTTTATTCTCAATGCACGAAACCGGGAATTGATTTTTATCTTCCATGGAACGGGTATAAGGCTGATACCTTTTACCATTCTCAATAGCCAGTTTATAGTTGATGGTATTTTCACCGGAAGAATAAATACCGATCCCGAAAACACTTGCGTCCATCAAACTGTTCACATTTTCGTAAACCGTATTTAAAATGGTATCCAGATTCAGGGTTGATGTAATTTCCTGTCCGATTTCAGTCAGTAATTTTAGCTTGCTAAACGTACTCTCCAGTTCATCTTTCTGCAAACGCAATTCCAGGGTTCTTTTTTCAACCTCCTGTTCCAGATCAATATTTTTATGTTCGATTTCTGTTTTTTGTTTTTCGATTAAATGAAAGGCTTTCGAATTTTCAAGCGCGGTCGCAACAAAAATGGCAATATTTCTCAGGGCGCTTAAATGGTAAGGCGTATACGCATTTTTTTCATAGGATTGTACCGTAATCAAACCAATAATTCTGTTTTTTACCATCATCGGCATATAGATTAATGAGTGCTGAAATTCAGGCATTGAACCATCTTCAAGTCTGGCACTTTCTATATTTAAGTTGGCAAAACTTTTTATGTATTTGCTGTACTCAATTTCAACATTATTGATAAACACTTCTTTTTTATTCTCAATACACCATACCGGGAATTGGTCTTTATCCTCCATGGTTCTACTATAGGGCTGGTATCTTTTCCCCTTATCAAAAGCCAGTTTATAATCAATGGATGAATCTTCAATATTATATACCCCAATGCCGAAAACGCTTGCATCCATCAACTGATTCACGTTTTCATAAACGGTATTTAAAATCGTTTCCAGATCAAGTGTTGATGTTATTTCCTGTCCGATTTCACTCAGTAACTGCACATTTTTATAGGAGTCATTTACCTGTTGTTTTAACAGTTCAATTTCTTCATCTTTTGTCCGGATGATTGAATACAAGTCTGCTTCCGCCTGATCCTTTGGTTCAGAGCTAAGGTGTATTGGCGCTTCGGTTTTTACGGTTTCGTTTCGCCTGCTGCCTAATTTGATGAGGGCTTCATCCAACACCTGTTTGAGCTCATCTTTTACCCAGGGTTTTTTAATATACTTTTGAATTTTACCGGTGTTTAATGCTTCAATTACGGTTTCGATATCACTGTATCCGGTCATGATCATGCGAACACTGTCAGGTATATCCGGCAACGATGTTAAAAACTCAACACCACTGGTATGCGGCATCCGCTGATCGGATATAATCATATCAACCGGATTATCCCTTAACAATGCAATTCCGTCTTTGGCAGAAGAAACCGTATAAATATCGTAATGCCTCCTGAACGAAGATTTAAAAACATGCAAATTGTCTTCTTCATCATCTACGTATAAAATTTTGGGTTTGGCGTCAATGCTCTGCATAATTTATGAATAATGTATGGGTAATGAAATGATAAACTCTGTTCCTGTTCCGGGTTCACTTTTTACCGTAATGGTTCCATTGTGGGTATTAATAATTCCAAAAGATATCGACATGCCCAATCCGGTTCCTTTCCCGACAGGCTTGGTGGTAAAAAATGGTTCAAAAATATGGGCGCGTACTTCTTCAGGCATTCCTTTACCGGTATCTCTGAAAGAGATACAAACTGACTGATCCTGCTGCCAGGTTTTAATATATATTTCGCCCTCTCCTTCAATGGCATCTGCGGCATTTGCCAGTATATTCATAAAAACCTGATTCAACTGTCCCGGATAACATAAAATCTCAGGAAGATTTCCGTAATTCTTTATTATTTCAACCCGGTTCTTAACCTGATTGCCTAATATGACCAGGGTTGAATCAATCCCTTCTTCCAG
>JAUXUD010000072.1 GCA_030680835.1 Bacteroidota bacterium
TAAGTTCCGCCTCCAGTAGAGGTATTATTAACTGTTCTTGTATTGGCACAAAAATCTGTTGTTGCTGTTACGGTTACGCCTGCAACAACGCTTGCTCCTGCTGCTACCGAAGTAAAGCTGAGCTGTGTTGCACTTGCCGGACATCTGCCGTCAGCCGTTACTACCAAATCAACAGTTGCTGCTGCGGCAGATCCATAGGTTCCGCTGATACTTGAAGTAGTAGACGGTGCGGTTGGCGTAAATACAGCTGCTCCGCCAAATGACCATGCATAGGTTAATGTTTGTCCTGTTGATACATTGCTGAAAGTATATACATTGCCGCATGCACTCATTGTTGAAGTGATTGCTCCAACAGATGGAGTGGTGGCCACAACCACAGTATGGCTCACGCTGGTTGAACCATTAATGGTTAAAGTTACGGTATAACTTCCATCAGCTGCATACGTATGTGTTGGACTGGTGCTGGTTGAAGCCGGGCTTCCATCTCCAAAATTCCATGAGTTGCTTGAACTGGAAACTGAAGTATTGGTGAATGTTACATCACGGTTTGTACAATTATTGGTAGATGCCGAAAAGGCAGCTGATGCTGCAGCGGTCACAACAACCGTTTGCTGGGTAACATCAGTACATCCATTTGATGATACTGCTGTGAGTGTTACGGTATATGTACCTGCCGATGCATACGTTTTACCATAGATAAATGTATTGGTACTTGTTGTAGCATCACCAAAATTCCATGTATAACTGGTTACCCAGCCAAAGCCCATATGCTGGGTGGTATTAAAGAAATTAAAATTATTACTTGCCAATATTTGTGGTGTGCTGTTCACAGTGAATCCTGCTGCAGGTCCGTTTGCTGAAGATGAAATAGATACACTTGCTGTGGCAACACTCGAACAAGCACCATTTGTTGCTGTTAATGTTACAGTAAATGGTCCGGCACTTCCATAACCTTTTAACGGACTGGTTTCAGTTGAAGTATTTCCATCGCCAAAGTTCCATGCATAAGTTGATCCTACCCCGCTGGAAGTATTTGTGAACTGAATTCTATTGGCACAAGTTCCAGGTGCCACTGCTGAAGTAAAGCTTGCTATTGGACCAGCTGTTGCGCTTACAGCTACTGCTGCATTGGTTGAACTTGCTACACAACCACTACTGGCGGTTGCTGTTAAAGTTACTGTTTTGGTTCCACCCGTTGCAAAAGTAAACGAAGGAGAAGTACTGGTTGAAGTACCTTCACCCGAATTGAAATTCCATGAATAGGTGGTTGTTCCGGTACCTGTTGAGGTGCTTGTATTGGTAAATGCAACTGCCTGACCACAGGTTGCTGCAGAATAGGAGAATGATGGTGTTGGTACTGAAACATCAAAACTTGCTGTTGCAGTTGTTATGCATGAACCATTGGTTACACGAATGGTAACACTATGTGTTCCTGCACTCAATCCGCTTAGTGCATATGGGAACCCTACGCTGGCAAAGCCTGCACCGTCAATATCCAATTCATAAGTTCCGCCTCCTGTAGAGGTATTATTAACTGTTCTTGTATTGGCACAAAAATCTGTTGTTGCTGTTACGGTTACGCCTGCAACAACGCTTGCTCCTGCTGCTACCGAAGTAAAGCTGAGTTGTGTTGCACTTGCCGGACATCTGGCGTCAGCCGTTACTACCAAATCAACAGTTGCTGCTGCGGCAGATCCATAGGTTCCGCTGATACTTGAAGTAGTAGATGGTGCGGTTGGCGTAAATACAGCTGCTCCTCCAAATGACCATGCATAGGTTAATGTTTGTCCTGTTGATACATTGCTGAATGTATAGGTATTGCCGCATGCACTCATTGTTGAAGTGATTGCTCCAACAGATGGAGTAGTTGCAACCACAATAGTTTGTGGTGCCGAAACAAGGGATCCGTTGATGGTAAGTGTAACTACATACGACCCGTTTGCAGCATAAGTATGGGTTGGGTTTGCCAATGTGGATGTACTTGCATCACCAAAATCCCACAAATAAGTACTGGCTGAAACGGAAGTGCTTGTAAATGCAACATCTTTGTTGGCACAGCTATTCGGCACGTAGGTAAATGATGCCGAAGCTCCCGGTGTTACCGTAACATCCATGTAAGTGGTATCGGTACAGCCTGTATTTGTATAAGTAATTAAATGAACCCTGTAATCGCCTGCTGATGTATATACTTTCGGGATAAACAATTGGTTGGTAGTTGAGGTACCATCTCCAAAATTCCATAATGAACTGGTAATAAAAGATGGATGACGGTTTTGAGAGCCATTACCAAACGGGAAACTATTTGTTGCCAATGGCTGGCTTGTTGAAGGCGTTAAATTGATAATGGCATCAGGTCCGTTCTTAATGTCTCTGGAAATAGCAGTGCTGGTGGAACAACCAATATTAGAAACTGCAGTCATTCCGATAGTATATCTTGTATTTGGGAAAGCTGCATCAAACCAGTTGATGCCATAATTTACAGGATACTCATGTTTAACATTTTCAGTTGTAGTGGTAGTGGTTGTGGTAGCATCTCCAAAAGACCATAGATATGAAACAATGCTACCGGAAGGAATGGTAGATGAATTATCAAATACCACTTTGCCATGACACAATAATTGTCCGCCGTTTCCATTGTCTAGAACAACGCCATATAAACCTTGTGTGCCAATTGTTGGAGTACTAATTGCGGGCACCGGATAGGGATGAACATAAATATGGGTACCCGGACTGGTTTCATTGGTACAACCATTATTATCTGTAACGAGTAAGGTATATAAGTAATCATCCGGATTGGTGATTCCGGTAACTACGGGTTCATACAAACTGCTTGTTGAACCTGCTCCAGCATTACTTCCGTCAACCTTATACTGATAAGATAAACTGCTTGCACCAAATCCATAAGTTGAAGCGGCTCCTGTAAAATGAACAACAGCACCGGTACAGATGATATTGTCATTATTGGTATTGCCAGAAGATTCTGTTGTTGCAAATGAAGCAGTTGGGTGTTGGTATACGGTTATGTTATTTGTATAAGAGGTTGCGTTTGTACATAAATTACCATCTGTAACAGTTAAATTAACCGTTTTGAACCCATAAGCTGCATAAGCAGTTGTATGCGGACCCACACCTGTTTCTGTAGCGTTTGTGGCATCAGTGGTTGACCAGGCCCAGGTAGTAATAGCACTTGAACCATTGGTTGAAGCATTGGTAAGGGTAAAGCTATTGCCTATTAAACACTGGGTATTGTCATTGATGGTAAAAGCCGCAACCGGATTAGACCATACTGTAATATTATTGCTATATGAGGTGCTGTTTGTACAACCATTATCATCAGTTACGGTTAAATTCACGGTTTTACTTCCTGCACTTGCATATGAGAATGTATGCGGACCAACAGTGGCAGCAGGCACAGGCAATGCACCTGTTGCACTCCACGACCATGCATTGATAGTACCTGTTCCATTACTTGAAGTATTGGTTACAGTGTAACTATTTGGAGTTAAGCATTGGTCGAAATCGTTGATGGTAAAGGAGGCTGTTGGGTTTTGATTTACTGTTACAGTTAATACATTACTTATTTCCTCACATGCAATTGCATTTAAAGTACTTATACTTACTCTGCGGTACTGAGTAGTTGATGTTAGAACTCCTGCATCATAAGTGATTAATGTTGCTCCGTCAATGGTGCTCCAGCTTGGTACGGCTATGTTGGTATTTACTTCCCATCTGTAAGTTATGGCTCCATCAGAGGTTGAAGCAGTAGTTTCGGTAAATGCTGCCGGATCAAATCCTGAACAGATGGTTTGTGAACCTGCAATGACTCCCGCAGTTAAATTATTTACAGTTACTGTCCGTTCTGTGCTGGTAGATTCACATGCTACCGAGTTCAGTGTGCTGATTGTTACCCTGCGGTATTGTGCATCGGCTGTTAACACCCCTGCATTATACGTGGTTGACGTTGCTCCGCCTATGGTGCTCCAGCTTGGTGAACTGATATTGGTATTTAATTCCCAACGATATGTTAGTGCTCCGTCACCGGTTGAACCAGTACTTTCAGTAAATGCAGCCGGGTCTCCGCCTGAGCAAATTGTTTGATCTGCAGCAATTACTCCTGATGTTAACCTATTTAAAGTTACAACCATCGCATCATTTACTGATGGACATGGGCCTGCAGGATCATTGGTGGTTAAAGTAAGGGTTACTGTACCGGCTGTTATATCGGCTCCGCTTGGGGTATAGACTGCTGTTAATGATGTAGCAACATCAAAAGTTCCGGTTCCGCTTGTGGTCCAGGTTGAACTTGATGCTCCACCTCCGATGCTACCTGCAAGTGTTACTGCAGGTGATGATGAACATACGGTCTGGTCTACGTTTGCACTTACTGTTGCTGCAGGATTGATGGTTACAACCATCGCATCATTTACTGATGGGCATGGGCCTGCAGGATCATTAGTAGTTAAAGTAAGAGTTACTGTACCGGCTGTAATATCCGCTCCGCTTGGAGTATAGACTGCTGTTAATGATGTAGCAACATCAAAAGTTCCGGTTCCGCTTGTGGTCCAGGTTGAACTGGATGCTCCACCTCCGATGCTGCCTGCCAGTGTTACTGCAGGTGATGATGAACATACGGTCTGGTCTGAATTTGCATTTACTGTTGCTGCTGAATTAATGGTTACAACCATTGCATCGACCGCTGCCCCACATGGGCCTGCTGGGTCATTGGTGGTTAAGGTAAGCGTTACGGTACCTGCTATTATATCTCCGGCCGATGGAGTATAAACTGCTGCCAATAAGGAAGTATTGTCAAATGATCCTGTGCCTGATGTTGTCCAAAGGCTGGACGTAATATCTGTACCTGACTTTGAGCCAGCTAGAGTCACTGACGGTGATGTTGAGCAAACCGTTTGGTCAGACCCTGCGTTTGCTACCGCATCATTCACTGTAATAGTAATATCGTTAGCGTTATCAGATCCAGTATATGCAACATCTGTACTAACTACCCGTACACGATACCCAGAACCTGCAGTGTTTGGAAAAGTAACGCTAATTGTACCAGATGTGGCTGTGGACGCAACAGTTCCAATTATTGTTGGTGTTGTAAAATCTCCTGCAGCATCACTTAACTGTACGTTAAAATTGTTTCCTGCATTAAATGTAGGTCCACCTGCCGTAGTATAATCGACGGTTGTTGTACTTCCTCCACAGACACTTGTACCTGAAGCAGGATTTGTAGTTGAAATGGTTTGCCCAAAAACTCCCGTTGGAAGTATCAAAACCAAACAGCTTAAAACTACCAGTTTAAAGCGGTTAATGAGTAGAAAATTAGAATTCATAAAAGGTTGATTTATGTGAGATAAAGGTTAGTTTATTTAGATTATCACACTCTAAAATTATTTATCTTAGGTAAGAGCATATAATAAATATGATAATTGGATGTGAAGCGTAAGTTGACCAGCGTCATTATTATATGAGTTGCTGAAAATGATGTCGCACTTATTGAGCCATTATGGGAAATAATTAGCTAATTGTATCAAAATGAGAAAATTAGTGAACTGCCAAATTTGTGGAATAGCCTATTTAAACCGGAATAATCAGGCGATGGTAAAGCTGTAGTAATTTAAGCGCTTCTGCTTCCCAGTTATATTCTAATTCAGACCAAAATATATTATTATTTGAAAAAGTTTCCTGCAATTCATTTGAAAATAAAATCTGCTCAATTGCCTGTGCAATTTCTTCCGGTTTTTTTAAATCAACACATAATCCTACTTCGCACTTTTGGTTCAATGACTGATAAATATGTGTGTTGCAAAAAACAGAAGGCAAACCGATTGCCATATACTCGAATAATTTGCGTTCGTGAGATACAAGCATTGATTCCGGTTGATTTTTTAAACAAATTCCAACCTTGCATGTTTTTGAAATTTCATAGGCTTCTTCCATTTCTAAAAATCCATGAAATATAACCAAAGCTTTTATGACATTCCAATGTTTATGCTTTTTAAAATCTTTGCCCGTCATTGCTCCAAAATATCCGATACAATGCAAATGCGTTTCAATCCCTTTTTGCTTTAAAATATAAAGGGCATCAAATAATTTATCAATATCATAATACATGTCCCGGATCATACCTATATAAAACAAATTGTTTCCCGGTAACCCGCTTCTGTTACTTACTCTGTACTTTTTTAAAGCACCGGTATCCGCATAATTTTGTATGATTGAATATTGATTTTCTTTTACATAAAAATCTTTCAAAAATTCAGGATCAGCTATTACAACAATATAGTGCATAAAATAACTACCCAACTGTAAAACAATCCGGTAACAAAATGCAAAAACAGATCTGAGCTTGGCCGGCAACCATGGTTTTAATAAAATATCCTGATAGGTATTTTCATGAATATCATAAATTACTTTTTTGCCTGAAAGGGATAATACGATTCCAAATAAAATCATTTCAGCATCGTGAATATGATAGATGCTTGCATCGGTTTTAATTGCTTCGCCAAATACCTTAAATATTGTATGAATAAACCTTATCAGGTAATTTCCGGGTTTTGGAATTCCTATCATGAAAACCCCATCTTTCATTCCGGTATAATTTCCAATGCCTATAAAAGTCACATCATAAACCTTTGCCAAACTTCTGCATTCACGGTAAAATACGCGCGTGTCTGTTTGGCTGTGAACCGATGAAAAATGACAAACTTTTATCCTCGACAAAATTATAGTTTTACTAGAGTTAAACTTTGTAAAATCAAGTATAGCATTATTGAATTCATTAAAAAAGCCAGCGGCCAAAGGCTAATTGCCAAAAGCTTGTTCCCTGCATTCTTATTCTTTTAATACAGCGCGGGAAATAACCAGTTTCTGAATTTCACTTGTGCCCTCTCCTATTGTGCAAAGCTTTGAATCGCGGTAGAATTTTTCAACAGGGAAGTCTTTTGTATAACCATAACCTCCAAATATCTGCACGGCTTCATTGGATGCCCAAACTGCTACTTCACTGGCATAATACTTTGCCATTGCGCTTTGTTTGTTTACGCTTTTATTTCTGTTCTTCAGATCGGCTGCTTGCAAAATCAGAAGTTCAGCTGCTTCAATACGTGTTGCCATATCTGCCAGCTTAAATGATATTCCCTGAAAATTGCTGATGGGCTGACCAAATTGATGGCGTTCTTTTGAGTATTTTAGTGCCGCTTCAAAAGCCCCTTTTGCAATTCCCAGCGCGAGTGATGCAATTGAAATTCTGCCTCCGTCTAATACTTTCATTGCTTGTTTAAAGCCTTCACCTACATTTCCTAAGATATTTTCTTTGGGAACCCTGCAATCCTCAAAAATGAGTTCAGCGGTTTCGCTTGCACGCATGCCTAATTTATTCTCTTTTTTACCTCCTCTAAAACCGGGTGTTCCTCTCTCAACTACAAAAGTTGTTATCCCATTGCTATCCAATAAATCACCGGTTCGTGCCAAAACCACCACAATATTCCCGCTGATTCCATGGGTAATCCAGTTTTTTGTTCCGTTTATTACCCATGAATCCCCGTCCTCTTTGGCTACACATTGCATACGCATGGCATCACTGCCGGTATTTGCTTCTGTCAATCCCCAGGCACCTATAGCTTCACCACTTGCAAGCTGGGGCAACCATCTTTTCTTTTGCTCCTCTTTGCCAAAATACATGATGTGTCCGGTACATAAACTGTTGTGTGCAGCCATGCTCAATCCAACCGATCCACAAACTTTCGACAATTCAACTATTGCAGTTACATACTCAAAATATCCAAAACCTGCGCCTCCATATGCTTCGGGCACCAAAACACCCAGTAAACCCAATTTACCCATTTCTTTAAACATCTCAGCAGGAAATGTTTGCGCTTCGTCCCAAAGCATTATATTGGGTCTTATATGTTTCTCGGCAAAATCATGCACCATTTGTGCAATCATTTTTTGGTTTTCGGTCTTTTCGAAACTCAGCATAAATTGAAATAAAAAATTTTACAATAATAAAGCAATTAACCTTAATTTATTTGTTTTTGTTAATGGCAAATTAATGTTAGTCAAGGTGCACTTGCCGAGTCTTTATTCAATCATGGAATAGGGTGAAATTCTGATGATTATTGAATCGTTAACCAGTTTTATTTTTTTAAGTTCATTCATGCTGTGATAATTACCATGTTGTTTCCGGTAATTTATAATTGCCTGCGATAAATTAATTTTAAAATAAGGATGCTGCTTAAGTTCTTCAAAACTCACTGTGTTTAAATTAAATATTTTAATTTTTTTTGGATCCACAAAAATTTTACCTTCCAGATCATATAAAAGATCTGTATCAAATCCCCATATTTCTGTTAGTTGGTTCAGGCTGATAAAACCTCCCAATTTATTTCTGTAGCTGACTATTTTTGATGCCAATACCGGACCAATTTTATACAATTTAACCAACGAAATACTATCAGCTCCGTTTAGTTCCAATGCTTCTAATTTCTTTTTTGGGTATTCAGGGTAAATTGTGTCTTTTTTATATTTCGAAAATAAAGGTTTGGTTCTGTATTCAAACTTTTTTTGATTGTGCTGAACCGAATCGGTTGAATAATTGCTGTATGGGTCGGTATCATCCTTTTCATTTTCCAATGAATCCATTGCGGCTAATGTTTCTAGGCTCAACTGTATGGGTTCAGACGGAATTAAATAACTAAAACTCCACTTAATACCAAGTGTTAATACAATCAATCCCAGTAATAAATAAATTCCTTTACTTTCGTTTTTATTGAAATAAAAATACGTTTTAATAAACTGCTCAATCCTCTTTTTCATCGTTTTTTGGGGGCCTGTTTATTTTGGGATTCTTAACTATAAAAAAGTACAGCAGTGCAAACACTATTGCTGCACCCACTGCTTCTGTTATAAACCAAAAACCAAAGCTGCTGGGTTCAGCAGCATCCAATAATATTAATTGCATTTTGAGTTATGAGTTATGAATTATGAATTATGAGTTATGAGTTATGAGTTATGAGCTTAGTTAATTGTTGATCAAGTAGTGCAAGGCCTTCCTCAAAACTATGGGGTATATACCCAAGATCATGCATTGCTTTATCGAGCCTGAATCCCGTTATTGGCGGGCGCTTGGCCGGTTGTTTGATCCCATCACTGCTTGCCAGGTTCAATAAACTTTTATCAAGCTTCCAAAAATCAGCAACACGGTATACCAAATCAAACACACTCATAAAATCATTGCCGCTGATATTGTAAATTCCATTAGCTTTTTTTTCAGCAATTAACAAACAACCCAAAGCCAGATCTTCAGCTAAAGTAGGTGTTCGAAACTGATCAGCAACCACATTAATCTGTTTGCCACTTTCCAACGAATTTTTAGCCCACAATACAATATTGCTCCTGCTCATATCGCTTACAATTCCATACACCAAAATGGTTCTCACAATCGACCAGTTATTGCTATATTCCATTACTGTCTTTTCTCCTTTCAACTTCGATTCACCGTAGTAACTCAATGGCTTTGGAATTTCGCTTTCTGTTAGCGGACCATGCGTACCGTCAAAAATAAAATCGGTTGACAAATGAATAATATGGGTGTTAAATAGATTACAAGCCTCCACCAGGTACTTTACAGCTTGTATATTCAACAAGTCACAGGCTTCTCTTTCCGTTTCACATGCATCTACATTGGTCATGGCAGCCGTATTAATTACCGCATCGGGTTTGTGTTTGGCTACAATCAATTTTACTTCTTCGGCATTTGTTATATCAAGACTTTCGTATAAATAACCTGTTTGATCCGGGTACCGGTCGATACCCCGGGCCGTAGCGATGAGGTTTATATTGCTGCGTGCTTTTAATAAATCTACTAACTTTTGGCCCAGTAGGCCGTTGCTTCCCGTAATAAGAACTTTCATGAAAAAATAACTATAGATTGAAAAATATTGATCATTATATATTCTTCAATAATAAGCTACCCGTTTCAAATTGCAGAATTTAAGATTCCGTTCATCAAAAAATAGCTTATTTATGTAAGTTTTCTGCCACTATGTCAGAACTTATTTTATCTTTGCAGCCCTTTAAAAAAGTTAAATATAAGATATGAGAGGTGTATTAGCCGATATAGTTCCGGAAAAAGCAAGCAGAAATTTATATATCGAAACCTATGGTTGCGCCATGAATTTGGCTGACAGTGAGGTTGTAGCTTCTATAATGGCTGATAAAGGTTTTAAAACTACTCAGGACATTCAGGAAGCGGATGTGGTTTTTGTAAACACCTGTTCGATTCGCGATAATGCGGAGGCCCATGTTTGGGGACGTTTGCGTGAAATAAAACATCAAAAGAAAACCAACCCCGGAATGATTGTAGGTGTTTTGGGCTGTATGGCTGAACGCTTAAAAACTCAGTTTTTAGAGAAAGAACAAATTATTGATTTGGTTGTAGGGCCCGATGCATACAGGGATATTCCCCAATTGATTGCCCAGGTAGAAGAGGGTCAAAAGGCTGTAAATGTTTTGTTATCAAGGGAAGAAACATACGCCGAAATTACTCCGGTTAGACTGAGCAGCAATGGCGTTACCGCATTTATAAGCATTATGCGTGGCTGCGATAATATGTGTTCGTTTTGTGTGGTACCTTTTACCAGAGGACGTGAAAGAAGCCGTGATGCCGCATCCATTGTTCATGAAGCGACCGAACTCTATAAACAGGGTTATAAAGAAGTAACTTTATTGGGTCAGAATGTTGACTCCTATAAAGAACTCGATTCTGATGGAAATGTATTGAACACGTTTGCACAATTGCTGGAACAAGTTGCCCTGATTGCCCCTGATTTGCGCATACGATTTAGCAGCTCACATCCAAAAGATATTACCGATGATGTGTTATATACCATTAAAAAATACAATAATATCTGCAACTATATCCATTATCCATTGCAGTCTGGTAACAGCAGAATTTTAGAATTGATGAACCGCACCTATGACAGCAATTGGTTCAAAACACGCCTGAATAAAATAAGAGAAGTATTACCCGATTGCGGGATTTCGAGCGATGTAATTACCGGATTTTGCAGCGAAACGGAAGCAGAGCATCAGGACACCCTTGAAATGTTTAAGTATGCAAATTTTAATTTTGCCTATATGTATCAGTATAGCGCAAGAGCAGGTACACTGGCCTCACGCAGGTATGTCGATGACATTCCGGCTGTTGTAAAATTGCGCAGGCTCAATGAAATTATCACGGTCCAGAGTGAAATCAGTATGAAAAAAAACCAGGCTGAAATCGGCAAAATTCAAACGGTTTTGATAGAAGGCTTATCTAAAAAATCGGATCAGGATTTTAGAGGAAGAAATGACCAGAACACCGTTGTTATTTTTCCAAAAGAACACTACAAAAAAGGGGATTATGTTCATGTACTTGTTGAAAAATGTACACAAACAAGTCTCATTGGTAAAGTTGTTGAACAAGTGAAATTTTAAATTAAACAGTACGTTAGCTACCATAAACATGCAGCCCGATACTTTTTTCAATACATGGGATTCCTTTTTGTACAATTATCATTTGTATTACAGAAACCTCAGTCAAAAAGGTAAAGAACGTTTCATGAAAAGGGTTGAATCTGTTTTAAACAATACCATTATTATCGGCAAGGAAGAACTGGAACTCAATGAACAAATTGAGATACTGGTTGTTGCCAACTTGGTTCAGCTTACCTTTGGATTAAAACAATTCTGGTTATATGGTTACGAATACATTTATATATATCCGGATGAATTCACGATTGAGGCAACCGGTCAAACAGTAGGAGGTTCAACCTATAACAATAAAATCATTTCATTATCCTGGAAAAATTTTGCACTCGACCATTTAAGACCCAAGGATGGGAAAAATATAAGTTTCGCGCAATATGCCCTTGCGCTGATAAGAACAGTTTTAAACGGGAAAAGATTTGACTTGTCTTTTGGCAGTTACCTGGATACCTGGTTTGGAATAATTAAAAAAGAGAGTGCCAATAAATCAGACATGGAAGCGGTTAATAACCTGTCAAACAACAACGATGATCTGGCCTTTGTATTTGCGAAATGTACTGAATTATTTTTTGAAAAACCCGAGCTGTTTAAAAAAGAATTACCTTCCTCCTATGCACATTTTTGCCTGCTATTAAACCAGGATCCCCTGAATATAACAGAAGATTATGCATATAATAGAAAACGCCTGAATAAAGTTACGCTGAAAGAACCCCTTCCTCCCTACATAACCCGAAATTATAAATACAAAACCTGGCACTGGAGCTATAACCTGGCCTTTTTCGGCTTTGCCATCTGCCCCATGATATTGTATTTTTTGACAGACAACATTCTCATAAACCCACATCAAATATTAACTACAATCATTGCAATCGGGATTGTTTTTGCAGTAGTATTTTATTTCCCACTCAAAAAAGCAGGCTTATACAACAATCCTGTTTTGCTTTTAATGAATAGCCTGTTCGGTATTTCACCCTGTATGATAACCCTTTACTTAATTTTAAACAGTATGTATGGTTATCCTTCTACCAGTCAGATTTCACGACATAAAATTGCGAGTTACTACCAGACCCATTCCATTAGATACGCAAATGGAATTTCAACAACTTTTAATTTCAGCGATAGCTTTTTAACGGATTACCCGAAAGCAAGAACATTTGAAACATTTGAGCAACAAACTTTAAGGGTAGCTACTTTGTTTAATGGAGTTGAATACGAAATTCGAACCGGTTTACTCGGACTTCCCATATTGATAAACAGAAAATTATACTAATGATGCACATACAGGATATTAAACAACGCTTTGAAATAATCGGAAACTCACCCCTATTAAATATTGCATTGGAAACCGCTGTTAAAGTGTCAACAACCGACATAACTGTGTTGATTAACGGTGAAAGCGGAGTTGGAAAAGAAGCTTTTTCAAAAATTATTCATGGTTTAAGCAATCGTAAACATGGCCCATTTATAGCAGTTAACTGTGGTGCCATTCCTGAAGGAACCATCGACAGTGAATTATTTGGGCATGAAAAAGGCTCATTTACCGGAGCGCATGATTTGCGAAAAGGTTATTTTGAAACGGTAAGCAGTGGTACTATTTTTTTGGATGAAATTGGTGAATTGCCTTTAGAAACCCAGGCCCGCTTGTTACGGATTTTGGAGAGTGGCGAATTTATTAAAGTAGGTTCAAGCAAGGTGCAAAAAACAGATGTGCGGATTATCGCCGCATCAAATAAAGATTTATTGGAACTTGCTGCCAATGGAAGGTTTCGGGAAGATTTGTATTACCGCCTGTCTACAGTTCCCATAAAAGTACCGCCATTGCGTGAACGGAAGGAAGACATTCATTTGTTATTCCGGAAGTTCAGTGCCGATTTTGCTGAAAAATATCATTCAAAACCTGTAGTGCTTGAACCCGATGCCCTTAATTTATTGCAGAATTACCGCTGGCCCGGAAACATCAGGCAGTTAAAAAATATCGCCGAACAATTGTCGGTTTTGGATGAAGATAAGGTTGTGAACGGGAAAGAATTATCCCGTGTATTGCCAGCAGAAAGGTCGGCATTGCCAATGTTGATGGGTAACGGCCCCCTTGAACAACAATTTAGTGAGCGTGATATTTTTTATAAGGTATTATACGATTTACGAAAAGATTTAAGCGATTTAAAATCCATCGTATTCGACATGATGCAGGGAAACAATGCAAATAATATTCCAAAACAGGAAAGTACCTTTACCCATCATTTTAGCTCGCACGACCGGGAAGCAAATGCCGCCCAGCCCAATATTGTACCCTTATCAAATACTGCTGTTCCTTCGGCCAATAATCAAATTATCGATATCACCGAAGCACAAAGCGAACCGGAATCCTTAAGTCTGGAAAGCAAAGAAATTGAGCTGATCACCAAATCTCTTAAAAAGCATCATGGCAAACGCAAAAAAGCTGCACAGGAACTTGGGATTTCGGAAAGGACGCTTTACAGGAAAATTAAACAGTACGACCTGGAGTAAGCCTTAAGAAGCGAGATTTCGAGAGGTGAGAAACGAGACAAGAAATAAGTATGTGATAGGAATGAGAGGTTGAAATGAAAATCCAGATAAGAATTTTTATTAGTCTCGTCTCTCGATTCTCACTATCTCGATTCTGGATTTCCCGATTCTATTTCTTTCCGTAGAATTTTTGTTTGATATCAGCTAAAACATTAGCCATCTGCTCTTCGTTTTTGTAACCAACCACAACTTCAGATTTTTTGGCTTTCGGGAATATAAAAACAGTTGTTGGATATCCCGAAATCTGGTGATTACTGATGGCTCCGGCCAGTTGTTCACCGGTATATGATTTTCCTTCAAAAGTATACATTACCCCTGTAATTTCAGGATTGAACTTAATGGCAATAAAATCCTTGTTTACCAAATCAGAAACTCTTGGCTTTGCATATGCATCCCTGTCCATCCGTTTGCACCAGCCACACCAGTCGGTATATACATCAACCAGCATTATTTTATTTTTCTTTTTGGCCAGCTCATAACCTTTATTAAAATCAACCCATTTAATCTCTTCAGCTGTTTTAAATGAAGTTGCAAACAAGGTTACCACAGACAGTAATAGTATTTTGAATTTATTGTTCATATTTTGAAATTAATTTAAAGTTTCTTCTCTAAAAGTACATTCTGATTTGACATATATCATGCCAGAATTTATATTTTCAAATAAAAACAAAATTTTTAAATTTTTCTTAAAACTAATCAACAAGGCAGGTAATTGGCGATCGGTGGTCCGTGATCGATAATTAGTGATCAGTTGTCGGTAATCGTTAACGGGTAATTGGGGTGCAACTGGTAAAGACGCGATTAATCGCGTCTCTACAGGTTATCACCGATTACCTTTCTTTAACTGGTTACTTTCCCCTCCTAGTCGGCCATTGAAATCACCTTCTGAGCCGTATAACTGCCATTCTTCAGTTTTTCGCGGATTTCGGTAAAGGCACTTATGGTTTCGGCTACCTGCTCCAGGTTATGTACTGCAGTTGGGATCAGCCTTAATAAAATCATTCCCTTTGGAATAACGGGATATACTACCACAGAACAGAAAATATTGTAATTTTCACGTAAATCATGTACTACCGATGCCGATTCTGCCACAGTTCCATGCATGATAACCGGAGTTACACAGCTGTTGGTTCTGCCCAAATCAAATCCCTGTTCACGCAATCCTTTTTGCAAAGCGGTCACAATTTTCCACAAATCGGCTTTGAAACCGGGATTTTTTCTAATCAGATCCAAACGTTTAAGCGCACCAATTACCATAGGCATCGGAACCGATTTGGCATAAATCTGAGAACGTAAATTATAACGTAAAAACTTCACAACATCTTTATCAGCAGCAATAAAGCCACCGATTAAAGCCATTGATTTGGCAAAAGTGCCAAAATACATATCTACTCCATCCTGACAATTTTGTTCTTCGGAGGTACCTGCTCCGGTTTTACCCATGGTACCAAATCCGTGGGCATCATCTACAAATAAACGGAATGAGTATTTTGATTTTAAAGCCACTATATCTGCCAAACGCCCCTGGGCACCTGTCATTCCAAAAACACCTTCTGTAATTACTAAAACAGCCCCACCCGATTCTTCTGTTAAGCGGGTAGCGCGTTGCAACTGCTTTTCCAGACTTTCCATATCATTGTGTTCAAACACAAAGCGTTTGCCCATATGTAAGCGTACTCCGTCAACAATACAAGCGTGACTTTCAGCATCATACACAATCACATCATGACGGTCAACGATGGCATCAATGGCACTGATCATGCCCTGGTAACCATAATTAAGTAAAACGGCATCTTCCTTATTTTCAAAAGCAGCCAGTTCCCGGTCCAATTGTTCGTGGTATACACTGTTTCCGCTCATCATGCGGGCTCCCATCGGGTAACCCAGGCCATATTGGGCAGCAGCTTCTGCATCCACTTTCCGCACTTCAGGATGATTGGCCAGCCCCAGATAATTATTCAAACTCCAGTTTAACATTTCCTTACCTCTAAATGTCATGTAAGGTCCGATTTCGCCTTCCAGCTTGGGGAACATGTAATAACCATAGGCATCATCGGCATACTGACCCAGAGGACCCACTCTTTGTTTCAATTTCTCAAATAAATCCATAATTACAATTTCTGATTTTGGCAAAAGTAAAGGAATAGGGAACTAATGGCAAATGATAATTATCAATGAAGATTAAGTATGAGGTATTAGGTATGAGGTATGAATTATGAATTAATGTCGTTTGTTGATGTTTTGTTCGACCCCGATGGGGTCGCATGTTTATAGCAGGTTGCATGTATTCTATAAACCTACGACCCCATCGGGGTCGAATACGGCAAGCATTCCCCTTAATTAAACAATATTGATTTACGATTAAGGATTGACATGAATCATGAACGGTTTTTGTTTTTCCTTTTTGTATGTTTGTCTGGCATTTCCAACTAATACCAATTTTGATGAGGCGCTAAAAAAACAAGGTGAAAAGTTGGAAAGTCTGCGAGACAAAATTGAGAAATTAAAGGAGGAATAATTTTTAAAATAATTATTGACATGAAAAATTCCTTGCATAAAATAATTTTACACGGCAAATTGCTTTTTTTGTCAATTTTACTTTTGGTAGTTGCCTGTAAGAAGGATAATAAAACCTCAAACAATTCAAATAATATTAAAATTTATTCGGGATATGGAGTAGTAGGGCAGACAGCTGGAGGTTGCACTAAAATAATTAAGCTGTATCAGGGCTATGAAAACATTATAATTCTATTTAGAAATGATGTTTTAATGGATAGTTCGGTTACTTCAACCCGAAACGATACGATTTATGGAAGATGGGGATTACCAGGCGAAATGAGTTTAGGTGATTCCATATATTTTGAATACAGGGTTGAATATAACCTAAGTCGATGTTTTGGTACAGGTATGGATATCTATCCTCCAAATGTTTTCGTTACAAAAATCAGTATATTAAAATGAGAAAGCTATTTGTTCTTTTGGTCTTATTTTTTTAGGAGCAAATAAATGGGGGTTTGCACAAACAATGGGTTGGGTATCACTTCCAAAGAAACTTTTAAACCCTTCAACAACAATAACAGATTTTGATTTTAAAGGAATTTTTATTTGGAAGCTTGAAGATGATGAAAGACAAATTAAAACAGGGAAAATAATTGTAGAATAACAATAACTAAGTAAATGCTCATACTTTTTTTGTCATATTATATTCCGTAACTTCGTTTATTAATCCATTGGCAGGAATATGAAACCTCATCTTTTAAAAATTGCCTTTTTTCTTCTTTTAGTTAATTTATTTGCATGCAAAAAAGATGAGCCAATAGCGTGTAAATACGCTATTGGAGTTATTAAAACCAAAGCCTGGAATGAAATGAACGGTACAATAACTGTATTAGAGGGAATTGAAAACTTGCGTAAGAACTACCCAAGTTGCGGTTATGTAATTGAAAGTATGTGGTGCGACAGTTTAGCCAGCAATGGCCAATTAATAATTGGAGATACCATACAGTTTTATTACCGCCTACCCAAACCGGAAGAAGTGCCATTTCGCATTGAACAAGGCATAGCCCCACCACATTTTGAATTTTTTATTTCAAAGGCATTACTCCATTGATATCTTCTAAATTTTCTTTTCTTACAAAACCTTTTTTTAATGTTTGTTAAGAGGCAACAAATCTATCACAACACCACCCTCAACTGCACCTTCATCTCCTGCAATTTGTTGCCATTAATCTGCTCCAGGCCTGAACCTAATGTATTGATATTTGAATAGCTTGTTTGTCCATATTTTAAATAAACATCCAACTTTTTCGATAGCTTGTAATGAACCAAAACATAAAATCGCCAGCCCCGGTTTTGAAATTGCGGGATGGAATAATTATACATCACATCACTTTCGGTGGCATATACACGGGCATCGTAGGTATCAATATCAAACCAGGCTAATCTGGTGGTTATGCCTAATTTTGTGTGAAATAATTTTACATGCACATCCTGAAAAAACAAGCTGCCTGTTTGGGTTGCTTCACCGGGTTTATCAAAAAAAACTTCTTCCAGTCTGGTTTTAAAGGTGAGTTCTTTATTAAATGCATAGCTTGCCTGAAACCTAATTTGCTGCCGTTTCCTGTTGCCCAATACATCCATTTTATTTTGTGAATCACTTACATTTCTTGGCTTCTGCTCATACTTATACCTGAACTCAAATTGCAAGGTTTTTGAAACTGAATATTGTGCATTGATTAAATATTCCTTTCCATGTGATGGCGCATTTACCAAATACCGAAGCCAGGGCGATTCAAAAAAATCTGCATACACACTGAGTAACATTGAATTTTTAGGCTTTAACATCAATGCCATATAAATTCCCTTTTCATTGCTACAACCTCCGTACTCACTAAATGCATTTGCAAAAACACTTTGATATGCGGTTCCGTAATTTCTAAACAAAACCATAAAATCGGCTTTAGAATGCAACGGAACCAAAACTTCGCCAAAGCCTGCAAACGCGTTGTTTGAACTGCGCGAAAACTCTCCGGATAAAGAAACATTTTTTACCTGAACCTGAGCAAATACTCCGGCATTTTGCAATAAACTTTCGGGCTTTTGAAAAAGCTGGTAAGGCTTATCTTTTGAACCCAAACCGATACTGAATTGCGAAACAATATATACCAAACCCATCCTGTAATTTGGCTTCACATATTCAAGGTTCAAACCCGCAATTTGTTGTGTGCTGTTATTGCGTTTTGCAATTTCTGTTGCCGTTCGGTGCAGTCCGTTCAAAGCAATACTTGAAATAGATTGTCCCTCTGCAGAAAAAGAATCCGGCACCAAAGTAGAACTGATTTTTTTTGAAGAGGCAAACATGGTTAATCCGATATTGTTTTTATTTAATGTAACAGCCGCACCACGCAAAAATCCACTTTCGTTTACCGAGCGGTAAGGTCTTAGCGTTTCATAAAAGTTGCCTCCGTTTAAAACCAACGCCGATTTGCGCGCTGCCATGCCACTACCAAATGTTAAGCCCTTGCCAAAGTTTGCCTGAAAATCGCCAATGGCAAGGCTTTTCATCAAGCCCTTTCCCCGGTAAAACAAATAGAATGTATTGAAATCGAAGAGGGATATTGGCGAAGAACCCAATTGTTCTCCCATGTCTTTTTCTCCCGAATAACCAAATACCAATCGCTTGTTATAGGCAAATCGGTAACGTATTACTTCGCGATACGGCGAGCCTAAATAATTGCTGTTTGAATTTCCATCAATACTTATATACCCTTTGCGTTTTTGAAACTCCTGTTCATGCAAATAAATCATTTCATGAGTGCCCTTTTTAAGCATTTCCAAGGGCTTCTCATAATCGCTTTGGTTGGCTTCTGTTACGGTAACAAAACATGACAGCAACATCCAGCTTTGTTCATCCAAACCTTCCACTGCCTGCAATTCGTAAATACTCAGAAAGGGTCCGTACAATTTTTTATGTTGCATGAGCGCTTTTATTTCTGCCTGACTTAAAAAAAACAAAGCTGCCAAATCCATTTCAGTTGCATGGTTTAGGTTCAGCTTATTTAAAATCAATTGCTCCAGTTGCGTTTGCAAATCACTGTAATCTATACCCTGTTCAGAAGTTTCGGTGAGTCGTTCCATCACCTGTTCAAGTACTTTTTTCTCTTTTGGATTCAGTACGTTTTGAGCCAACACTTGACACTGCAAAATGATTAAAAGTAAAAGTGACAGGTACCTCATCTTTTTAGCTTTTTATCCATATTAAAAACCAAAGAAAAATGTGGGGTAATGCCTAATACCTCATGTCTGCTGGCCGTAATACTCCATCTTGTTTTTTTGTAATTAAAGCCTGAACCAAAACAAATAAGTTGTGGGTTTTGAGCCCAGCCGGTATAAAAGGTAAAGGCCGGGACCGGGGTATATTCAAAACCAAATTTGGGTATGTTTCCAAAAATAATTCTGTGTTCAAACTCTCCTAAAAATTTTAATTGTGCAGAAAACATGTAACAGAAACCAATACGTACAAAAGCGGGTATGGGTTCAGGAATACTTTGCTTGAACTTGACCTGTGTTGGATTAAACACATAACAACCAAATATTAAAGCCTTGTTTGGCTTGAATATCAAACCCATTTCTGCCAAAAAGTTTCCCTTATATTCCTGTTCGGCAATATGGGTTCCTAAAAAAGTAAAATTTATCCCCATCGATACCTGTGGGTTCAGTACTTTGGCAATACTTATATTTATTTTTTGCTGATTAAAATTACCGGTACCCTGTTGAACCAAGCCAAACCCGGTATTGACAAACTTTCCAGGCTTTATTACTGACAATGCCGAAAGCGTTAATGCTGCCTGCCGGTACCTGATTTCCTGGTACAATCCTATTTTAAAATTGTTTATCAAAGCAATGCTGGCCGGGTTGTTTTGAACCCCAAATACCGAAATGCTTGTAACTGATTGACCGCCTGTACCCCAGCTTTCGGCTCCAACAGGCACCCAGCACACTTGAGCATGCATTAAATACGGGTTCAATAACAACCCAAAAACGCTGACGATTATACTTTTCATTTTTCGCCCATGAAGGTAAACATCTGCTTTATTAGTTTTAACAAACTGATAGTTAGGGAATCATACAAAAAGAAATTCTATTGTAATAATTTGCTGGCAAACCCTATTTTTGCAGGCTTTAAAAGAAAATACTATTTATAGGATAAAATTATGAACGAACTGGTTTACCTGATTCCTGCGCTGGGCGTAGTTGGCCTTTTGGTAATGGCTGTAAAAAGAGCGTGGGTTATTAAACAAGATGCAGGAGACCCTAAAATGCAGGAGCTTGCAGGGTATATAGCAGACGGAGCAATGGCTTTTTTGAAAGCAGAATGGAAAATACTTTCTTATTTTGTGGTAATTGCTGCAATTCTATTGGCCTGGAGCGGAATGGCTACAGGAACGCCTGAACATCCCATTCACAGCAGTCCGATTATAGCGATATCATTTATTATTGGGGCCGTATTTTCGGCAACCGCCGGATACATTGGAATGAATGTGGCTACTAAAGCCAACGTTCGTACCACTCAGGCTGCAAGAACCAGTTTGAGCAAAGCACTGAAAGTATCTTTTACCGGTGGTTCGGTAATGGGTTTGGGCGTTGCAGGATTAGCCGTAATGGGTTTAGGCGGATTATTTATTGTATTGTATAAATTATTTGTACCCGAAGGTGCATTGGCTACAGGCGTTGAAATGAGAAAGGCAATAGAAGTATTGGCAGGTTTCTCTCTGGGTGCTGAATCCATTGCCTTATTTGCCCGCGTGGGTGGAGGTATCTATACCAAAGCAGCCGATGTGGGTGCCGACCTGGTGGGTAAAGTTGAAGCCGGAATTCCGGAAGACGATGTACGTAACCCCGCCACCATTGCCGATAATGTAGGCGATAATGTAGGAGATGTTGCAGGTATGGGAGCCGATTTATTCGGTTCATACGTTGCCACCATTTTAGCAACCATGGTTTTGGGTCAGGAAGTAGATGCATCAGGCGATAAATTTGGGGGCTTGTCTCCTATCTTGTTGCCTATGCTGATAGCAGGCATGGGAATTATTTTCTCCATCATCGGAATGTGGTTTGTAAAAATTAAAGATGAACACGGAAACGTACAGGGTGCATTAAATATGGGTAACTGGAGTTCTATTGCCATTACTGCTGTTGCATCTTACTTTTTAGTGATGTGGATGTTGCCTGCCGAACTTTCAATACGTGGTGAAGCTTTTACCAATATACAAGTGTTTTACGCAATTATTCTGGGTTTGGTAGTAGGTACTTTAATGAGTATGATTACCGAATATTATACAGCTATGGGTAAGCGCCCTGTGCTTTCAATTATTAAACAATCGGGAACCGGTCATGCTACCAATATCATTGGCGGACTTTCGGTTGGAATGGAATCCACCGTTGCCCCTATTTTGGTTTTGGCAGCAGGTATTTACGGTTCTTATGAACTGGCAGGTTTATACGGAGTAGCAATATCCGCTGCCGGTATGATGGCCACTACTGCCATGCAATTGGCCATTGATGCTTTCGGACCTATTGCCGACAACGCAGGTGGTATTGCCGAAATGAGTCAGTTGCCTGAAGAAGTTCGCGGACGTACCGACAACCTGGATGCCGTTGGAAATACAACTGCTGCTACCGGAAAAGGTTTTGCCATTGCATCGGCTGCATT
Organism: Bacteroidota bacterium; assembly: GCA_030680835.1. Taxonomy (GTDB): domain Bacteria; phylum Bacteroidota; class Bacteroidia; order UKL13-3; family UKL13-3; genus B1. Next base: position 22,292 of record JAUXUD010000072.1, read on the forward strand.
AACATCACTGGCTTTATTTGCTGCGTTTGTAGGCATTGCCGGAATCGATTCCATTGATATTTACAAATCAAATGTACTTGCCGGATTATTTGTAGGCGGTATGATCCCATATATATTTTCATCGCTGGCAATTGCGGCTGTAGGCAGAGCTGCCATGGATATGGTAAATGAAGTGCGCCGCCAGTTTAGAGAAATGCCGGGAATTATGGATTATACTCAAAAACCCGAGTACGAAAAATGTGTTGCCATTTCAACCAAAGCTTCTTTAAGAGAAATGATGGCACCCGGAGCTATTGCGCTGATTACGCCTATCATTGTTGGTTTTACCTTTGGACCTGAAGTGTTGGGTGGTTTACTGGCAGGTGTTACCGTAAGTGGGGTGTTAATGGGTTTGTTTCAATCAAACGCCGGCGGTGCCTGGGACAATGCAAAAAAATCATTTGAAAAAGGTGCCCTGATTAATGGTGAAATGTTTTACAAAAAATCGGAACCGCATAAAGCATCTGTAACCGGTGATACCGTTGGCGATCCGTTTAAAGATACTTCGGGTCCGTCGATGAATATCCTGATCAAATTAATGTCGATCGTATCCTTAATCATTGCACCGCATATACATGTAGAAGGTGGAATGAAAATGGATAAAGCGCGTTTGATGATGCATGGTGAGCAGATGGAAAACTGTGATATGAGCAAAATGGATATGGGCAATTGCGATTTGGATCGTTGCATGAAAATGACTCCAGAAGAATGCGCTGCTTATTGTGATAGTTTGAAGTGCACCCCGGAGCAAAAAGAAGCCTGCCAGACAATGCTAAAATGCCGCAAGGACATGAAAGATGGCGGCTGCATGAAAGGTTGTACCAAGGGCTGCAAAACAGAAGCCGAATGTCAGAAAGTTTGCGGCGATGCCTGTGCAAAATCACATAAAGCAAAAGCCAAATGCTGTGCAGAAGGCGAAGAAATGGGTGATTGCAAAGGCATGGAATAATATTAGAAAAGAATCCATAAACAGAAAAGGCTATCTCAAAAATTTGAGGCAGCCTTTTTTGTTTAGAATTACCACGCTTTATCAGATTCTTTTCAGTTGTCTTAATGGCTAAAATATTGATAGAAAATTGTGGGATCAATTATATTTTTAGTCCTGTTAATGTCGAAATAGAATCATTCCAGATTACAATATATTTAGAATCAATTTGCATTTCTCATTTATTATCTCAAGTTTTACATGGCAGAATAAGAATATGTTTATTCGCATGAAGATGCATCCTCAAATTATTTAATAAAATGAAAAATCTTTTAAGTTTAATCTCTCTTTTTTTATTGCTTCAGGTTAATGGTATTGCGCAAGACTCAGGGTATTTTGCAATTTCAAGAGGCATTAGTTACCCCCAAGGCAACTTTGCAAGTAATGACCCAAATAACAATTTAGCAGGTTATGCTGAATCTGGTGGATTTTTGAACCTCTCATTTACATATAAGTTTAACAAATATTTAGGGGCAACTATTTTATATAATTTACAGGCATATGAAACAGATGGAGAACCTATGACAATCAACTTTACTCAAACCATAGGGGTTCCAATGGGAATAGAATATGTTTACGGTTCGTCCACATGGTCCATGGGATCTTATTTAGCAGGTATACATGGCTCTTTTACTATTTTAAAAAAGCTATGTTTTGAATCAAACTTATTAATTGGATATTCAAATGTTTGGTGTCCTTCAATTTCTCATTTAGTTTATGTTGGCCCCTGGGAAGTGCGACAAGGGAAAAAAAATTCAACAATTTCTTTTTTAATTGGTGCCGGTTTAAAGTATAATATTATAGGGCATGTATGTTTATTGGCAAATGCCGAATATATGGTCGCAAGACCTGAATTTAAGAATGTTGAAATAATCAAGAGTGATGGACCTGATCTTTATATCTCATTCAGTAAACCCATCCAGGTGCTTAATTATTCATTGGGTTTGGGATATAGACTTTGAGAATTAAAAAGTAAGCATATTGAAAAATAGTTTTTTCTGCTACAAAGCAACAAAGAAACAAAGTTGTAACTTAAATTCATTTTTGTTTCTTTGTTCCTTTGTAGCTATAATAGCTCGTACAAATAACCAATATCATACAAATGGAACCCATCATCAGCATAAAAAACCTCTACAAAAATTATGGGAAAAAGGAAGTTCTGAAAGGAATCAATCTTGATATTTATCCGGGACAAGTTATTGGTTATATAGGACCCAACGGTGCCGGCAAAAGTACCACTGTAAAAATTCTGTGCGGCTTACTTCCCGATTACCGGGGGGAGGTAATCATAAAAGGTTTGAATTTGAAAACCGACTCAATCCAGATAAAAAGATTGTTGGGTTATGTACCCGAATTGGCCGAATTATATGAGGTTCTTACTCCGGCTGAATTTCTTTCGCTGGTAGGTGATTTGTATGAACTTCCACCTGAAACCACAAAAACCCGGATGGAAAAAATTCTGGCGGCATTGGATTTAAAAGATAATCTCCATCAACGCATGGATACATTCAGTAAAGGGATGAAACAGAAGGTACTTATTGCGTCCGCATTAATCCATAATCCTGAAATTATAATACTTGATGAACCTCTAAACGGACTGGATGCCAATACAGTCATCATCATTAAACATCTTATTAGCAATTTGGCTAAGGAAGGCAAGACCATTTTTTATTGCAGTCACATGATGGATATCGTAGAAAAAGTAAGTGAAAAGATTGTGCTCATTAATGACGGCAGAGTAGTTGCGAACGGAACCTTTTTGGAACTGAAAGATCAACTGGGCGATAAAAGCCTGGAACAAATGTTTGCCGGCCTCACATCCGGTAATTCCCTGAGCGGAGCTGCCGAAGAAATCATTTTAGCTATGAATCAATAATCGGATCATGAGTAAACACCTTACTAAATTTATTCTGTGGTTCGTACTCTTACCAGCTTCTCTGTACAAAAAGTTTGGCGTAGAAATTCCCAAACTCAAATCCATTCTTAATGCCAAATTACTTATGGACGACAGAAGGGTAAATGGATTATACAAAACCAAATCAGGCCAGCATGATCATAATGTTTCTTCGGCAACCCTGATTACCATGTTTATTTCTCTGATCATGGGTGCTGTGTTTTTAACGGCTTTTACTTTTGAAAAAGATCTTACTTGTTTCACCGTTTACTTTTCATTTGTTATTATTATCCTCAGTCTATTTCTCATTACTGATTTTACACAGGTACTTATTGATGTGAAAGACAATTACATCATTCTTCCTAAACCCATCCGGGCGAATACTTTTATAGCAACACGCCTGTTACATATTTTCATTCATGTTTCCAAAATAGTCATTCCCATGTCGCTGCCCGCACTCATAATGATAGGAATCACAAGAAGTGTATGGGGTGCTTTTTCATTTATTCCGATCATGATTCTGCTTACCACATTTACCTTATTTTTGGTAAATGCCATCTATCTGTTCATTCTGAAAATATTCTCCCCCGAAAAATTTAAATCTATCATCACAAGCGTGCAAATCGTTTTCGCTATTGTAATTTACGGTAGTTTTCAGCTTATGCCGCGAATGATGAATGAATCCGGATTGAATGAGGCTGATATAACTGATTATACTTTTATTTGGCTTATTCCATCGTATTGGTTTGCGGGAGCATGGAAATTTATTTATTCGTTCACGCCAGATATGAATTTAATGATTTGTGCCTTGCTGAGTGTCGCTGTTCCAATAGTAAGCATCTGGTTGGTTATAAAATATTTTGCACCTGCTTTTCAGAACAAGTTAACATTAATTTCATCCGGGAGTAGCAGTAAGCAAATCAAAGCAGACACCCAGGACATCACAAATATCCATCCTGGGTATTCACTGCTGTTGGCAAAAATATTTACTCAAAATGTTGCTGAACGCGGCGCTTTTTTATTCACCTGGAAAATGACGACCCGAAGCCGGGATTTTAAAATGAAAGTATATCCTCAATTTGGTTACCTTATTGTAATTATTGCATTGATGTTCTATAGATCTGTCAGTCATCATTCAATAAATGCCTTGCTAGATGGAACTGCAGATATCAGGATTCCGCTACTCACATTAATTTACCTGAGTAGTTTCATTCTGCTCGGGGCAATTACTCAACTTCCCTATAGCGAAAACTTCAATGCATCATGGCTCTTCCATACATCCCCATTAAAAAATCCGGGACAAATTATTAGCGGCAGTATAAAAGCAACTATCGTAAAATTTTGTTTACCTATAATACTTTTTGTAATGCTTGCAAGTATATCTGTTATAGGTACTCAGCTAATTCCCAATCTCTTGTTCGGGTTTGTAAACACCATGCTAATTTCTTCCATAATAGGACGTATTATGATGAATAAGCTTCCTTTTTCAAGTCCAAGGAAAAACATGAGTGAAGGTCAGAATACCGCAAAAGGATTTTTTATGCTTTTTGTTTTTGGTGCATGTGCAATCCCTCATTATTTTTTATTCAATTTCAATTGGGTAATTTCTATTTTTACAATTATATCTGCAGGCGGTACCCATATGGTTTTGCAAAGCATAAAAAACATTAGCTGGAGCGAATTAAAAGAATGATTTAACATTAAAAAATAATCTGAACCAAAGGCAGCTCTTTTCTAATTCGCTCCTTTTCATCTTCACTTAAATTATTTCCGGCAAGATTCATGGATTTTAATTTCCTTAAACGGTATAAATATTTTGGTAATACTTCCAGTTCGTTATTCTCCAGATTCAGTTCCTCGAGCTTGGTTAAACCTATAAATGTTTTCGGAAGGCTTTCAATGCGGTTATTCGAAAGGTCTAATACTTTAAGGCGTTTTAGCTGATTGATCGTAAAAGGAATTTCCCTTATCTGGTTATAAGACAGGTTCAAACTAAGTGCATTTTTTAGCAGGTTAATATCTTTTATTTCACTAACCTGATTGTTTGAAATATCAAGTACCCGCAAATAGAAAAAACTTGCAAAAAACGGATTAATACCAGTGAGTTGGTTGTTGCTCACATTTAAATATTCAAGATATTTTATATCCAGGAAACGGTTGGGGAATTTCTTAATCTGGTTACCTGAAATGTTTAACTCAGTCAGACTTTTCAGTCTCTTTAAATTTCCCGGTATCTGAACAAGCTGATTATCGCTCATATTTAAATGAAAAAGATGCTCCATTTTTAATATTTCAGATGGCATCATTTTTAAATCCTTTCCACGCAAATCGAGCTTTCTTATCTTAAAGGGTTCTTTTGATGCTGAGTCCAGATCGGTATAAACAGGTATATTTTCTTTCTTTGCTTTTACAAACAAATCAACATTGGTACAATTCAGCATATTGAGTCCAAATCGTTTGTCCTTTATACTTTTTATTTCTCCGTTGGAACTCAATTCAACTTTCAGGTTTTCAAAATCTCTTTCTAAGGTATATAAACCGCCATTAGTAATTTTAGCCAGGTAAACCAGGTGCGGGTTGATCCCAAATCCATCCAGGTAACCACAGATAATTATTTTTACAGGCTTACCAATTTTAGGTGCCAGTTCTATATCGCGGATGCAGGCTAAATTATCGGCAATCAAAACAATTTCCTTATGTTCGGGATAACGTTTTTGTGTTTCTAAAATGGCTTCAATATCATTCTCCTGCCGGTCGCCCCCGCTGCCGTTAATTCTAACCAGATTAAACAGATTAATGATTTGAGGGATATCTGCAGATTCAGCAGAATATATACCTCCGGTTTCACCAATTTTTTTCTGGTTCGACATTTTACGGTCACCATCATTAAACAAAGTCAGAAAACGAATGGGAGAGTTTTGATAATTCATTAAATGCCAATGCAGCACCTGTGCTCCATATCCATACATGCTGCCGGTCCAGTCGTTTACAACTGCTATATCGGTCCATTCCGGATGCCTGTTAAAAACTTTCCATACCACCGAATCCGAAAAAGGATTATTCTTCATAAACAAGTGCACCTGTCTTTTATACAAATTTATTTCCTGCGGACTTCGCTCCAAAAGTTTTATAGATGAATTCTTTCTGACAGCAATTTCAAAATGTTTCTTTAAAATGGTATTTTGTTCATCAAGCGGTTTGTTTTTCAAAACCACCCGCAATGAATCGTTAATGGCATCAGAGTTTTTTACCGCTTCAATGTCCTTTTCATATTCTTTATAGCTGCCCTGAACATTAATTTCCAGGCGAGGTTCCAGGCTTAGTACTTCCGCTGAATCCATGTCCTGGTTTATCGCATTTTCTTCCTGCCGGGTTCTGTACCAGATAACAATTCCATGAAATAAACCGTTCACCTGATCATCATCATCACAATGGGTTTGCAATACGGTATTCCATTCCAATTTTTCATCATTCAATGATGGGTCGAGTTCAAACAAATGCTTAAGCCGATCGAAAAGTAAGGGATATATTTCGTAATATGCTCCATCTCTTACCGGATAGCGTGAATAAACGATATCTATGCGGTATGGAAAAACAGTATCACTGATTTCATCCCAATGTTCAGGATTTACAAATTTTGCAGTCCGGAGTCCATTTTTTAAAAACAGTACATGTTTTCCCTGAGTGGTCTTGTATTCATAGATTAGGTTTTGCTTAAATTCTGCAGTTACAGAAGGACCATATTTTACAGGATTTTTAAGTTGATTCAGTTCAAATTTATTTTGACCCAAAATTATATTGGGAAAGAAAGTCAACAGACAATAAATCAAAAAAAGTGATCGTCTTTTTTCCATAATTGAAATGCCAATATAGCTAAACGCTTGAAAAGGCAAATACAGATATGCTAAAATAAAATTTTATGTACCACAGGAGGCAACATATATACAAAAAAAACTGCCCCGGAATAATCTCCGGAGCAGTTTTATTATAAGAAAACTAAATTATTTAATTAGTATTAATCCTGGCTGATTACCACTAGTGTAGCAGAACCTTGATTGTCGCTGGCAGTTGTTAAAAACTTGATTAAACCTTTTTTGCCACTTGCAGTTTGAAATGAAATAACATCATTGTTTTTCAAATCTGTCATTTTACTAACTGTTGCAGTATTAAAATCTATGTTTTTAAAACTGTCATCCACTTTGGTATTGTCTTTTATAACATCAAATTGAGAAGCAGTTATTGTAGTTGCTTTAAATTTGGTGTCATTTTTAGTGGTCCATGAAGCAATTTCAGAACTCCAGATAACCTGTGCACCATCTGTGTTTGTAGGTGAAGCAAATGAATTTTTGTCAGTATTACCATAGTAATATACAAAATCAATTTTTTCTGAGTTTGCTTTTGCTGTTCCGGTTGCACCCGCAGTATAACTTGCAAAATTATTTGCTATACCCAAAAACTTATATTCAACCGTTGTATTGCTTTGGGCTCCCAAAACAACTGTGCTTGAAGTTAATATATTATTGGTTTGTATAAACTTTACAGTAAAAATCTGAGTGGTAACCAAATCTTTATTGTCAGTTGCAGTTATACTATAGGTAACGGTAACATTCGCAGAAACCATACCTGCAATACTATCCTGATGCGAATAGGTAACCTCATTTTTGTCGGGAGAAGCCGTGTAGATTTTAATAGTTGAAGAACCCGGTATTGCTCTGTCAATAGTAAGCGTTTTAATGGTTCTGTCCGTTCCGGCTACAGCTTTTATATCAATTGTAACCTGTTTAGTTATTGCCAAATCCAGTTCAATGCTGGTATTTCCTCCATTAACTGTTACAGTTGGAGCAGCAACCGTTGTTTCATCTTTTTTACAAGATGTAAAAGTGAGGGCTATGCCCAAAAGCATCATTGTGCTTGTTCTGATTATATTGTTTTTCATATATGTTCTGCAAATATCAAACTTTATGCCAAAAAAGTCAAAATAAAATGTTACATAATTTAAAGCTTTTTTCACCTCTTAATTCCTTTCAATATGAAACCCAAATATATATGAGATAATATTTTTTCTACCCTGTGGTTTGTATTTTCATCCATTCTATCCATCATTTTTAGCTTTAGTAAAATAAAATTTGCATTTCTAAATTACATTATTACATTTGTAGTGTACTATTTAACTAATACACTAATGATTGAAATAAAAGATTTGTCATTTGGGTACAATAAAAATAAATTATTGTACAAAAACCTGAATCTAACCCTTGAAAATGGCTGCATTTACGGACTATTGGGCAAAAATGGAGCAGGGAAATCAACCCTTTTAAAAAACATCATCGGATTATTGTTCCCCAATTCAGGTGAAATTTCGGTGAATGGGTTCAAACCTAAAAAACGACTGCCCGGCTTTCTCGAATCCATTTATTTCATACCCGAGGAAGTGGATGTACCTCCATTAAGTATTAAACGTTATCTGAACCTATTCACTCCCTTTTATCCAAAATTTGATGAAAAGCTCTTTTATGAATATCTCAATGATCTGGAAATTGAGTCCAACATAAAACTTTCATCCCTATCGCTGGGTCAGCAAAAAAAATTCATCATTGCATTTGCACTTGCAAGCAATACACAGGTATTAATTATGGATGAACCCACAAATGGATTGGATATTCCTTCTAAAAGCTGGTTACGAAAATTGATTGCTTCAATTGTAAATGAAGATCGTATTATTATCATCTCAACGCATCAGGTAAGAGACCTCGATAATTTGATTGACCGGGTAATTGTGGTTGATGAGGGCAATTTATTGTTGCATGCATCGATGTTTGATATTGCGCAAAGACTATGCTTTAAAACAGTTACAGAAGCAAACATAAATGAGCAGGTTTTTTATTCTGAGGAGTCCATGAAAGGATATTCTATAGTGACAAAAAATACATTACAGGAAGATAGCAAGGTAAACCTTGAACATCTTTTTAATGCAGTAACTCGATATGGTAATGAAGTTAAAACCCTTTTTAACAACGTATAAAATCATGACAAATAATATTTTTAGTTTAAAACGATTTTTGAACCTTTTGAAAAAAACAATTTTCGAAAGACCTACCCAAACATTTGGGCTTACCTTTCTGGTGATGGCACTTGTGCTAATTTTATATACTTCATGCCGCTTTATATTTGGATATGAAACCACGCAGATTATTACCTTTTTTTTAGGATTGATAGCAGGTGGCTATTTTCTGGCAGGTACGGTTCTGGGTAATTATGCTGCATATCCAACAGGTTCTTCTTTTTTAACATTACCGGCATCATCTTTCGAAAAATGGCTTTGTGGTTTAACGATTATTCTGTTGTTGTTTTTACCCTTCTTTTTAATATTCTACCGTATCATGGATGCAAGTTTGGTAACACTGTACCACAATAGTCTGAATCCAAATAAAGCAGATTACCAGAAATTATTTGACAGTGCCAAAATACTGGTTTTTGACAGGGAAGAAATGAAATATATTTTCCCATTTTTCTTCAATATAACCGGTGTTATGCTTGTGGGTTCACTTTATTTTAATAAAATCAGTATTATCAAAGTGGCTTTATTGTGCGCTGCCATTTTCTTTGGTGCCTTTGGGATCAACTACTTAATAGCAGGATCCCTTTTTGACAATCTTAATAGTGCTGCCCCTTTTCAAAGAGTTCGGTTAAAAATTGATGATGATTACTGGTGGATTGAACTACCCGACAAAGCATCCAGTTTAGTTGGAATCTCATTTCAATACATATTGCCGGTTGTTTTGTATATCCTGTCTTATATCCGCTTAAAGGAAAAAGAATTTTAAATTACAGATTATGGAATTCAGAGAAAAACAAGCCATTTACATTCAGATAGCCGAATATGTTTGCGAACAGATTCTACTTAAAAAATGGAATATTGGCGATAAAATTATCAGCATCCGGGAGCTCGCCATATCTATGGAAGTGAATCCAAATACCGTGCAACGTGCTTACGATTTTTTGCAGCAACTTGGAATAATCAGCAATAAAAGAGGCATCGGTTATTTTGTAGAAAATGAGGCAGAAGGCAGAATACTTTTATTTAGAAGAGAACAATTCATTAAAAACGAATTGCCTCAATACTTCAGGAATATCTATTTGTTAAAGATGGATCTGAATGAGCTCAACAAACAATATCAACAATTTTTAATTGAAAATTTTAAATAGTTAACCATGAAACTTAGCAATAAAATATTAACAGGCCTGGCTTTTATTTCACTAATCGGAATCATTTCTTCCAACCTGATTTTAAAAGCGGAATACGAAAATTCCGATAAAACAGATCCTTATAACTGGTCATATAAAAAGATTTTGGAACAGCCTTTTAAACATATTAAAATATTGGGAGGAAATGTTGCCTGGGTGGTTTTTGAACCTAATAAATTTTACTCTGTTAGAGTATTCAAACAAATGAATGATATTCAAAAAAAAGAAATCAAAATATACATAAAAAGTGATACTCTTTATGTTTCATTTCCGTATTTTTCAAAAAAAGATGCTAAACAAAAACATTTAAGGTATAGTTATAGAGTACGTATTTTTTCTCCTGAAATTACTTCTATTACGGCTTTTAATGCAGATATTGAACTTGATAAACTAAAACAAAAAAAATTAGTACTAAATTTAAAAGGAAACTCCAAACTTGGTATTGAAAGCAAACTCATGGAAATGGATAGTCTTTGGATATCATTAAGTGATACTTCAGAATTTCATATTTATGCTCCACAAGATAAAATTCAACCACCCATAAATTTTAAAACGGTTCAGGCATATGTTAATGGTTCTTCAGCATTAAACCTTGGAAATTCCAAAATCAAATCGCTACAATTATCTATTGATGATAATTCAGCCATTCAACTATCAGGCGATGCATTAAAAGAATTTGGAAAAATTAAAGAATAGGAAAAAGCCATGTAACGAGTGCTGAAGGATTGTTTGTACTTGATAACTATGGTTCGGCAAGCTACCAATGACATCTTTTGTATGTGTTTGAAAAACAAGCACTTCATTTGGATGTCATTACGTTCAAAAATTATGGGTTGACCCATAAGTAATCCCTCACCATGACAACCCATTTCGGATATATGTCAAAATAAAAGGACAGAATAATTTTTTGCATGCAAAAAATTATTCTGTCCTTTTTATTTTGATGCTGCGAACCTGTAGAGCTGTCATCC
>JAUXUD010000083.1 GCA_030680835.1 Bacteroidota bacterium
AAGTTTAAAGCGCCTCAAAGCAAGCACGAAGCCTTTAAATTAATACTGCAAAAATACCAGCGAAAGGTATATTGGCAGGCTCGGCGCATTGTAATCAACCATGATGATGCCGATGATGTGGTTCAAAATACTTTCATTAAAGTTTGGGAAAAACTTGATGATTTTAGAGAAGACAGTCAGCTTTTTACCTGGTTATACCGGATTGCTACCAATGAAGCGCTGGCTTTTTTGCAAAAGAAAAAGGCCGACCGGAATGTGAGCATGGAAGAAATGCAGGAACAACTGGGGGAGCAACTGGCCTCCAGTGCTTATTTTAATGGAAACAAGCTTGAATTAACCCTTCAACAAGCCATATTAAACCTGCCCGACAAACAACGTCTGGTGTTCAATATGAAATATTATGAAAACCTGAAATACGACGAAATGGAAGTAATTCTGGGCACCAGTGTGGGAGCACTGAAAGCATCGTATCATCATGCTACAAAAAAAATTGAAGAATATGTTAAACGCACATTAAACTCTTAAAGATGAATATTATCTAACTGTAAAATGAAACCAGATATAGAACATAGCGAACAATTTATAAAAGACCTTAAAGTTAACGGAGGTTTTATAGTACCTGATAATTATTTTGAAGAACTTGAACTTCGGTTGCAATCCGTTTCAGATGAACCCATGCTGGAATTGGAAACTTCAGAGGGTGGTTTTGTGGTGCCTGAAGCGTACTTTGAAGATTTAGAAAGCAGGATTCTGAAAAAAGTGCCGGTGCAGGCAAAAGTAATTCCCATGTATCAGCGGGGAATTTTTAGAATTTCAATTGCTGTTGCAGCCACTCTGTTATTGGTTTCATTATTGTACTTATTTGAAACCAAAAAGCAGCCAGGCCCTACTGCTAAAATTGCTGAACCAACCGAAAACGAAATAATAGAATATCTGAATAAGGAAGGATATCGGATAGATTTATTATGTGATGCCGGATGGTGTAATGAATTAAATAATACAAATAAAAAAGAAACTGAACCTATTGAAAAATATTTATTGGAACATGCCGATGAAGATTTGTTAATAGAAGAATTATAAAACATAAAGATATGAAGAAGATTATTACAAGTTGGGTATTTACATTAACCCTGATGCTGTGTACAGCCGTTGCCCAACCGGGTGCAAGAATGATGGAAAATATTGAAGCCATGAAAGTTGGATTCATTACCCAAAAACTGGATTTAAGTCCGGAAGAGGCCCAGAAATTTTGGCCCATTTACAATAAATATGCCGACGAACTGGAAAAATTACGCATAGGTTTTAAAGGTAAAATGCGGGCCGATTTATCGGATATGGAATCGATGACAGATGCCCAGGCGGATAAAGCCTTAAACGAAATGTTGAATTTTAAAATGGCCGAAGTGGATATAACCCGAAAATATGTAAGCGAATTTAAAAAGGTATTGCCCATTAAAAAAGTGGTACTATTATTTAAAGCCGAACAGGAATTTAAAGTAAAACTTTTATCCGATATTAAAGAGCGGCGTAAAAGGGACAGGTAAGGCTGCTTCAGTTCAGCCCATATTTCTTCATGTATTTGTCATAGAGGCGCTGCTGATCATTATACAATTCAACGATTTCCCCGAAAAGAAATGCCGCTGAAATTTTGCTGCTTTTCATGTCGAGAATATCCCCATCACAAATAACAAAAGAAGCTTCTTTCCCCAATTCAAGACTTCCAATTTGTTGCTCAACACCCATAATACTGGCAGGATTTAATGTAATACACTGTAGCGCCTCTTCTTTACTTAACCCGTAGGCAGCAGCAGTACCTGCGTTAAACATCACATTGCGGGCTTCCCAACTACCCGAGTTTGCGATAGCAACTTTTATTCCCGCACGTACAAGCATACCAGGGGTTTTAAAGGGTTGATCCACATCTTCAAAACTATGTGAAGGCAACCTGTGAATGTTGTTCATTACCACTGGAATATTATATTGTTTGATTAAATCGGTTAACTGGTAAGCATCGGTTGCACCCACCAAAACAAGTTTCATCAAAGGGAATTGCAGCTTAAAATAATTGATACTGCTTACGATGCCTTTGGCAGATTCGGTGTGAATATACAGGTTTTTTGAGCCGTTAAACAAACCCCGCATGGCTTCAAGCCTGCTGTTTGTAATCTCTGGTTTTGTTGTTTTGGAATATTGCGCCGCTTCAGCAAAAAAAGATTTGATTTCTTGTAGTTGCTTTTCAATCTGCTTCATCCGGTTCTCATCAGGCACACTCCCAACATGCATTCCCGGCCAGTTTAAATGAATTCCTTCATCTGCTTTCACAACTGCATCTTCCCAGTTCCATCCTGTAGTTTTCATCAAACTGCTGGTACCACTTACCGTTCCCCCAAGAGGAACCGCCTGGGTAAACAAGATTCCATTAAATGTTGCGGTAGGCAATATTTTTGAGTCGGTACTATAAGCAATTAAAGTACGTGCATTGGGATTCATCAAGCCGTTTTCACTAAAGTCGCGTGTGGCCCGAACTGCATCAATTTCATTTAAACCCATAATATTATTCATACAGATGATTCCGGGATAAATATGTTTGCCTGCAGCATCAATTACCCGTGCATTTTTATACATACTGCTCATGGTTTTGCCTATGTCCACTATCCTGCCGTTATTAAACACCATGATCCCATTTTCAATCACCGTACCATTACCCACATGAATGGTAGCACCTGTGATAATAGTAACCTGCTGTTGGGCAAATATTGGATTTAAGACCATAATTGCCCATAGTAACAAAGTGATTTTTATATTGTGTAATTTCATATTAATCATTGCAATGGTAATTTTCATCAACGGACGATACTTTGCGTTCCGCTTTTTCGCCGTTTTGTTTTGCCTGAATCATTTTTGTGATAATGCGTTGGCGTTCGCTTTGAATGTATTTTCTTAATTCGGCATCGAGTGCAATGCTATAATAGCAAATTCCGTCAACCAGGGTCATTTCGGCTTTTGCATATATACTTAATGGATTTGCACTCCACATCACCAGATCAGCATCCTTGCCAATTTTAATACTCCCGGTTTGTGCATCCAGATGAAGCATTTTTGCAGGATTCAGCGTTACCATTTTCCAGGCTTCCTCTTCACTGATATTTCCATATTTAATTATTTTAGCTGCTTCCTGATTCAGTCGCCTGCCCATCTCAGCATCATCGCTGTTAATGGCTGTTGTAATTCCCATCTTATTAAGAATTGCTGCATTGTATGGAATGGCATCTACCACCTCATATTTATATGCCCACCAATCGGCAAATGAACTTGCATTTACCTTATGTGCTTTCATTTTATCAGCCACTTTATACCCTTCCAGAATATGTGTAAATGTATTCACTTTAAAGCCCAAACTATCGGCAACATGCATCAGCATGTTTATTTCGCTTTGTACATAACTATGACAAGTTATAAACCGCTTACCTTTCAATATTTCCAAAAGGGTTTCCAGCTCAAGGTCCTTTCGGGTAAGCTTCGGATTTGCCTTCATTTTTTGTTCATATTCCCGGGCACGAATAAATGCATCATAATACACCTGTTCAACACCCATTCGGGATTGCGGATAACGGGAGGTTTCAATGCCCCAATTACTTTGTTTTACATTTTCTCCCAACGCAAATTTTATAAAGCCATCGGCCCCGGCAATTTTCATGGCTTCGGGAGGCAACCCCCAGCGCAATTTTATGATACTGCTCTGGCCGCCAACCGGATTGCAGCTGCCGTGCAATTGCTGGCAACCTGTTACCCCACCCGATAATTGCCGGTATATGTTTATATCATCACTGTTTATCACATCCCCAATGTTCACCTCTGCAGTTACGGCCTGCGAACACTCATTTACACCACGGTAAATTCCAATATGCGAATGCTCATCAATAATCCCACTGGTAATATATTTTCCACTTGCATCAATAATGATGGCATCTTTTATACTCAGGCCTGTTCCTATGTTTATTATTTTACCTTTACTCACCACCACATCTGTTTGTGTAAGCACTGCAGGTGTTTCATTGGTCCATACAGTTGCATTTTTAAACAGGTAAGTTTCCTGTTTGGGTAAAACCTTATTTCCGTAATCGGTAAATGGATAAATGACCGCACCATAGCTAACTTTTGTTATCGTATCTTTTTTATTTTTGGGTGGTACGGCTTCAACATAACTGGCTAAAAACGACTGGTAACTCCCATCTTCCATCTGTGCCTTTCCCATCAGTGACTGAACCTGCAAAGAATTCGGATTCTTTTCAAAAACCCAGGCATCAATACGTATCATCTCCTCTGCTTTTTTATTTACTTTAAACGCCAGAGTTATTAAACCCAGATTTTCCTGTATTGAAACTTTTACAGTGTCTCTGGTAAACAATATGGCTTCAAATTTTGGTGCAGTTCCCGAAATGCTTAACATGGCATCTTCATAACCTTTTAAAGTTAATTTGTATTTTCCGGACAGCAGTTTATCATCATCCGATTTTACAAACTGTTGTATGCCCAGGGTCCAATGTTCCTGTATAATAGCCTCTTTTTCAAAAATATTTTTATTGCTGATAAAAAAGTTAGCCATCATACCTGCACGCAAAGCACCAATTTGTTTCTCTGCATGAATGAGCTGCGCGGGTATTGTTGTGAGTGCCTGCAATGCCTGGGTTTCTGTAAGCCCGTATTTAATTGAAGTTCTCAGGTTTTTTAAAAATTCAGCCGCATCACTGCAGCCTGACGCGGTAAACGCAAATGATATCCCGGCTTTTGCAAGCAAATACGGATTGGCCGGAGCCAGTTCCCAGTGTTTTAAGTCGCTTAAACTTACAAATTGGGCTTCAAACGGATCTTCAACTTCAAAGGGTTTTGGAAAATTCAGGGGAATAATTACAGGTGAATTTGTGGTCTTAATTTCATCGAGACGCTGGTATTCATCTCCTGCACTTTTGATGATATAAGTAGTGTTAAATTCCATTCCTATTTTGGCTGCACGCAAAACAGAAAGTTTATTGGTAACTTCAAAAACAGCAGGCAAAACTTTTAATTTATTAAAGGCTTCAAGGCTTATGTTTTGCTCTCTGTTTTGCTTGCTGTACCAATCGGCATCATAATAGGTTTGTCGCAACAGGGCAATGGATCCCATTGCAGAGCCTGGATACTCCTGTATACTTGATCCTTTATTCAGGCTAAAACCCGCAGCAGCATTTCTGTTCAAAATTAATTTCTGTTCATGTGCTTTACCCGTGCAAACCAATACTGACGTACCCCGGCAAATCCCATCCTGTATGCCACTCAGGGTTGAACCAAATCCACTTTCCAAATAAAAATTGCTTCTTTTTTCATCATATTGAAAAAAATTGGATGCATTCACATCTGCCCTGATGGCGTCATTCCATGCATAAGCTCCCGGTTTATTATTGGTATATTGTTCGTTTTTACCTTTATTATTACTGTTCCACTGAATGCCATAATTACTGTATAAGTCAATAAAACCCGGATATATAAATCGCCCTTTCAGATCCTTAACTTTTGCTTCACCTGGAATAGCTATCCCTGTCCCTACATTTACAATTTTCCCGTCTTTGATAATTAGAATGCAATTGGTAATTAATGTTTGGGCATCTACCTGAATATTTGCATTTATAAAAGCAAAACAGGTTTGTCGCACATCATGCGGACCATTTACAGGAAAAGTAGTTTGGGCTAAACAGGTATATGATAAAAAACACAACAGCGTGTAAAAAATCAGGCGTTTTATGAATTGTTGAATCATTGCAAATGAATAAAATAAAAAAAAGCAATATATACGTTTATGATTGACCAAAAAATATTCAGGCAAAATATTACATAAATGGATATTTATTAAGTATTTTTACTCATTAAAACTGTACACATGCGTATTCTTAAATTTGTATTTCCCATTATAGCCATTCTTTTAGTAGCAGGATTTACCATCATCCACAAAAAGGAATCCATTTCAATAAAAGTAAAAATTATTGTTGAAGGTTTACTGGGTCCGGTTGCAATGGATTGCCCTAAAGATGGAAGCGGCCGCTTGTTTGTTTGCGAGCAGAATGGGAAAATTAAAATAATCAAAAATAAAAAAGTAAATACTGTTCCCTTTCTTGAACTCGGTTCAAAAGTTGATAAAGGGAATATGTTTTATTCTGAAAAAGGATTGTTGGGGATTGCCTTTCATCCTGATTATAAAGTAAACGGAAGGTTTTTTATTTATTACAGTGCCCCATCAAAAGTTAAGGGGAGTGAACACAAAAGCATACTGGCCGAATATAAGGTTTCATCAAATCCGGATATTGCCAATGCCGGTTCAGAAAAAATACTCATGGAGATTGAACAACCTCAGATGAACCATAATGGCGGGCAGCTTGCATTTGGGCCCGATGGTTACCTGTATATTGGCCTGGGAGATGGTGGGGGTGCCGGTGATGAGCATGGAACCATCGGTAATGGCCAGGACCTGAATACCTTGTTGGGTAAAATACTGCGTATCAATATCGATAATTATTCTGTTCAGGCAAATTCTCAAAAAAAATACAGCATTCCTGCAGATAATCCTTTTATCAAAAATAAAAATGTCAGACCCGAAATATGGGCTTATGGCTTGCGCAATCCCTGGCGTTTTTCATTTGACAGAAAAACAGGAGCCCTTTTTTGTGCAGATGTGGGTCAGGATAAATGGGAAGAGATTGACCTGATTGAAAAAGGTAAAAACTATGGATGGCGATTGATGGAAGGCAGGCATTGCTATGAGCCTGAGATTAATTGCAATCAAAGGGGCTTAACATTACCCATTGCCGAATATGGGCATCAAACCGGCATATGTGTTACAGGAGGATATGTTTACAGAGGAAATAGTATTAAGCACCTTCAGGGGAAATATATTTTTGGCGACTGGAAAGGCAAGCTTTTTTACCTGGAAGAAAAAACAAAAGCCTGGGAAATGAAAGACCTGATTTTGACTGAGCGAAATGACAATGACCTGGGCTTTAATATTAACAGTTTTGGTGAAGATGAAAAAGGTGAAGTTTATATTTTGGCACAAAAATTTACCGGAACGGTTCAAGCCAACGGCATGCTCATGATTATACTTGATAAATAAGCTTCTGTGGTTTTTTAAAGTTTTTTTATTGTTTTATTTTATTACTCAGAAGATACCCAACGGTAATGCTGAACGCAGGGATAATTAAATACCGAAGCCCGATTGACATGAAATATTCCGGAAAGCTCACTTTCATTATAGGTATAAGTATAACTGTATCGAGAACGATATTAATGAAGAACCAGGATACCCCTACAGTAATTCCCTGTTTAACAAAATCGCTTTCAAGTGACCGGAAGTGCCGGAACAGAAAATAACACCCTGTTATGGATCCTATAACAATCATAATTGACTTAAAAAGGTCGTAAGGAATCCCAAGTTCGCCGCCGGGTTTGAAAAACAGAAAGGATACTGCAAAAGGAATTAACCAGGTATAAATTCCCGGTAAAATAATTTTGGTAATTGTTTTCATGTGTACTCCTTTATAATCAATCAAAAGTCACGGTTAATTCAATTATTGTTTATGAGTTCTGTCAGAAAAAAAGCCAATATTAATCAGTAGTTTCAACTTAACAAACTTATTACAATATGTTTTCATGGTTTCGGTTGATTGTTTTTGAGCAATGCAACCAAATCTGCATAAATTGAAACATTTTGATTATCGGGTTTAAAGCTGGATTGGTGGAATTGCATGTCAATTATTAAACAATATCTAAATATTATTAATCTTTTACTAAATAATTGAAAGTTAAAAGGAAGTGTTTTGAAATCGAAAATATTTTTCTTTATTTGAACTTATGACTCAATGGTTAAAATTAACATTCATTGCAGTATACATATTACTCACGGCGATACAATTAAAGCTCTTTTATAGCATCTATAAATTTGAGGAGAAAAAGCTATACAACGAAATTGAACTAACCATTAAGGAGCTTAAAAACAAGATTGAAACCTATGAAATAAACCGGCATAAAAATATATTTGACCACTACAAAAAAGAAAATTTATGTGGCGATACGTATCAAAACAAACCCCTTGAATTAACTTTTGTTATTGCCCCAACCGACAGTTTTTCGAACCTGAAAGAATTGAATGATATTATTTATAATAAGCTAAGCCGTCAGGCAATAAACAGCGCCAAATACCTGATTGAAAAGCTGCCACTGGACTCTGCCTATCTTGATTCCCTGGTTAAAAATACTTTTAATTCCCTGAACCCTAAAATATCGGGCAATTACAATTTATATGCGACTGAAAGTCCCGAATATAATTCGGCTTTGTTTAAAGTTAAATTGTTTGATGATTACCGATTGTATTACCCGCTGTTTTTGGTTTTTGATATCCGGGGAATTTCTGATGTGCTGTTCCGCAATATCCTTTTAATTACCCTCGGGAGTTTGCTGGCAATGATTCTGTTATTTATTGCAACCCGCTATTCATATTTAAGTATTGCCCGTTATAAAAGTATATCAGAAAATAAAGCAGAGTTTATCAACCATTTAACGCATGAAATAAAAACTCCATTAACCTCCATATATCTGGCTAGCCAGGCTTTAACCGACAAACGCATCAGCAAAAGTCCAGCTTCGGTAAAACTGTATTCCCAACTTATTTTTAATGAAGCCGAACGCCTTAATAAACAACTTGAAAGCGTTCTTTCTGTCTCAGCGGCTGAAAAAAACTTTTTACAATTGAATATCGAAAAATCGAATGTTCACGAACTCATTGAGAAGGTTGCCGAATTGTTCCGGCAAAAAATCAGGGATTATAATGGGATAATTGAGCTGAATTTAAAAGCTTCTGAATTTGAAGGTCTCATTGATCAGATACATATTGGGAATGTGCTGTATAATTTGTTCGACAATGCCGTAAAATATTCTGAGCAGGATAAAATATACATTCATGTTGAAACCTCTAATGAAGGCAATGAGCTGGTGCTAAAAATAAAAGACCAGGGAAAAGGAATCAATAGTGCTGAACTTGAAAAAATATTTAACCTGTTTTATAAAAACGAAAAAAACGTAAGTGGATTTGGTGTGGGTTTACATTATGCAAAAAAGATTATTGAGTTCCACCATGGCACTATTACAGTAGAAAGTAAAATACATATCGGAACCACATTTACCATAAAAATACCATTATTTAAATAACAGGATATGAATAAAATATTAATCATTGAAGATGATTTAAATCTGGGTAAACTGATAAGTACCTATCTGAAAGAGATTGGGTATCTGATAGTATGGGCTACAAATGGAAAAGAGGCTTTTCGGCTTTTTAATGCAGAAAATATAGATTTATGCATTGTAGATATTGGCTTGCCCGATAAAGATGGTTTTGAAATTGTGCGGGATATTAAACAAATAGACCGGGAAGTTCCCATTATTTTTCTTACGGCACGAAACCAGATAAATGATAAAATAACCGCCTTTCAAACGGGTGCCGACGATTATATATGCAAGCCTTTTCTGATGAAAGAACTCGAGTTGCGCATTCAGGCAATCAGTAAGCGGTTTAAATCCTTTTCAATTACCAATTCGGTTTCAAACCATGAAATTATTTTAGGGAAATATACCTTTAATTTTGCTGTACGAACTTTGACGATTGATGGAAAGAAAATAAAACTTTCGCATATAGATTGCGAATTATTAAAACTGCTTTGCATTAACTGCAACTCCATTGTTAAAAAAGATATCATATTAAAAGCAATTTGGGATGATGCTGATTTTATATCTTCAAGAAGGCTCTCTGTTTATTTAAACCGCATCCGAAAATATTTAAATCAGGATGCTACTATTGAAATACAAAACGTATATGGCTCGGGGTATAAACTTCAACTCAATACGAACCATTAATTAATTACTAAATAAAATATAAAAGAAATAATAATATTCATAATATATTCATTTTCAGCGGTTTTAAGATATTGTTAAGGTTTTTATCTATCAACTTTGCATGATAAATATTTAATCAAAACATTATGAAAAAATCAAACATTATGACCATTTTATTCCTCACCGGGCTCATGGTATTATCTTCATGTAAAAAAAATGAAGATCCCACAACTTCAACAACCCCACCCGATCCAAAACCCAATCCAACCCTTATGGGTTCATTAAAAGGCACGTGGAAAGCAACTGCATCTGACCTGGCATATGATGACCAGTCAAGTTATTCGGAAGCTTATTTAAACGTGAATGCTGACAGCACATGCACATGGACAAAAAAACACAAAACAAATCCGGCAGGTACTCTGGCCATGTCAGGCAAACTCTTGTTTGAATCTACCGGAGCAAAAGATACATCCGGAAGATTAATCGACAAGGTATGGTTTACATTTAACAAAATAAACGGACAAAACCTAAGTGGAAGTGTACATGGCATTTACCAGGTAAATGGCAGCAAACTCACATTAGACTGGGAGTTTATGAGAAGTGGCATTACCTATCCCGATCCCGCATTAGGCTTTGGAAGCGGAAGCAGTAAACTAAAATCAATTTCAAAATATACCAAACAATAACAAAGTATTTAAAAGTAGCTTACCGCTTAAATAATCCTAAAATAATTATGCAACCTTTTATTTTTTTAAAGAGTCTTTCTAAAATTATTTAACAATCTAATCATAAAAATCATGAAACGAAATCAATTACCAATTACAATTATTGTAATCTTTTTTTCGGTATTCAGCAATATTGTAAATGCACAAACATATTGCATTCCACCCAAATTTTTAACGGGTCCGTATACCGGTATTACTAATGTTACTGTGGGATCCATTAACAACAATTCTAACAGTACAGATGGATACGTAAACTACACTGCCACTGTTGGGGCCTGCACGCTGAAGAGAGGCAGCAACGTAAACTTTACGGTGAGCTGTTATTATGACCCCGGTATGGTAGGGGGTTTTACGGGCAATCTTAACTTGAGAGTTTGGATAGATTGGAATGCTGATTTCGACTTTAATGACGCCGGAGAAGAAGCACTTTCCAAAGTGGTTAACTGTAGTGGTTCAACGGTAGCAAAGCCAAATACAGTTGCTACATACACATTTACCGTTCCGGCAGGAGCGGTATTGGGAAACACCCGGATGCGTGTATATGAAGACATGATGCCCGACGATGGCCATGCAGTGCCAACACCTTGCGGATACAACAGCGGATTGGGCCAGCACGGTGAGGCTGAAGATTATAAAGTGATCATTTCAAATACTACAGGAACCCCAGAAATTGAAGGCAACTCATATTTATATGTTTACCCGAATCCTGCTACCGATTATATACATATTGTTACCGATTATTCAGATAATATTGATCGGGTAACTATTTTTAATGCTTGCGGTAAACGCATTCAGCAGGTAAAAGCAGAAGAACTTTTACATCAAAATACGATTCCCATTTCTGATTTACCCATGGGTATTTATTTAGTTATTATTGAAAACAAAGAAGGTAAAATTATCTCATCAGCAAAATTTGTGAAATAAAATTATACAATACTTTATAACATAAAAGCGGTGCTCAATAAAAATTGAACACCGCTTTCTGTATTACTAAAACGATAAAGGTTATTTAATCTTAAACGCCTTTTTCACTTTATCTACCATGTCTAATTTTTCCCAGGTAAATAGCTCAACTTTTAGTTTTAAAGTTTTGCCATCCGGGCTTTTAAATTCTTTGGTTACGATTTCGTTTTTACGTCCCATATGTCCGTATGCTGCAGTTTCGCTATAAATTGGATTGCGTAATTTTAAACGGGTTTCAATTCCATATGGAGTCATGTCAAATAATTTTTCAACCACTTTTGAAATTTCTCCATCAGTCATTTTTACCGTAGCGGTACCATAGGTATCAATAAAAATACCCATGGGATCTTTAACCCCAATGGCATAAGAAACCTGAACCAAAACCTCGGTGCACAATCCTGCAGCTACCAGATTCTTGGCAATATGCCGGGTTGCATAAGCAGCCGAACGGTCAACCTTTGATGGATCTTTACCCGAGAAAGCACCACCCCCGTGGGCACCTTTGCCTCCATAGGTATCCACAATAATTTTGCGTCCGGTTAAACCGGTATCGCCATGCGGACCACCAATTACAAACTTACCTGTTGGGTTTATATGATAGGTAATTTGATCATTAAAGAAGTGTGCGTATTTTTTGTATTTGGTTTTTACCCGTGGAATCAAAATCTTAATGATGTCTTCTTTGATTTTAGCAAGCATTTTAGGCTCTTTATCAAAATCGTCATGCTGTGTTGAAAGTACAATGGCTTCAATCCGCACGGGCTCGTTTTTATCATTATATTCTAAGGTAACCTGACTTTTTGCATCGGGACGCAGGTATTTGATTGCTTTGTTTTCGCGGCGTAAAGCAGCCAGTTCAATTAAAATTTTATGGGCCAGATCCAGTGCCAATGGCATATAATCATCGGTTTCGTGCGAGGCATAACCAAACATCATACCCTGGTCGCCAGCGCCCTGATCCTGTTTTTTCTTACGGTCAACACCCTGGTTGATATCGGCCGATTGCTCATGAATGGCAGATAAAATACCACAGGAGTTGGCTTCAAACATATACTCGCTTTTGGTATAACCAATTTTGCGGATTACGCCGCGTGCAATTTCCTGTACATCCAGGTATGCTTTCGATTTTACTTCTCCTGCCAAAATAACCTGACCGGTTGTTACCAGGGTTTCACAAGCAACTTTCGACTCCGGGTCGAAAGCTAAAAAATTATCAATTAATGCATCCGAAATTTGATCGGCAACTTTGTCGGGATGTCCTTCACTTACGGACTCAGACGTGAATAAATAAGCCATGTTTTATATATATTGTTTAATGGTTTTTAGGTTTTGCACCCGAAAAACATTACAGACCTTTTGCAGCAATTAACTGAACATTGTTTGACAAGAAAGCCCGCATTGTTTTACCACCGTGGTGTTCAGCCCGGTTGGCATCCCGCTCATGCAGGATTCTTAATGCACTGCAAAAGTATTGCAATTAAGGAAAAAACAAAGGCTAAATTTTATTCCTGAATATTATCGGGTTCAAAGAATTATTAAAAGGCTGATTCGTAGTGGCTTTCAGCCGTTTACATGCATCAGCAATCTTCACAAATTCTTTCGGAAGATTTTTGCAGACCGGAATCTTTTAACATTCTCCGGGTAATCTCATTAATTCTTAAGTCAATGGGATTTTCTTCAGGTACAGATGGATTGAATACATACTCGCATGACGGACATGCAATTAATGGCTGGGCCATATGGGTGGCAATATCCTGATTTATCGGAACAAGACTATCACATTTTGGGCATGCTATTATCATAAGTGGAAGCAAGTAAAGAAATAAAATGATAATTCTCTAAACAAAATTATAACCAGCCTGTTTCGGGCTTTGATTGCTGGTTTTTATTATTTAAATGTTAATAAGTAATTATTCAGTGTCCTTAATTCAACTGCATTTTTAGTTATTAATATTTGCATAATGGTCGCTGTTTACACTACAAAAACAAAAATACACGTAATCAAATTGAATTAGTATTCAAAAAATGCCTTGATTAAATCGTTACCTCATTTCTGATTAGGTTTCCTTGTTAAATGCTCTTTTAAACTTTTTTGTATTTCTTACATTATATGCAAGTGAAAAATAAAAAATACGCGATTCGGTTGTCTGATACACTTTTACATTGTTAAGGGTATAATCATAACCCTTCTCCAAAAAGTTATAGAAATAATATTTAAACTTTAAATTAAATCCGCTTTTCAGATTTAAACCTACAAATGCACTTGGCATAAAAAGGGGTGTACGGTCGCTGAACCAAGCATTAAATTTGTTTATTTTAGCTTCATTAATAAACATCTTTTCTTTATAGTTCAATCCCAATTCACCTTCAAGTCCGGCATATAAATAACTGTCCCTGCCAAGGTTTCCAAGTTTAATGGCCAGGGGAATTCCAACATAATAGTTTCTTCTTTTTATGAGGGTGTCAACATTTTCGGATATAAACCCAACATTTCTAATTCCCAATCCGGTGTATATGCCCACATGATTATTAAAATCAATATGCAATAATGTGCTCGCATGAAAAAAACAGGTAAACCGCAAGGGTGTATTTACCTGTGCATTCTTCACTTTATAGTTTGCAAATGAAAAGATAAACTCACCGCTCTTGGTGGTATAAGGTCTGTTCTGGGCAACTGCAAAAAAATTGCTGCATATAAGCATCCCGCTAAAAAGAATGATAATCGCTTTTTTCATAGATATTTAATTTTTAAGCCAAGGTAATTGTTTAATTAATATTTCTTTTTCTGAAGCCGAATAATTTTGTTTTTGGTAATAGAATTTGATTCCTTCTTTTACATCTGTTTGCGTTGCAAAATGAGTTACCAGCTCTGTTGCCGGTCCCGACATGCGGCTATTGGTAGATAAAATAGCCTGAAATAAATGCCCGGCGAGATCGTCGTTTATATGGTTTGCTGATTTTAATACCCCGAAAGCAAGAAGCCGGGTTCTGAACTCATAGCCCGGACCTGCATACTGTACCAGGTTTTGTAATCCATTATTACGGTTTCCTCCTTTAAAAATCGATATCTCAAGCCACTTTATTTTTACACTGTTATTCATTCCATATACATTGGATGTAAGTGCAAGATATCTGGTAATCCCAATTGGATATTGGTTGCATAATTTCTCAAGTACGGTTTTTACCACCTCGTAACTGCTATCGGTTAAAGCTGCTTCAAAAAAAGGTTTCCACGAATCATTCAGGGTAATACTCTTAAATATATGGTCGCGGATAATTGCTTTGTCCGATTTGCTTAATTTTTGAAGCATTGCAATTGTAACACTGTTTGAATCTGCAACCAGTTGTGAAACCAGTTCATTGATTATTCCATAATGCTTTTCGCGTTTCAGTGCTTCATGCAACAGGTTCCGCTTTTTCTCAATATCCGTTTCACGCAAAGCCACAACTGCATCATACCTGTCCAGATAATTTACGGCCTTTTCAACCTGAAATTTCAACTCATCATATGATTTATTAAATGTAAGTTGCTTAATAATATTTGAACCCGGATCAAAAAGTACAAAGGCTATTTTTTTCTTTGCGGCATTATTAATTTTTATTACACGAAAGGCATCTTCTATCATTTCCTTTTTTATATCCATACTGCCATCCAGGTAATGCACTTCTATGCTTACCGGCATTTTAAAGGTGTGTACCGTTTCATTTGTTTTATGAATTTGTTCAATGGTAATTTCAGTAGCCCAGTTTTCATTATTTGTATTTATGGTTTCATATTGTACCCGGTAATGCGGTTCTCCGCCGCGTAATATCCATTCATCAAAAAACCAATCCAGGTTTAAACCCAGTTTATCTTTAATGGCTTGCTGTAAATCGTTGGTTTCAACATTGGCATAGGCATGGTTTTTTAAATAATGGGTTAAGGCTCTTTTCCATTGTTCTGAACCCAATATATATTCGAGCATACTGATTACAGCAGCTCCTTTGGGATATACCCGAGCCGTTCCGCCGCTTGTATGCCTAACTGCATAATTGTCTTTTTTCCCGGCTTCTACTGCTGCATTCTGATGTTGTCTGCGCTGCCAGTCCCATTCTTCTTCACCATCGGTAACTCTTGAAAATTGCTTGGGGAAAAAAGTGGCAAAACTTTCCTGCATCCACGCATCGCGCCCGTCTCTTGCAGTAATAAAATCTCCAAACCACTGATGGGTCATTTCATGACAATTCACCCCAATATAATTCCTATCGAGAAAAGCGCGTTCATCCACATTAAAAAAATCACCGAATATGGTTGCCGTGGTGTTTTCCATGGCACCATAAATAAAGTCCTGCACCATAATCTGACTATAGCTCTCCCAAGGATAGGGAATACCCGTTTGCGCTTCCAGGAAGTCAATCATTTGAGGGGTATAGCGATACGTGGGTTCCATTCTATCTGCAAATTCGGGATAGTAATAGTAATTTAAAGGTACCCCGCTCTTGCTTTTGGCAGTAGCAATGGCATATTTTCCTATTCCCAGCATCAGTAAATATCCCGAATGGGGCTTGCTCATTGCATAATGCCAGGTTATGGTTCCATCTTTATTATACTTCTTGCTCAATAATTTACCATTGGATAATACCTGATAATTTTTATCAAAGGTGGTGACGGTTTCTGTAATAAATTTATCATTCATATCGTCATACATCGGAATCCAGTAACGGTTATCAACTCCCTGCCCCTGTGTCCATATTTGTTTTCTCACTGCAAATGGATCTTTCTCTCTGGGTTCAGCTATATTCCATCCAATAAAATAAATACCTCTGCGGGGCGAAGCTTCATAGTCGAAAGCAATTTCTCCGGTTTCATCCCAGTTCCAGGCTTTTGCCGGAATCACCCAAACTCCGGTTTTTACTATGCTGAAATTTACCTGGGCCTTATTTAAGAATGCCGATTTTATATCAATTCCGGGAGCATCAAAAAAAACCGAATCCACCTTTTGCTGCAGTACCTTAAACTGGTGCGTTACTTTTCCTTTAACCAAACCCTTCAAGGGTTCAAACCGAAGCTCCACTTTCATTTTAGTTATGTCCAGTGAATGTTCACGGGATGTTGCGGCATCTTTTAAATAACTGTTATACGATAGTTGCGCCCTGGTAATGATAACACTTAATAAAAAGCAGGCTAGGAATAATTTCTTCATCTCAGATTTATTTGTTGCGAAGATAGGATTAGCGTGAAATTGGACAAATTTTGTTTAACATATAGTAAAAAACTACTTTTACCGTTTTACTACAAAAAATGAAACCATTTAATATATTTAAAACTGCTGTAGTTTTCGTTTTTTTTCTCAGCATTTCTGCCTGTGATGAACCTTCCAAAAAACCCGCAGATAAACCTGTTGATACCAATATTTCATACAAACAGATAAGTCCGGTGTTTAACGCCGATAGCGCCTATAACTGGGTTCAAAAACAAGTTGATTTTGGTCCGCGTTTTTGCAACAGCAGTGGCCATACTGCCTGTGGCAATTATTTGGTTGATGAATTTAAAAGATTTGCGGATGAAGTAATTGAGCAAAAAGCGGTAGTAAAAAACTTTGATGGCAAAAACCTAAACATCAAAAATATCATTGCATCCTTTAATCCCACTGCTGCAAAAAGAGTATTAATCAGTGCCCATTGGGACAGCCGTCCGTATGCCGATCAGGATCCAAATCCGGAAAACCACAACAAACCCATTTTGGCTGCAGATGACGCCGCAAGCGGAGTTGCCGTAATGCTTGAAATGGCCCGGCAAATGAAGGCGGTACGACCAGAAATTGGAATTGATTTCATTTGTTTTGATGCCGAAGATCTGGGTAAATCCAATGCAGGAAATGACACCTATTGTTTGGGTTCGCAATATTGGTCGAAGAACAAACACAAACCTGGGTACAAAGCCGACTATGGTATTTTGCTGGATATGGTGGGAGCATTTAATGCCCATTTTATATGGGAAGGTTATAGTGTAGAATATGCTGAACCCATATTGCGCAAAGTATGGGATCAGGCGATACAACTGGGATTCAGCAATAATTTTTATTATTACAAAGGTGGTTCTATCACCGATGATCATTATTATGTAAATACACTGGCCGGCATTCCCACCATAGATATCATCCATTATTCTGAAAATACAGAAACCCGTTTCGCTCCGCATTGGCACACCCTCGGCGACAATATGAGTGTGATTGACCGAAACACTTTAAAAGCAGTGGGTCAAACTTTAATGGAAGTGGTTTATAAGGAAGGGAAGTAACGCGAAATGTTAAGGAATGGGTCGACTGATTAATCCAATAAACTCCATTATTTAATAATTTATAAACCCCCTGCAAAACCTATCTTTGCAACATGGCTTTAGATAATATTATTGAATTCAAATCATCCCCGGAAATAAAAGAAAAACTATCCGCATATGGAATTGCCAAATCCTTTTTGGAAGGAGCCGTAATTTTAAATGAAAATGCGTTTATCAATTCCATTCCCATTGTAATTAAAGGAAGCATTCGGGTGATGCGTATGGATGAAGATGGCCGAGAAATATTGCTGTATTATATACGAGCCGGTGAAAGCTGCATCATGTCGTTTTTAGGCGGATTGCACCATGATACCAGCAAGGTAAAAGCCATTGCAGAGGAAGATACTGAAATCCTTTTTATCCCGATTGAAAAGGTAAGCCTGCTCATTAAGGAGTATCCCGAATGGCTTGACTATATTTTCAGGCTGTATCATAAGCGCTTTGAAGAATTACTGGAAGTGGTAAATGCCATCGCTTTTAAAAAAATGGATGAACGGCTGTTAAATTTCATCAAAAAGAAATGCGAACTAACCAATAGTAATACCCTTTATGTAACCCACGAGCAGCTCGCCAATGAACTGGGAACAGCCCGTGTGGTTGTATCGCGCCTGCTGAAGCAAATGGAAGATGAAGGTTTGGTAAGCCTGGGCAGAAACAAAATTTCGCTTATGTAACAAATGTTGCTGTAGGATATTTTTATTTGAATCACCTTTGCAGGGTAATTCTTAAGTGAAACCTTAAATTTAAACAAATGAAACCAAACATTGGAAGTACCGATAAATTAATAAGAATATTTTTGGCCATTGCAATCGGAGTGCTCTATTTTACAGAGCAAATCAACGGAACCGCAGCAATCATTCTTCTGATATTGGCTGCTGTTTTGATTCTCACCAGTTTAATCAGTGTTTGCCCATTGTATTTACCATTCGGATTGTCAACACGAAAAAAATAAAATATTGAACTTTTTTTTAAAACATAAACTCACCTTTATTGGATTACTGATAGGAACCCTGGCCGGTTACCTTTATTACTACTATATCGGATGTGCCAGCGGCACCTGCGCCATTACCTCAAACCCCATTAACAGTTCCCTTTATGGGGCCACATTGGGTGGATTGCTGTTTAATATGTTTACAAGCGAAAAAACCAAATCAGAATAAAATGAATATCGAAGAAATCATCAAAGAAAAACAAGGCACCATTGTAGATGTGCGAACCCCCTCTGAATTTATGGGGGGAAATGTGGCAGGTTCTGTTAATATTCCCCTTCAGGAAATTCCGAACCGGCTTGAAGAATTAAAAAGCCTGAAATCACCACTGGTATTGTGTTGCGCATCGGGTGGCCGAAGTGCACAGGCAAACAACTACCTTGCACATCAGGGACTGGAATGCTGCAATGGAGGTTCCTGGTTAGATGTTAATTATTATCAATCGCAATCTGTTTAAACAACATGATTAATACCATAAAACAATTATTGGGCATAGGACCTAAAGCGGATTTGGCAGAGTTGGTAAAACAAGGAGCCATTATCCTGGATGTACGAAGTAAAGGTGAATATGCAGGTGGGCATATAAAGGGTTCCATTAATATTTCGGTTGATGCGCTCGCAAACAATCTGGGAAAACTTAAAGACAAGAACAAACCCATCATTACATGCTGTGCATCCGGAATGCGCAGTGCATCGGCAAAAGGAATACTTAAATCAAACGGATATACCGAAGTGCACAATGGTGGCGGCTGGAGCAGTTTGCAAAACAAAATAAGATGATTTATCAAACCCTTTTTACAGGCTGGAGTTTTACGCGATGGCTCCGTTTGGGTCTGGGCATTCTCATTGCTTTTCAGGCAGTGCAAATGCATGATACGGCCTCAGGTTTTATAGCAGCCTTTCTTTTGGTTCAGGCAGTAACCAATACCGGTTGCTGCGGGTCGGGCGGATGCGCGGTTCCTGTGTCTAAAAGCAATAACGCTAAGATTGAAGATATTGAATTTGAAGAAGTAAAAACTAAATAATATGGCAGCAAAATTTTCAGATCTCATAAAAAGTGAACAGCCCACTTTGGTAGATTTCTCTGCCGAATGGTGTGGACCCTGCAAAATGATGAAACCCATTTTAGAAGAATTAAAAACCAGTATTGGCAACAAGGCCACTATTTTAAAAATTGATGTAGACAAAAACCCTCAGGTAGCGCAGGCATACCAGGTTCAGGGCGTTCCTACATTAATCCTGTTTAAAAATGGTTTGATAAAATGGCGCCAATCGGGTGTGGTATCGGCAAAAAATTTGGAGCAGATTATTCTGCAAAATTTAAATTAATGGGTAAATAATTTCCGATTGGAATTTGAATTTGCATTTGATTGTTATGCTGCATTATTAAATCCCTAACAGGATTATGCATTTGCAGATGCATCAACAGCCTTTGCGGCTTTATACGCCGGGTAAAACGAGGTTATCAATCCTAAAAACACCAGGGTTGCCAAAACCATCAGGGTATCGCTCCATTTTAATAAAACAGGGTATGCATTTACCATAATGCTACCATTGCTTTGCAGGGCAACCAGGCCATATTTTTGCTGAGCCTCTATTACAATAATTCCCAGAATTATGCCCACTAAACCACCGCTAAGTGCTATTAATAAACTCTGATAAATAAATACCCTTGCTGCCATCGTTGCGGTCATTCCAATGCTGCTAAACAATTGCAAATCGTTTCTCTTTTCAATAACCAGCATGTATAATGAACCAATGGTATTAAACCCTGCAATTATTAAAATAAAAACCAGTATAAAATAACTGATGGTTTTTTCTGATTGCATTACTTTAAAAAATGTTTCGCGCTGCTCATACCGGTTTTTTAGAATATAATAATCACCTACCAAAGCCTGCAATGCGGACTTAACTTCATCCATCCGGGAGGGGTCATGCAATCGCAGTTCCATACTGCTAACCTTGTTCGAATCTTCAAGCAAGGTTTGAATATAGCCGAGCGGAAGCAATACATATTTGTTATCCACCTCATCCTGAATTCCAAAAATACCAATTGGAAAAACAACTCCATGTGCCAATGCACTTTCGGGATTTAACATGTCCACCTTTCCTTTTCGGGGCAGGTAAACACCCATATAATGAAACTGATCATCGGGGTCAATGCCCAGCTGGTAGCCAATTCCCTGACCTACCACGGCAAAATTGGTATCCCCGTTTTTTAAAACCAGCTGCCCTTTCAACAGGTTGCTGTCAAGCGGATTTAATGCCAGGTAGTGTTCGTCAACGGCTTTAATGGTTGCAAGCGTTTGCTTGTTGTTATATCGTAAAATGGCCGATTCCTCCCAAACAAATGCACAGCCTTTTACTTCGGGAATGGCTTTGATTTTTTCAATGGGTAATTGTTGGATAAAAAATGTCTTTCCGGTTTTGGGTATTAATTGAATATCCGCATCAAAATTGCTGTACATTTTGGTAAACAATCCTTCAAAACCGTTAAATACCGAAAGTACAATTAATAATGCGGCTGCCCCTGCGGCATAGCCCAAAAGCGATATATACGAAATAAATGTGATTGCATTAAACCCACCACTCTTTTTGCGGGAAAAAAAATACCGACCTGCTATTTTTAGTGGAAGATTCATTAATCTCCTATTTCCATGCTTTCACAATCAAACCGGTTCCGGTACTGTGCCGGGTGCAAGTGTCCATCCAGTTCAGTATATAACTAAACGGATAGGTAATGAGATAATAGAATGGGATCAGTACAAAAAACAGCTTGCTTTTGTTTAACATCAACATCGGATATTTCATGCTGAGTTTCCAGGCAATTTTACCCGGAGTTCCATAGCTGTACAAGATTTCCATTTTGTTAAATCCTGCCTCTTTCAGCTTATCCGCCATTTCCTGGTATGGATAACCATCGCGCACATGCTCGCCGATAAAACTCTCACCGGTTTCTTCATGCACATCGCTGCCTCCCTGGTCGCTGGGCGTTGATATAAGCAACATGGCACCGGGTTTCATTGCCTGATGATAGTTTTTAAACACAGTAACATCTTCAAGTATATGCTCCATTACATCCACACATAAAACCAGGTCGTATTTGTTTTCGGCAATGGGTTTGGTTAAATCGCCAAATGAAAATGTTGCATTCGATAGTCCGCATTTTTTAAAAAACCGGTTACAATCTGCAATCTGCTCTTCTTTTACATCCAAAGCATCAATGCTGTATTGGGCACTGCGTTTTGCCAGGTAAAAACTATACTGACCAAAGCCCGAGCCTGCATCCAGAATTTTAGCCTCCTTTTTGCCTTTCATCCAGGTCCGGAGTTCGCGGTGCACATGCCAGGAGCGGAGCAATAATAAATCGAGTAATTGATAAAATATTTTACGCAGGAAGGTGCTTTGGTTAAATACAGCACCTAAATCTTTTTTTATGGGATCGTAATTCATGAAACGTTAACGCTAAGTTTATAAGATTGTATTTTAACTAATTACTGTTGTTTTTTTCTTTCGTCTTCTTCATGAACCCGTTTGAGGAGTTCATCTATTTTAAAAACATAATCGAGGCTGTCGTCTACAATAAATGTTAATTCGGGCACCACCCGGGCCTGATTTCTCACTTTAGCTGCGAGTTGTTTCCGGATATCGCGGTTGTGAAAATTAATCAGGTTCAATAATTCTTCTTTATTCTGAACCTTAAAAAAGCTCAAAAACACTTTTGCATAACTCAAATCCGGCGACATCTCCACCTTGCTAATGGTTATAAATGCCTTTTTGAACCAATCGGGATTTCGCTGAAAAATAACCGCCAGATGTTCCTGAATCAAACCCGCAAACTTCTCTTGTCTAACACTCATATTGTTGCAAATATAGGGTAAACATTGTAAACACACAATGCAGGGTTTGATGCACGGTGAATATGTGATGAATCCCTGAGACGCGATGAATCGCGTCTCTACAGGTGGGTAATGAAAAATTTGTGGTTTTTGTTCATTTTTCCATTTACGCATATACATTTGCCGGATATGGGATTTAAAAAAATTTGTTTGTTTGTTGCCGTATCGGCCTTTACCCTGTTTGTGGCCAGTGCCCAATGTCCTGGGTGTAAACAGGCTTTGCTTAAAGATTATTTATTGGGTTCAGAAAATACTGATGAACAAATGCTTGTTATTCAAATAATTGACAAGAATATTTTTGCCGACTTAAAAAAGAATTACCCTTCAGACACTGTTGCCACACTTGTTTACGAAATGATTCAGTCGAGCAGGGATTTTGAATCGTTCAGTAAAAAAAGAGCTGATTTATTTGCTTTTGCCTCTTATAGCGTTCAGGACGAAAATACTGAAGCGCTGCTTTTTAACGTAAGCCGTTCAACTACTTACGAGAATTATGAAAAATGTATGGATGCATGTAACGCTAAAATACCCGGTAAGGTGTATGCCGTTTTGAACCGTGCAGATGAAAACTTGTTTTATGTAAGCGTTAAATTCAATAGTGGATCAGGAGCTTCGTTTGTAAACCTGGTGTTAAAGCCCGAAAATGCGATGATTCTCAGTCAGGATGCAAGCCGGTATGTTACGCAGGTTGCCATGAAATTACTGAAAGGAAAGGAATTGTTTTTTACCTTTAAACGAAGCGATAAATACAATACTTCCGGTTTTAAAATGATGGTTGATGGAAAAGAGCTGGGTAATGGGTATACCTCATTTAAAGAAGCAGCTCCTAAAGCAGAAATAAGTGCAACTTTGAACATTACCCTGAAAGATTCGGTAAAAAAGTTTGTAAAAACAGAAACGGGTTTAATCAACTCACCAAACCTGTATAAAGTATTATCAAACGATACGGCATGCAGGCGTTTAAGAGGCTTTGCGGTTAAAGAGTGGTGTGCGGTAAAAAACACTATTGAACTCCCCAAATTACACAACGACAAAAATGTGTATTATACAAATTTCTCAAAACTTAAATCCATCAGTGAGGGTAAAAAAGAACAGGCATATGGGAAGTATAATGAAATGTC
The DNA here is from genome assembly GCA_030680835.1 of Bacteroidota bacterium. Taxonomy (GTDB): domain Bacteria; phylum Bacteroidota; class Bacteroidia; order UKL13-3; family UKL13-3; genus B1. Next base: position 23,932 of record JAUXUD010000083.1, read on the forward strand.
GGGTTTGAGTAAAATACAAATAATCGGACCCGGCAATAAAACGGCCAAATACGAATTTGTAACCACTTCGGGAGGATGTTTGTGGCAATGGAAAGCAGATGTATATGAGTTCAGTGAAAAACTTTCGAAACAACAAAAACCTGTTACGATAAAAAACAGGCTCTTCGTATTGGAACTTCCCGAAAATCTCGTAGAAGCAAGCATCACTTTAAAATTAAATGGTACTAAATACGAAATGAAAGCCGGAAGCAATAACCCGGATGCCATGACTTATTTGATTTCGGAAAGCCGGAAAAAGGGTATTGTAAGATATGTTTATTTTGTTTTATAATGTACATATATTCACCGCATCGCTTTAAACGCATTCAATGAAAAAAAACAGGCTCATACAATCCATAGGTTTTGTTATTATATTATTTATCCTTTCAACAATTCCCATCTTAACAAGTTACTTTTTTAAGAAGTTTAATCCGCATGAATACGGTTTTCTGAGGGGCAATAAATACGACCTGGAAATCACGTACCGCGAGGTACTTTTTTTCTCCAGCATTGTTTTTAGTTTTCTCATAATTTCTATTATTTTAAAATATGTATCCGCACGAAAATGGAGGAATCTCCTCCTGTATATTCCGTTTATTTATATTGGTATCGCTTGCTTTTTTATCTTATGCGACCTGGTATATTATGTGGTGTTCGGCTATTTTTTAACCTTTTCAATTATTCAAACCGTTATCAATACCAACATGGAAGAGTCGGCCGACTTTATACGTTTATACTCCGGCATGGGCACCTCTGTGGTAATTCTTTTATTTGTTTCGTTTATTGCTTTCTTTATACATAAATGGAAAGGGTTAAACGGTTTATTTACCTCAAAACCCTTTATGATTACCGCTCTCATTATTTCACTTTATGGCATGGGCAGTGCAACAAGTTTTTACCTCAAACACAACGAAGTACTCACACGCATCAGGTACTGGGATATTACCCTGGGACAATACAATCAGTACAGGGAGTTTATGGAAAAAATAAAACAGGAAATGTCGGGCCTGCAAAGAGACCAAAACTATAAAGAATTTTCAAATAATGATACCTTAAACAAAACCTTTGTGTTTATCATTTCCGAATCGCTGAGCAAAACCCATATGAGTTATTATGGTTTTGAAAGGGAAACCACTCCGTATGCAGATCATAATCCGGATTTATATAAATTCAATAATTGCATGACCCCATTCACCCTCACAACCGAGGCGGTTCCAAGTCTGTTTTACGGTGATGTAACCGACAAAAAGTTAAATTTATTTTCGGTACTCAATAATTTAAACTACGAAACGTTCTGGATATCCAACCAGGCCGGATGGGGAGGCATTGATAATCCCATTGTGTTGCTATCCAGACTTTGCGATCATTATTTTTTTAATGATGATCTATCACAGGATGAAGATGCGAATCTGCGATTTCATTATGATGAAGATTTGATAAAACCCTTCAACAATTTCTTAAACGGAAAGTATCCGAAAAAATCAAAATTTATTGTCCTGCATTTAATGGGCAGTCATTATGATTATGAAAAACGTTATCCCAAAGACCGTAATTTTTTTCAGAGCGGAGAAATAAAAAACCTGGCGGTGCGGAATGATAAAGTATCAAGCATCATCAATGCCTATGACAACTCTGTAAAATATCAGGATTCGGTAGTAAATTGTATTTATGAAATATTAAATAAATATTCGCTTGAACACAATGAAAGTGCGGTTATGTTATTCTTAGCAGATCATGGTGAAGAATTGTTTGAGCATCGTTCTTTTAATGGTCACACCTACCCACCCACAAAAGAAATGGCCGATATTCCTTATTTCGTATACCTGTCGAACCGATACAAACAAAATTATCCCCTTAAGGAAAAATGGGTAAGACAACGCATCAATACCCCGCTAAGCTCCAAAGATAATTTTTTTACCCTTATTGATTTGTTGAATATTGGTTCAAAGAAATTTGGTGACAACATAAAACATAAGGCCTTTTTTAACCCGGCATACGACAGCACCGAAAAGCGTTCGATTTATGAATTTGATTATAATGATTTATAGTGTGTAGATTTTGAGTCCATGGCATAGATGTGCGAATAAACACATGATAATTTAAAAGCAATTCCCTGCATTTTGGGGATTAAATCAATTTAAAGAAATTAGCTTTCTTAGAATCAGACATACCAGCAGGGAACCTTTTGGTTATTAAGTTATTAAACACTTAAAAAATATTATACCATTAAACAGGCCCGTTATAGCAGAAAAGTCCTCACGTCAATGATGTATCTGATTCGTTCACAAAACCCCGACACCTACCAAAGCGAATGGCTCATCTGGGGATTCAGGAAAGACCGGCTTTAAATAGATTCTTCCAGGAGTATTCCTGATTAAAAAGCTGTATCGTATTTGCGGTACAGCTTTTTTTGTGTGTAAACTTATATCCTATAATTGGGATTTAGTTTGCCTTGAACCCATTGTATTTAGCTGATTGGAATTAACTTTGAGAGTATGGATTGGAAACTATCGGCTATGGAGCACCGGGGTGAAAAGAGGATTGCCATCAGGTTTGGGTTTGATGATGCATTAACAAAAGCCGTACGGCAATTTAAGGATGCCCGGTGGAGCCAGACACAGAAATGCTGGCATGTGGCAGATAATGACCATAACAGGGATGCACTTGGTTTTAACCATAGTCTGTTAACAATTTCTTCCATTAAAACAATTGAAAAACCGGTAATAATTAATCCTGAATTAGCAGAAGATATAGAAATAAATATAGAAAAATTTAAACGGTGGATGCATTCGAAACGGTACAGCACAAATACGGTTAACACATATACCGATGCAATAAAATCGTTTTTTAAATTTCACATCAACAAACCAATATCTGAAATTAGCAATTCAGACATCATTAATTACAACAATGATTATATTTTAAAGCATAAGCTATCCGCCTCGTACCAAAATCAGGTTGTAAATGCAATCAAATTATTTTTTGCTGAAATAGAAAATAAAAAGATTGAAATAGAGTTAATTCACAGACCAAAGCGACCGAAACTATTGCCAAACGTATTGAGTAAAGAAGAAATAAAAGAACTATTGGTGGCCTTAGGAAATATTAAACACCGAACCATGCTTTCTTTAATTTACAGTTGTGGTTTACGAAGAAGTGAGTTATTGAATTTGAAGCCAAATGATATTGATTCGATAAGAGGGGTAATTATTATACGGCAGTCGAAAGGGAAAAAGGACCGTATTGCACCTTTATCACAAAAAACGATTGAGATGATAAGAATCTATCAAGAAAGTTATAAACCGGGCACATGGTTATTTGAGGGGCAGATAAAAAATGAACAATATGACGAAAGGAGCCTGGCAAGTGTTTTAAAGCAAGCCCTGGCAAAAACAGCGATAAATAAACCGGTAACATTACATTGGCTCAGGCACAGTTATGCCACACATTTATTGGAAGCCGGAACAGATTTACGTTACATACAGGAAATATTAGGCCATAGCAGCAGCAAAACAACCGAAATATATACCCACGTAAGCACGAAAAGCATCCAACAAATTAAAAGCCCCTTCGATGATTTGGATACCTGAAATTAAAAATATACTTTTGGATAGGTTATGGAGAACCTACACATGTCTATTCGGGTTGGCAAGCTATGATTGGTGTAGTCATCCATATAAGAGAGTTATGCACTATTTTAAAATGACACCAATATGAAACAAAGAATCTTGACACTCTTGGTTGCTGTCTTTGCCTTTGCTCAGGTATTCGGACAGACAAATCAGTATGACACCTACGTACCCAGTGAGTACATTTCGCCAAATTTTGACATGCTAATGCGCGCGGGGGCAACCATTCAAGCAAGGTATGACCAAAACAAAAAATATCGCGACAAACTCATCGACTGGGTTTTCGACCTCAAGACAAAGACCAGTGAAAGAACATTTCTAAATGCGATGGACAATTACTACAGACAATTGCGCGCAATGGATGGGCAAGACTTCAATTTGCTTGGGGACAAACTGGACATTATTAAGCAAAATGTTAAAGAGGAAATTGATGCGTGCAATACAAGGATGAAGGAAGCCCCAAAATTACTTTGGGAAAGCGGAAATAATAAGATGAAATCCCGTGACTATGCAGGGGCCATAAGAGATTTCAGTGAATTAATTGAGTTAAACCCCACCTTCCCTTACACTTATAGAAACCGAGGATTTTCCTACGAAGCACTGGGAAAACATTCGCTTGCTCTGGCTGACTTAAATAAGTTTATAGATAAAGTACAGGACGATGCATTTGCGTACCGGACAAGAGGCTGGATAAAGTATTACTCAAACGATTTGACTGGTGCCCTGGCAGACTTCAATATGCAAATTGAATTAGATCCGAAATCGGAGGCATATTATAACAGAGGTTCTGCTAAATCGCAGTTAGGTGATAATATTGGTGCTATTGCCGATTACACGAAGTCCATTGAGTTAGACCCTACATTTTCTATGGCATACAATAACAGGGGCTGGTCAAAATTCGAAATGAAAAGATACACTGACGCAATCAAAGACCTTAACAAGGCGATTGAACTTGACGAAAATAATTGGGTGGCGTATGACTCAAGGCAGGAAACAAAATTCGCAATGAATGATTTCAAAGGATGCATTGAAGATTGTAATCAGGCTATCGTACTGAATCCAAAATCTTCCAATTCTTACTTTGTAAGAGGTCGTGCTTATTTTAAGACAGGAAATAAAACAAAAGCCTGTGAGGATTGGAGCAAATCCGGGGAACTCGGAAAAGCCGAAGCCTATGACTTTATTAATAAATACTGCAATGGACAATAAGACGGAATTAGATTATCAAAAGGAAATAACAGATTATAAAACCCGCTTTACAAGATGGCAGCAATTATCAATTAGCCAACTCTCCGCGACAAATAATCTATTTCTGACATTCACGACAGGATTATTGGCTTTCTCGGTTACGCAGACAGGTTTAAAGGTAGCAACCAACTGCTTGTTAACCTTTGGTGTTGTTTTTAGTTATCTATTTTTAGTAATCGCTCTTGTAACTGGCGCAGCATTGACAATTAACCGCCTTACTGACTTTCGCAAGACAAAGGAATTAGTTAGACAAAGGCGCCAAAAGTTTGAAACAGAAAGGAACATTCAAGCACATGGCGACATTGATAAAATAAAAAAGAGCATTTCAGACTTGGAAGCTCAAACAATTAAACACGGCAAAGACACTTGGGACTTACTGAATTGGCAAGTAATAACTTTCACTATTGGTGCGGTGCTTATGCTGACAATAATAGTGCTGACGAAGAATTAAAACAGTGCATAACAGCGCACTTGCGAACAAGCCGGGCTGACGTGGTAATTTGAGCTAATGCATTTCTAATAAACATTATCTTAGCGTGACAATTAATCGTTCTAAATCCCGGCCTGCGCAAGTGCGCGAACCGTTACCACCAATGCAAAAAGACGACAATTAAATGTTCGACATTCTGACTTTTGACATCGCAACTTTAGTATGACGATTAGAAAATAAAATATAGACGGATTTACGAAATCAGTTTCGTTTTTATAATAATAGGCATTCTATACGTAATCTTAACTCATAGACAATCGTTTATGCAATCGAGCTGACTAAGTGTAAAAAAACAACTAAAGTGTAATAAATATTTTTTATCATTGTGTAATTTGTTCACTAAATAATTTCAGAATGCTAAGACTTCTTCCTCTTCTTTTAACTATATATAGCTTCAATTTAAATGCCCAAATACCAGATTGGCAAATAAAAGAAAACACTATTGACAGCATACATAGAGTTTTAGCAAAAAATTATATCAACAAAAAATTAGGAACTGAATTTGTAAAGAAACATTTAACCTATCAGAATACATATAGATGGGGGCAAAGAGCTGTAACTTATTTAATTAAAAACAGTAGATGTAGACACAATATTGTTCCAATTGTTTTTAATGAAACTCCTATAAATAATAATTATATTATAGATACTAATTACATTAAAATAGATCGAAAACATATTTTAAATTCACTTAATAAAAACTGTCAAAACTATTTCTGGATTGATTCAATTGAAGCACTGAAAATAGCAAAATCAGTAATCGATTTTAAGAACTACAGTTACACAACGCAATTCATTTTTAAATTTTCTGGCGATTGGAAACACTTGAAAACATTACCCGGATGGAGTTTTACAATTACACATTATTCAGATACAAATGGAAATGCTAGTGGAGAAAGTATCAGCATAGATCCAGCGACTGAAGAAAGTGATGTTGGGCAATGGCGATCTATTCCTTAATTTATCAATTACCTGTTTATTTAATATGGAAAATCAAACAAGTTTCACCAAAAAATTAAAAGGACATCACTCACAGCCAATCGTTTCACTTAGACGAATTATTGACAATAATATTTATTGCCGCAGCTGGACTATTTGCTTTAATCATATCTAACCAACTTGACAACTTAAGACGCATTGTCTTAGCATCACCTCACTTTTCATACTGATATTTATTGCATTTAAAATAAACCTCATCGACACGTAGACAAAAATGCACTGGTGGTAACACACGGTAAAAATCAATTGGGGCTGACGTGGAAATGCGGAACTTTTTCTTTTCCTTTACAATTCGTTACACGGAAGGTTTTGTGGCTTCGAATCCCCAACTGCTTTTACCGTGAAAACGTTATATGCAAGGCTATTATAGTTTATACAGACGCAAACAATAAAACAAAATGAAATGACAATATTGCTAATTATTACTTCGGGAATTGTTTTAATTTATCTAGTTATCAAACTGGTATCAAAGAAATCGGAGTACCCTCCCACTATTAAAAATGAAGGGAAAAATACGCCAGAAGTTAATATTAAATCACTTTTGAAAAGGGCAAATGAAAAGGGAATTATTAAAGATTTCAAAAGTGCTGTCGCTATTACGGACAAAATTATCCTGCTGTATCCTTCGAATTATGATGCTTTAGTAATTAGAGCAAATTCATTGGGAGCATTAAATTTTAATTTAGAAGCAATTGACGATTATGAAAAAGCATTAAGCATAGACAATTCAGACCCAAATATTATTGGGCTACTTGGCTTAACTTATCATATAGTTGGGGAGTTTGAAAAAGGACAAGAGAAGTTAAAATTATCCATTCAAATGGGCTATAAGCTTTATGAAATGAATTATAATATGAAATTAAAAATGCCAGACAGCGTCAAAAGTATGCTTGTGGAAAGATCAAAAAAACCAGAAAATCTAGTCCGTAGAAATCCTAGTGATTTTGTTGACAATCTTTCAGAAACCGACCATATTGAATTTAAAAGGGCATTAAAGAATCATTTACCGACATTGCAACATTCATTATCCCTTGACCCAAATAATACTAAGTTAAAGGAACTTTATGAATTTACTTTAACATATCTTGACTAGAATATTTATAGTACGCTAAATAAATATGGCCGACAATAGTCAGATTAATAACATAACATTCATAATTTCATTCTCAATAAAAGAAAAATGAAAATAGAAGGACTAATCTCGATGACAAAATTACAAGATTTTTATAACTACACGTCCGAAAACCCCCAAGTTTCTATTTGGAATCAACTTCTTTTATATTCTGATTACAATGTTCTAAAAAAAACATGGCTCAATCATACGGAAGAAGAATATATTTATGTCGCCACGAGTATTAATCAAGCGCATGAATACTTTAAAGCTAGCAATGGCTGTAGCATAAAAACGAGGCCATTGCTTTTATACTATTGTTTTCTTAATCTGACAAAAGCATCACTATTTTTAATCGAGGACAAGCTACCTAATTCTGCTCATCATGGGTTAGGTAAACCCGGCATAAATCAAGATATTTTAAAAGTAACAGCTACTTCTGGAGGAGGATTATTTAAAGACCTCTCAACTTATTTCAAGTTTAGTTATGCTGATAAAACCAAGTTTTCCTTTGAGCAATTAATAAAGAACATTCCAGAGTTAATATATCCGATAAAAGCATTCTTTGGATTAGATTCTAATCTTGTCTATTTAGACGTAAAAAATTATTTATCAAAGGGATTTGAAATCAGTTTACCAGAAGTCTTATTTAATAGCAGCCCAAGTTTCAAAAGGTTTTTGGAAGACTTCGAAAAGGAAATATCAAATGGAAACGTTTTTTTAACTTATCATTCCAAAAACCAATTAAATGAAACCGAACGGGTATCAGAAGGAAGGGAAATTCTGAAAAAATATTGCCAGTATAGCGTCCTTGACTATGAATATTATTTCAACGTTGATGAAAATGCTATACCTATTGAATCTTCATATTATGGTGCAATGTTTATTCTCAGCAGTATCGTAAGATATTATCCAACAGAAATCTCAGCTTTTACTATCGAAAAAGGTGAATCATCTGCAGGTTGGTTTATAAGCCAATTTTGCGACATAGCAGCGCGAGTTTATCCCAATCTTATGATGAGCGCAATGGCTAATAAACAATTAAAATATCTGAATCATTAAATTGACTAATCAAAGAAAAGATAAATAATAAATAACGCCAAACCATAAGCATCAAAAAACTCAAAACATTTTCAATAAATAAAAAAAAACAATTAATCCCATGACAGATAAAATCATTCTTCCATTCAATCCGGGTGATGTAGTAATTTTAAATTCCTCACCAGACATTCCAATGACAGTATTGGATTGCTTCGATAGTTCAGAGAAGGCGACAAACGGGAATCCGATATTAACCGTTAATGTTGTATATTTAGACAGAAATTGTAATCCAGTTCGCAAAGGATTTCCACACAATATTCTTAGCCTATTTAAACCAGTAACCGATTTCATTCAGCCTATTGGTTTTAAAAATATTTAATATTTAGCACTTTTCCTCATTAGAACAGTTAGCCTTAATGAAAATTTTAAAAATATTCGCAATAACGATTGCTCTTTTAGGACTTTTTTATGCACTTAATTGGGGGGACCATAGATGGGAACAACAAATAATGGAAATGTCAAAAAAAGATAGCTTAATTCTGGTTCACAAAATGACGGAATATAAAGAAGTGTTTAAACCTTGGACTTGGTTTGGTGAAAGGGGCGCTACACTTTTAAGGTTTACTAAGAAAGGATCTTATATGTGCCTAGACAGTCAATATTGTTTTATCAAAATAATTACCTTTATGCAGTCGCAAAATAATAAGCCAGATAAATTCTTTGCGGACAATTATTTAATAGATATGTTTAATAATCAATATGCAGAATTAGAAGACTCTGAGGTGGCAATGTTGGGCCTTACATATATGGAGGGGTATAAGTTTAAGCCTGTGCGGGATGATGAAATTACTAAACTTCTAAAAGATTGGATGTTAGCTAATAAATAATATTATTAGTACTATGATTATTTTTTAGTAATCCAATGAAGCCCAAGAAATTAAAGATGGTATAATTAAATGGAAGGACGAGATTTACCACTACCAAGCCTAATCGTTTATGATTTTTTTTACATTTACTAAACTTGAAAATGACGAGTAAACAAGAGAATACAAAACTGGCAAAAACTAAACATCATAATGAAAAATTGGTTGCATACATTTTTTAATGGCTATCCTTGGGTCGAATTTCTAATTGCCTGGGTTGGTATAGGCCTAGCAGCTGTGGCTGTTAACTTTGCAGTAGACAAAATCCTTGAATTATTGGGCGACAAAAGGAGGATTCAATTTCGGTTTGTGAAAAGCATTTTCTGGGGGTTAGCAATTCCAACAATCGGAATTTGGATGTGGTTTTCTTCCTATGACAATCCATTCAATGAATACAAGCTAATCACGAGCAGTGAATCTACGAAAGGACTAATTACGAAAGTTGAACCGGAATCTGACTTAGTTGAATATAATGACAGCAGAAGATCCGCAGTAGTTTACTTCTATTATTATGAGTTTAATTTTACTTTACCTAATGGAAAGTTTATTACCAGCGGAGGTAAGGAAGGTGGAGATATTCCTAATTACTTAACCAATGTTGACAATGTGCCATATCCTGTCGAAGTAGAGTATTTAACGGACAATCCCGAAATTAATAGAGTGAAAGGAATGTCGAGTGGAAATAAAACAATTTACGAATGGTTTAGATATCCAATTCTCATGGGGGTTGTTGTTCTCTTAATATGTTCGTACTTCGGTTACTTAATTTTTAAGGGCGGACTAAAAGATTACAAAGCAGAATTAAGCCAACTTTCAATTTAAAAAATCCCCAGCGTTATTATTTTGTATTTCACAATTTTTTTTATCTTTGTCATGCGAACAACCCAAATGAAATCCAATGACAAACAAATTAATGTTTAACGATATGCTCGGCAGAGAGCAGGTGGAAGTCCTGCGCATTCCAAGTCTTCTTGGGTGTTCGCAGCACTGCTGGGCTACTCATTTAAAAAACTTCAAAAGTTATGCGAACACCCAAGAAGAAAAAACCAAGCGGACAACTTGAGGTTAGAAGCTTGAAAATTCAAGAGCTAATCAGGTTCAACCGGCGTAGCCGGACAACTGTGCCTGAAATTACATTATGTGGTAACTGGCTTGACAAATTAGGCTTTACGCCAAAAAGCAGAGTCAACGTTACGACAATGAACAAATTACTCATCATCCGTTTGGACGAGTAAAAATCGAAAGCCGGGAGTTTGCAAATTCCCGGCTTTCCTTTGTTTATGCTGACAGTTGGCCTACGCCATTTCTTTGCATTTCATAGGACAACGGCTGCAAAACCGGAAACCGCCCACCAAATAACCCGGCATATAGATTATTTTGGTATTGGCTTTCACCATAAATTTTTCTACTTTCGTTTATTCAGTGTATGCGGACTGTTTTGTGGTGTCACATCCAAAATTTCCCATCTGCAAAACCTTGAATAGTAAGGCAAGGGACGATGCACATGGACAAGACTAAAAGAAAATGAAGATTAAAAAGGTAAAGTGGAAGAATCACCCTATTTTAGGTGACTTAGAATTGGACTTCATAGACACGACTACGGGAGACCCTTTCGACACAATCATATTCGCTGGTGAAAATGGCACTGGAAAAACTACGATATTAGAATCAATAAGTACATTTCTCAATCGAGGTTCGTTTGAATATTTTGACTCGATAGAATATATTATTAATGGAAGAATTTACAAAGCCGTTCCGTTAATTCACCCAAATATTAAAGACTTTTACAATATGATAGATGATAGCGGAACAACAACGGCTATGAACTCAAATAAAAACAACAATCCTACTGCAATTGATACAAACACACTAGATATAAGGCACTATGGTTGTATTTTTTCAAAAGCACGAGCAGATTATAGGACAACTAAAATTACATCAACGACAACCAAGGCATTGGACTTAGAAAAATATGATATTGACGACGAGGATGATTTCACATCTTCAAAACAGCTAATTGTCGATGTGCAAAATCAAGACAATTCCAGCTATGCCGAAATTAACAAAAACTTAGGAGCAACCCCTAAATCTTGGAATGAATTTTACCCTACCTCAAACATTTATCGTTTTAAAAATGCTTTCGATAATTTTTTTAATAAGCTAGAGTATGAGAAGGTCACTGATAACAATTCGGAAAAAGAGATCCTATTTAAAAAGAACGATAAATTTATTTCTATAGACAAGCTTAGCACAGGCGAGAAACAAATTGTTTTCCGGGGTATTTATCTTTTAAAAAATAATAATAAACTTAACGGTTCTGCAATTATGGTCGACGAACCGGAATTGAGCATGCATCCGAAATGGCAAAAAAATATTTTAAAATATTACAAAGACTTATTCACTGAAACGGATATCCAAAAAACACAGCTTTTTATTGCTACACATTCCGAACATGTATTAAATGAAGCATTAAAAGACAAAGCCCAAAATATTGTTATTGCGCTTAACGAAACCAGTGGCGTTATTAATGCCAAAAGAATTGATGCACCATCTGTTTTACCAAGTATTACAAACGCAGAGACAAATTACCTAGCATTTGATATAGTTTCAAATGACTACCATATTGAGTTATATGGATGGCTACAACAGAAGGAAAGCAAAAGCACTGTAAAATCTTGTGATGACTTTATAAAAGCCCATCATCTTTACTCCTCAACTACGCATGATAAACCATCGTCATTTGGTAACACGAATTATGAGACGTTAAGCACATTTGTTAGAAATGCGATTGACCATCCAGACTTGACCAGAACCTACACGGAAATTGAATTAAGAACGTCGACTGAATTATTAATTGAGCTCTGTAGATGAATAAGGAACGACAAATAGAGAAATTTATTAGACGATCAATTAAGAATGGTGGTGAATTTTCAAATGATGCGGAATTGCAATCACTGGTTGAACAAATGACGAATGACGAAATTGCTCTATTTTGGTTGCGTTTTTCTGCCGGTAGAGCATTTAGCAGAATAAATTCAAACATTGAGTACTGGAAAATTAAGAAACAACAAGAACAGTTTAATTTAGAAGTAAATAGCTACATGTTTTATCCGGATAAAAAAGACGCTAAAGGTAAAAATATTATCGACAGAGATAGATATATAGATCATGTTGTTGGCCATCTTAAAAATCACATTATCCAAAATATTCAATCAGATTTGCATTTTAGAAATGCATCCTTTTGGGAGAAAGTACCTTATTATACGATAGTCTCAACATTGGTTATGGTGCCAATCTTCATTATATGTTCCATTTTAGAACGCAACAACTATTACAGGGGAGGAATGCTCTTTTGTTACGGCATATACATACTTAATTTTTTGCTTTATGGTGTTGCCAAGCTAATACTAAGAAAAAGAATTTGAAAACTAGTTTACTATTTGCAGATTCCCGGCTTTCCTTTGTTAGCCCGACTAATGGACTACAACTTTGCTTTGCATTTCATAGGACGACGGCTGCAAAACCGGGGACCGCCCAGCATATAACAGCAGGCACCAAAAAGTGGCGGTTCATTGTTCGCTGAACAATTTTGTGTATGTTTGAAATGCAGTTTCCCGAACGGTATTCAGTGGTAACTCCGCCACCTTCTGGTGCCTGCAAACCGTTAGTGGAAAGCCCGAGTGGTAAAGTATTTGGCTAAACCTGCAATTCTTGTTTATCTTTTTTTTCGTATATTCGTGACATGAAATTTTACGTGGACACATCGGTTTGGGGCGGTTATGAGGACAAAGAGTTTAGCGAATGGACTATTCCATTTATTGAACAGGCCCGACAAGGTAAATTCACTATAGTTTTATCCGACGTTACTATCGGAGAACTTCAAGATGCCCCAGTAAAAGTTCGAGAATTGCCGACTACTATTCCTCCAGAATTTATTGAACTGGTAACTATTACGAACGAGCAACTTGACCTGGCAAACAAATATGTTCAAGAAAGTGCCCTAACGCAAAAATTTCATACCGACGCTCAACACATCGCTATATCAAGTATCTTAAAAGTTGACAGTTTAGTAAGTTGGAATTTCAAGCACATGGTAAACTTTTTTCGCATACGACAATATAATTCAATCAATTTAAAATTCGGTTACTCGACTATCGACATCCGGACACCAAAGGAGGTTACTTATGGAGACGAATAAACATTCAGACCAAGATTTTCATGCAGTTGAATTCATGCGCAAGGTTCGCACCGAATTAACAGAGCAGTTTTTGCACGACAAGCAAAAGTATCTGGACTATCTTAAGCGAGCCATGGACGACTTCAAGTTGCGGCAGAAGCGGGCCAACCACTAACACAGCATATAGGTTATTTTGGTATTGGCTTTCACTGTAAAATTTTCTACTTTCGTTTATTCAGTGTAAGAGGACTGTTTTGTGGTATCACATCCAAAACAACCCATATGCTGAAACCGTTATGGGCAACCCTAAGTGACGACAATCGTGACAGACAACAATAACATTATTGACAATATCAATGAAGTAACTGATAAAGTTTACGTACAACTAATTGACGGTTCAACTGCTTGGGTTCCGACCAATGCTCACAAACTTGACGAAAACAAATACTTGATTTTGCCAGACAATGAATTTAATGAAAATGATTTTATTAATTTAAGCGAATTTATCCCAGGTGACATTGTTGCACTAAGCTCCCAGACCTTCCACGATGGGACGCAAGGTTTCGTTTGTAAAAAACTTTTTAAACCCTCAACAAGACAAGACAAAAAATTCTTTGAGTTTTTGTTCAAGACGGCATTTGGAGAATTTGAAATAAATAAAAATAATCTTGAATATTATAAATCTGAAATTGAAAAAATAAAGGAGTTGAAAGCTTTAGGGAAAAACTTCTACGACTCCACACTAATGACCATTGAACAACTTGAACATTGCGAATCATGACCAGCAAAAAAGGGCAGCCCATAACAGTGCATATAATTAATTTTGGTCTTTGTGGTTTCCGGTAAATTTTCTACTTTAGTTCAATCAGTTTCGGTGGACAGAATTGCGGCATCATATCCAAAACTAATCATATGCACGGGCCGTTATAGGAAACCATGTGCTTCACTTCCTCCACTCACCCAACGCACAACCTCCACTCACCTCCACGCGGCCTGACACATAGATTGAATAATTTGCTGACCCTGGAGCTTTCTCTTTTAAATTCGTTAAGACTCATGCTTG
>JAUXUD010000087.1 GCA_030680835.1 Bacteroidota bacterium
AATAAAGTAAGTGATGAAGTGTTGGCTTCCAAAACCCAAAATATTGATCTGATTTTGGGTGGCCATACACATACTTTTTTGCCTGAACCGGTTCAATATAAAAACCTTGTTAATAAAAATGTACTTGTTAACCAGGTTGGCTGGGCCGGTATTAACCTCGGGCGCATTGATTTTACTTTTGAACCGCTTATTAACACTCCGGCAAAAATTGAAACAGGGCTGATTGAGCTAATAAACCCTGAAAAAGGCTAGTATATTAAGCAATTGTTATCCGTGAAGAGATTCTTATTTATTGATATTTTGAGCCAAACCTCTATTAATGTTAATTTTTTGTTTAATAAGTTTGTCTCAATTGAAAAAATTTATTTGCAAACATTTTTTAAGTGTGTTAGAAATCAGTGGGTAATTTTTTTTTTGCTCATTTTGCTAAAATTAAATGTTGAAAACATTTTGTGATGTGAACTTTTTTAGTCACTTTTACCTTCGAAATGAAGGAGATGATTATGACTGAGAAAACCTGTGAAAGTATTTGGAATAGTATTCTGAAACTTATCCAAGACAATGTACCTGCGCAAAGCTTTAAAACATGGTTTGAACCCATCAAACCCATTAAGCTTGATAACAAAGTTTTAACAATCCAGGTTCCCAGTCAGTTTTTTTATGAATGGTTGGAAGAGCATTACGTGAGTTTGCTTAAGAAAACACTTAAGCAGGAGTTGGGTATGGGAGCCCGGCTTGAATATAATATTATCGTTGAAAACGGCACAAGTACTTCAAGTCCGTATGTTGTGAACATACCGGGTAGCAGCAGCTCCAAAGCCGACCTGCAGCAAAGCAGTGTGGGTATCAACTTAAATCCAAGTATAAAAAATCCTTTTATTATCCCGGGTATCAAAAAGGTGAACATAGACAGTAACCTCAACCCAAGTTTAACCTTTGATAATTTTATTGAGGGCGATTGCAACCGATTGGCCAGAAGTGCCGGTATTGCAGTAGCCAATAAGCCGGGAGGCACCTCCTTTAACCCTTTGATGGTTTTTAGTGAAACCGGTCTGGGTAAAACGCATTTGGTTCATGCCATTGGCAACATGATTAAACAAAACAGCAGAAATAAAATTGTTTTGTATGTACCGGTTGAAAAATTCATCAATCAGTTTGTGGATGCCATCCGCAATAACTCGAATCAGGATTTTATCAATTACTATCAGCAGGTTGATGTATTAATTGTAGATGATGTTCAGTTTCTGGAAAACAAACAAAAAACCCAGGAGATATTCTTTACCATATTTAACCATCTGCATCAGTTGGGCAAGCAAATTATTTTAACCAGTGATCGCGCCCCCAAGGATTTAAAGGGAATGGACGAGCGCCTGTTGAGTCGCTTCAAATGGGGCTTGTCGGCAGATTTGCAAACACCCGATTTTGAAACACGCTTAGCTATTTTAGAGCATATGATGTATAATGATGGCATTACCCTTCATCGTGAAGTAGTTGAATATGTTTCACACAATATAAATACCAATGTGCGCGAATTACAGGGTGCACTGGTAAGCTTACTGGCACAGGCCAGCTTAAACCGCAAAGAGGTGAACCTCGATCTGGCCAAGCAAATTTTGAAGAATTTTGTGAAAAACAATACCCGTGAAATTTCTATCGAATACATTCAGAAACTGGTTTGTGATTACTTTACCATTCCGGTTGAACAGGTTAAATCAAAAACCCGTAAGCGTGAAATTGTTCAGGCCCGCCAGATATCCATGTATTATGCAAAAGATTTAACAAAGTCGTCGCTTAAAACAATCGGGATGCACTTTGGTGGCAGAGACCACTCAACTGTGATACATGCCTGCCAAACGGTTAACGATTTAATGGAAACCGATAAAAAGTTTAAATCCGATATTGATGAAATCGGAAAACGCATCAAAATGAACCTGGTTTAATAAAAAAGCCTCCTTGTCAACTGATAAGGAGGCTTTTTTTTGACAAGGACTTTTCTATACATAATCCATAAAATTACACTTGGTTCAAAACAGGTGTTTGTTTACATTGCATTACTTATTAAAAGAATAGATATTAAACCGTAAAATAAAAAATGGAAGTTTCAATTATAGTGGTGGCAGATGAAAACAATGGGATTGGAAAAGACAATCAATTACTTTGTCATTTGCCTGCCGACCTTAAGTATTTTAAGCAGTTAACAACAGGGCATCATATTTTAATGGGGCGTAAAACTTTTGAATCCATTGGTAAACCTTTGCCCAACAGAACCAATCTGATTATCTCACGTTCGGGCAAACCCATTGAAGGTTGCCTGGTGTTTGATACCATTGAGGCGGCAAAAGATTTTGCAGAGAAAAACAAGGAAACCGAACTTTTTATATTAGGAGGTGCAAGTATATTTTTACAATGTATCCGATTTGTGGATACCGTTTTCCTAACGCGGATTCATCACCATTTTGAGGCCGATACTTTTTTCGAACCCTTATCCGAATCACAATGGAAGCGAGTCTATCAGGAACCGCATCTGGCAGATGCTAAAAACGCCTATGATTATTCTTTCGAAACCTATAAGCGAATCACGGATAAATAAATTTATGAATATTTTATTAATAGGTTCAGGGGGGAGAGAACACGCATTTTCCCAAAAACTTACGCAAAGTAGTTTGTGTTCAAACTTGTTTGTTTTACCCGGTAATGCAGGAACTTCACAACTAGCTAAAAATGTTGCAATAGACAATACCGATTTTCCGGCTATTGGTAATTTTTGTCTTGAAAAAAAAATTGAACTGTTAATCGTGGGTCCTGAAGATCTGTTGGTGAAAGGGCTTAGAGACTTTTTTGAATCAGATCCACAATTAAAAGAAATTGCTTTTGTGGGACCAGATGCAAAAGGAGCTCAGCTGGAAGGCAGTAAAGACTGGAGCAAAGCTTTTATGGAAAAGTATAATATTCCAACTGCGGCATACAGAACTTTTAACGTTGATACGATGGATGCAGGAATTGATTATGTAAAAAATCATTCACTGCCTGTGGTATTAAAAGCAGATGGTTTGGCAGCCGGTAAAGGTGTGCTTATTTGTGAAAGCAACAACGATGCCGTGAACGAACTCAAACTGATGATACAGGATAAAAAGTTTGGGGAAGCAGGCAGCAAGGTGGTTGTTGAAGCGTTTTTAAACGGAATTGAACTTTCGGTTTTTGTATTAACGGATGGTACAAATTATAAAATATTGCCTTCGGCTAAAGATTATAAACGGATTGGAGAAGGGGATACAGGCCTGAATACTGGCGGTATGGGTGCTGTTAGTCCGGTACCTTTTGCAGATGCAGTATTTATGCAAAAAGTGGAAGAACGTATTATAAAACCCAGCATTTTAGGATTACAAAAAGAACAAATACATTATACCGGATTTATTTTTATTGGTTTGATGAAGGTATATGATGATCCCATTGTAATAGAATATAACTGCCGGATGGGTGATCCTGAAACAGAAGTAGTATTGCCATTGATTCAAAATGATTTTGCAGAACTGATGCTTGCAACAGCAAAGGGTGAACTCGATAAAATACAACTGCAAATTGATTCACAAAGTGCGGCTACTGTCATGCTGGTTTCAAAGGGTTACCCAGGAGATTATGAAAAAGGAAAACGAATCAGTGGTTTGGATTTGGTTACGGATTCGATGCTGTATCATGCCGGAACGCGTATAAATGAAAATGGCGAATTACTTAGCAATGGCGGGCGCGTTATGGCAGTTACTTCATTGGGTTCAAATTTAAAAGAAGCATTGGCAATGTGCATGAAGAATGCAGAAAAAATACAATTTGAAAATAAATATTATCGGAAAGATATTGGATACGAATTTATATAGGTATACGCATGACGGTAAATAAAAACAAAGCATTGGGGTTTATTTTTATTACTCTTTTATTGGATGTAATCGGGTTGGGAATTATTATTCCGGTCATACCCAAATTAATTGTTGAATTGATTCATGGTGATATGAGTGAAGCCTCTCTGATAGGAGGCTGGCTGATGTTTTCTTATGCTATTTTTCAGTTTATATTTTCACCCATTCTGGGTAACCTGAGCGATCGTTTTGGCCGTCGTCCCGTTTTGTTGTTTTCGTTATTTGGTTTTGGAATTGATTATTTGATTTTGGCGTTTGCTCCAAATATTATTTGGTTATTTATAGGCAGAATTTTAGCAGGTATAACCGGTGCGAGTTTTACAACCGCAACAGCATATATTGCCGATATCAGTGCGCCCGAAAAACGGGCACAAAATTTTGGAATGATTGGTATGGCTTTTGGACTGGGCTTTATTATTGGTCCGGTAATGGGAGGTGTTTTAGGGCAATATGGATCACGTATCCCATTTTTCGCTGCCGCCGGAGTGTCTTTTATTAACTGTCTGTATGGTTATTTTGTTTTACCGGAATCTCTGGCATCGGATAATCGAAGAAAGTTTGAGTGGAAAAGGGCAAATCCTTTTGGTACACTCAAACATCTTAATAAATATCCAATGGTGAGCGGATTAATTGGTTCATTGTTTTGTTTGTATATGGCCGCTCATGCGGTACAAAGTACCTGGACCTATTTTACCATGGAAAAATTTAAATGGGATGAAAAAATGGTTGGTTATTCTTTGGGTGTTGTGGGTTTATTGGTAGTTATTGTGCAGGGTGGTTTAATCAGGGTTATCAACCCCCGAATTGGTCAGAAACGTGCCGTAATTTATGGGATCCTTTTTTATTTAATTGGGTTAATCCTTTTTGCATTTGCCAGTGAAAGCTGGATGATGTTTGCTTTTTTAATACCCTATTGTTTAGGAGGAATAGCAGGGCCCGCCTTACAGGGGATTATTTCAAATCAGGTACCGGCAAATGAACAAGGAGAGTTACAGGGCGGAATCACGAGTTTGGTAAGTGTAACTTCTATATTCGGACCCTTACTCATGACTCATTTATTCTCTTATTTTACATCCATTTATACACCCGTATATTTCCCGGGTTCCCCTTTTTTAATGGCCGCCCTTTTTTGTGTTGCAGCAATAATTATTGCCTATCGGTTTTTGAAATCAGTAAAAGGAGCAATTCATTAATTATTAGGTATTAGGTATGAGTTATTAGGTATGAGTTATTAGGTATGAGTTATTAGGTATGAGTTATAAGGTATGAGGTATTTTTTTTGCTCATACCTCATACCTCATACCTTATACCTAATCACTTCTTCTTCGGTGCTGCCATTTTAAATCCTGGAATTGCTTTTATTTCATCCATCAGTTTGGCGTTGTTTTTTACATAGGCATCATCATGATCGGCCATTGCCAGCTCGGTTGACTTTGTTGCACTTTCAATGGCACCGTTATAGTCTTTTAAACCTTTCTGAATTTTGGCTTTTAAATGCCAGGCCCAAAAGGCTTTCGGATTGGCTTCAATGGCTTTGTTAACCCAAGTTAATGCCTGATTCAGGTCTTTGTTGTTATCAAAATAATAAGAAGCAGCTCCATAATAAGGGCGGGTATCTTTGGCCATCACTTCACTTATTTGTTTGCTGATGCGCTCATCATAATTGGTAGTAATATTTAGCCGAACTGCAGTGTTTTCCCATTTCAAAATCAGGTCGCAGCTATTGTTGCGTATATTGTTAATTTCAATGGTAAAAGTCTCTACCAGGTCGCTTAGTTTTTCTGACTTAACGGTAAAACGGGCAATGTCATTTTCTTTTTTATAGGCATCTCCATCAGTTACATTCAGGTCTTTTGAAAGGACTAAAATCCATTCAGCACTTCCCGGAAAGCTTATCAATCCATATTTTCCGGCTTTAACATCGGTTCCGTTTATTTTTACATCTTCACCAAAATTTAGGGTAGTGGCGCTGTTGGCACCCGTACGCCAGAATTTATCAAAGGGTACCACATCACCAAAAATTTTCCGTCCTTTTACACCCGGACGTGAATAACTGATTTCGATTTTAGAAGTAGCAAAATTTTGTGAAATACTGGTAGTAGGACTGGGTTGTGGAAATGGAATGGTTTGAGCCTGTGCTGAACCTATCCATAATGCTGTGAAAGCAATTGTTTGCAGTAATGTTTTTCTCATATCGTTTTTATTTTGAAGTGCAAGTTTAGGGAATCAAACTTAAAAATATGTAATTTGTTTAATTGTCTTTTTGTATTTTGCATAAAAAAGTATGTAGTCCAAATACATTTTATAGAAAATGAAAGAAATTTTAGAAACCCCTGTTATTAAGGGAAAGGATGTTTGGATTGCAGATACCGCCAGGGTATTTGGCAGGGTTCAGCTCGGAGACTATTGTTCCGTATGGTTTGGGGCTGTTATCCGTGGCGATAGGGATTCGATATGTATCGGGAATCGCAGCAATGTTCAGGATAATGCGATTGTTCATGTAGATCCTGGCTTTCCGGTAACAATCGGTCATGACTGTATAATTGGTCATGGTGCCATCGTGCATGGTGCTGTAATTGGAAATCATGTGTTGGTGGGTATGCACTTAACTGTTTTAAACGGCGTAAGCATCGGTAATTTTTGCATCATAGGTGCCAACGCATTGCTAACAGAAGGAATGCAAATTCCGGATTATTCTCTGGTATTGGGTTCTCCCGCAAAAATTATTAAACCACTCAATGCAGATCAAATTGAAAAAGTAAAACAAAACGCACAAACCTATGTTGATTTGAGCCGGGAGTATTTGAAATATTATAAAAGATAGTAAAAAATCCGGGGTATACTTATTCGGCATAATCCGTTTTAAGAATTGAAAAGGAATTTGTTCTCTTAACAAATGGCTAAATTTTTAATCTTTCCACAAAATGAACGATTGATTCAGGCTGAATGTTCGAGATTTATTTATCGTATTTTCGTTGCATGAAAATAATAAACGGAACCCTTTTTACCCTTTTAATATTTGCCCAATTTCAGGTTTGGGCACAAAAGCCCGAAATAAAAAGAATAGACCCTGAATACTGGTGGCACAACCTGGAAACACGCGATTTGCAATTATGTGTTTATGGGATAAACGTAGGTTTATATGAAACTAAATTAAAAACTACTGAAGTAAAAATTAAGAGTATTCAAAAGTTAAGCAATCCAAATTATTTAATTGTAAATCTTGATTTACAGCAATACCACGGAAATTCGGTTATCATAGATTTTGTATTTGAAGACAAATCAAAAACAATTACCTACAAACTCGAAACGCTTTATAAATTACCGCATTCCATAGAACCTTCCGATTTTGTTTACCTGGTTTTTCCTGACCGGTTCAGTAATGGAGATATAAAGAATGATGCCTTGAAAACCTTACAGGAAAAAACCTGTGACCGGAGTAACTTAGGTGGACGTCATGGTGGAGATATTCAGGGAATCATCAATCATTTGGATTACCTGCTTGATCTGGGAGTTACCGCCCTTTGGCTCAATCCCACTTTGATAAATGATCAGCCTGCATACAGTTATCATGGGTATGCTTTAACCGACAATTACGCAAGCGATCCGCGATTAGGTTCAAACCAGCTCTATAAAAAATTGGGGGATGAGTTACATAAGCGGAGTATGAAACTAATTATGGATCTGGTTCCGAATCATATCGGGAGCAAACACTGGATGATGCTTGATTTACCTGAGAATGATTTTGTAAATCAATGGCCGGAGTTTACCCGAACCAATTACCGGGCAACCACACAGTTTGATCCGCATGCGAGTGCATACGACAAAAAGAGAATGGTAGACGGATGGTTTGACCTGCATATGCCGGATGTAAATCAAAGAAACCCCTGGGTAGCCACCTACCTGATGCAAAGTTATTTGTGGTGGATTAATTATGCTGGTATTGATGGGTTCAGGATAGATACCTATAGCTATAATGATTATGATTTTATGGATAAATGTATGACGTATATTCAAAATGAATATCCGAATTTTTACAGCACCGGTGAGATATGGGAACAGGGAGGAGTTTTAAATATGGCTTATTTCACAGAAAAAAATACCTATACAAAATCACCACAGAGCCACTTAAGCAGCGCCAAAGATTTTCAATTGTATTGGTCGATATTGGATGCATTAAAGAATAAACCCGAATGGGATAAAGGACTGGCAAAAATATATTTTACCTTAACCCATGATGGTTTATACCATGATGCAAATTTGAATTTAACATTTTTGGATAACCATGATGTAAACCGTTTTTATACAGAGATAAAAGAAGATTTTAACAAATGGAAAATAGGGATGGGATTGCTGTTAACACTTAGGGGCATACCCAGCATTTATTATGGAACAGAATTGCTTTTAAGTAACCCGCTTCCAAAAACCAATGATGGTGAGATTCGTCAGGATTTCCCTGGTGGCTGGCCAACAGATACAATAAATAAGTTTAATGAAATTGGAAGAACAGCAAAAGAAAATGAAGCCTTTCATTTCATAAAAAAATTGGTAAACCTGCGCAAAAATGAAGAAGCCATTAGCCATGGGAAATTAATGCAGTTTACTCCGGAAGGGAATACCTATGTATTTTTCAGGTATAATGCATCATCGTGTTTTATGATTGCAGTGAACAGGGGGGAAGAAGCTGCAGACTTGGATACCCGGCGCATGCAGGAACGATTGACCGGTTATACAAAAGGCATTGACCATGTAAACAATGAAACCCTGAGCAGTTTGGGCCGGGTAAAGCTTGAACCCAATACAATACGGATTATAGAATTATTGAAATAAAAGTATTGACAATTCCTTTGGACATTTTTCATTACTTTCGCCCCCTGATTTTTCTGAAAATTGTTAAAACTATATTCCGTTTATAAACCGTATTTTAACCAGATTGCAAAGCTAAGTTACCCGATTATAATCGGGCAATTGGGCATTGTATTAATGGGTGTGGCCGATATTGTAATGATTGGCAAACTGGATGCAGTGAACCTGGCAGCGGCTTCTCTGGCCAATTCGGTTTATTTTTTAATTTGTATTTTGGGTATTGGTACACTCACTGCGGTTTCACCCCTGGTTGCCAAAGCACGTGGTGCCGGTCATCCCAATCAGTGTGCAATCCTTTTTCGTCAGGCCGTTTGGGCATCGGTAACATTATCTGCTTTTATCGGAATTGTATTGTTTGTATTAACCGAAAATTTGCATTGGTTCGGACAAACACCCAGGGTAACTTTATTAACCAAAAGTTACCTGCACATGTTAAATGTAGGTACATTTCCCATGTTATTGTTTTTGGCCATCAAGCAATACAGCGATGGATTATCCTTTACAAAACCATCAGCCATTGTTACCGTTATTGCCCTATTATTAAATGTATTTTTAAACTGGGTATTAATTTATGGAAAGTTTGGTATGCCGCGCTGGGAGCTGTTTGGAGCAGGGGTTGCAACTACCCTGTCGCGGGTGGCCATGGCAATAATGATGTATGTGTATATACGGATGAATAAGCTATATAAGCCTTATATGCATTTAAAACAGCATGAACACGATGCCCTTTTTTTAAAAGAAATTTTCAAGGTGGGTTTGCCTTCCGGGTTTCAATATTTTTTTGAAATAGCAGCCTTTGCATTCGCAGCCATTATTATTGGCTGGATGAGTGAATATGCCATGGCTGCGCATCAGATTGCAATTAATATTGCATCGGTCACGTATATGATTGCAACCGGTATTGCAGCCGGAGGTTCCATAGCAGTGGGGAATGCACTGGGAAGGCGTAATAAAAAGGACATCATCCGTTCGGGAAATGCAGCCTTGATTATGGCAGCTGTTTTTATGGGGAGTTGTGCAATTGTGCTTGCAATTTTTAACCGTGAGATTGTTTCCTTTTATATTAATGATCCGGAAGTTTCGCAAATGGCCATCTATCTGTTGTGGATAGCTGCCATTTTTCAGTTAAGTGATGGCATACAATGTGTAGGTTTAGGTATATTGCGTGGTATTGGCGATACCAAAAGACCTACACTCATAACCATTGTGGCATATTGGATTATAGGCATTCCGATTGGTTATTGGCTGGGATTTAAAATGGGAATGAGTTTATATGGGGTATGGATTGCCTTGTTAATTGGTTTAACTTTTTCGGCAATATTTCTTACCGGGAGATTTTATAAACTGAGCCGTAAGGTGGATGTAAATTATCACAATCCTTTAAATGTTGCAAATTGATGTACGATGTACGAATTACGATGTACGATGTACAATGTACGAATTACGATGTACGAATTAATTATTTTGGTCATATTTGCTGACTTCAAATATTATATTTTTTATAATGACACAGCGGTTTAAAGTGCATCTGGCATTGGGTATTGTATCTCTTATTTATGGGGCTACTTTTACGATTGCCAAAATAGCGATGCCACTTTATATCCAACCCAATGCATTTATTCTTATAAGAGTATTTGTTGCCTCTGTTTGCATTTTTCTGTTTCACCGGTATTATGTAAAAGGCAAAATTCAGGATAAAAAAGATTTGTTACCCTTACTGGTTTCTGCATTATTTGGGGTGGCAGCAAATATGTTATTATTTTTTAAGGGACTTGCAATTACCACACCCATCAATGCATCGGTATTGATGTTAAACACACCCGTATTTGTTTTGATTTTTGCGGGCATTATGCTGAAAGAAAAATTTACCCTGGCAAAAGTTGCAGGCATTCTCATTGCAGCATTTGGGGCATTATTTTTAATTGGCGGTACCCGGTTTACATTTGATTCTTCAACTGCTTTGGGTGATTTTTATGTGACCTGTAATGCAATAATTTATGCATTCTATCTGGTATATGCAAAACGTTTAATGGTTAAATACCATCCCTTAACAGTTACCCTTTATTCCTTTTTCTTTGGCTTTTTTATGGTATTGCCATTCGGTTTGAACCAATTTATGGAAATAGATTTTCTTCACATTCCGGCAGTTATTTGGTTATGCATTGCTTTTATCACTTTGGGTTCAACCTTTTTAACCTATGTTTTAAATGCCTTTGCACTTAAAAATGCAAGTTCGGCTTTGGTTGGAACCTATATTTATCTGCAACCTGTTTTTGCTGCAATTATTGCCATATTAGCAGGTAAAGATGAATTGAGCAGGCAAAAAATAATCAGTATGTTCATCGTGTTTGCTGGTGTATACATCGCGGCTTACAGGAAGAAGGCAGAGGGCGTTGGGCAGAGGGTAGGAGGGTAGGATTGTAGGAGGGTAGGATTGTATGAAGGTAAGATTGTATGAGGGTAGGATTGTATGAGGGTATGATATAATTACCAAAAATCATTTCATACGCTCCTATCTTCCTCCCCTCCTATCTTCCTCCCCTCCTATCCTCCTCCCCTCCTACGCTCCTTCTTCCAACACCCATACCCTCTGCTCTTTGCATTTCCCCCGCTAATGCTTACCTTCGCCCCTTATAATTAGTTTGTATGTTAAGATCAATGACGGGCTTTGGCCTGGCAGAATTGGATACCGAAAAGTTTACGATAAAGGTTGAAATTAAATCGTTGAACAGTAAATTTCTGGAAATGAACCTGCGCATGCCGCGTCAATGGCAGCATAAGGAGCTCGAATTGCGTAAGGAATTAACCAAATTGATTGAGCGGGGCACGGCTCAGGTTAATTTAAACATCAGTTACAAAATGGTTCAGGATAAAGTGATGCCTGTAAATCAGGAAGTAGCTGCCTATTATCTTGCAGAAATTAAAAAAATGTCAATAGGCACCGGATGGGCACCTGAGCAATTATTGAATAATGTTTTTACCATTCCCAATATCATTCAGGCCAATGAAGATACGCCTGGGGATGACGACTGGAAAGAGATATTGAAAGTAGTTCAGCTTGCCTATACAGAGTTTGATCAATTCAGATGTGATGAAGGCAATATGTTAGCCGGTGAATTAAAAAAAATGTGCAGATCGGTGGCTGAGAAACTGGATGAACTGACACCGTTTGAAGAAGAAAGAATCAGCACGGTTAAAGAACGCATTTTAAAAGATTTGCAAACCCTGAACCAGGAACAAATGGATAAAAACAGGTTCGAACAGGAGCTGATTTATTATATCGAAAAACTGGATATCAGTGAAGAAAAAACACGACTGAAGCAACATTGCGATTATTTTTTAGAAACGGTAGACACAGCTTCCAGTGGTAAAAAGCTTAACTTTATTGCACAGGAAATGGGCAGGGAAATAAACACCATTGGTTCAAAATCGAACCACCATTTAATGCAACGCCGGGTTGTTGAAATGAAAGATGAACTGGAAAAAATCAAGGAGCAAATTAATAATGTATTATAAGTGTTGAGCCTGAACCCAATGAATAAAAAAGTCATCATTTTTTGTGCACCTTCCGGCTCCGGAAAAACTACTATTGTTAAACATCTGTTGTCGGTTAACACAAAGCTTGCATTTTCTGTTTCAGCTTGCACCCGCAAGCAACGTGAAGGTGAAGTGGATGGTAAAGATTATTATTTTTTGAGTGTTGAAGAATTCAAACAAAAAATTGCACAAGGTGCGTTTTTAGAGTATGAAGAAGTATATGGAGGTAATTTTTATGGGACTTTAAAATCTGAAATAGACCGTATCTGGAGTTTGGGAAAGATTGTATTGTTTGATGTGGATGTAGTAGGCGGGTTAAGTATCAAGAATTACTTTGGAGACCAGGCATTGGGTGTATTTGTAAAACCTCCCGATGTGCAGGAGTTGGAAAACAGGCTGCGTTACCGGTCAACAGAAACGGAACAAACTTTGCAAATGCGGATCGAAAAAGCGATACAGGAATTAACCTATGAATCAAAATTTGAGAAAGTACTTTTAAATGATAAATTAGAAAAAACCCTGATTGAAGCCGAATCTTTGGTGAATGAATTTTTAAATAAATAGTATTTACATTTACAGCATAAAATAATTTCAATACATGCAAATCGGACTTTTTTTTGGTTCCTTTAATCCCATCCATACCGGACATTTAATTATTGCCAATTATATGGTTGATTATACCCGGTTGGATGAAATCTGGTTTGTAGTTTCACCACAAAATCCGTTTAAAGCAAATGATGAATTGTTGGATGAAAAGGAGCGCCTGCATTTATTGCAACTGGCTGTTGAAAAAGATATCCGGTTTAAAGTAAGCGATATTGAAATGAATCTGCCCAGACCATCCTATACTTATCTTACCCTGGAACACCTCAGAAAAACATTTCAGCAACATGAGTTTACCTTAATTGTTGGAGGTGATAATTACCAGGAATTTCACAAATGGAAAGAATACAAAACGATATTGGAACATCATTATGTAAATGTATATGCAAGGATTGGGATTGTAGAAAAACCTTTACTGGCCAATCATCCAAAAATAAAATTATTTGAAGTCCCCTTATTAAATATTTCATCCACCTATATCCGTGAAACCATTCAGGCCGGTAAATCAATCCGCTATCTTGTACCCGAAGCCGTGCGTATCGAAATCGAAACCCGGAAATTTTATATTTAGAAAGTAGAAAGTAGCAAATAGTAAAAAGCAAACTAAACTTTAATACATCATACAACTTACCTCATGCATTGACATCGTACATTGTACATTGTACATCATCCTTTGACCCAAACCGATTTTACATTGCAAAAAGATTTTAAGCCGAAGCTTCCAATTTCTCTGCCATAGCCCGATTTTTTGATTCCTCCAAAAGGGAAACGCACATCGCTTTTTACAATTTGATTGATGTATACCATTCCCGATTCTATTTTTGATGCCATGCGTTTGGCTCTGCTTAAATCGGTACTGTAAATACTGGCCCCCAAACCGAATTTTGTATCGTTGGCAAGGGCGATGGCTTCTTTATCGGTATCGAATAGATACAAGCCGATTACCGGTCCAAATAATTCTTCCTGATAAGCTCTTGAACCTTTGGGAATATTTGTTAAAATAGTTGGAGGATAAAAGAATCCCCTGCTTGTTTTCTGACTGGATTGGAATAAAATATTGGCTCCGCTCTGTACGGTATCATTAACCTGATTTGTGAGCAGTTCCAGCAAATCTTTCCGGGCCAGGGGTCCTATTTGTGTTTCGGCCAATTGAGGATCACCTAAAATTAATTTTTCGCTTTCAGCTATTAATTTTTGGGTAAACAATTCAGCTATTTCTCTTTGAACCAAAAAACGTTTGGCAGCCACACAACTTTGTCCGTTGTTTTGAAAGCGGGCAAACACAGCTTGTTGAATGGTTTCATCAAGTTTGGCATCATTCAATACTATTAAGGGATCGCTGCCACCCAATTCCAGCACACTGTGTTTTATATGTTTCCCCGATTGTGCAGCAACTGCAGAACCCGCTGCTTCACTTCCGGTTAAAGTAGTTCCTGCAATCCGATCATCTGCAATGAGTTCACTCACCAATTTTTCATCTGCAAAAATAGTTTGATAAATGCCGGATGGAAAACCCGATTGGTCAATTAAATTTTGCAATGCCAAACTGCATTGGGGCACATTGGGCGCCGGTTTTACCAATATTCCATTGCCGCTCATAAGTATGGGTACAGCACTTCTTAATATTTGCCAATACGGAAAATTCCAGGGGAAAATACCCAGCACAATTCCCATGGGTTCATAACAAATGCTTACTTCATGACTTTCATCAACCTGAGTCATTTCAGGTTGTAAAAGTTCCTCGCTATGCCTTGCATAATATTCGCATAAAGTGGCCGATTTAAGAATTTCAGCTTTGGCATGAGCAAATAATTTACCCATTTCCATGGATACCATTTTTGCCAGATCATCTGCATTTGATTTTAACAAATCTGCCAGTTTCAATATGGGTTCAGCACGTTCATTAAAACCCAGATTACGCCATTGATGGTAAGCCAATTTGCCCTTTTCGAGCATCAGTTCAGCCTGTGTTTTACTTGTAAAAGGGTATTCCTGTAGTTTTGCTTCTGTAGTTGGATTGATGCTAACATAAGGTCTCATACAGCAAAGGTAAATTAAAAATTTTTAAGTACGAAGTATGAAGTATGAGGTATGAGGTATTAGGTATAAGGTATAAGGTATGAGGTATAAGGTGTTAGTATTTAACTCATACCTCATCACTCATACCTTATACCTCTCTATATTAGTTTCCTCTGAAGTGTGCAGGACGTTTTTCTAAGAATGCCTTGGTACCTTCAATAAAATCTTCAGAGCCAAAGAAGTTGCCAAATTCATTGATTTCAATATTATTTCCATCGGCACGTTTTTCATAATAGGCATTTACACATCTGATAACACTTGCAATGGCCATGGGTGCCTTGGTTTTAATTTTATCAAGAATCTCTTCGCATTTTGGAATTAACTGATCGGGTGAAACCACATGATTAACCAAACCCAGTTGTAATGCTGTATTCGCATCAATCATATCTCCGGTCATTAAAAATTCAAGGGCTCTGCCTTTGCCAATTAATTGTGCCAAACGCTGGGTTCCTGCATAGCCGGGTGTAATACCCAGATTCACTTCGGGTTGTCCAAAACGGGCCTTTTCAACACATACCCTTAAATGGCAACTCATAGCCAATTCATTTCCGCCACCT
Source organism: Bacteroidota bacterium (assembly GCA_030680835.1). Taxonomy (GTDB): domain Bacteria; phylum Bacteroidota; class Bacteroidia; order UKL13-3; family UKL13-3; genus B1. Next base: position 15,554 of record JAUXUD010000087.1, read on the forward strand.
AATGCAAATCCGTTAACGGCTGCTATAACAGGCTTCGGACAATGATCAATGGCACGCAGCGTAGCATGACCTTCTTCGCTCATCCGGGTTCCTTCCTCCACATTAAAATTAGCAAATTCTGCAATGTCGGCACCTGCGGCAAAAGCCTTGGTTCCTTTTCCGGTAATTATTACCCCTCTAACGTCATGGTTATTGTAAATGCTTAATATTGCATTTTTAATTTCTGTAAGTGTTTGAATATTTAATGCATTCAATTTGTCTTCGCGGTTGATGGTAATATAAAAGATCTGGGCTTTAATTTCAGTTAATATTGTGTGATACATAATTTCTGTTAACATTTTTTCTTTCTGTTTGTTTTTATAAAAATATTGAGCGTGCAACTATACTATTTATTTTAAAAAAACAAAATGTCTTTTATCGCACATTCATAAAAAAAGCGCTGATTCGCGCCCTTTTTTATTAAAATTGTCTGTTTTTTTGAACCCAATCTTTTATATAATCGGCTATATCGCCGGTAGTTGTACCCGGTGTGAATAATTTTCCAATACCCATTTCATTCAGTTTTTCAATGTCTTCGAGCGGAATAATGCCCCCTCCGGTTACCAATACATCATTGATATTATTTTGTTTCAGCAATTCTTTTAGGCGGCTAAAAACACTGATATGGGCACCTGATAAAATACTGACTCCAATTACATCCACATCTTCCTGGATAGCTGTTTGTACAACCATCTCAGGCGTTTGGCGCAAGCCTGTATAGATTACTTCCATGCCTGCATCGCGCAGGGCTGTTGCAATAACCTTGGCTCCCCGGTCGTGGCCATCCAAACCTATTTTTGCTACCAAAACTCTTACCGGGCGGTTCATTTCTTTTTACTTTTTTTATCGTTTGTTTTAACCTTTTTCAATAGGATAAATTCTTTGCCCCTTAATTCTCTGTCAAAATAATTAGCAAACTGCTCATCATTCATCATCATGTATTTAAGCGTTGAATTGGAATCACCATTTCCCAAAGGTGGCGTTGTCATTCCTCCTTTTGGATCAGGCATGGCAATAATGGGTTCATGATTCAATGGCATTTCACGATCAGATAAATACGGCATCATGCGCGATGGCTGTGAATTTTTTGTTTTTTCCTCCAATACATAATAAACCCGCAGTCCATTGGCAACGGGTTCAAGCACCGTGATATTCCAAAGAGATTTAATATTTGCATCAGGCGTTCCTATCAGGTAAAAATTGTTCAGCCTGTTAAAATAAAATTGCTCATTAATTTTATTTTCCTCTATACCCAAACGTGTAATCTGTTTGATACTGTTGTCATTAATGTTGATAAAAAAAGAATCCCGGGTAGCAGATTCCATCATGTTCAAATTAACCTCATAGGTTCCCTGAATCCCTATGGGAATAATTTCCATTTTTTCACCCGGTAAGCGGTCAAATTTAGCAGGATTGCAACTCGCCATAAAGCCTGCCACTATAGCAAATACAAGAAATTTTCTTATTGTTATCATATTTTTATTTTTTCTAATGCGTTTTGAATTCTTTTACATGTTTTTTCTTTTCCCAATAATTCGGCAATTTCAAAAACCTGGGGCCCACCTGATACTCCTGTTAAACAAACCCGGAACAATTGTAAGAAATCTTTTCCGGCTATCCCATTTTTATTTAAGGTTTCCTGATAAACGGTTTCTATCGAAAGTTGGGTGAATGTTTCCATAGAAGAAAAATTTTGAATTAAATCCTTTAATAATGCAGGAATATTATCATTCCATCGCTTCTTTACAACCATTTCATCATAGTGTTCAGGATCAATAAAAAAGTAGCGGCCATAATCCCATAGCTCTTTGGTAAAGCTTATTTTTTCTTTAATGAGTCTGCAGGTATTTAACAAATACTTTTCATCAAATGCGTGATCCAAACCATGTTCAACCAATGCCTTGTGTACAAAAGGAACAAAATCTTCATCCTTCATTTTATGCACATATTGCTGATTGTACCACTTTGCTTTGTTTGGATCGAATTTGGCTCCACTCTTGCTTACCCGTTCCAGTGTAAATGCTTCTATCAATTCATCCATAGAAAAAATTTCCTGATCGGTTCCGGGGTTCCATCCCAGCATGGCCAATAGGTTCACAACGGCTTGCGGCAGATAACCGGATTCTCTATATCCGGTTGAAACTTCCTGTGTAATGGGGTCAACCCAGTTTATTGGAAATACCGGAAATCCCAAGCGATCCCCATCACGTTTGCTTAGTTTTCCATTTCCTTCGGGTTTTAGCAACAAAGGCAGGTGTGCAAATTTTGGCATCTCCGCTTCCCATCCAAAACTGCGGTAAAGCAAAACATGTAAAGGAGCTGATGACAACCATTCTTCACCCCTGATGACGTGTGAAATGTTCATCAGATAATCATCAACAACATTAGCGAGATGATAAGTTGGCATTCCATCGCTTTTAAATAAAACCTTATCATCCATCTGGTTTGTATTAAAACTTACCCAGCCCCGTATTTCATCAAACAGTTTCACTTCTTCATTCAGGGGTAATTTATAGCGAATTACATAATGTTCACCACTTTCCAGTCTGCGTTTAACCTCATCTTCAGGGAGGGTCAGGGAGTTTTTCATGCTGCTTCGCGTGATGGGATCATATTTTGCATCTGCATGTGTGGCTTTCAAACGGTCGCGCATGGAGCTAAGGTCTTCAGCAGTATCAAAAGCATAATAGGCATGGCCCGCTTCCAGGAGTTGCATAGCATATTCTTTGTAAATGTGTTTGCGTTCACTCTGGCGATAGGGCGCATAAGGCCCATCTCCAAAACCGATTCCTTCATTGGCTTCAATTCCGAGCCATTTCAACGATTCAATAATATATTCTTCGGCACCCGGTACAAAACGTGTCTGGTCGGTATCTTCTATTCTGATAATAAAATCTCCACCCTGTTTTTTGGCAAATAAATAATTGTACAGTGCTGTACGTACTCCGCCTATATGTAATGCTCCCGTAGGACTGGGAGCAAATCGTACTCTAACGCTTCTATCCATAATCAATGAGGGCAAATATATGGAAAAAGTTTAGAAATCATTTTAGGCTTCAAAGATTTGGTAACACCAGATATATGGTTCGACAAGCTACCAATGACATCTTTTGTATGTGTTTGAAAAACAAGCACTTCATTTGGATGTCATTACGTTCAAAAATTATGGGTTGACCCATAAGTAATCCCTCACCATGACAGCTATTCTGGCTATAATCAGTATTAATTGGAAGGATAATTTTTTGCAAGCAAAAAATTATCCTTCCAATTAATACTGACTCTGAATACAACTGAATTGTCACCCTGAGCTTGCCGAAGGGCTGCTTGACCTGACACGTTTCATTCATTTTTTTTAAAAAATTTCGAAAAATTGGCCAACTCGTAGTATTTTGCGCCTTATTGCAAAATAAAACAACATTTTTATGAATGACCCAAGATTAAAACCATTATTTGATTCATTGAAGGAAGAAATGGATCATGCCATTAATCATGCAGCTACTGAATTTGCAAAAATAAGGGCAGGTAAGGCGCATCCTGCAATGCTTGATACGGTAAAGGTTGATTACTACGGACAATTGGTTCCCATCAGCCAGGTTGCCAATATCAATACCCCCGATGCACGTTCCATTACCGTACAACCCTGGGAAAAAAGCATGCTGCAAACGATAGAAAAGGGAATTGTAATTGCCAATCTGGGATTTAATCCTACAACGGATGGGGTGCTCATTCGCATTGCATTACCTCCATTAACCGAAGAGCGTAGAAAAGAAATTGTAAAAAAAGTAAAAATAGAATCGGAGAATGCAAAAATTGCAATTCGAAATATCCGGAAGGAAATTAACGAAAAGGTTAAAAAATCTCAAAAAGAAGGAGTTCCCGAAGACGATGTAAAAGTTGCTGAACAACAGGTTCAAAAAACCACCGACGCATATATTAAAAAAATTGATGAACTCACTGCTGTTAAAGAAGCGGAATTGATGCACGTTTAATCGTGTTATGAGCAATCATGCAGCGTCTTACGATTAAGAGTAAAAAATTTATAACATGGGCTGCAAAAGTAGCCGCTGTTTTTTTGTTATTAACCATTATTATTTTTTTTTCCTTTCGTGGGTACTTTCTGAATAAGGCGATTGAAAAAATTCAATTGAAACTTTTAAGCAAGTACGATACGGTGTTAAAGGTGAAAGAAGCCGGATTTAGTGGCATTGCCACTGTGTCACTTAAAGGGATTGAAGTGGTACCTACAGGAAAAGATACATTGTTTAAGGCGGATCAGTTCTCTTTGAGTGTTAAATTCTGGTATGCTTTATTTGCCGATATCCGGGTTGAAAATATTGGTTTGAGCAATGGTTACCTGCAGCTGATAAACAGGAATCAGCAAAAGAATTACGATCAGTTTTTTAAGCAAAAGGATTCAAGTGCTGTTCAAAAAGAAAAAGGAGAGCTCCTGAAAGCAGAGAAACTAAATTATGCAGAAGTATTATATAAACTCATTGTTAAAGTACTAAATAAAGTTCCAAACCAGGTTGATATCCTGAACTTTTCGTTGAGAGGAGTAGATGAAGAAAATTATTGCAATTTCAATATTAAAAATCTGACATTTAATGAGGGAAAAGTAAGTTCTGAAATACAAGTTGAATCCAATGAATTAACCCAGCAATGGCGACTCAGCGGATTGGCAAGTCCTTCAGAAAGAAGCGCGGATGTAATATTCAGCAATATGGATAGTGGCAGGGTAATTATTCCTTATTTATCTGAAAAATATAAGATGAAGCTGGGTTTTAAAGCGGTACGCATGCAATTAAATAATGTTAGTTTTAATGATGATGAATTGCAGATAAACGGTGTGGCTTCGATAGAATCATTCCTGGTAAATCATCCACGGATTTCTAAAAAAGATGTAATTATTGATCAGGCAGAATTTAACTATGCTTATAAAATAGGAAGCAATTATATATCACTCGACAGTAGTTCAACATTTGTGTTTAATGGTTTTGTTTTGCATCCGTTTATAAAGTTTGAAAACGGTCCCGATACGGTTTACCATTTTGTTGCAAGAACCGAAAAAACAGAAGCACAGCAATTTATCAGTGCCTTACCCGAAGGATTGTTTTCACATTTTAAAGGCATGCAGGCTACCGGTAGTTTTGCTTACCGGCTCGATTTTAAATATAATGAAAATCATCCGGATGAAATGATTTTCGAAGGAAAACTGGAAAAAGAAAATTTCAGAATCATAAAATACGGAGAAGCAAATTTGAGTAAATTAAACGGAGATTTTATTTATTACCCCATGGAAAATGGAAGACCCATGCGTGGCGTGATGGTAAGTGTTGAAAATCCATATTATACCCCGCTCGATTTAATTTCTCCATTACTGAAGAAGGCGGTTCTAACCACCGAAGACCCTTCATTTTACTGGCATCGTGGATTTGTAACGGAAGCGTTCCGACAGTCTATAGTTAAAAATATGCGCACAGGCAAGTTTAAGCGCGGCGCGAGTACCATGAGTATGCAACTGGTAAAAAATGTGTTCTTAACCCGTGAAAAAACAATGGCCCGCAAGCTGGAAGAAATTTTGCTGGTTTATATTTTAGAGAACAATAATTTATGCAGCAAAGACCGCATGTTTGAAGTGTATCTGAACATCATTGAATGGGGTCCGAATGTGTACGGAATCGGAGAAGCATCGGAGTTTTATTTTAAGAAGAAACCCATGGATTTAACCCTGAGTGAGAGTCTGTTTTTATCTACTATTATCCCTGGTCCCAAGCATTTTATGTGGCGATTTAATAAAGATGGTTCATCTAAACCTTACCTGGAAAGAACCTACAGGTTTTTATCCCGTTTAATGATTGCAAGAAATGTGATTGTGCCTGAGGATACACTAGGCTTAACCCATCAGGTTATGATCAATGGACCGGCACGGAAATATATTATTAAAAATGATTCTCTGGTAAATGATACCCTGATAGAAAAGGAACTAGAATTGATTCAACATCCCGAAGGTCGTGAGGAAGATTAAAAAAATAAATTTCCTGTATGCAGCTTTTGTAGCTGAACTCCTGTTGATTTTTTATTTAAGGAACGATACAGGTTTTATTTTGAGTCCCTTACTTATCCTGAGTGCCGGTTTATTTCTGGCTGTTTATCCCTTTTTTATTATCAGAAGTGAACACAATATACAGATTGAAAAAAAATCCGTTGTTTTAAATAAATTAAAAAACGGAAAAAACATCTGGCTTATTTTTTCAGGCTTGTCTCTTATATTTATTTTCTGGTCATATATTATTTTTCAAAAAAATCCGGTTGCTATCAATCAATCGGATATTATTCCGTTTATCCGGGATGTAATGGTAAAACGATTTTTATCAGGAGAAACGGTTTATGCACCGGTAATATTTAACGGATATCCAACAGCTTTTACACCCAATTATCTTCCTTTTCAATGGGGGCCATTTCTTGTTACAGCTGTTTTAAATATAGATTTACGCTGGACATATGTCATTATGTTTCTGGGCGCAACAGCCTTTTATGTTTATCACCTGACTAAAAAAGAGGAGCCTGTTTCAAAATGGCTACTGAATGTTTTTTTGCCTTTTATTGTTGTATTCTCAATATATTTAAAACAAGCCCGCGATGCAGCGCATACCATCGAAATTCTGATTATGTCGTATTACCTTTTTTTAGCAAGCTCCCTGTTTGTAAAAAGCAATTTAATCAGAGCACTGGCACTTACATTTCCTGTATTGTCGAGGTTTTCATTTTTGTTTTGGCTGCCCGTTTATTTTTATAGCGGACTGCGGGCCCATTGGAAAAAATATTTAAGTCTAGGTTTGATTTTTACGGGTTTCATTCTCTTGTTTTTCATTGTTCCTTTTGTAATACCCAACCCTTCATTTTTAAAGACTTTTAATGATATTTATCTGGATGGAGCCATCGGTGAGTGGAGCGGCCAAAGCTGGCAACAACCGGGCGACAGGCCTTTTCAGCTGTTCCAGGGAATGGGTTTTGCAAGTTGGTTCTATTACTTTTTTGAAGGCTCATTAATTGAAAAAATACTGGCATTGAAAATGACGCTGATGGGGGCTTGTATAATCAGCATGTTTTTACCCGTACTGTTTTTTAATAAAGCACGTAAAGTTATTTCTCACCAATTGTTTTCATTACTGGCGTTGAAGTTTTGCCTTACATTATTTTATGCATTTATACTTGTGCCTTATATCTATTTATTCTGGGTGCCTTTAATGGTAAGCGTGGTTATTATTTCACGTATGAATGAGAGAACCGAGAGTTGAAGTTTTTTTTAAACACATAGGCACATAGAAATTCACATAGGTTTCACATAGATTTTTCTATGTGAAACCTATGTGGTACTATGTGCCTATGTGTTTAATTCTTCCTTAATTGGCAGCCGTAATAAAAATAGATTGGCTTACCTTATTTACCAATGGGATTTTTTCAAGTACATTTCCGATAACAACCGAAGGATTGATGAGCCAGTCAGGAATGCCCGGCAATAAAAAATCCCGGTATGAAACCTGTATTTCCGAAAAACCCGCCTGCTTTAATTTTGCTTCTATGAATGGTTTTGAAAATGCCATTTCATCGGGTTCAAGAGATGCTTTTTTTCTAAGTGAAGGGTAACTGAAAATTAAATAAATATAGGGATTGTAAATATTAGGTTCCCAAAAAATAATCTTTCCACCCGGCTTTAATAGAAGCCTTAAATTCACCAATGCTTCATCCAGGTGATGGTATAAATGATGCAGGATGCCATTGCCTACAATATAATCAAAGCGGTTTTCTTTAAACTCATCAATTTTGTTAAAGTCAAGTACATCATAACGTAATGTCGGGTGTATAAATTCCTTTTTTGCTTCTTCAATAAAAGGCACACAAAGATCGGTTCCCAGCACCTGCATATTTGTTTTTTGAGCCAGCATAAAAGCAATGTCTCCGGTACCACAACCAATTTCAAGAATATTGCGGTTGGGTTCAACCAACATTCTTGCTATTAATGCATCACATCTTCTCTCAGCTCTTACCCGGGTGCTATAACTGTCTGCCCAGCCCTGGTTGTAACCTCTGTCGTCTTTTTTATTTTTTTTGTGCATGATTTATGTATAAGGAGAAGTTTAATAAGTTTTTCTTAGGATATTTCTCCTGATGAATTTTGGTCGGCGTTTTGTTTCCTCTAAAATTTTAGCCTGATATTCTCCAAGTATGGAAAGTGCCAGCATATTTAAACCGCCGAAAAATAAAATGAGTACAATAATGGATGTGATGCCATGTGGATTTCCAGGCATCACAAAATAGAAAATAATCTGAAGCAAAATGGCAATAAATGAAAGCAAGGTGAGCGACCAGCCCAGATACGTCATTAACTCCAGCGGAACATAACTGAAACTAAAAATTGCCTTGCGTGCCCAGGAAATATTTTTTCGCATATTGTTTGTTGTAACTCCAAACATACGCTCCGGCCTTATATAATCAACTCCCGTTTGTTTAAACCCTACCCAGGCCCGTAAACCCCTGAGAAATTGGTCGGTTTCAGGCATTTTAATTAATTCGTTTACAACTTTCCGGTCCATTAAAGCAAAGTCGCCGGCATCCAGGGGCATGGGTACATAACTTACTTTTCTAAACAAACGATAAAACAATTTATAAAATGAAACCAGGGTTTGATTTCCTTCGCGTGCTACTCTTCTTCCGTAAATTACATCAAAACCTTTCACATATTCTTCATAAAATTTTTCAATCAGTTCGGGTGGATCCTGCATGTCTCCATCCAGCAAAATAACCCCGTCGCCTGTTGATATTTCCATGCCCGACAGGAATGCACTCTGTGAACCAAAATTGCGCGAATGTTCAATGGCAATTACATGATCATCTTCATTCACAATTTTTTGAAGTACCTCAACGGTATTATCCGGCGAACAATCATTCACAAAAATAATTTCATAATCAACAAAAAGTTTTTGAAACACTTTTGTCAAACGTTCATACATAAACGGAATCGCCTCTGCATCTTTATAACAGGCAATCACTGCCGATAATTTATGCTTTATTTTATCCTGAATCAGTTTCTTTTCATACAAAGGCCGGGCATAATTTTTCTGCCATTGCCAGGTTTGTGTAAGGCCGTCTTTTAAACTCGTTTCACTTTCCCATCCCAATAATTCTTTTGCAAGTGCTGCATCGCCATACCACTCTTTTAAATCCCATTTGCGGTTGGCCATATCTCCCCAATGCGGTTCTTCGGGGATATTGAATATTTTTTTTATTACCGAAGCGATATCCCGTATGGTGGTTTTTTTGTTACTGGCAATATTAATGGATTGCCCTTTTATGATTTGAATATGTGTACAAGCCAGCAATGTTGCCAGAATGGCGTCATCAATATATACAAAGTCTCTAGAAATATCAGGTTGAACCAAAGGAGGGAAATGACCTTCCATTCCAGCATCAATGAGTTTTGGTATTAAACGATCGGGTTCTTCATACGGACCGTAAATAGAATAATACCGCAAATTGGTAACCGGCATTTCTTTGAGGGTGCCATAAAATTTAATCATATGTGCCGCACCCACTTTGGTAACTGCGTAATGCGAGTTGGGCATCAGGGGGTCATTTTCTTTTGGAGCCGATGCGTTTAAACCATATTCAGAAGAACTGCCTGCATGTATGTATGCATTGATTGAAAAACGGGATGCCGTTTCGAGTATATTCAAAAACCCCAGCACATTGGTTTCGTATATCAAATCTACATCATCCTGTTTGCTATAGGCTCCATAAGCCACCAGATCAAAAATGGTCCTGAATTGATTTTCTTCAAAAAGTTTATGAACCTGATCTTTTTTATTGATATTACAATGTAAAATATGCTTATGCGGAATATCATCCAAACGCCAGGGAACAAAGGGCTTGCTGGTTACTGCAAATACATCGTTTCTATAGGCAAGTATGGTTCGCACCAGGTTTGCGCCTATAAAACCACCGGCACCAAAAACTACGATTGGTCCCTGCAATTTTAAAACTTCTAATTTAATTTTTTCGCTGATCATAGGCTTGCTTATTTATTAAAAAATTGTTTCAATGTATTTTCCAAAGCTTTGCCCCCCAGACTATTTTCTTCCTGATGCCATTTTTGATCTCCGTAGTTTCCGGAGGGGTAACCGCGGGCACATAATGAATCGAATTTTAAATCTGTGTTTTTAATAGTAGGATTTTTTAAAATATGACTTGCCACCAACTCCCCGATACCGCCTGCTGCATAATGTTCTTCAATGGTTAAAACTTTTGCCGAATGATTGATGCTTTCAATTAATTCGATCGGTAAGGTATCAAATGGAACCATTCCGATTACCCAAATATCCAGGTCTAAGGAATATTTTTCATTTAATTCCACGATATTTAAAACCACAGGACCAATTCCCACAACAACTCCTGATTTTCCCTTCGAAATATTTCTAAAACCGGTAAACGGTTCAACCTGAGAAGGCCTTTTAACACTGTTATTTAAACGCAGATAATTTGGATTTTTATCCAAAAGCAAGAGTTGAATTATGTCCTCTATGTCATCATTATAAGTAGGAGCATAAATGCGCATATTTTGAACCGAACGCATCAGGGCAATATCCTCTAAACAATGATGGGTTGAGCCCATAATGCCATATCCGTAGCCACCCCCGTTGCCGATTAATTTAACAGGCATATTGTGCAGGCCAAGCTCATTTCTTATTTGTTCAAACGGACGGTTTATTACAAAAGGTGCAATGCTGTAAACAAATGGAACAAATTCATCATAAGCCAATGAAGCCGCAACCGAAATCATGTTTTGCTCCGAAATGCCCATGTTAACAAAGCGGTCGCCCATTATAGATTCAAGCTCTTCAAATGCCATAAAACCCAAATCTCCGGTTAAGAAAACAAAGGATTTATGGGTGTGTGCTAATTTTAACAGGGATGCTGATAATTCTTTTCTCATGGATAGTATTAGTTTCTTAAATCAGCCTGTAATAAATCAAAATCTTCAATGTTAATCGGAAGATAATGGCAATCCAGTTTTCCTTCCAAACTTTTCCATCCATTTCCCTTAATTGTATTTGCAATTATTGCAATCGGTTTTTTTGTGTTTTCAAATTTAGATTTCAGTCCAACCAGGGCTTTATAATCATGACCATCAATACCAATTACTTCAAATCCAAAACTTTTCAGTTTATCATCTAATGGTTCCAGGGCCATCACTTCGTCGGTAAAGCCATAACCCTGTAGCCGGTTTCTGTCAATGATCCAGATTACATTTGTTAACTGATGCTGATTGATAAACAAGGCAGCCTCCCAGGTACTTCCTTCATTGAGTTCTCCATCAGAAGTAATGCAGTATGTTTTTCTATCCGATTTTTTCAGTTTTGATGAGAATCCAAAACCTGCCGCAATGGAGAGTCCATGACCCAAACTGCCTGTTGCAAAAGGTATTGCGGGGTACTTGTTCACAGGAGGGTGGGCAGGTAAAGTGGTATTATTGAGATAAAAGGTAGCAATCTGTTCTTCTGTAATTTGCTTATCCTCAGCCAACACACTGTATAAACAGGCAGCAGCATGCCCTTTGGACAGAATCATTTTGTCATCCCCACGCATCCATGCAAACTTTGTGACTGTTAATATTTCGGCACAGGACAAACTGGAGCCTAAGTGGCCGGCATTGGCACATTTGTACATGTTTAAAAACCGCCGCTTTACGCTTTTTATCCGTTCCTCCATGAAGTCCTGATTCTCTTTATCCATACATTTTAATAATCGGCGAAGGTATCGAAAATTTATGTTTTTGGAAAAAGTTACTAATTACCAGTCCATTTAACTTCTACAAGTCCATATTTTAATGCACTTGCAACAAACTGTTCCCGGTTAACGGCTTTGTTCAATGAAAGAATACCGACAGCGAGTTTGTTATCCACAACCGGAAAAACAATTAAATGATACCCTGAGTTTAACTGATTCTTTAAAAAAGCAGATGTTTCATCGATAAATACATTTGCACAAAACGGTGAAAAATATCCGGTTTGCGGATATCCCAACCGATAATTCAGATAGCTATCCGCTTCACTGATGATCATAATTTTATCGTACTTCAATGACTTTAAATACGCACCTTTTACGGCAAGTTCATTTTCTATTGGGTTGGGTTCAAAGATTGTATGTGTTTGAATTTTATTAAGTGCAAGATTCCATTTGCCCTTTATGGCAGTACTGTAATTGATGCCAATGCAGGCAATTAAGATGAGGGTTACAAACAGCATATTTTTTTTAGAAAGGGAATGGGTATATAAGAGATCGAGGGTTAGGAATAGGATGAACACAAAAATTCCTGAAATATTTAGCAGGTTATGATCATGTGACCTGCCAAAAAAATAAATGAGCTGAATGCAGGTGACTCCGATGATAAAAAAAATAAGCGGCTTATTTTTTATTGTTTTATTCAGGATATAAAAGCAAATGGGAAGCAGCCAGGCAATAATCCAAAATGACGAATATTTTGAAATGGGAAGAAATCCGAGATGCAGGTTAGAATACATCTTTCCGGATGCAGATCCGAAGCTTCCAAAAATTATATAATGAACCATTAATGCAATGAGAACGGGCAACAGCAATTTTATTTTTTCGGGAAATAATATATGCTTTTTTTCGGTGAAAAATGGATTTAAAAAATCAATAAAAAGGATAAAAATATATAAGCCTAAATACATCAATCCAAAAATATCATCAGCCAGATACATAGCTGAAAATGCAGCTGCGGTTTTCCATGAATTGAAACCAAAACCAACTACAGCCAGGAGCAGGGGCACCCACAAATCGAGCCGGATAACTGAAACCTGAGGGATGCTCACAGGGCCATCTGAAATGGCAAAACATCTTACAATAATCAGAACAAATACGAATAAAAAAGCATAGGTTTTTGAATGAAACAAATCCAAAGCGGCTTTTCGGTACAATAAAATCCAGAAGGCAAAAATAAAAATCAGAACAATTTGCATTTCGTGAAGTTTAAGATGCAATAGCTGCATCCATGAAAACAGATACGTGCCGGCCAGGTTGTACTGCATATAAAAAGTACCGGGCATTTCACCCTGGAGTATTTTATTGGCGGGGCCTATATAATAACTGTAATCAAAAACACTTGCGGGACTATTGATTAACAAACCCACAACACATAGAAATGCAAAGAAAATAAACAATAAAACGGGTTTGAATCCATTGGGTAAACTTATTTTGTTTAATCGAATAATACCAAGGGACAGAAAGAGGGTGATGAATAAAACAACCAGAATATTATCGGTGAATAATGAATTTTCATAAGTTATAAAACGAAAAATAAAAAAGGCAGTTACCGATAATAAACAAAGAATTTGAATCCAAACATTTCTCAAAAAATTTGTGTTAAAATATATTTTTTTTGTGATTAACAGTCCGATACCCAGATATACAGGCATGGCAAGGGTCATTACATTCAATTCAATCCCGTCAACAGTATCCATCCAATAGCTTAGCCAGGGAACGATATTTTGTTTAGCGGTATATAGTCCGCTGGTATGAATGGTATCGGATAGCAGGATAAAAACCGAATAAAAAACAACAAACAGCAAATTCAGTAAAAACAAGTGGGTAATACTGAATTTTAAATCTCCGTCAAAAAAAATCTTGTAGCGGTTTGGTATTTCTGGTTTTCTCAAAAGATCCGGATGGGTCATTTATGATGGTAAAAGGGATTAAGTGGGTGAAGGTAATAATAAGTGATTCAATATACAAGTTGGGTTAATTCTCCAATAATTCATTTCTTCGCACAGATATATAATCACGCAAATCATGAATAAAAGGTTGATGTTATCGTTATTGGGGGGATTCATCTATGTTGCAATTTGCTTTTTACCGGTAATAAAAAGTGGGTTATATGCAGATGATTTACCCAATTTTCAGCATCGGGCCGCTCATGTAAACAGCGATTTAAGAAACGTAGTTCATAAAGCTGGTGCGGCAACAGAACATTGGAAAACAAATGGAAGGTATACCCCCGTTTCGTTTTTATGGATGGGTTGGGTTTTTCATGTTTTCACAACAATTACCAGCTATAAAATATTTGTATACCTCATGAATATGCTTGCGGTATTGGCATTTGTTATGTATCTCAGGGTTCTTAAAATCAATATGTCGTATAGCATCTGGCTCATTTGTTTTGGTTCAGTGATTCAATTCCGTGTGGGTTACCATGATGCATACACAAGTTATAACGGCATGTACCAGTTATTGGCAGTTTTTGCTTTTGCAACTTTAATATTTCATTGCCTGTACTTTGCCAGACAAAAGACATGGTTTTTAATTGCTTCGGCTTTTTGTTTTCTGATGGGTATATTCATTTCTGAAGTTGGATTGTTTACACTTTTACTGCTTCCGTTTACTGCTGTGTTTTTGAAAATACCGTTAAAAAAATGGACAGGAAGTATCGTTCCCATTTTACTTATTACAATGGGGTATCTGGGATATATAATATGGCTCAGAATGCACATGATTGAGAAAGATGCATATTCCGGATTAAAAACAAGTTTTGATTTTCCGGAGATGGCTGAACTTATGCTGAAACAATTGTATGCTTCATTGCCATTAACAAATCTTCAAAACAAATCGGCAATACCTATTGTGCTATTTCACCAGTTAACCCGTTTTTGGAATTTAACTGCTGTTATCGGAATTCTTCTGACGGGTTATTCAATTTTAAAAAATTATAAACTACCGGATCAGGTTAAAATGTATCCTTTTAATTTGAAAAGTGTTTTGTTTGCAGTTGCACTGATGGTTTTACCTGCATTATTTATACTTCCTTCGGCAAAGTATCAAAACGAGATAAACTGGAGTAGCGCATACCTGCCCGTTTACATTCAAAGTTTCGGAACTGCAATGTTGCTGGCCCTGCTTTTTGAATATGGTTTTAAAATGTGGCAGGGTTCAAAGCGCTGGTATTTGAACGTTCTTATGGTTTTTATTACGTGCAGTACTGCAATTGCTTTTCTGCTTAATAATGCATTAATCAATGTTCGGTCGTATAAGATTGCTTTTCCTGCTCAGGTTTTATTTGAAGCCGTAAAAGATGGTGCTTTAAACAAATGCAGGAACGGAAGTACCATTGTACTGGGCAATGATTACTATTGGAAATCTCCATCAGGGTATCAAATGTTGTTTAAAGAGATTACAGGAAAAGATTATAAGGTTTATGATAACGGCACCCAATTTATTCCCGGCGATACTTCAGATTGTTATTTTTTGGATTGTCAACCCGGGAAAAAAGTAATTGTTACATTGCATAAAATGGATTGTTACAACCATGAAAAAAAGGTACTGATTGAAAAAAGAGAAACAGATTGTTATATCGATGTGATTAAGGAGGACGGAATTTAATTCAGAATCTCATTTGAATTCATCGGCTCCGTTTTGATATAAAGTAATCTTTGTCTTTTCAACAATACATTCAAATCTATTCGTTGAAGTCAAAAATAATTTAATTCGGCTTTGCTTATAATATTCAGGGATATTAACATAAAAAGCATAATCATTTACTGCAGCGCTTTTCATTCTCGGATTAAACAAATTGATCGAGTTTCGCTTAATGGAATCTTCCTGGATCAATTCTGAATATAAACGGGCTGATTCACCATTAATAATTTTGACAGAAGATTCTATTTTTAACCATTTTGTAGAAACGTCCGGTTCCGGATTATGGATTCCGGGATTAAGGTCTGCAATAATTACCATTGAATCATTGTTAAAATTCAGGTTTAGGGCGGTATCCATTTTAAATATAACTTCCTGTTTAAATTCAGATTCATCATCCAGCCATTCGGGGTTTTCAAGCAGGCTTATAACAAGAGGAGCGGGATTCGGATTTAAATAAACTTTTGAATAATATAAACGGTTCATGCCATTATAATGAAGAATGGCATGATTGTATTGCCAGATTTGAAAAAGGTTTACGTATATTAAATAAATTCCTGTAAGATAGAATATATAACGCCATTTTTTTGAACTCACATAATCAATAAATGCCCCCAATGCCAATGCAAAAACCGGATAACTCTGTACCAGAGCCCTTGTTGAATAACTGCCTCCATACCTCCAGTCAAACCACGAAATAATAATCCAGATATTGAGGATGCAAAAATAAATAACTGATTTTTTAAAAGGATATTTCTTTACAAAAAATAAACCCATTATAAAAAAAATAGTTACAGGGGTATAAATAAACCATCCCTTTTCAAATCCAAACAATACCCTGAAAAATGGATTCAAAAATGTCCATTTACTTCCCACATCGTAAATAAAATGGCCACTTGCAATCTTCCAGTATATGAGTTGGGGAAGAATTCCAATAATGCCAAATAGAATAATACACCAAAGATGAAGCCTGTTGTTTTTTAACAGAGCCCACTTTTCCCTTGCTTGTTCTTTGGTTTGAGTATTCCACAATAAGGGAATCAAAAACATAATGGCTTCTGTTGGCCTGCTGATTGTTGCCAATCCGATAATAAAACCAGTAAGTGAAGCAAAGAATATTGTTGGTTTTTGATGCCATTTTATGGTGGAATAAATTACCAGGGCATATAAAAAAAAGATCGGAATATGGCTTTGGGCACTGTCTATTGCAGCATATTGAATTGCATTGGTAGCCAGGGCAATCAGTAACAAAGTAATTGAAGTGGTTAAATCACTATAATACCTGAGCAATATATTGCGGAGTATAAACAAACCCAATAAGAAATAAATTAATATTCCAAAAGAAATTGAATATTGATAAGGGGGTGAAAATCCATCCGCAGCATAATGACTGTTAATCGCGATTATATGGCCAATCAGAAAAAAAGGCATTTCCAGAATGGCAATACCTCCCAAATATTTTGTCACATAATTTCCGTTTTCTATTTTGTTTACCTGGTAAATGGTGCCACCTGAAACTGCATAAGTGCTGTCAATTGCCGGAAGCCAGGCGAATTGGGTATAATCATGATAAATAAAAATACCCGGCAGATAAACGTAATAACCCAGAGCGTCCCAGGTTGTGACTTTGAAAGCTTGTTCAGATTTATTTTCAGGATAAGAAATCCTGTAGTTTAGCGCAATCAGACAAATGATGCAATAAATAATGAAAGAATAAATATTTTTCATTTTAAGAAAATTGAGGTGAGATTATTGGTTAAACAAGCCATATTTCAGGATGCAATAAATTGCCCTGAACCCATCTTTCCAGTTTATTTTTTTCCCTTCTTCGTAGGTTCTGCCATAATAGGAAATGCCCACTTCATAGATTCTGATATTGGGTAAACGACTTATTTTGGCTGTTACTTCCGGTTCAAATCCAAAACGTTTTTCTTTTAATTCAATTTGCTTTAGCCGATCAGCCTTGAACAATTTATAGCAGGTTTCCATATCTGTTAAATTCAGATTGGTAAACATGTTTGATGCAAATGTTAAAATGTTGTTTCCAATCGAATGCCAGAAAAACAGGATCCGGTGCGGATTGCCACCTATAAAACGGGAACCGTAAACCACATCTGCAAAACCATCCAGAATGGGTTTCAGCAGGATATTGTATTCCTGGGGATCATATTCCAAATCAGCATCCTGAACAATAATATAATCACCCGTTGACTCTTTAATACCTATATGTATTGCGGCACCTTTTCCGCTGTTTTGTTTGAGTTCAAAATATTTAATATAGGGTTTGGATTGCATGTATACACGCACAGATTCCGCCGTTTGATCACTAGAAAAATCGTTAACGATTATAACTTCCTTTTCCAGATTGCCTATAAGTATAACTGCATCAATCTTATTCAAAATCTGATGAATGGTTTTGGCCTCGTTATAAGCCGGTACAATAATGCTGAGTTTTTTTGCCATAGTTAACGGGTAGCCCAAATAAATGATTGCACAAATATATTCAAAGTATGAACCTTTGAAATATTATTTTGTTTATCTCTTAAGAATGATTTTATGCCCTACCCGCTAGTATTTCAAATGCCGGCGGATTCATTATATTTGTCGCTATGAATTCATTGCCACAGGTTTCTTTTGTGATTCCCCTTTATAATGAAGATGAAAATTTTGAAGCACTGGTATCCCGCTTAAACCCGATACTGGATTTGCTTGAGGTTCCCTGTGAAGTAGTAATGGTGGATGATGGCAGCAGGGATCAGACACCGGTATTGATGAATAACCTGGCACTTATCGATGCACGGTACCAGGCTGTTTTTTTATCACGTAACCACGGGCATCAGCTTGCATTGAGTGCAGGATTAAAAATGGCAACAGCAACCGAGGCGGTGATGGTATTGGATGGAGATTTGCAGGACCCTCCCGAAGTGGTTATAGAAATGCTGGCAAAATTAAGAGAAGGATTTGAAGTGGTTTATGGAGTGAGAAAAAATCGCAAAGAGCCCTGGTTTAAAAAAATGGCATACTTTTTTTTCTACCGTTTGATGAAATTATTTGCACGTATTGATTTACCGGTCGACTCAGGTGATTTTGCATTAATGAGCCGAAAGGTGGTTGACTATTTAAATACCATGCCCGAGCAAAACAGATACCTGCGTGGCATGCGCGCCTGGATCGGATTTAAACAAACCGGAATTCCTTATCAAAGAAGCGGAAGACATGCAGGTTCTACTAAATATTCATTTAGAAAATTATTGGAACTTGCGTATAGCGGGGTATTTAATTTCAGTGATTTCCCCATTAAATTTATTACCCGCCTTGGATTAAGTGCCATTGTGGTTTCACTGTTATATCTGGTTTATGTATTGATTTCAAAATTTGCATATGGAAATGTTCCAACAGGATTTACTGCATTGTTAATGGCTATTGTCATGTTTAGCGGGGTACAGTTAATTTCACTGGGTATTATTGGAGAATATGTTTTGAGAATATACCAGCAAAGTCAAAAGCGGCCACTGTATATTATCGATAAAGTAATTAAAAATAAAACCCTGTTAAATGGACAAGAACTACTACCTTGAGTATTACGATTTGGAACGCAATAACTGGTGGTTCAAGGCCCGTCAGGAAATTATCCGTTCGCAGATTATAAAATTAACAGAAGGAAAAACAAATATTTCCATTTTAAATATAGGCGTGGCTACCGGTGCTTCAAGCATCATGCTCGCAGAATTCGGTAAGGTAAAATCCATTGAGTTTGATGCAGAATGTTTTGAGTTTGTAAAAGAGAAACTTGATATTGATATTGAGCAGGGATCTATTTTAGAGTTACAGTTTGAACCCAATTCATTTGACCTGGTATGTGCATTCGATGTAATTGAACATGTTGAAAACGATCAGCTGGCAGCCATTGAAATGATGCGGGTTTGCAAACCCGGAGGCTTTGTTTTCGTAACAGTTCCGGCATTTATGAGTCTGTATGGAAAGCATGATATCGTGAATCATCATTTCAGGCGTTATAAATCGGATGGGTTAAAGATGTTATTTTCTGAACAGGGTTCCATTGTTTATGATACTTATTTCAATTCCGTATTATTTATTCCGATATTTTTGGTTCGCATAATCAATAAATTAATTCCGGGTATTTTAAAAAGTAAGGGTTCCGGTTCCGATTTCGGGATGATCCAATCGAAGTTTTTGGATCGCTTGTTTTATAAAATATTCATGTTTGAAAATGGACTCTTAAAAAAGGCTACAAGGTTTCCCTTCGGTGTTTCTGCTATGTTGATATGGAAGAAATAATCATAAAGCAATGCACAAAATTTGTTTCTCTTCGTTTCTTTGTTTCTTTGTAGCAATTGGAATTTTTATGGCTACAAAGAAACTAAGAAACAAAGAAATATATTCATGTAATTACTCTTTTTTCTTGGCGTCAAAGAGTTCTTCCTTGGTAACTTTTTTAATTAAATCACCATGTTTGAGCGTTTTTGAAACGGTGCTATATGGACCTGAAACCACCTCATCTCCTTCTTTTACACCCTCAGTAATCTGAATAAACTTGTCATCCTGAATGCCGGTTTTTACCTTGCGGATACTTGCCTTATTGTTCACATTTAAGAACAAAACTTCCACATCATCCTTGCTGTTATCCAATGAAGTAGTTTTCTTTTCGTCCTTGTCTTTTTTCTTTGCAAGGGTATCCAATGCACTTATTCCCCTTACGGTAACCGATTCAATAGGCACGGCAATAATATTCTTTACCCGTTCTGTTTGAATCTCAACACTGGCGCTCATGCCCGGACGAAAAACGGATTTTCTTTTGCCGAATTTCCTCGTTAAATCCTCATAACTGCTTCTTAAAATTCTGATTTTAACTACAAAATTCGTAACCTGGTCGCTGGTAGTAAGCGCAGATGTAGTTGCACTGTTGGCTATTTCAGTAACCTGTCCTTTAAATTTCCGGTTCGGGTAGGCATCCACTTCAATGTCTGCCGTATCGCCCAACCCAACCTTTACAATATCATTCTCATTCACGTCCACACTCACCTCCATATCATTCAGATTGGCTACCCGCATCATTTCCGTTCCTGCCATTTGCGAAGTACCTACAACGCGTTCTCCCTTTTCAACACTCAGCTTCGAAACGATGCCGCTTACAGGTGCAAATATTTCGGTACGGGTTAAGTTTTTGCGCGATTCTTTTAAAGTGGCTTCAAAACTTTTTACATTGTATTCGGCAGCAATAATGGTTTGTTTACTGGCTTCCACTTCGGCTTTTGCATTTTGAAAAGTACTTTTTGAGGTTTCCATTTCAGCATCAGAAATTAATTTTTCGGCATACAATTTCTGGTTGCGTTCATAGGCCTTGGAGAGTTCGTTATAGCGGGCTTCCGACTGAACCAATCTTGCTTTTGTGGTAGCCAGATTTGCTTTTATATTGTTCAGTGAAGATTCCGAACGATCCAATGCCGACTGATATAATTCCGGATCAATACGTGCCAGCAGTTTGCCTGCAACTACAGAGTCGCCTTCCATTACATATAACTCCCTGATTTCACCCGAAACATCTGAACTTATTTTTACTTCTTTTTCAGGTTGAATTCTACCATTTGCAGAAACAGTTTCAATGATGGTTTTGCGTTCAACTTTGGCCATGGTAACTTTAGTACCTTCTTTCTGACCGAACCATCCGGCCTGTTTACCAATTACAGCGATTATGATGAGTACACCTACTCCGATTCCTAAATAGAGCAGGGTTTTATTTTTTTTCTTTGCAGCCATTTTCAATATTTCTTTTTTTATTAATAAAGAGATTTACCCAAATAAAAATCCAAAACTTTTCGCCTGAATAATAACTCATATTTCGCCTGGGTATAATCAGCTTCGGCGCGAATGTAACTGTTTTTGGTATTTAAGTAATCAGCCATATTCATGGCTCCCAGTTCAAATTGTTTGTCTGCCACATCAAATGCTTCCTTATTGGCATCAATGTTTTCTTTATTGGCATCAAACTTTTTGTAGGCCGATTTAAAGTCAACATAAGATTGGGCAATACTCCGGTATAAATTATTACGGGTTAATTTCTCGTTTAATCGACTGCTCTCCTGGTTGATGCTGCTTTTCTGAATATTGTTATTTACGTTCCATCCGTTAAAAATGGGAACCGATAAATTTAAACCGATACTGGTTCCCAGATTTCTGTCGAACTGATCACCAAAGGAAGTTGTTTTATAACTCGGATAGGTTGGTATACCCGTATACACATTAATCACTTCACCATTATATAAACCGGCTCCAATGGGCACCTGGGTATATGAAACAGCACCCACACCGGTTGTGCTTTGAGTAGTATAAAAAGAAGAAACATTTCCGGATAAGGTTAAGCGCGGCGAGCGGCCGCCCAGGGCCATCCGGTGCTGAATTTGTGAGCCTTGTTTTCGCTGCTCTGCCGCAACTACATCCGGACTCCTTTTGCTGAATTCATCAAAAATTACATCAATACTTCTGGGCTCATCTTCAATAATCAGGTCTTTGGTATCGGGCATAAAAACCCGGTATGCGGTATCCGGTTTTATTTCAATAAGCAGCCACAATTCGAGATAAGCCTGCATTAACGTGTTATCGGCATTTACATAAAGCAATTCTTCGCTGGCCAGTTGGGCCTTGAGCTGAAGGTATCTGCTTTTATTGCTACTGCCCAGTTCATACATTTTTTTCTGGCGTTCAACCTGTGCCCGTGTAGCCGCAGTACGCGCAAGAGCCACGTTTTTTAATTCAATGCTTTGTAAAACCCTTAAGTAAGT
The DNA here is from genome assembly GCA_030680835.1 of Bacteroidota bacterium. Classification (GTDB taxonomy): domain Bacteria; phylum Bacteroidota; class Bacteroidia; order UKL13-3; family UKL13-3; genus B1. The sequence goes on from JAUXUD010000087.1 coordinate 37,876, forward strand.
ATTGCATACATTAAGTGTGATGGTGTTTTTGGTTTGCTCCAAATCCTTTTCACTGGCTTTTGCATTCGATTGCTGCAAACGCATATTGTTTACAGTTTGAAATCCGTTAAATAAAGGCATACTTCCTGAAATCCCAAATGAATTGGTTCTGAATGAAATACCTTTTTGAGCTGCATTGGTTGAAGGGTTGATGGCAAAACCGGTTTGCCAGTTATTGGTACCATTGGCATTAATGCTGGGGAGGGCTGCCATTTTACTTTGCAGAAAATCAGCTTTCATACTCCGGGTAGTTAATTGTTGCTGTTGGATGCTGATATTTTTGCTTAAAGCTTGTTCAACACAAGCCTGTAAAGTCCAGCCATTGCTGGTTTGTGCATGTAAGGCCCAAGTGCTAAAAAAACTAATCGTTAAAAGGGCCGTATTTTTTTTTAATATTTGAACCGTCATTTGTAAAACCAGATTTATAAATTTAGGCCACAAAAATAATGTTTAGTTACACAATACCTCAACTTCTTCAAATTGTTGCGAAAAGCTATACATGGAAGGTTAAAACAAGAGATAAGAAGTTGTTTTTAACTTTCGATGATGGTCCGCACCCAAACATTACATTATGGGTAATGGCCCAATTGGCAGAATACAATGCAAGGGCAACTTTTTTTTGTGTGGGTGAAAATGTAAAAAAATACCCGGAAACCTATAAGGAGCTTTTAAAAATGAAACATGCTGTAGGCAATCATACCTATCATCACATAAAAGGCTGGAATACACCGGATGATGATTACCTGGAAGATATACACATGGCTTCAAAGTTTATTCATAGTCCCTTGTTTCGACCCCCTTATGGCAGGATATTGCCTTCCCAGACAAAAAAACTTTTATCAAATTATCAGGTTATCATGTGGAATTATTTAAGTGGTGATTTTGATGAAAATTTAAACCGGGAAAAAAGCCTCCAAGTAATGAAAAGGGCAGAACCCGGCAGCATCATGGTTTTTCATGACAGTGAAAAAGCATTTGAAAATCTTCAATATTTGTTACCCAAAATATTGGCATATTTTAGTGAACAGGGCTATACATTTGAATCCATACCTTACCTTAAATAAATGTTAGAACTCAGTTTAATTTTAATTTTATGGGCTTACCTTCTGGTGCAACTGGTTATTTTTGCGGGTATTTTTTCTGAACCCAGGGCAAGAAAGAAACAGCTGGACTGGCCATTTATAAGTATTCTGGTTCCCGCCCGCAATGAAGCGGAACATATTGAATCCTGTTTGAAGAGTCTGTTACAAATAGATTATCCCTCAGGCGCATTTGAAATTTTGGTGGGTAATGATGGTTCAACGGACGATACAGGAAAAATTATTGAAAACCTGGCTCATCATAACCCTCAGATCGTTCAATATCAAATTGAGGGACAATTGGGTTCGGCCAAAGCAAAAGCCAATGTACTTGCTCAATTGGTTCACAAGGCGAAAGGAGAATATATTTTTGTTACCGATGCCGATATTACGGTATCCAAAACATGGGTTAAAAATTTATTGCCATACCTGCTTGAACCCAATATGGGTATTGTAAGTGGTACCACATTAATTGAAGGTCCCGGATTTTTTGCCGGCATGCAAAGTCTCGAATGGCTTTTAGCAAATGGTAATTTACTGGGTCTGGATCATTTGGGAATGAAAGGTACTGCAGTTGGAAACAACATGGCTTTTACCCGGGAAGCGTACTTTAAAACAGGTGGCTTCGAAAAAATTCCGTTCTCGGTTACCGAAGATTTTCAACTGTTTAATTATATACGAAAACAAGGTTTTAAAACTAGAAATCTGGGGCAAAGGGCTTCACTTAACCTATCAAAACCACAAACAAATTTTATGAGGCTGTTACACCAACGCAAACGCTGGATGATAGGTGCACAGGGTCTTCCCTGGTATTGGTTTCCCTTTTTTATTCTTCTCTCCTTATATGCCCCGGTAATTGTTATTTTGTTTTTTATTCATTTCAAAATGGCTTTCACCATCTTGCTAATTAAATTTTTATTGCAGAGTGTTTTCCTAATGTATCTTCAAAATAAATTTAGAATCAAAACCCATTATTTTTATTTATTCGTTTTTGAACCCTATTCCAATATCATAAATTTTCTAATGCTGGTATTTTATTTGATGCCCATAAAAATGAACTGGAAGGAAAGGAAGTATTGAAAGAGCATAAAGCATAAAACTTGTGTTTAAATGCTAATTATTAAATCCCGAAGGGAAGCCAATACTATAGTGTCAATATTATAGGAATGACAATTGATTTTATAATCCCCAAACCCCGAATCAAATTATTATTTGCCATTATTCAAACCCGAAGGGTTGTCATTATTATAGAAATTTCAATTGAAATCCGGAATTCCCAAACCCCGAAGGGGTGATATAAAATCAAGTGCCCAAAATTATTGTTGCAAATCAAAAATCACCCCGATTATTAAACACAAGTGACAACAAATTATTCAATCCAATCAAATAAATATTTTTCATTATATTCAATTTCGAAATGCTTTAAATATTCCAAATATTCTGTTTTAAATGTTTTCTTTTTGTGGTGTTCTTCCTGGTTTAAAATGTAATTATATACGTTCTGAATCTGTGAATGTGAATATGAAAAAATTCCAAATCCTTCCTGCCAGCAGAATTTCTCTTTAATAAATTTATTATCATTGATAAAATTACAGGAATTATTTTTGATATCACGCACTAAATCTGAAGCTGCCATTGATGGTTTCAATCCAATAAATGCGTGAATATGATCCGGCATTCCATTCACAATAATGGATTTTTGCTTTTTGCCATTTATGATGCCGGCAATGTATTTATGTAAATCATCTTTCCATGATTTATCGATTAGATTTTCTCTGCCTCTAACCGCAAAAACAACCTGAACATATAATTGTGAAAATGTTGCGACCCTGTTAACGTTATTAATTTTCATTTTTGGTTATATATAAATTGTACCACCCCTTCGGGGTTTTGAATTAAATGTGAATTGTGTCATTTTCTATAATATTATCACCCCTTCGGGGTTTTGAATTAAATGTGAATTGTATCGTTTTCTAAAATATTATCACCCCTTCGGGGTTTTAATATTTGATGAATTCTATTATATTCTATAATAACATTGCCCCTTCGGGGTTTTAATATTTGGTGAATTGTATCATTTTCTATAATATTATCACCCCTTCGGGATTTTTAATATTCGGTGAATTGTATTATTTTATAAAATAACCTCTCACCTTTGGAATATTGTTATATGTAATTTTATATTTCTTGTTTGTTATTGTTTTGTTGTTTAATATTTATGATGGGACAAATAATGGTAATAGAATTCAAAGATATATTCTGAAATTTACTTTTTGATTTTTAGAATCTGTAGAAACGTAAAAAGACTTTTTGTAATTTCCAGCTAAACATATTTGATAATTATTACACGGAGGATTTGATAAATGATACCACTTCTTGTTATTCCTATGCTTTGAGGTTTTTTAATTTTGAAAAAATGTATTTTAATCAATTTTTGAATGCATCTATCAAAAATAAAAAACATTCCTAAACAGATTAATTCTCAATCGTTTAAATAATTATCCCATTAATGGGATTTAATTTGGAAATTGCTTATGGTTACACAGGTTCAAAAACCCCGAAGGGGTGATACTAAGATTTTCAATCCCGAAGAGATGATATTATTGAAGGGATGATATTATTCTAGAAACAGCATATGGTATCCCAAATTCCAAAACACCGAAGGGGTGATACAATTCATTTAAATTTATTATTGAAATAATTTGTGATAAACCTATTGAATGTCTGTTCTCCCCAATAAGTGAAATAATTTACATTCTTGCATTGATTCTATTTCCTTTACTACAAAATGATTCCTGATTTCTTCCTCATGTTTCCAATTAATAGTTATTACATCTATATTATTTGGTAAAGTATGGATATTGTTTTGCCATAATTCCGACTTAAACCCCTTACGCTGATCCTCCTGAATGTAAAAAAACATGGCACAATCAAAATTCTGATCATAAACAAAAAGTTTCTCTGTTTTATATTTTTCTGCTCTTAATGCTGTTAGAAAAGGCTTTAAATATTGTGTTTCTTTTTCAAACATATTTTTTTTAATGATAAGAGAAAGTGGCCAGCATGAAAATAAAAGCAGGCTATAAAAAATTGTTCTGGATAAAGTAATCTGCCTTTTTTTTATTAATTCAATGATGCTCACTGCGGTAATAAGTGCCATCAGCGGATACCAAATGGCATCGTACCAATCTTTCATGGTTTTGCTTTGTGAAATGGATAGTATACAGAAAAACCAAACCAGTATAATAAATTTTAGCAATTGAATTTCTTTGGTTTTTTCTTTTCTGATGACAATATGTAAAGCAGGAAATAAAAACAATATCCAGGGCATAAAATATTGCTGGTCAAACATCCGAAACAAGAAAAACAAAGCGTGATTTCCTTCATGTGTTTGAGGCTCAATTATTTCAAACCGACCTTTGAATTCCATATCCCATACCGCTTGCAAAAAGCCTGGATCCAGTTGTTCCCGCATAAAGTACCATGTAAAAACTATTGTTGCAATTGTGCCAAAAACAATCCAGAACGAAGGTTTTTTGCATGTTGCCACCAATTTTTTATTTAGCAATAGCCACATAAAAAAGGAAGGTAGTAACATGATAATTCCCGGGCCTTTTGTTAGGGTAGCAAATAATAATCCCAGTCCGAATAACAGCAATGCAAGCATTTGTTTTTTACCCAATTCAACAGTATAAACAAAAAAAGAAAGGCAACAGAATAAACTCCAAAAAACAAAAGTAGTATCCGTATCACCCGTTCGTGCAATATGCCATTGGAAAAAACCAACTGAACTAAGCAGAATGACCGCACTCAACATTGCACTTGCAAAGTTTTTTAAATAATAATAACCAAAGGCATATAATAATAGGATTGAAAAAAGTGCAAACAAAGCAGCCGGCATCCTGATTGCAAGTTCGGGATTATTGGGCATAATCTTTAGGCTGATTGCTGCAATCCAAACATATAATGGAGGTTTTGTGCAAAATCTTTCGGGTAATTCATTAAAATTATAAACCAAAAACAGGTGGGGATTTTTCAGCATGTTTTGTGCATTAATTAAATAACAGGATTCATCCCAAACCCTTAATGTCAGCCGATCCAGGTGCAGAAAAACAACAAAATATGAAACGAATAGTAAAATAACCAATCCAAAAATAAATTGCCGGTGTCCTGAATTGCCAAATAGTTTATAGTTTCTAAAGTATGTTTTCATGAGGTTACTTATGTGTGAATTTAATATTATTTGTTGAAATTATAGGATTCTTATAATCTGGGCTGATAAATATCATAATTAGCTTCTTCGCATTATATTTGCACTTGATGAATTTTGTAGATACACATACTCATTTATATGCTGAAGAATTTAATGCAGACCGCAGGGTGATTATTGAAAAGGCGATTACCAATGGGATAAACAAATTATTTCTGCCAAACATAGATATACATTCTATACAACCGATGCTGGATGTGGTATGGGATTTCCCGGAAAATTGTTTTCCCATGATGGGCCTGCATCCCTGCTCGGTTGATGCGCAGGTGGAAGCCCACTTGTTTCAGATCCAAAAGTGGTTTAAGAAAAGAAAATTTTGGGCAGTGGGAGAGATCGGACTTGATTTTTACTGGAGTCTCGAATTTAAAGAACAGCAAATCATGGTCTTTAAAAAACAAATTCAGTGGGCCATTCAACAGGATTTACCAATAATCATTCATTCGAGAAATAGTACCGATGAAGTAATCGCCATCATCCGGGAAATGAAGCATCCTTTATTACGCGGAATCTTTCATTGTTTTAGTGGAAATGCGCAACAGGCTCAAGAGGTTATTGATCTTGGTTTTTATCTGGGAATAGGAGGGGTGCTTACCTTTAAAAACAGTGGTTTGGATGCCGCTATTGCCGGTATAGATTTAAAGCATATGGTACTTGAAACCGATTCGCCCTATCTGGCTCCCATCCCATTCAGAGGCAAGCGAAATGAAAGTTTTTAT
>JAUXUD010000089.1 GCA_030680835.1 Bacteroidota bacterium
CGGACTTGTAAATTTGCTGGACTACGAAGGACAGGTTGATGAAGAAACCAATCAGCTTTTAAAATATACCTTAACCTCAGCTCAGGAATTGGATGGGGTGATTAAGGCTATTGTGATGAATACCCAGGAAAATGAAGAAAATTAAAAAGTAATTGTTGACCCGAATACAATTATAATAGTAGTTTAGTAATAATACTTATCTATAAAATAATTATTTTCCTCATTGCATATTCGCCATTTTCACCCTTTATCCTGATAATATAAATTCCGGATTTTAAAGCATCAATATTAATTGTTGTATCAGTCCCATTCAATTTATTTGTTAACTGAACCAAACCATCAAGGCTTATAATTTCATAAGTCAGCTTCACATCAAAATCGTCATCCAAACTGATGTTAATTTGATTTTTTGCAGGATTTGGGTAAATCGTTGCGTTGATGCTTTCATGATTAAACTTGTTTATACCACTGGTGATTGCAGTTTTATAGAGTATTGCAGAATCTCCACTGTATGAGGCAACATAAAACTTGCCTTTATAGGCTTCAATGGAACTTATATAACCTGGTTTGTTGTATCCAAATGAAGTCCAGGAAGTATCATTCCATTTGGCGATGTTCATTGCATTTGCATTTCCCGCTTTTGAAAATTCTCCAACAATATAGAGCGCATTATTATAAACCATCATATCCATAATTCCGCTGGTACCTGCAGATACAATACCGCCACCCACCTGCGACCAGGTTGTATCATTCCATCGGGCAAGGAATTTAGCCGGATTTCCTCCCGCATTCATAAAAGTACCGCATGCATAAAGTTTTCCATTATACACCTGTAACCTGCTCACATTCCCATCAAGTCCGCTTGATAAGGCAGTAAAATTAGTTCCATAGGCAGCTATATGGTTATAACTACCACCTTTAATAGTTGTAAAATTTCCGGCTACTATCATACGTCCGTTATATTCGGTAATTGCTGTAATTGCCCCCCCAATACTATCTGTAAGTTTCTCATACATTGTTGAAATGGTAGATTTTCTGGACAAAATACCTGCATCGCTGCCTACAAACAGGTAATTGTTGTTTGCATAAATACCCGTTTGGGGAGAAGTAATTCCGGATTCTGAATACCAGGTATTCATATTATAAATTGCAAGACCTTTATTTATAGGAAAGTTTAATGCATTGGTTCCATACAATGTGTTCTGAAAATTTAACAATCTCCGAACGCCTGTTCCTGAAAGTGCATCAGTAGTTTTTGTCATGATACTATCATTCCAATAAGCGGTAAAAAAACAATCCCCCCCATCGTATTGGGAAAAATTGCCCGCTATATATAGCTGATTATAGATAACCAGCATATCATTTACCACATTATTAAATTTCCCTGCTTTAGTCCATTGTGCATTAACTATGCTAAAACCTGAGGTAAATAACAATAGCATCATTGTAAATTTTTGTTTCATATTTATTTTATTAATTTTTGAAATATATAGCTAAAAATCTATTCTCCAAAATTTATAACCAAGATCATATTTCTTACCTGAATTTTAACTACTTTCGGTATATTTGCAGCAATGATCAGAGATACTTTTGACCGGGTTCATAATTACTTACGCATATCGCTTACCGACAGATGTAATATGCGCTGCTTTTACTGTATGCCAAATGAACATTATGATTTTTCTCCCTTTTCGAAGTTAATGCAGGGGGATGAGATTGAAAAACTGGCCAAAATATTTGTAACACTTGGTGTAAATAAAATACGACTTACCGGTGGTGAGCCGCTTATAAGAAAAGATGCTGCTGATATCATTTTGCGCTTGTCGAAACTTCCGGTAAAGCTTACCTTAACTACAAACGGAAGCCGCGTGTACGAATATATTGAGGTGTTTAAGCAGGCTCATATCAACTCATTAAATATTAGCCTTGACACGCTGCAAGCCGATAAATTTAATCACATTACCCGCCGCAATGATTTTGCCCTCGTTCGTGAAAATATTCAGTTATTGCTGAAAGAAAACTTTCATGTTAAAGTAAATGTGGTTGTAATGAAAGAATTTAACGACGATGAAATCAACGACTTTATTGAATGGACCCGTGATACTCCTATACATGTCAGATTCATTGAATTTATGCCTTTTAACGGAAACCTTTGGACCAGTAATAAAGTAATTACCTGGAAACAAATGATGGAGCGTATTGAACAAAAGTATAAAGTACATCGTTTGCAGGACGAAAAGCATGATACTGCAAAAAAATACAATATCGAAGGGCATGCAGGTACTTTTGCCTTTATAACTACCATGAGTACCCCATTTTGCGGAGATTGCAACCGTATGCGGCTCACGGCTGACGGGAAAATGAAAAACTGTCTGTTTTCAAATTCAGAAACAGACCTGTTAACTGCACTCAGAAATGGTGAAGATATTGTACCCCTCATTTATAAAAGTGTCTATCATAAAGCAGAAAAATTGGGCGGACAGTTTGAACCCAATTTTGAAAACCTGAATCCTGAAGATATTGCAAACAGGAGTATGATTACCATTGGAGGTTAAAGCAAATTACATATGATTTCGGTTAGAGAGGCAAAAATAATTATTCAGGAACATATTGTTCCATTGGCACCAGTTGACATGTTGTTGCAGGATGCCGGGGGATTGGTGCTTGCGGAGGATGTACTTGCAAAAACAAATATTCCTGCATTTGATCAGTCGGCTATGGATGGTTACGCATTTTTGTTTGAAGATTGGCTGAATCATAAAACACTTAAAATCTACGGTGAAATTCAGGCAGGAATGACCGATGCCGTAACATTACTTCCGGGACAGGCCATCCGTATTTTTACCGGAGCACCCCTGCCCCAGGGTGCCGATACCGTGGTGATGCAGGAAAAAGTAAAAATTGAAAATGGTGAATTAATTATTCTGGATGAAAACATACAAGCAGGCAGAAACAAAAGACCCATCGGTTCAGAAATAAAAGCAGGTGCTGTAGCTTTAGTGGAAAGCAGTATTTTGAACCCGGCCGCTATTGGCTTTTTAGCCGGAATCGGAATTGATAAAGTACAGGTTTATCCACGGCCTTGTATTTCAATAATTGTAACTGGAAAAGAATTAAGACCCCCCGGAAAACAGCTCAAACACGGTGAAGTTTATGAGTCGAATTCATTTGCCCTGAAAGCAGCATTGAACCAAATGCATTATACAAATATTAAGGTGAATCATTGTGATGATATTCTTGAGTTATTAATCAATAAATTAAAGGCAGCACTTTTAGAAAGCGATATAGTAATACTAACAGGGGGTGTTAGTGTTGGTGATTATGATTTTGTATTGGAGGCTGCTGTTTTATGTGGTGTTGAGAAACGCTTTCATAAGGTAAAGCAAAAGCCCGGGAAGCCTTTGTATTATGGCATGAAGGGAAACAAACCCGTTTTTGGTTTACCCGGCAATCCTTCGTCGGTATTAAGCTGTTTTTACCAATATGTAATACCTGCTTTATGTAAACTCAGCAAACATCCAAATGCAATTAAAACCATTGAGACTCCACTTGCCAACAGCTATGAAAAGCCCTCAGGAATTACACATTTTTTAAAAGCTTATTATAATGG
>JAUXUD010000080.1 GCA_030680835.1 Bacteroidota bacterium
GGTGCTGTTCCTGAAGTAATACTTATGCAGCCACTTGTATTGGTAAGATTATACAGACTGGGAATATTAAGGATACAATTTTTAATGGCACATCCGGTTCCATTATTTACAGAAGTTGCATTTCCGTATATGGTAACTGCAGCAGCAGATGCGTTGTTTGTATTGGTAATGGTAAGGTTTCTGAACTGAATATAATTTTTCTGGTTAATGGTAACGGTTGCCCCAGTTGCTACATTGGCAACAATAATCCGGGTTGCGGCATTTCCATTTCCTCCGTCAAATGTTATCGGGGTCAATGCAGAGAGTCCTGTTATATTACCGCTTATATTAACGGCTTCATTATAGGTTCCTGCGGCAACACTAAAGGTTACCGGTCCGGCTACTCCATAAGTATTTAAAGCGTTGGTTGCAGCAGCAAATGATGTGAAATTGGTAGCTCCGCTACCAGAAGCATTGATGGTATAAATGCCATTCATTGGTGTTAACAGGACGGCGTTTAAGGTATCATTAAAACGGTTACTGTCAAGAGTGGCATTCGGACTGCCTGTATAAATTTTTAATTCATTTGCACCCACTAAAGTAATTTGTTGAGAACCGGTAAAAAATACTGTTACGGTATCACATGAAGTTAATGTACCTGACCAGGGTAGTGTTATTGCCGTTCCACCATTCAGCTTATAGGAAACATTAAAAGAGGTAACTGTATTATTTCCTACATTTTTCACTTTTACTGCCAAATCCTGAGTACCCGATGAAAATGGAGCCATTGGGCTTTCAATATTTGTAACGGTTAGATCATTCGGTACGGTTTGATATTCATGGGCACCTATAGCAGGAGGAGTGGCACGAAGATTCCCGTCAATATCATTGTTAACATAAGGCAAGGTAATCCCCTTATAACAAGCACTTGTAACATGCAGGTTGATATCACTAACAAAGCCAGGATTTACGTAAATAGAATTTGTGTTAAAGCCTCCGGCACCTTTAAAGTTTCCTAAATTATAATAGCCGCCTAAATAAATCAATTGATTATTACTTGTATCTGCCTTATAGAAAATATTATAATCCATGGAATCAATATAGGATGTTGCACCCACGTATAATGGTAAAGCCAGACTCCCCGTTTTTGTGGTTGAAAAAATATTGTTCATCACACTATTACCAAGTCCCGATGCAATATACATCGGTGAATAGGTTGCTGAATTGCGACTCATATCAAAGAGCACAGAATTATTTGCTACACTCCAGTAATTGGCACCCGACATATAAATACCATAGTTAGTGGCTGATTTTATTAATCCTCCAACCATATTATTGGCTATAATTCCTTTATTGCTGGAAAGGTTCACTGCAGTGGTCAGATAAATTCCACTGGTGTTTATTCCAATCATTTTATTTCCAATGATTTCAACATTTCCAACTGCTGCCGTTCCGCTAAGATTTAATAAATACATAGAATAACCTGTTGTATTGTCACTTCGCATGGTTATTCTGTTGTTATTTATTTTACAGCCATCATGGTATTGCAAATACATTCCATAATAATACGCATTGTTTACGGTGTTGTTTCTATATTTACAATTCCAATCCTGTGCGCCTCCCGCGCCAAAATGGATGATACCATAATATCCATAGTTGGTGGTGTTGGAATCGATTTGCAGACTATCTGCTCTTTGCGATCCCTGCTGGGGTGCATTTACTACTCCTGTAATTACGATACCCGCAAAATTAACTCCCGTTGCTGTTGATGCATTTGTAAGGTTAACAATACAATTCTTAACAAATACATTGTTCACTCCCCCACCTCTTATTAATATACCAAAAGCATTATCGGTTCCCAATGCATTCACGGTAAAATTTCTAAATGTAAGATGCGAAACTCCGTTTAACTGAACCGTATGAAAAGCCGTAGTAATTCCCGTTGAATTATAGGTTATAATTCTTGTTGCAGCATTGCTACCTTCAAATGTAATCCAGTTTGCAGTGGATGAACCGCCGATAGGGCCTTCAATTTCTACTTGTTGGTTATACGTACCGGGAGCAACATTAAAGGTAACAGGTCCACATACACCGTAATTTTTTAAATCGGCTGCAGCCGCATTAAACGTAGTATAGTTGTTAGGTCCCGGAGTTCCGCCAATTGTGTATATCCCACTCAGAGAATTGTGTTTTGAAACCAATAAAGTATCATCCACATTAACCGTATCGGGGACTCCATTAGGATAGGCAGTCCATACTTTAATTACATGTGTTACACCCGAAGCAAAACTGATACTGGGTGCGAGTGTAACTTCACGGGTATTGCCATTTGCATGTCCTGCTGTATCTAAGGGTACTGTTATATTGATGGGGGATTGTAAAACTCCGTCAAGTGTCCATCTAACTCTTACTGAATCAATCCGGTTGCTGCCATTATTTACAATAACTGCTTTTATGGGATAATTTCCTGCACAAAATGTTCCGGGAGGAGATGTTAGTTCTTCAACACCCGCCTGATTTGGTGGATTGGGTACCACAACATATTCAACCCGTCCACATAATTGTCTCGGAGTTGCAACCACTACCGGTGCTGCACCTCCATAACCTACCCCTACGCCCATGTTCACATGTATATTTCCATCAAACCTGCATGAGGTATCACCCACACCCGGAGCTCTGTAATAGAGTCCGCCGGATACCGTTGAAATCCAAAATCCAAAGGTTCTGCCAGCAGGAATTTCAATATTCAGGATATAAGGTATTGTATCAATTGTAGTTGTACCAATGGTATTGGTTGTGGTAAATGAAGTAGATGCAGCTAAAATCCAGGGTTGGGTATTCGTGTTGGGTGCTGCACTGATGGAATCTGTTTTATAATAAATATTAAATGCACAGGAAGCTGCTGAAAGTTCTGTCCAGAACCTTTTAATAATTACTTTATGACCATATGCTTTAATATTAAAAGTTACACCCCCTATTCCATTTACACCGAAGGGAGGTACTGTTGTAATGGAACTGTATTGTGCATACGAGTGGTTTCCGGCAAGAACAAAACAGAGCATCAAAAAAGGCACAATTAATTTTTTGATAAATGCCGGATAAGGGTTTGATTTTAATCCGGGACCAGCATTCATAAGATGTTTGTGCCTGTTTAAACCCACATCAGATAAGAGTTTTGAAACTGTTTCATTAGGAAAGGAAAGGTTTTGAATTGTAGATGTTTTATTCATAATGTTCTAACTTAAAAGATGAAAAATTAATGAAAATAAATTCATCAAAAAGTAAACCCCGTCAGCAGTATTTGCTTTTCTTTGTAATTCAATATTAGGATTTTAATTCAATAAAAGAAAAAAAATGAATCAGGGCTTTAGACTGCCTGTTTTGGAATTTTATTTCTGTATTTTGTTTTGACTTAAAATACCTTCATATAATAAAATCGTAATTGTAGTTTATTAAATGGCTTCTGTTTCATCAATTTTTTCATTTTCCGGATTCAACACCATTTTTTTCGTACTGATCCGGATTAAAGAATAACCGCAATACATTAAGAACGCACCTAGTAATATGGCATATAACACAACAAGAAAATTCCGCCCGGTATTTTCCTCAAACGGGTTTAACAAAATAAGTAATCCAAAAATGAATGATAGCACTGAATTGAGGTATAAAAAAATACGGTAACTTTTAATGTAGAATGCAGATACAATTGTTGCAATTCCCATCAGGATGGCAAATACGCCGACAAGCAATGTTATTAATTCCAATGCATACTCCAGATTAAAAATGATGTATGCGCCTGCACTTAAATCTAATAATCCCCAAATCAGGCCCCAAATCCACGACTTGTTGGTTTTTATCAATAAAATTGCCAGTACCACATAAACACTCCCCAATATCAGCAGTAAAATACCCGGAAAATTTGCAGGAATATTTAAATCCTTCCATTTCATGAAAAATATCAGGAGTCCGGAAAAAGAAAATAATAATCCCCTAATAATGAGAGCCCAACCCGCGCTTTTCTTAAATGTTTCCATTGGAATTTTTTTTAAATGTACTTTTCCACAGTTTCTTAAACAAATAAAATCGTAATATTATGGCAGAACCTTTGTTTTTTTTAGAAATCAACTAAATTCGCCAACCTGATGAGAATAGTGTTATTGTTATTAATTTTTATTGGTTTTACCGATATTGATGCCTTTGCCCAGAAAAGGATAGGAGGGAAGTTATTAAAAGGTTATGATGTAATTTACCCTTTTAAAAATGGCCGGGCTAAGGTTATTAGAAATGGTAAAATGGGTTTTATAGATATGCAGGGTGAAGAAGTAATCAAACCCATGTTCGACCAGGTTTACCCTTTTGAAAAAGGAGTGGCTCGTGTTGAAAATATGGGATTGCTTGGACTCATCAATCAGGAAGGAGAAATTTTACTCGACCCCATTTACGATTATATAGGCACCAGCAAAGAAGGCCTGGTTATTGTTACCCGAAAAGGTAAAAAAGGGCTTGTTAAAATTACAGGTACAACACCCGATCAGGTTGAATATCTTGTTGACGTGAGGGATTAGGAATGTACGATGTACAATGTACAATGTATGAAAACAATGTAGAATGTACGATGTTCAATTTATAAAATACAATTTATGAATATTCCTAAAACTCATAATTTATAACTCTTAACTCATATCTCTTATATTGTACATCGTACATCGTACATTGTACATCGTAAATCAGCTTAGTCCTACAATTTCACCATCTATTACATCAATAACCATTGCGGCGGGATCTTTGGGTAAGCCCGGCATGCGCATAATTTCACCGGCTACGGCTACAATAAATCCGGCACCATTACATAGCACCAGGTTTTCAATATGAATATTAAATCCTTCGGGACTACCAGCAATGGCTGCATTATCGGTAAAACTAAACTGTGTTTTGGCAATACATACAGGCAATTTATCAGCACCTAAATCCTGAATTTTCTTCAAAGCTGTTTTTGCATTTTTACCCAGTGTAATTCCTTTGCCTTTGTATACTGTGGTTACAATCTTTTTTATTTTATCTTCAATACTGTCATCTAAATTGTAGGTATGGTTAATTGGTTTGCTGGCTTTGGTTTCAACCACTTCAATTACTTTCCGCGCAAGTTCCAATGCACCGTCGCCACCCAGTGCAAAGCCTTCGCTGATCGCAAATTCTGCACCTTTTTGTTTACACCAATCCTGAATAAAATTAATTTCTTCTTCGGTATCAAACCCAAATTTGTTTAAGGCAACAATTACAGTCTGTCCAAATTGCTGCAAACTTTCTATATGTCTTTCCACGTTTTTAATTCCGGCTTTGATGCCTTCCATATTGGGTTGTTTGATTAGTTTTACATCCACATTGCCATGGAGTTTTATGGATTGCGTGGTGGTAACCAATACACATGCTTTGGGTGCAATACCTGCTGCCCTGCATTTGATGTTCAGAAATTTTTCTCCACCCAGGTCGCTGCCGAAGCCCGCTTCGGTGATTGCATAATCTCCAAATTGAAGTGCTGCTTTTGTAGCCATAATACTGTTGCAACCATGCGCAATATTGGCAAACGGACCGCCATGTATAAACGCGGCACCTCCTTCAATAGTTTGTACCAGGTTGGGTTGAAACGCATCTTTTAACAAGGCAACAATCGAACCTGCAACACCTAAATCTTTTACATAAAAGGGGGTGTTATCGTATTTATAACCTACCAGTATGTTTTCTATTCTTGAACGCAAATCTTTTAAAGAAACCGATAAACAAAAGATGGCCATAATTTCTGATGCCGGTGTAATATCAAATCCGGTTTCAGTGGGAATACCATTGCTCGAGCCATTTAATCCGCTTACTATATAACGCAGCGAGCGATCATTTACATCCAATACCCTGCGCCATAATATTTGTTTTAACCCATTGGGGTTATTTTTATTAAAGTATTGGTAATTGTCAATTAAAGCTGCCAGTGTATTGTTGGCAGAAGTGATGGCATGAAAGTCGCCGGTAAAATGCAGGTTGATGTCTTCCATGGGCAAAACCTGGCTGTAACCCCCGCCGGCTGCTCCGCCCTTCATTCCAAAACAGGGGCCCAGACTGGGTTCACGCAAAGCTACGATAGCCTTCTTGCCCAATTTATTCAATCCCTGCGAAAGCGCCACTGAAGTAGTTGTTTTACCAGAACCGCTTTTGTTGGGAGTGGTTGCAGTAACTAAAATTAAATTCCCTTTTGCTATTTTATCTTCATCAAAATCAAAAGTTATTTTGGCTTTATACTTTCCGTATTGTTCCACCTGTTCTTCCGTAAGTCCAAGGTTTGAAGCTATTTTTTGAATCGGTTGTAATTTTACTTCTTTGGCAATTTCTATATCTGATTTCATTATTTGTTGTTTTGCGGCAAAGTAAAGGGCACAGATGTATAAAAAAAAGAACTATTGTTCGATTGAACCAATTAATTTAATGATTTATCTACCATTCATCGGTATTTCCAAAAAAGCCATCAGGTTTATTGACCCCGATCATGAAATTGGAATTGTAAAACTGCCCGGAAAATTTATTTATTAATTTAACAAAGTGCCAAAATCGTTTTCTCAATAATATCGCAAGCCTGGTGAATTTGTTTCTCCGTTATAACCAGAGGGGGGGCAAAACGAATGATATCTCCATGGGTTTGTTTGGCCAGCAAACCATTTTTACAAAGTGCAAGACAAACATCATAAGCCGTTTTATTTTCACCAAAGGGTTTGATCACAATGGCGTTTAGCAAGCCTTTGCCACGAACCAGAGTAATGATGGATGTTTTCTTCATCAGTTGATCCATGCGGCTGCGGAACACAATGCCCATTTCAAATGCATTTTCTGCCAGGTCTTCATCCTTCAATACTTTTAAGGCTTCCATGGCAACCGCACAGGCAACAGGATTGCCACCGTATGTTGAACCATGTTCTCCGGGTCTAATTCCCAGCATGATTTCATCATTACACAAAACCGCTGAAACCGGCATGGTTCCGCCTGATAATGCTTTGCCTAATATCAAAATATCGGGTTTTACATTTTCATAATCACATGCCAGCATTTTACCGGTACGGCAAAGCCCTGTTTGTATTTCATCAGCAATCATCAGAACATTGTATTTTGAACACAATTCGCGAATTCCGCTGATATATCCTTCATCAGGCACAATCACCCCTGCTTCTCCCTGAATGGGTTCAAACATAAATGCAGCGATATTGGGATTTGTTATGAACGCATTTTCAAGTGCTTGTAAATTATTATAAGGCACCAGGCTAAAACCCGGCATATACGGACCAAAACCCGCAAAACTGCTTGGGTCGCTGCTGCTGCTGATAGCTGCCAGGGTTCTGCCCCAGAAATTACCTTCGGCAAATAAAACATGTGCCTGATTTTCGGGTATCCCTTTAATGGTATAAGCCCACCTGCGGGCCAGTTTAATGGCCGTTTCGCCGCCTTCAACACCTGTATTCATGGGCAATACCTTATCATAGCCAAAATAGGCGGTGATAAATTTTTCATATTCGCCCAATAAATTGTTATGAAATGCACGACTGGTTAAGGTTAATTTACCTGCTTGTTCAATCATTGCCTTAATAATACGGGGGTGGCAATGCCCTTGGTTAACTGCACTGTATGCAGAAAGAAAATCAAAATATTGTTTGCCGTCCACGTCCCACATATATACCCCTTCACCCCGTTCGAGCACAACAGGTAAGGGATGGTAATTATGCGCACCAAATCGATGCTCCAACTCTATAAAATATTCGCTGCTTTTTATTTCTGAATAAACCATCCTGCGAAAATAAGCAAAATTATTCAGAAGCTTTAAATTCAAAAAAAAGCGCCACTCCCATTACAGGGGTGGCGCTTTATGGATACCTGATTGTTTCTAATTTTTAATAATCCGCTTTACAAATACTTTCTCTCCGTTATTAATACTGATAAAGTATACTCCATTTGGTAAATCGTGGGTTGGAACCGTTATTTTTCCGCTGCCTGTCTGAACCTTTTGTGATTTGCCGGTGATATCAATAATCTCGGCTGTTATCACCTGATTGGAACTTGCAGCCACAACATTAATTTCATTGGTAAAGGGATTCGGACTAATCACCACTTTGATGTCTTCATTGTTCAGGGTAATAATTTCTGAATATTTAAAATTACCGTCAAAATCAATTTGTTTAAGGCGATAATACAATAATGCCGCATGAATATTCTTGTCGGTAAACTGGTAGTTAATGAGTTTGCTACTGTTACCTGCCCCGGCAACAAAACCAATGGTTTCAAACGCATTGCCGTCTTTGCTTCTTTCTACTTCATATCCCTTATTGTTTATTTCTGAAGAAGTTGACCAAAACAATTGAGCCGTATGATTTTCTAAAACCCCCTTAAAAGAATTGAGCGTTACCGGTAGCGGACCGTTTGCCCATGAGTTTGAAAACCGGATGGCATCAACCAGCATAGTAGGCGCATTTGACGAAGAACCCTGACGTAGAACAACCCTGCCAATATTGGGGGCATCAACAACTGCTGAGCCCAGTGGACCAACTGTTGGAGTTGCCGGCATGGTAGCAGGTATCCCTGAATTGAAAACATAAAGGCTTACCGAATCATCAGTAGTGGAGCCTGCATTAAATGTGTATTTCAGTACGATGAGATATGTGGTACTGGTTGCATAACTGGTGGTTGAATAGTTTGAAAAGGATGTATACGTTTCATTTCCTTTCGACAATCCGAAGTTTACTGCGGTTCCGTTTAATCTGGCAAAAACCCTGCCCACATAATTGGTGGTGGAGTTATCTGCAATCATCGCGAAAAAATAATCCCCGTTAGCCTGAGCAGCAGATATATTTACAAGAGCAGAAGCAAAAACACTTCCGGTAGTATAGCTCGCAGAAGCCGTTCGGTATACATCCTGGCCATTATTTGCAAGGGCAGCAGAGTTCCCAACTCCTGAACCCGAATAGCCCGTATAAGATAAACCTGTGCCGGTTGCACGGATTGCGTTAACGAGAGTAGAGGCGGTGTTTACCCAACCATTGTTCACCGTTACTGCAGCCAGTGAATCATTGGTTCCGTAACTAAAATTTTCGATTATGTTTGTTTGTGCGTTTGCACGAATACCTGCAGCAATCAGGCATAAAATTAGTAAATGTTTTTTCATAGTATATTTTTGGTTATAAACAAAGGTGCTGAATATTTGTGAATCCATTGTAAATAACAAATCAACATAATAATAACATAAAAAAAGAAGTTAAGAAACATTAAAAAAGGTTTAAAATAAATCTATTAAAACCTTACATTCATCCCAAACATTATATGGCGCTGTTCCAGATAGCGTGCCGGATTGGTTGGAGGCGGGCCATTGGTGTTCAGGCGCGGGTCAACATACCTTGGGTCAACCCAGGTATCGGGTACATTGTCTCCTGATCGGTAAGCCTTACCTGTAACCTGGTTGATGATGGCGGCATTTGAATTGTTAAATAAATTCGTAATCTGCAGGTTAATTCCAATAACGGCCTTGCTTATTTTCCACCATTTACTAATGGTTAAATCGGCCCAGAACCAGGGGGTTCCTTTTTTGCTCCAGCGTGCATCGGGATTGGTGTTCTGCACATAAATCGGACGTCCTGTATTCGGGTCGTTTCTGTCGAAAACATAAGGGGTATAACGTACCCCTGAACGGTAAACCGTTTCGAAATAAAAATTTAAATTATTTAACCAGGAGCGGTTAAACAAGCCGCCTTTTTTATCAATTTTAAATACATGATTTGTTTTAAAATCATACGGAACATCCCAGGGCAAATAATATTCTTTGGTATCTTCGGTTGCACCGGTAGCCAGAATATCTTTTAAAGCCTGGTTTGCCGAGGCGCTTTGCCCGGTACTCACCATATAGGTAAAAGCAGCTTGACCCACATACCAGTTACCCATCCGTTTGATATAATTTACTTCAATACCGCGCGAACGTGCATAATCAGAATTGATGCGCATGGTACGGGTAACTTCCCTGCCCGTAATGTCTTTTATAATTACTGAAGTGGTGGTTACAAAATCATACTTATCTTTAAAAAAGGCAGAAAAAGTAAGTGCATCATTACTGGTTAGCTGACTCTTCAAACCCAGTTCATAACTAATATCAACCTCCGGATTGAGATTTGGATTACCCACATTTAATAAAGTAGATCTATCCTGAAAATTTGGGTTCAGTGCAGGATAAATATAGCTGGCGTTTGGCAGAATGGTGGTATGTCCATAATTAAAATAAAGCATTTTATTTTCAGCTATCGGAAAGGTTGCATTTATTTTTGGAAGCAACCTGAATTTGTATCTGAGATCGCCAATTTTTGTAGTACTTTTTAAATAGTCTTCTCTGATCTCTTCCCGAATCGGTGATATCGGATTTGCAATTGCATCATCTACAAATTTTCCCGGGGCCCAGTATTCGAAACGTGCACCCACACTGGCAATTAAGCCCTTGTATTTAATTTGGTCGGTAGCAAAAAAACCACCTCTTTGCGGACTCACCTGCCAGATATCACTCTGCCTGCCCAAACGAAATGTTTGTGAATACGTTCCGTCGGCCAGTTGAATGGGCGCTCCAATCCAGGGTTTGTTGATGTCAATCCAAAGCATATTCTGAAACTTGGCTTCAAACCCAAATGTGAGTTTATTCAGTGAATTTCTGCTAAACAAATTTCCCGTTATTTTGGCTGCGTACTCTTCAAAATAATGATGATGCCACAAATCGGCAATGCCATTATTATTATTAAAACCCGAAGGCGGATTGATGAAAACAACACTGCCATTTGCAGTAGGCAGAAAAATGGTAATGGGAAAAAGATTGATAGAGTTGGCATCAAAAATCTGGTCAACATTTTGCGGCCGCCATTCCCTTCCATTGGCATCGGCCCTGAGTTGTACAAAAAACCGTGACACGCCTGCGTTATAACTAAAACGTTTATTTACCGAATGTTTAAAGTTTAATGTGGCCATGTTTGCATCATGGGTATAGGTATTTGCATTGTCCATTTGTTCACTGAAGTTATATTGATAACCGGGCGACCAGGGAGCATCGTTACCAAATATCCTGAGCATATTTACATCCTGATTGATATTGATACTTTTAAGAAGGGTAGCCGTTACTATTTTACCTTTTTTAAAATCGTAACTCAATTTAATCAGTCCGCTCCATCTGTTGTCCTGATAAGGAGCTAAACGTGTTTTGCTTAGCCCGATCTCTTCCATTAAAGAAGACTGAATCTGTTGAGCCGGATTTTTGTAGAATTCATCGGTAAAACTTGCACGCAATGCAATATTGAGTTTTAAGCGCCCATTGAGTTTTCTCTTAAAAACGGGAGTGCCCAGGTTCATCTCAAGTAACTGAGAATTCCAGCATGAGAAATTATTTTTGTTGAACCCAAAATTATCGCGTTTGTAGTTGATGCCAAAATCAAGTTTATCGCCCGCGGTTTTGGTTTTCGTGCTTACAATTCCTGCAGTTGCATCTCCAAAATCAGCTCCGATTCCACCGGTTGTAATTTCCACTTCACCAATGGCATTGGAACCAATGTCCAGTCCAAATCCGGTTCCTCCAAGTGGGTCGGTAACCGATACCCCATCAATATAGGTACCCGTTTCGTAGGTTCGGCTTCCCCTGATGCTGACTCCTGCCGGAGATTGAATAACCCCGGGTTGTGTATTGATTATTTTTTGTAACTGGCGGGTAGGGGCCAACTCAATATTTTCCTGTGTAATGGTATTAATGCTTTGTCCTCTTTCAATATCTATAAGAGGTTTCTTGCCCACAATAACAACTTCATCAATATTTGCAGAAGCCTCAACCATTGCAAATACGCCCAGGTCTCTGTTTTCGCCGGGCATTAATTTTATTCCGGTTTGAATTATTTTTTTATATCCGATATAGGTAATTTCTATAGAGTATTCTCCGGGCTTTATATTTTTTATATGAAATTTTCCCTCAACATTACTTGCAGTACCAAATGAGGTGCCCTTAATTAATATGGTTACTCCAAATAATTCCGATTGATCTTTTTTGTCAATAATTTTCCCGCTGATGGATGCAGATGTTTGCGCATATATATTTTGTATACAAGTGAAGGCAATAAAAATTAGCGGGTAAAATTTCTTCATTAGATTTTCTTGATGAGGCAAAATAAACAAAAGGAAAGGAATAATTATTTGAAATTTTAATGATTTCTATTTAAAAATAAATAAATTTACCTTTTAATAATATAACTGGTTCTCTTTA
Organism: Bacteroidota bacterium; assembly: GCA_030680835.1. Lineage (GTDB taxonomy): Bacteria > Bacteroidota > Bacteroidia > UKL13-3 > UKL13-3 > B1. Next base: position 12,278 of record JAUXUD010000080.1, read on the forward strand.
TATCCGTATACGTATGAAAAAAAGCATTTTACTTTTAAGTACTTTATTACTGTTTTATTGCCGGCAAACAAATGCACAGCAATTGCTTACAGAGAATTTTACATACACAGCTTCACAAGCCCTTACAACCAATGGATGGGGTCAAATCGGACCTTTTGGCAACAACCCGATCCTGGTTTCTTCAAACGGACTCAATTATACGGGATATATTCTTTCATCCCTTGGTAATGCTGCTACTATTGGCAGCAGCGGACAAGATGTATATAAAGATCTGGCTACAGGTATAAGCAGTGGAACTGTGTATACTTCATTTATATTAAGGATTGATACCGCCCAACTAGCCGGGGATTATTTTTTAGGGTATTTGCCTGCAGGGGGCTTAAACCCAATTACCGGCAGGGTATATGTAAAATTATCAAGTGCCGGTTATTATCAACTGGGAGTCTCCAAGGCAAACGAAACTGCCGTATACAGTAGCGATAGTTTTGCTATTGGAGTTACTACTTTGGCTGTTTTAAAATACCAGTTTAAAAATGGAACTGCAAACGATTCGGTTTCTGTTTATAATTTTACCAGCGGGCTTCCTGTTGTTGAACCCGGTGCGGCCCTTGCAGCAACCTTGGGAGGAACTTCACCGGATGCAACCTCTGCCGGCAGACTTGCACTGAGGCAAGGAACCACAACAAGTTCTCCTTCATGCAGAATTGACGGAATCAGGGTGGGATTAAACTGGTCGGACCTGAACGCTGTTACTTCAAATAATCCTCCCGGATTAACAGCTTTTTTCATTGCACAAATCCAGTCAAATGGTGCCAGAATAAACTGGACAAAGCCCCCATCATACAATAATGCCACGCAAACTATTTTGGTTTTCATGAAAAAGGCAAGCGCAATAACGCAAGGTACGCCCACCTATAATCCGGGAGCCTATATAGCAGATGCAAATTTTGCCGGTGTGGGTTCAATATATCAAAACGACAGTATGGCTAAGTGTATTTTTAACGGAGATACCACCACCGTAATTGTAAGCGGTTTGCAGGGAAATACTACATATTATTTAATGGCTTATATTGTTAATAATACCGATTCATTGTATTCTTTTCCTTCTCTGATAAACGGCAACACACCGAGTTCTGCACCGGGTACCGCCAGTCTTTTTGTATTTACCGCTACGGGTACAACATCAGCTAACATAAGCTGGAACAAAGGTTTGGGTTATAATAACAACAGGCATACCCAGGTGGTATTTATAAAAGCATCATCAGCAATTAAAACAGGTCCCAATACAGCAGATCCGGCATATATTTTTTCTGATGCAAATTTTATGGGTAATGGTTCGCTTTACCAATATGACTCATTGGCCAAATGTATTTATAATGGCGATACGAACAGGGTTTCGATTTCGGGCTTGTCGCCGGGAACAACTTATTACCTGATGCTATTGGGTGTAAGTACTTCTGATTCACTTTACTCCGCGGCCGCACTGGTAAACGGAATGACAAACAGCAACGGTCCTGCTGGTGTAAGTACCTTATCTTTCAGTTCGGGTTCTACTACCACTGCCCGTATTAGCTGGACCAAACCGGGCTCCTACAACAATATAAATCATTCAACATTAATTTATCTGAAGGAATTAACGGCGATTGCAGCAGGAATGCCACCTGTGAGTAATCCAGCTTCCATTACGGCCAATCCGGATTTTACAGGAGCCGCTTCCATATTTGAATACGATACAAGTGCAAAATGTATATTTAAGGGAGATACCAATTTTGTGAATATTACAGGATTAAAACCTGGCACACTCTATCATTTTTCGTCGTATGTTGTTAATGATTCCGATTATAATTATTCAAATCCGGTTTCCGGAAGCGGAACCACACGCTTTCCTGCAATAGGTCCTGCAAGCAACGCTGCATTTGTGCCATTAACAGTTAGCTCCGCCAGAATCAGTTGGGTTCAACCCACCGGTTACGTTACAGGGAGTTATACCACTCTGGTTTTTGTAAAACCCATGTTGCCTGTAAATATTGGAATCCCGGATAAGGCGGCACAAAGATATAATGCCTCCACAAATATTGCCAATGGCACCGTATTTCAAAATGATAATTTGGCCCATTGTGTATTAAGGTCAGATGCAAATTCTGTAAATATTACCGGGTTGATTTCAGGCAATATTTATTATGCAGTTATTTTTATCGTGAGAGATGCCGATTCAACATATTCTCCGGAAACCCTTGTGAATGGATATTCATTGGGACCTCCGCCGGTATATTCTATTGCACAGGTAAACCACAATAATACTACAAGCGGGGTTGCAGATTCTTTAAATGTTAGAGCTGCTTTAAGAGGGATTGTGTATGGAGTAAATTTAAGAACCAGTCCGGGCATCCAGTTTTTTATAAAGGACAATACCGGTGGCATTATGGTATTAAATACGGCAAAAGATTTTGGATATAAAGTACTGGAAGGCGACAGTATAGAAGTTCAGGGTACAATTACACAGCAGAGAGGCTGGACCATCATAAGTACATTAGATACCATTATTCATTTAGGTTCAGGAAAAACACTAAGCCTTCCCACAACCGTGAGCGTATTAAGTGAGGCAACAGAAAACAACCTGGTGGAAATTTCTGACCTCAATTTTTTTGCTCCTTTAACCATGTGGCCAGCTACATCCAATACTACGATTTATGTGCATAAAACGGGATTAACCGATACAATTGCAATTCGGATTTATGCAACTACCAGCCTGGCTGGAACTCCGACACCAACGGGCGTATTTTCTGTAATTGGAATGGGAATTCAGATCAGCACTTCAGCAAATGCACCTTACGCTTTTAATGGTTATATGATTTTGCCAACGAAGAAAGAAGATATTGTTCCATTTTTAGATACCATTTCGTCCTTTAACCTTATCATTCCGCTCGATTATATGACTGTTAAACTGGGAGGCGATACTACCCAAACACTTTCTGTTGTTTTTAATAAAGCAAAAGTGAAAAGTGGATTCGCACCTGCTACTTACCGTTTCATGTTGGATTATGAGGGACTTGGATTTAATAACCCTTTATTTGAAATAACCCTTAACAACGGAAGTACAGATACGGTGGCTGAAATATCATACCCTTTTCTCGCAAAATTATTTCCGGCTATTAAGCCCGGCGACAGTATTATTTTAAGCTGGACTATCAGGGCTGTTTCAGGTGTGAGCAAAAGATTTGCAAACCAGTTCAGAACCATTACTTTTAAAAGAAATATTTTTGTTGGTTTATCTGCATTTGAAAAAAATCCGGATATTGTTATAAGTCCCAATCCGGCTTCTGATGCGTTCGTAATAAAGTCGGTTGTTTTACCTTCACAGGTACAAATTATGGACATTACCGGAAAATGGATATATTCTTATGAGCCAGCCCCTTTTTATAAAGTTGATCAATTACCACCCGGTATTTATTTTATTAAAATAAGCTTTGGAGTTCAGTATGTAATTAAGAGAATAATTTTGGGTTATTAGTTAAATAATTTAATAGGTTTATTTAATTTTATCAGCAAAAATTCTATCGAAATGAATATGAAAAAAGTAATCCCGATTCTAAATATTATTTATTTGTTAAGCTGCCATTTAAGTTTGGCTCAACAATTATTTACCGAAAATTTTAACTATCCCAGTGCTCAAACACTTACTTCCAATGGATGGTCGATGTCGGGCACGATGAACACAAATCCGGTTTTGGTTTCTGCTTCGGGTTTAACATTTACAGGATATATTTTATCGGGAGTAGGTAAGGCGGCCACTTTAACAAGTAATGGTCAGGATGTTTATAAAGACGCAAATGGAAGCCTCAGCAGCGGAAGTATTTTTGCCTCATTTTTGCTCAGGGTTGATACCGCAAGAAGAAATGGAGATTACTTTTTTGCATTACTGGCAACAAGCAGTCAAACCAATTATTATGGAAGGGTTTATGCAAGGCAATCCAGTCCGGGTTATTATAACCTGGGCCTGGCAAAAAATGCAGATCAACCTGTTTATGGAATGGATTCGTTCGCAGTTGGAACCACATCACTTGTGGTTCTTATATATAAATTTGTAAATGGAAGTACCGCAAACGATAGTTTAACCCTCTATAATTTTACCAGTGGTTTTCCAGCAACTCAACCCGCTACCGGAAGAATGTTTACAACAGGTGGCAGCTCTGTAGATGCAACTACTTTAGGACGAGTAGCACTGAGGCAGGGTGCGGCCACACTGGCACCATCTGTAACCATTGATGGTATAAGGGTAGCAGGTAACTGGGCTGATTTAAATACGCCTGTATCAACGGCTCCTGATGCAGCAACATCATTTGTTTTTACTGCAACAAATCAAACATCTGCTGTTTTAAGCTGGAATAAAGCAGGTAATTATAATAATACAAATCATACACAATTGGTTTTTGTCAAACCATTAAATGCCATTTCAACAGGTATAAATAATGCAAACCCCGCTTTTATAAATGCAGATACAAATTTTTCGGGTTCGGGTTCTGTTTATCAAAATGATGTGCTTGCAAAATGTATTTATAAAGGAGATTCCAACAAAGTTTCTGTTTCAGGGCTTAATGCAGGAACCCCTTATTTTGCAATGATACTGGGCGTAAGTGTAACTGATTCGGTATACTCAACAGCAGTGTTTGCAAATGGCATTACCAACAGCAATGGTCCGGCTTCTGTTAGTGGTATGAGCTTTAGTTCCGGTTCAACAACTACTGCACGTATAAGCTGGACAAAACCTCCGGTTTATAGCAACGCAAACCATACAACCCTCTTGTTTATTAAAGAAGCCAATGCAATTAATGCAGGCGTTCCAACGCTGAATTCAAATTTGTATACAGCCAATTCCGATTTTAAAGGAGCTTCATCAAAATATGAATTTGATAGCAATGCCAGATGTGCGTTTAATGCGGATACCAATTTTGTTGATATCAGCAATTTAACTCCGGGAACTTTATATTTTTTTGAATGCTATGTAGTAAGTGTATCCGACTCATTGTATTCGAATCCTGCAAAAATAAACGGCTATACCAAAACACCTTCAATTGGGGGAGCTACAAATCCTTCATTTGTGGGTATAAGCGGAAGCACGGCAAGAATAAACTGGACTAAACCTGCAGGTTATTTAAATGCAACCTATACCACCCTGGTTTTTGTAAAAGCAATAAATCAGGTAAACATAGGAATCCCCACAAAAAATGGGTCAAGATATAATGCTTCATCAAATATTAATTTTGGAAGCATTTACCAGAATGATAGTCTTGCACATTGTGTATATAAATCGGATACCAATTTTGTAAATATAAATGGTTTGATAGCGGGTACACTTTATCATGCAGTTATTTTTATTGTTAGAGATGCCGATTCTGTTTATGCTCCAGAAACACTTGCGAGCGGTTCTTCATTGGGTGCTCCTCCTTATTATTCCATTAATCAGATAAATAATATTAACCCCAGCAGCGGAGTGCTCGATTCAAACAATGTGCGTGCTACCTTAAGAGGTGTAGTTTATGGAGTAAATTTAAGAACAAGTCCGGGTGTACAATTTATTTTGAGAGACCAAACCGGGGGTATTATGGTGCTGAACCCAACAAAAGATTTTGGATATTTGGTGAAAGAGGGAGACAGTATTGAAGTGCAGGGATTTCTTGGCCAAAACCGGGGGTGGACAAATATTACCAGCCTGGATACAATAATATTTTCAGGCAATGGAAAAGCAATTAAACAACCCGATTTAACAAGTGCTTTAAATGAAAGCACAGAAAATAACCTGGTGAAGATAACAAACCTAAGATTGGTAACTCCTATGGCAACCTGGCCAAAATTAAATGCAGCTTATCAGGCATATAAAACGGGTACTACCGATACCTTTACCATCAGAATATTTGCAACCACCAATGTGGGGGGAAGCGCAGCACCTTCGGGAGAATTCTCAATAACAGGATTGGGTGGTCAAACCAGCTCCTCATTTGTGGCTCCATTCGCATTTAACGGATATTTTATTCTGCCTTCACGTGCCGAAGATATTGTATTTGTGCCCGACACCCTTTCACCGTTTAATTTAATTATTCCATTAAATAATTCTGTTATTGATTTAAAGGGAGATACCTCCCAAACACTCACCGTTACCTATACCAAATCAAAAGAAATCAGTGGGGTTGCTCCAGCCTCTTACCATTTTTTACTGGATTACCCAAGTGGTACTTTTACAAGTCCCTTATTGAATATTTCGCTCAATAATGGTGGAAGTGATACTTCTGCAAGTTTATGGTATACTGCTATTGCCAACGGCTTACCCAATTTAAAGTATGGCGATAGTTTAATTGCCAAATGGACGATTAAAGCAAGCACAGGTGGTAGTTGGAAGTTGGCGAATCAAAGCAGATCAATCATTTTTAAAAGGGGAGCCTTTACGGGTTTAAGCGCTGTTAAAATAAGCAACAATATTTTTATATATCCAAACCCTGCTACAGATTATTTTACCATTCAATCGCCGTTTGAACCCACATGGGTTGAGGTTTCTGATATGAGCGGAAAAATGATTCAAACCTTTGAACCGGCAAATTCATATCCTGTAAATCACCTGCCAAAAGGCTTGTATTTTGTGAGAATAAAAATGGGTGAACAAACTCTGATGAAGAAGCTTGTTTTGGGTAATTAAGTGATCCAAAATCTATATAGCTACCCTTTTTTAAGTGTTTGTTTTAGTCTATTTTTGCCTTCATTTTAAATTTTAACTATGCTTCAAATAAAAGTGCCAACGGTAGGGGAATCTATCAGCGAAGTAACCCTTTCGCGCTGGAATAAAAATACCGGAGATTATGTGGAAATGGATGAGTTACTCTGTGAGCTGGAAAGTGATAAGGCTACTTTTGAACTCAATGCCGAAGCAGCTGGAATACTAACTACCAAAGGAAATGAAGGCGATACGCTTAAAATAGGAGATGTAATTGCAGAGATAGACACCGATGCCGTTAAGCCTTTTTCTGACGATACCAAAAAGGTTAAGTCTCCGGAATCGAAAAGCAAAGACAAACCAAAAGAAGCAATAAAGAATCCTGAAATTCTTAAGAGCGATTTAAAAGAAACCAAAAAAAGCTATGCAACTGGAACACCCAGTGTTGCAGCGGGTAAAATATTGGCTGAAAAAGGAATAGATGCCGGAAGCATTGTGGGTTCAGGCAAAGACGGCCGCATAACAAAAGGAGATGCCCTGAAAGCCGAATTAAAAGTTACCTTAAATGAATCCAAAACCAGAAACGAGCGCATTGTAAAAATGACCTCTTTGCGTAAAACTGTTTCAAAACGCCTGGTTGCCGCTAAAAATGAAACCGCCATGCTTACTACTTTTAATGAAGTAGACATGAAACCCATCATGGATTTGCGAACCCAATACAAAACCCAATTTAAAGATGCATTTGGCGTGAACCTGGGCTTTATGAGTTTTTTTACCAAATCGGTTTGTGTGGCATTGCAGCAATTTCCTGCTGTGAATGCATACCTTTCGGGAGAAGAAATAATATATCATGATTTTTGTGATATTTCCATTGCGGTAAGTGCACCCAAAGGACTGGTGGTACCCGTTATCCGTAACGCCGAAAGTTTGAGTATGGCCGAAATTGAAGCCGAAATTATGCGCCTGGCCACAAAAGCCCGCGATAATAAATTGAGTTTGGAAGAAATGTCGGGAGGCACATTTACCATCACCAATGGAGGCATATTTGGTTCCATGTTAAGCACGCCCATCATTAATCCTCCGCAATCTGCCATATTGGGCATGCATAATATTGTTGAAAGAGCGGTTGTAATTAATGGTCAGGTTGTTGTTCGCCCCATCATGTATGTGGCATTAAGTTACGATCACAGAATAATCGATGGCAAAGAATCGGTTGGTTTTTTGATTAAAGTAAAAGAATGCCTCGAAAACCCGGCCCTCCTGTTAACGCAGGGAAATGACCCCAATAAAATTTTGCTGGGGCTGCCGTAGGGGCGAATTGCATTCGCCCTGATTCAGGCCCCATCGAATCTGTGCGAATTGCATTCGCCCTGATTCTGGCACCATTAAATCTGTGAGAATAACATTGGCCCGTTAACAAAATGATTGTGGTAATTGCATGTCAGTGATTCTTCACATGTCTCTCAAATATAAATATTTATTTCTCGTATAAATATAATGCGCCCGGGCAATTTTAAATCCAGCAGACCCATCTAAGAATCCCAATTGCAAAATATATTCCCGGTAAAATCTGAATAAGGCACTGCTATATGCTTTAAAAATGCCTGCCGATTTTCCTCTTGCATGCATTTTTACTGCAAACAATTGTGCATATTTTTCCATTTTCTGGAGATATTGTAGCTCGCTTCGGGTTGTATAATGCAGCAACACACTTTTCAAGGAACCTTTGGGCGTGCTGGCATTCCAGCTCAGACTTTCGTGCACATCATCCGTCTCAAGCCAGTGCAATATGGTTTTATCAAATAAACAATAATGCCAGTCGGGATACCAGGAACCATGCCTTATGGGTTTGTTGCAAAAATGATTGAAACGGTTCACTTTATATAATGGCTTTAAATTTCCTTGCTTAAACAAGGCAATTAATTCGTCCCTCAGTTCGGGTGAAAAAGCCTCATCGGCATCCAATGAGAAGATATAGTTATGCTTGCTTTTTGAATTGCCAAAATTTTTCTGTTTCGAATAGCCACCCCAGGGTAGCCGATAAACCCGGGCACCCATTTTTTCTGCAAGTGCTACTGTTTTATCTGTACTGCCGCTGTCAACCACTATTATGTCGTTACTAATTGCCTGAACCGACCGGATGCAACGTTCGATATTTGCAGCTTCGTTTCGGGTAATTATTACTATAGACAAGGGTATGAATGACATGATGCAAGAATAAAGTTAATAATTTGAAAGTTCAAGTTTATCGTTTTTTTGAATTTGGATCACTCAGTAAATTCCATATACAGGAATAAACATAAGTAAAATCATGTTTCTGATATTAAATTAAACTTAAATTTGTGCCTTAATTGACGAAACGCAATAAATTTTTAAACGTGAACCACTATTATGAAACACCTTTTAAAAATTGACACAATTATTGCCGTTAGTGCTTCTGATGATGGAATCAACTCAATTCTTGAATTAATTGCTCACCTGCCTTTGGAATTGGTTGACATCCCTTTACTGATTCACCTGCAATCAAATATCAACCAAAAAGAACTGGAGAATAACCTGCTTAGAAACCTGAGGAAGTTGAATCTCACTGCAACTGTGGCAACTGAAGGCCAGAAAATCGAACGGGGGAATATTTATTATTCACCGGAAGGCAGTTATATTACGGTACATCAAAAATGTTTTCAAATAAAAAGTTATTCCGAGAAGGCTGATTTTGAGAACCCTGCCGATAATTTTCTCTATTCCATAGCAAAGGAATTCCGTGCAAGAGCATTCGGGATTGTATTGTCGAAAAAAATCAATGCTGGTTTTAAAGGTTTGCAAATGATCAATCTTTTCGGTGGCCTGTCAATGGTTTCAGCCGATTTTGACAGCAACGACAGCGACAGTCATATGTTTGAACTGGACCGGGTGCGGATTGAATCTCCAGCTAAAATGGGAAAGGATATCACCTATCATCTGCATCTGTTAAACCGGAAAAGCAAAAAAACATTAACCGAACAGGATGAAATGGATTGCTTGCTTACTTCACTGATAAAAATCAACTCTGTAGGTATTATTGTTTTAAAAGAATCGGGCCATATTCTTGAAATGAATGAAAAGTTTTGCAAAATTTTAGGTTACCGCAGAGACGATTTAATGAACCGGCACTTTAGTGTTTTATTTCCGGATAAATATGAAGAGGTTCAGGGCATCGATGGCCAATTTGTAAAAACACATTCTTAATTTTTCTTATTTCCTAATCATACCCCTACCTTCGCAGGAATCATTATAAAATAATTTTTCAGATATGAAATATGATGTAACCATTATTGGTTCAGGTCCCGGCGGCTATGTTGCCGCCATTCGTTGTGCACAACTCGGCTTCAAAACGGCAATTATCGAAAAATACAATACCCTGGGAGGCACTTGTTTAAATGTAGGATGCATCCCATCGAAAGCGTTATTGGATAGTTCAGAACACTACCACAATGCAGTCAAAAATTTTAAAGCCCATGGAATTGATGTGGGCGAACTCTCAGTGAATCTGAAACAAATGATTGAACGCAAAAACGGTGTAGTGAAAATTACCTGCGATGGCATTGATTTTTTGATGAAAAAAAATAAGATCGACGTGTTTAAAGGCATGGGTTCATTTATTAATAAAAACCTCATTAAGATAAGTGGCGAAACCGAACAGCAAATTGAAACCGATAAAGTGATTATTGCAAGCGGTTCAAAACCCTCAACATTACCCGGACTGGTGATTGATAAAAAACGCATCATCACCTCAACCGAAGCCTTAAACATGACGGAAATTCCCAAAAGCATCGTCATCATCGGAGCCGGCGTAATCGGCCTGGAGCTGGGTTCTGTATACGCACGACTCGGTTCAAAAGTTACCGTAATTGAATATACCGCCACCATTATTCCAACCATGGACGGAACCTTAGGAAAAGAGCTGCAACGCAGTCTGCGTAAACTGGGTTTTGAGTTTTTTATGAGCCATAAAGTAAAATCGGCAAGCGTTGCAAACGATGAAGTTACTATTATAGCCGATAATGAAAAAGGGGAAGAAGTGCGTTTTACCGGCGATTACTGTTTGGTGAGTGTAGGCCGCAAGCCCTTTACCGAAGGTTTGGCACTTGAAAATGCAGGAGTTAAATTAGATGAACGTGGAAGAATAGCCACCGACGAACACCTGGAAACCAATATTAAAGGAATTTATGCAATTGGCGATGTGATTAAAGGAGCTATGCTGGCACACAAAGCGGAAGAAGAAGGCGTATTTGTTGCCGAAACCATGGCTGGACAAAAGCCGCATATCAATTACAATTTAATTCCCGGTGTAGTGTATACCTGGCCCGAAGTTGCAGGAGTAGGGGCAACCGAAGAGGAGTTAAAAAAAGCCGGAAAGAAATACAAAGTGGGATCATTCCCCATGCGCGCATTGGGTCGTGCCCGCGCAAGCATGGATATTGACGGATTGGTAAAAATACTGGCCGATGAAGAAACCGACGAAGTTTTGGGCGTACACATGATGGGTCCACGCGTAGCCGATTTAATTGCCGAAGCCGTTGTTGCCATGGAATTTAAAGCCAGCGCCGAAGACATTTCCCGCATGAGCCACGCACACCCAACCTACGCCGAAGCCGTAAAAGAAGCAGCACTGGCTGCTACCGGTAACCGGGCGATTCATGTTTAGGAGCATGGGGCATTTAATCTGACCCAAAAATCCTATCATTCAATTAATCTAATTTGCGGGAATCTGCGTTTCAATTTGCGGGAATCTGCGTGAAATTCAATCATTCAATGTCTCGCAGATTTTCGCAGATTTTTTCGCAGATTTTCGCTGATATTTTATTTTTAATATCC
>JAUXUD010000003.1 GCA_030680835.1 Bacteroidota bacterium
ACAGAGGTTCCACCACATGACATTCCTTCTGTGCTTCCCGGAATATTATGGTAGTATTCCACAATGATGTTTCCGGAAATAAATGTGGGACTGTAAAAACAAATTTTAATATCATGTACATTGGTTGAATCGCTTATTAAAACAACACCCGGAGGAACATGCCACACGATACTGTCAATAGGAATATCGCAACTGATATGGTAGTTTACACATTCACCAATACATACCAGTTGCTTTCCGCTGATCTGTGCATTGGGAACTATAATGGGTACATAAACCGAGGTGGGTGTACTGCAAATTCCGGTACAACCTGTAACGGATAATGTTATGATGCCCGGGCCTGTTGATCCCCACATAACAGTAACCACTGAGTCTGTACTATCTCCCTGAATGCTGCCATTGATAACTGTCCAATGGTACGCAGCAGTTGGACAACCCGAATTCGTATGATACGTAACAATCGCATCGGGGCAAACTGTACTGATGCAAAAAATGTCGGGCCCCGGAACAGAAGAAACCTGAACCGTTCTTATAAAAGTGTCTTTGCAATGGCATTCATTTTCCACGATAAGTAAAACCTGATAGGTTCCCCCTGAAGCATATGAATGTGTTGCATCTGCAGAGCCGGGATATGTACCCCCTGTTGTGCTGGCATCACCCCATTGCCATTCCCAGGAATGCAACGGCGTACCTGACCCTGCACCGGATTGATCGATAAATTGAATGGGTTGGTTTTTACAGGCATAAATCACACCCGCAACCGGAGTATTTAAAGATGTAAATAATGCCTGAGGTTTTGCCACAATTTTAACACATACCTGATCCACGCCCACGCATCCGTTTGCATTGGTTTCCGTTACCTGTATGGAACCATTGCCTGACCCTGTCCAATAAACATTAATTGAACTGCTTGTGGATGTAGTGTAAGTAGCCGAGCCCGTGATAACCCATGAATAGGTGCTTCCGGTATGATTAGGAGTATTGTATGTAACCCATGTTGAGTCACAAACATTCATACATTCGTGGTCTTTTCTCCCTTGTGCATCTGATTGTCCTCCACCGCAGCCTACCATTACCGAAGGCAGAATCCAGGGGAGGGGTTTGTTCATAATCATTACGTTTAGTAAAGAGGTACAAACAATATTATTTGCCGAATCTCTAACCACAAGGGTTACCTGCCCTGTAAGGGTATTGCCCCAGGTTACATTCACCGAAGGGCCACTGCCTGTAGCCACACCACCATACGCATTCCATTGATATGAATAAGATCCGGTGACTGAGGAACTATAAGGTTTTATATCACCGGCACACACTGTACTATCCCCGATAACAGGACAAAGAGAATACGATTGGAAAGAAGAAAATAAAAGTAAAAAAACAAAAACAGTTTTAATGTAAGCGTTAAAATTCCTCATAAGCGAAGTTTTAAATGGTTTAAAAAAAGAAAATAATATCCGGATGATTTTACTCCGTGATAAGTACTTCAATCTCAAACAATTTTGTAGCCAAACTGCTTATAACAGTGATACTGTAATATGAAGGAAATAAATTTTAATTACAGCGGTTGTTAATGTGCATTTTTTTCTACAATAAAATGTAGTGCGTCAACATCATAATGGGCATTTATTTCTACAACCGCTATTTCACTGTTTATTTATTTGTTAATGAAAATAATAATTTATCAAGTCTTTGTAATGTTGCGGTCAATCCTTCTTTCATACCCATTTGGATTATTGTTTCTAATTCACCAAGACTATTATAGGTAACAATTGTTTCCACCAGCGAATGCTCCCCTTTATCACTAAATTGTATCATCCAGTGAGCCCCAGGAAGTTCTTTATTTATTTCTCCGACTTCGTTGCAAAAGGCATCAAATGTAGTGTAGTAATCAATGGGTTTTATTTCAAGAAATTCTGTCCGGCCCCAATGTGCGGTACCGTTGGGTTCTACCATTGCATACAGCCAGTGACCTCCTTCTCTGAAATCCATTGATTTTGTTTTGGCGATTAATGGTTCCGGCGCGAACCACTGATCCAGAAGTTCACTTTGGGTATAAGCATCCCAAACCATTTGCCGGTTTGCACGAAATTCTCTTCTGATGGTTAATGTGTTTTTTTCCTTGTCAACAAGGAAGTCGAATTGTAAATGGTTCATTTCTTTTTTTCGTTTTTAATGGTTAATAATAAATGGTCCAGCTGGCTGAACCGGTTTTCCCAAATCTTCCTGAATTGCTCCAGCCATTTGTCTATCTCTTTCATTTTTTTGATTTCAAGTTGATAATATATTTCACGACCCTGGTGTTCTTGTTTTATTAATTCGCATTCTGTCAATATTCTTAAATGCTTGGATACCGCCTGTCGTGTGGTATCAAAATGTGCTGCAAGGGCATTGGGTGTCATGGCTTGCAAGGCTATAAGGGATATAATGGCTCGTCTCGTGGGGTCTGCTATGGCTTGAAAAACATCTCTTCTCATTTCTGTAATTTATTTAAATGAAACTAATCGGTTGCAAATATATGTGCAACTTTTCGGTTTCGCAAATTTATTTTTATTTTTTTTCTAAAAGATTGAAATGATGCCAAGAATATTATATCGCAAGTACCTTGTTTCCAATTATTAAGTCATTATTCTTTTCTTATACATTGAAATAATTTTTATACCACTCTATTTCGTGGTGGTCAACTTTTGAAGCGTCAATTTTATGTTGATTATCAATTTTTGCGTATAATATTTCTAATGAGGCAAAGTCGCGCTGGCTTATAACATAAAATCCATTTCTTTTCAATTGCGCAGCGCACACCCCTAAACCTATTTGATAAACTTTATTTTCAGCAAATCTGTTCCCTGAATAAATTACCTGGCTACCGCAGGCTGCACTCATGTCCATTAAAATTGCAATCTCAATGTCTTCTTTTTTGGCAATTTCAAACATTTTTTCAGAAGCTTTAATCATTCCGTCCGTCCAATCCTTTCCTGATTCAGTAAGAACTTTTGCTTTACCATTCAATACATCTATTCCAGTTCCACCATGGATATCACACATTTCTCTTGGTGTACCAAATGAAAACTCTTCGGGACAAAATCTTATAATTTTAACAGTATCATATGTTAAAAACTTTAAAGCGCTCGGATATTCGCCGTTAGCACTGCCATCATAACCACATGTTATTCCTGTCAAACAAGCACTCATTAGAATTCGGAGTGGGTTATCCTTAGTAGGAATCCGTAATCGGTTTAAATTATCTCTGTTCGTCATTTTATAGTTCGTCTTTTTAAGTTAATCACAAACAATCTGCATTCAGATGTTCTTTTTGTCAAATGGTATCAAAAGCTCAAATCTTCAATTTGAAAAATCGGTAGTTCGTATCGCGTAGTTGGAACTCACGTATTGGGTAATCAGACTATCCTGTGCTCTGAGCAAATAAGCAGGTGCATAGATGAACAGGAAAATCCAAAGAAGGCACATACGGTATAGTGAGAGGCGCGCTTCGTCAGTTAAGACTTCCGAGGCGGCCTTCTCCATATTGGATTGGCTTGATTTTCTATTAGTCAATATTTGTTGTTAATGAATGATAATTATTTTAGTAAATCTTTCCTGTTCTGCATAAATATTTACAAGTTATATACTCAAAAAGTTACTATTACCACTTCAGGAAACTGATGCGAATTTTGTGTTAACGGTTCATTGTTATTGTCTGTCCACAATGTAATGCAGTTCAGTTACTCCACAGGTAAATTGTCGGGTAGTCAATAGTTTTAGTTTTATTTTGTCTTTTATGTCTGCAAATAATGGTATGCCTCGACCAAGAATTATTGGATTAACAAATAGCCAGTAGCCGTCAATTAAGTTCTGTTGAATAAGTGAATGTGTTGCTGTTGGGCTGCCAAAAAGTAAGATGTCTTCACCTGGCTTTTGTTTTATTTCATTTATACTGTCCGAAAGGTTGTCGCCTATAATTTTCGTGTTAATCAGACCCGTTTCTTTCATTGTTTTTGATAAAACAATTTTGTGAACTTTGCTATACCATTTAGAATGTTCAATGTCGTGTTTGGTTGCTGTTGGCTTGTCTCCTGCAGTAGGCCAGTAATTTTCCATCATCTGATATGTTACGCGTCCATATAACGCAGTGTCGCCTTTGTTAATACGCTTACCAACATAATCAAAAATTTCATGATCCACTTTAATCCAGTCCATTTCTCCGTTCAATCCTGCTACAAAACCGTCAAGCGATATGTGCATAAATGAAATTATTTTTCTCATATATTTTTTGCTTATTATAACTCACTCATCATCCATCAGCTTTTCAATTCTCCTGTCGGGAACAATCCAGATAGCAGCCATTACGCAGGTAAGGAGCAGAGAAATCATAGGATAGAAAAAGGCACAGACAACAGAAATAATATTCATTAACACCGAGACGATTGTTTTTTTCATATTGCGTTTAATTACTTCAAAAATTTTATCACTCTTCGGTAGTCCGGCGGTGATTGCGCTTTGCAATAAAAAAGCGGCAAACCCGCAAACCAGCAAATTGGTGGAATAAATAGCCACAGGAAGTGCCGCAAAATGATTTTCACCCATCCAGCCTGTTGAAAAGGGAATCATTGAAAGAGCGAATAACAACCCCATGTTTGCCCAGAGAATTTTTCCGTTTACATGCTTTACCGTGTGAAACAGATGATGATGATTTACCCAATAAATCCCAACGAAGACAAAACTCATTAAATAGCTTGTGAAAATCGGAAATAGTTCAATGAGTGCTTGTAAATTCACTTCATGAGGAACCTTTATTTCGAGTACCATGATTGTAATGATAATTGCCAGTACTCCATCGCTGAATGTTTCTATCCTTGTTTTATTCATGAGATTTAATTTCTGCTGATTTAAGTGTTGTTATGTTTTTTTTAACTTAGGGCAAATCCTCAGAATATAAAAACCACTTCTGCATTCCGGTTGGTAAAACTTGCTATAATAATTGGCAAAAGCAAATTGTTTTTGATTTTATTGTAAGAAAAAAAACTAAACATCCATTGCCTTCTCAGAATATCCGGAAATTAAAAAATAATTTCAAATGCTACTTAATTATCTGCACGTTTTCCTATAA
>JAUXUD010000006.1 GCA_030680835.1 Bacteroidota bacterium
GTGGTTTATAACTATTCCCAACTGGTTGTGCTACTTAGATATCACCACTGACGTGGTTTTAAAACTATTCCTTTTTATATTTGTGGGAAGGAAGCAATTCTTATTGGATTAGCGGAAGAACTCTCATTAAATAAATAACATTACAATGAAAAAGAAAAGAATAATTCCAAACTTATGGTTTGACGGCAATGCAAAAGAAGCCGCGGAATATTATGTGTCTATTTTCCCTGAAGCAAAAATCTTAAACACTACTTATTATCCCAAAACAGAAGCCGAAGGCTTGGCTGATTTTCAAAAGGAATTCGCAGGCAATGTTCTGACAGTTGAATTTGAAATTTTGGAGATGCAATTTATTGGTATCAACGCAGGACCTTTGTTCAAATTCAATGAATCGGTTTCGTTTATGATACCTTGCAAAGACCAGGCAGAAATAGACTACTATTGGGATTCGTTAACGGCAAATGGTGGTGAAGAAAGTGTTTGCGGTTGGCTCAAAGACAAATACGGATTGAGTTGGCAGGTATGTCCGGAAAATTGGGAAGAACTCAACAAGAAACCGGGAGCCTTCAAAAATATGATGGGTATGAAGAAAATTATTATAGCAGACTTTTAAATAGTTAAAATAAAAACTGCCTATAAAAAGTATTGCCGCAATGCGGGCTTAATAATATGATTGCAACACATAACATTGAAAAAGTAAGTTTTGAAGAGAATTTTATGATCCTTCAAATTGACGGAAAAGAGTTAAAACTAAAATTGGACAAGTTATCCTCTAAACTTTACCACGCCAATAAAATCGAAAGGGAATTGTATAAGGTTTCACCTTCAGGTTATGGAATTCATTGGCCATTGATAGATGAAGATCTTTCAATTGAAGCAATACTGAAAGACCGCGACTGAAAAGCAACCGGGTTTAGTTCAACAAACGCTATATCAAATGCGGGTACATCTCATTTAAATCTAAAAAGAATATTCCCCCAATTTTTTATAATTTTGATTCATGAAAAAGCTTGCAATTATCCTGATATGTATGGTTGTTCTGGCATCATGTGATGACAGCAAAACACTCAAGCCTCTGAGTACGTTTGATACCCCTTTTCCAAAAAGGAACAAAGACCTGAGTTTAATTCTTGGCGACCAATTAACCATTAAAACGGCTACGGATGATACATTAATTTTAAAAATTATATCAAACCAAAATAACAACCTAATCATAAATAGCGAAACCGGAGATACTGTTTTCTTTGGTACCGTGAGTAAATTCAGGGGGCTTTATTATTTCAGCGAACAGCTTAACGACAGTTCCTATTGGATTTATGCGGTTAAAATAGCAGAGCCTCTTATTTATGGATTAACTTCCAAATGGATGCAACTATTCTATGTTGACGAGGCAATAAAAAAGGGTTCAAATAAAAAACTTGTAAAATACATCAACGCGGATACCAGCACCATCAAATTGTATTCCGATAAGCGTGAATTAAAAAAATTATTTAGTTCATTTATTGATAAAATTCAGCCCGATACAATCATTCATTATCTGAATACAGTTCCCGTTACAGAAGGTTCAACAAACATTATTGCAGCAATTGACCCGGAAGACTTCAACTATATTTCAAAAGCGTATCCAAATCCTACCTCAGGAATTATTACTATAGAATTACAACAAAAAAACAAATCCGAATATCAGTTAAGCGACTTTAATGGAGCTATTATTTTAGAAGGTACGTTTAATGAAATTTCAAACAAAATGGATTTAAGTAAACAACAACCCGGGATGTACACATTGACAATACTAAATGTAAGCGACCAACAAAAGGAAACCATTAAAATAATGAAAACGGAATAGAATCAATGAATATCTGCAATATAATAATTGGTTCATTATAAAATGTTTATTAAACATGACCCACAAGGAAATAATTACCTGGCTTCTTGAAGGAGATGTATCAATCCAATACCAGGTTTATAGGGACTTATTAGATACTGACAAACCCCGTTTACAAAAAAAAATAGAAACAACAGGTTGGGGATTCCAATTTCTTAAATGCCGGCATGAAAACGGACATTGGGGTAAAAGCTTTTATCAACCCAAATGGATTTCAACTCACTATACTTTACTGGACTTGAAAAACCTAAATATTTCACAGAACAACAAAACGATTAGGGAAACCCTCCGGATTATTTTTGAAAAGGAAAAAGGTCCGGATGGAGGAATACTTCCAATTGGGTCGGTACAAAAAAGTGATGTTTGTGTGAACGGAATGGTTTTAAATTATTCCGCATACTTTAAGGTAGCGGAAGAACAATTACAATCGGTGGTTGACTTTCTGTTAAAGGAAAAGATGAAAGATGGAGGCTTTAATTGTAACTCAAACGGAAGAGGAGCTATACATAGTTCCCTGCATACCACCCTATCTGTGCTTGAAGGAATTCTGGAATATGAGCGCAATGGTTATAAATACCGGTTGGATGAATTAAAGCGGGCAAGAAATACTTCACATGAATTTATATTGCTTCATAAACTATTTCGATCCGATAAAACAGGAGAAATTATCAATTCGAATTTTTTGAAATTTTATTATCCCGGCCGCTGGTATTATGATGTGCTCAAAGCCATGGATTATTTTCAGCTCGCCCATGTTCTATATGATAAAAGAATGGATGATGCCATCGATCTCATTCTAGGAAAACGAAACAAGCAGGACTTATGGAAGCTGCCTTCCAAACATCCGGGGAAAATACATTTTGAAATGGAGCAAGCAGGCCAAGCCAGCCGCTGGAATACTTTGCGGGCGTTGCGGGTATTAAAACATTTCTCCATTCCATAAGCCATCTTAAATTGACAAAATTAAATTTAGGGTTTTTAATTAACTTTAATGTAGTTTACACAAAAGATGGAATTTCACGTATAAGAAGAAGCTAAATTTTGTTCCTTAGTTTCTTCGTAGCAATAAAAAATGGAGTATAGGCGACAATCTGAATAGGATCAGCAATGAAACATTATCCAAAATAAGCCAGTAGTTCCTGCTTTTTGTTGGGTGAAATTTCAATCTCACTCCCATCACTCAATTCAACACTTCCACCCCTGCCTTTATGGTATTTTTTTATCTGTTCCAGATTAATGATATGGCTTTTGTGTACCCGCATAAATCCCTGATCATTCAGCATCTCTTCAAAGAATTTTAATACTTTGCTTACCACTTTCTTTTTCCCGTCAGTGAGAAAAATCTCCGTATAGTTGCTGCTGCCGCTTAACCTGATGATTTCTTTAACGGATACAATTTCAAACCCTGAGGCCGTTGGCAATACCAGTTTGCGGTTTTCAGGATGGCGCATATTATCGAACAGGGTTTGAGAAATAAGGGGCTGTTGATTCATACTCAACTGCAGTTTCACCTTGTTTACCGCGTGCACAAGTTCGCCAATATCTACGGGTTTTAATATATAATAAGCTGCACTAAAATTAAACGCCTTGATGGCATACTCACTGAAAGCTGTGATAAATATGGTTTCAAATCCAAGTGTTGCTGTGTTTTCGAGCACATCAAAAGCATTGCCAAAAGGCATCTCAACATCCAGGAAAACCAAAGAAGGTTTCAGTTTGCTGATGGTTTCAATTGCTGAAGGTACATCTGCAGCTTCTCCAATTACCTCTACGCCTTCACAGTATTTTTGGATGTATAACAACAAGGTTTCACGGGCGGCCTGCTCGTCATCTACTATAATAGCCCTGATGGATTGTGCGCTCATTTATTTGAAATAGATTTTTGTGTTGAACTATTTTTTAATTTCATTAATCGTGGCTCACCGGGAATCTGCTCCATCAAATAAGGTAGGGATATCGTAACCAATGTTCCTGTGCCAATCCCGTTTTCCTCCAGATCTTCCAATGAAATTCCCAAACTGGTTTTGTGCAATGTATTCAAAATCTCTATACGCTCTTTGGTATTTTTAATACCCGTGCTCTGATATGCTTTTTGATGATCCGTTTTCAATTCAGCAGACTTTTTGCGGCCAATTCCATTGTCGTAAATGCTGCAAAATAGTTTTTCGTCATCTATAAAGAATTTCACCTGCAGAACTCCTTTTTCTTCACGATACCGCAAACCATGCCAAATGGCATTTTCGATATACGGCTGTATTAACATGGAAGGAATCCTGAGCTCATCAGGATTTATATCATCGGCAACATCAAGGGAATATTCGAATTTATCTCCAAAACGAAAATGCTCAAGTCCGAGGTAGATCCCCAGCGTTTCAATTTCTGCTGAAAGAGACACAAAATCCTGGTCGCTGTTTTTTAAAACAATACGCATCAGTTTGCTGAAATCTGACAAATATTTATTGGCACTGCGCTCATCATTTTTGGCAATAAAATTATTGACGCTGTTCAGCGAATTGAATATGAAATGCGGATTCATTTGTGTTCGCAACGATTGAAGTTTGATAAGCATATTGGCCTTTTGCTTTTGCCTGATATTACGCACCAGGGCCCAGGTAAGCAAAACAAAAAGCAACAAGCCTGCCCCCAGGGTCCAAAGTACCGCTTTCTGCCTTTGAATACTCGCTTCCTTTTCCTTCTGGGTATTAATCAGATCTTTTATTCTTTCTTCCTGTTTTAGGAATTCTTTATTCAATGCAAGTGAAAGTTCTTCATTTGCATTTTGTGAATTCTTAAATGAATCTGCCAGATGAATATAGCGTTTATATACATCCAGGGCTTTATGGTATTGCCCCAGTTTTTCATACGCTTTTGCAAGGTCTTTTACACTTTTTTGTTCTTCTATCGGGTTGTTACGTGAACGGGCAATGCTTGCACTGTTTGTAAGATAAGGAATCGCCCTTTGGTGTTCGTTTTGGTTCAGAAAAGTATTGCCAATATTATAATTGGCCAATTGCACCAGATCGGTATCCCTGCTTTTTAATCCTTCATTTAATACAAAATTCTGAACCTTAATATTATCAAAAGCTTTGCCGCTGGTAATTTTTAAATCAGAAAACTTCTTAATGGCTTCAAGATATCCCTGCCGCGATGTATTAGAATTTTCTTTGTCTGCATTAAATGCGGGCAGGTTCATCACTTGCTCATATGCTTTATATGCACTTAAGGTATCCTTTGCATTCACATACAAATCACCCAATTCATTGTAAATCCTGATTTTGTTTTCTCTTGTCAGGTTGCTGTCACCTGCAAGGGTTTTCAAATCAGAGATTGCTTCTTTACTTCTGCCGACCTTCGACAGGAGTCTTGCCTTTTTGTATTTCGTATTATCGGTCTCGGCTTTGCTCGAATATATTTTGCGTTCTTCCTCATTAATTATTTTCAGGGCTTCTTCATACTTCTGCTGCTTTTCGAGCGCAAGCGTTAAATACTTACCTGCATACGCCTTTCCCTTCTCATCATGAATGCTGTTGAAACCATTGTAAGCATCGTTAAAATATTTAACCGCTTTGGCATAATTTCCAATATTATAATATAAGGTTCCCAGTGTATTATAAGCATGATATTCCCCTTGTTTATCTTTCAGAACAAGGCTCTTTTCCAGGGCTTCAGAAGCAAGTTTCATACTTTGTTTTGCATCGGTTTCAGCCAGTTTATTGGCTTTGTTCACCAACTCAACAGGAGTTAACTCCTTTTTAAACAATGATGACTTATCCTGGCCCACACCGGGGGTTCCAAAACAAATTAAAAACAGAGATATAATGAAGATTCTTTTCAAAACTTAATAGCAATTGTAAGACAAATATAGCGTCTCAAAAAGAATAAAAGTCCTGAATACCTGTTTTTCTTCCTGTATTTATGCCGTTTCACTTCATAGGGTGTATGCTTTACAAAATGATTCTGCCTGTTCACTCATTTAAAAAGAATGACAAAAACATGCAGCCGACCTTTGGTAAGCAATTAAAACTTATATTATGAAAACATACCTGTTAATCTTAGCCACCATTTCATTTCAAATGGCAGGCGCACAAACCAATTTACAAAACATCAGCCTTTCAAGTCCCGCGTTTATGATGCATCGAAACAACAACTATGTTCTGAACAAAAATGCAGCATTTAAAACCATGGAAAATCAGTTTACTTACGGCAAGCTGCGTATTTATATGCTCAGGGCCAATGAAACGTATCACAAAGCAAACAGGGGCATTGGAAATTATACCAGCCTACGGGAAGCTTTAAAAGGAAAAAAGATCCGGATTTTTGAACTCGGTGATGGGACCGTTAACACGCTTGAAATGCAAAATATTTCAAAAGATACCATTATGATATTGGCGGGTGAAATTGTAACCGGAGGAAAGCAAGACCGGGTTGTTGCACAGGACCTGATTCTTTTACCTAAAAAGGGAAAAGTACAGGTATCGGTATTTTGTGTGGAACATGGCCGCTGGACTCCCGAAAGCAGCGGAAATCAGTTCAACGCCACTTATGGCGTGGCAAGTGGTGCTGTGAGAAAACAAGCCATTGTAGATAAGAATCAGTCTAAGGTATGGGAAAAAGTGGCAGAATCAAATGTGAAAAACAAAACAGAAACCGGTACCGGAACCTATGCGGCGCTTCAGCATTCAAACACACTGAATGCAGAATTGCAGAAATACATGCGTCATTTTGAACGCTTGATTATAGCAGATTCGAATTATATCGGATTTGTAGCAGTAACCGGCGATTCAATTATCAGTGCAGAATTATTCGCAACCTATCAGATGTACCGGAAACAGGCCCGGCAGTTATTAAAAGCAGCAGCCGTGGAAGCTATTACAAACGGAGATCAGGTTACTATCGAAGGTGAAGTGGTGATGAAGTTTCTTAATGAATTTTTGAATGATGAAAACGAGCAGGAAAAAAAAGTAATGGAAAGCGGTACCATGCTAAAAAATAACGGCAAAAAACTGCACCTCAACTATTATAAAAAATAAAACCACATAAAATGAAAACTTTAAAAATAAAAACCCTTTTGCTGAGCCTTTTTATGCCTGGATGTAACTGCAAGCATGCAAGGATTTATTGCAACTGCCAAACAAAATATTTCATAAGAGCAAATCAAGTAAAAGAGTAATTTAATTTTATATTAATTATTGAGTGCTTAATTTTGTTTTGCATGAAAAGATTTTATTACTTCTTATTAATTGTATTGATGAGCAGTGGCATAAAAAATTCCAGCGCTCAGGATTCAACAGAATGCACCTGCTGCAAGTATACTTATTTCATTATCGACAGTGCTTTCAGTTGCCTTAAGAAATCAAATAAATTGTTGTTATTGGTGGTCGTAAATTCAAGTTCCGAATTATATCAATACCCGGGTTGGGGAATTTTAAAAGATCAGGAAGCAATCGAAATCGCTAAGGAAAAATATATTCTACTCACAGTTACCATGGGTCAGATTCAGCTTTCTGAAAAATTCAATTCTGTGGAAATCCTTCAGGTACTTACCAAAAAGGGAGCCAATGCTTTTTTTGTGGTCACCAATGATGTTCTGTTTCCGTTTAACTATTGGGAAACCGGAGAAGAAAGGGATATTGTAATCAATTATCTTAAAATTGGAAACAATCCGCCGTAGGATGAACATTCTTATAAAAAGAGCCCCTCTTTACGGAATTTATTTCCGGTTTTAAATCTCAATGCAGCGAAACCAAACCTTGTGTTGTCTAATGTATTGTTAGCAGCAAATTAATTTGTCATTGGTTATAAAGTACAGGAAATCGGGGATAACCGAGCAGGAACTCGTGCACCGTTGTGCGCAGGAAGATGCGCTTGCCCAAAAAGTACTTTTTGAAAAATATGGACCTGGTTTGCAGGGAATTTGTTTTCGTTATGCAAAAAACCTATCGGATGCAGAAGAAATATTTCAGCTGGGCTTTATCAAAATTTTTGACAAGCTGGGAAATTTCAGGTTTGAATCGGGACTGAAAACGTGGATGACCCGAATTATGATTAATACAGCATTAAATTACCTGAAAACAAATGAAAAGATTAAGTGGGAATCGGATATCGAATCGCAATTTGAAAATACAGATTTATCAACAGAACAATTGCATGGAATGGATTTGAAATTTTTAATGGAGTGCATTCAAAAATTACCTGTTGGGTACCGGCTTGTGTTTAATATGTATGCCATAGAAGGGTATTCGCATAAAGAAATTGCTGAAGAATTAAATATAACCGAAGGTACTTCCCGCTCTCAGTATGCACGCGCTAAAAATGTACTTGAAAAGAAATTGCTGGCTATAGGCTTTGAAAAAAATAATTATGCAGGACGAAGAATTTAAAAATATACTAAGAAAAAAAGCAGAATCATTTGAAATTCCGGTTCGTTCAAATGCATTTCATGCCATTTTGGCTAAGAGACAAAATGCGCAAAAACCCAATAACAAAAATGTTATTATATTTTGGATTGCAGCCACAGTAACTGTTTTGGGCATTCTGATTTATTTGAGTTCAAAAAACTTACCAGAAACGATAGCGGTTAAAGAAGTGCTAAAGCCGGCATCTGCAATTTTTGATCCTGTCAATATTAAACCTGCAGAATCCGGTTTGATTAAAATAAAAACCGCTACTAAACGGCATGAACCGAAAAACTATATTGCAATTCCACACACACAAAATCATTCACCCATGCTCCTTAAAAAAGAGCCGGATCAAACGGCAAAAACATTAAATACCCCGGCTGCTCCCTTACCTGTTTTGAACCCAAATTTAAAAGACGATTCTGTTTATTCTGAAAATGTAACTGCAAAACAAAAAGATACTATGGGTTTGATTGCAAAAAAAGAAATAAACCATGATACCATTGAATCTGTAACGCTGGTTTCTGAAGATACTTCTTCTGCGAAAGAAACACAACCGGGTTTCATTAGCGGTTCAAAAACAGTTAGTGCGCATTACTCCGGAAATTTAACGGGTGATGCCGTGGATTTAAAATTTAGCCTGGCCTTATATGGCAATTATTTACCCTATCACAATATTTCAAATGCGGCCAATAACCAGGAGATAAAAAATCTGTATCCCAACGAATTCGATGAACGCGCCAAATTGGTTTATTTAACAGGATTTTGGGGTCAGCTGCACTATAAAAAATTCACATTTTCGACAGGGGTTGCATATAGCGAAATCCACTTTGATAAAATCTATTCGGCACCTGTTTTAGACAGTGTAAAATCGGGTGTCATACATCAGGAGAGCATTGAACAAAATGCAATTGATCAAAAATTTATTTTTCTTGAAATTCCAATGCTGGTAGCTTATAAACTGAGCGATAAAAAAATAAATTTGAGTATTCAAACCGGAATTGCTTTACAATGGATGCTTTATACCCAAACCTACATATTTATAAAAACCCCGAACGAGATTACTTATATGAGTCAAAATGAAATTGCAAACAAACGCTTTAATAAATTTCAGTATCTGTTTGTAGGTTCCATTCATATTAATTATACACCTTATAAACACCTCACTGTTTTTGCCGGACCCACTTTAAGAGCAAACCAAAAGCCACTGTATGTAAATGAATATACCGTTCGGCCTGCCCCGGTTTCGGGAGGTTTGGAGACCGGAATTAAAATTAATTTTTAATGCAACATTTATTAATTTCGCATTGTCAAAAAAGGTGAACAATTAAAAAAATTATTTATGAAAATTTTTAAATCTTATTTGAAGCCGGTATTACTGGTAACATTACTTTTTGTACTCTCACAAAGTGCCTGCAAAAAAGGTTGGCTGGATTGGTTAAAAAACGAACCCGATAAAAAACCCCCAATTTCCAGATCAACAAGTGTAACCGGATCAATGGTTCGGGTGATATGCGGAGTGAGCATTTATGATAATTTATGGATTAAAACCGATGAAGGCAAGTATTTGCAACCCTGCGAACAGTCGTTTTTAACCTTTGCAGCACTTTACTTTAAAGAAGGTGATCGCGTAAAAGTTGATTACAGACCCAGTGTAAATGCTACTCATTGCGATACCATGATAACCTGCACCGCTATAAATCCGGTGCATCAAAGAGTCATTATCGATGCCATCAATAAAATTCCGGATACCAACTGTTCTCCCATACAAATCGTTAACAATTACAGTACTATTACGAAGGCGCAATCAAATATCATGTTTGCTGAAGTGCAAAATAATTGCCTTCGGATAAAAATGGGATTCAGCGGTTGTGATGCCAATACCAAAAGGTTTCAGGTTGTATGCGATGGAACCACACATGTATTAAATGGCACTCCAACTTATCTGGTTAAAATAACCGACATAAATCCACAAATGTGTCAGGCTTATTTTGAAGATGAGATTTCCTGTGATATTTCAGCATTTAAAAGAACGGGCTCAGTTAATAATATGGTTATCAAGTTAGATGGTTATACTGAGGTGATAAAATTCTAATTTCAGATTCAGGAATAAACCTGGCTTGCAATTGTATATTGCATGAAACACATAGGCACATTAGGAGTACCATAGGCACATAGTTGCAATCAGTATTACTATGTGCCTATACTTTTTCTATTGTGCCTATGTGTTTAATCCCCCCTGAAACGGCAGCTAAATTCCCTTCCCCTTCGCATTAAACTTCAACCAATTGAAAATCTGTTATTGGATTGGAAGCAGGAAAAGATATTTTTGCAGTTCCCAAAAAACAGAAAAAACAAATGGCTGAAGTAATTAATATGCCCAAAATGAGTGATACCATGACTGAAGGAGTCATCGTATCCTGGCTAAAAAAAGTTGGCGATGAGGTGAACCCCGGAGATATTTTGGCTGAAGTTGAAACCGACAAAGCTACCATGGAACTGGAAAATTATGTAAAGGGAACTTTGTTACATATTGGCATTCCGGCAGGTGGCTCAGCCCCGGTTGATGCCCTGATTGCCATTGTGGGCGCAAAAGGAGAAGACATCAGCGCACTTTTGAATGGCGCAAAACCCGCGGCAAAATCAGATATTCCTGTTACAAAATCAGATATTCCTGTTACAAATAAAACTGAAACCACTGCACCTGAAATAGTTAAACCGGAACCTGTGTCTGTACCTGTACCTGAAATAACACAGGAATCTAAAGAAGTTGTGGCTGAAGAAGGCAGAATTAAAGCCTCTCCCCTGGCAAAATCAATTGCAAAAGGCAAAGGAATCAACCTCAGTGAAATTAGTGGTTCCGGCGATAATGGCCGTATCGTTAAAAAAGATATTGAGAATTTTTTACCCGGTTCCAATGGATCAGATGCGGCAAAAAAACCGGCAAAAGACATTGTATTGCCTGTTATCGTTGCTGAAGAAAGTTTTACTGAAGTGCCTGTTAGCCAAATGCGTAAAGCCATTTCACGCCGTTTGAGTGAAAGCAAACAAACCATTCCGCACTTTTACTTAACCATGTCGGTAAATATGGATACGGTAATTGCGGCGCGCAAAGAAATAAATGAAGAAACTGACATTAAAATTTCGGTAAACGATTTTATCGTTATGGCAGCTGCACTTTCACTTCGCAAAAATCCCAAAGTTAACGCATCCTGGCTGGGCGATAAAATAAGATACAATAATCACATTCATATAGGTGTTGCAGTAGCCATCGACGACGGATTAATAGTACCTGTGGTGAAATTTGCAGATAACAAGAGTCTTTCCCACATCAGTGCTGAAGTAAAACAACTGGCTGCCAAAGCCAAAAATAAAAAACTGCAGCCCAATGAATTTGAAGGAAACACATTTACCATTTCCAATTTAGGCATGTTTGGCATCGATGATTTTACGGCTATCATAAATCCTCCCGACGCCTGTATTCTGGCTGTGGGAACCGTTAAGGAAACCGTAATAGCCCTGAATGGTGAAATGAAAATCTCCAATATGATGAAAGTTACCTTAAGCTGCGATCACCGGGTAGTTGACGGCACCATCGGTTCAACCTTCCTGCAAACATTAAAAGATCTCCTCGAGAATCCTGTAAAAATGCTGGTTTAAGGATTGCATAACCCATGTATGCAATCATTGATTTAGGTACAAATACATTTCAACTGCTGATTGCAGATTTTAAAAATGGCCATTTGTACGAAAACTACCAGATGCAGATTCCCGTTAAAATCGGAAAAGACGGGATCAATAACGGATATCTTACAAAAGAAGCGTTTAAAAGAGGGATGCTTGCATTGGAACAATTTTCAAAGACCATTGAAACATTCCATATCGAAAAGGTAACAGCCATCGCAACATCGGCCATCAGAAACGCCAAAAATGGTCCGGAGTTTATGTCGGCTGCATTTGAAAAATTTGGAATTTCAATTTCCACCATCAGTGGTAAAAAAGAGGCTGAACTTATTTTTAAGGGAGTATCTCATTCCTTTCATTTGCCCGATGAAAATGTACTGCTAATGGATATAGGCGGAGGTAGTGTAGAATTTATTTTGGCAAAACAAAACCACATTATATGGAGCCAAAGCTTTGAAATGGGTGCCGCCCGCCTGCTCGAGCAATTTTGTATTTCTGACCCGATTACGGCAAAAGAAATTTCGGAAATTGAATGCTATTTAATGAATGAATTAAAACCGCTTTCAAAAATTATTTACGAAAATCCGGTTCGAAAAATAATTGGATCAGCCGGAAGTTTTGAAACCCTGGTGGATGTAATTTTAAAAGATTTTCAAACCATACCGGTGGCTTTAAGCAAGAATGCACACAGTATTCCCACAAATCTTTTTGATTTATTTTATGCCCTGATGAAAGAATCAACAGCGGCACAACGCAGCAAACTAAGAGGCTTGATTGATTTTAGGGTGGATATGATTGTGGTAAGTGCCATCCTCATGAATTATTGCGTTCAAACTTTCAATATCGAAGAAATTATAACAAGCAATTACTCCCTGAAAGAAGGACTGCTGTTTGAACTAGAAATGGGAAATGAGAAATGAGAAATGGGAGATGAGAATGTGACTCATGACTCGTCCTGAAAAAAGTTTACACTTTTTGTTTTAAATCCTAAATTGGGTTTACAATTATACAATTAATCCTGAATACCGTTTACTTTTGTTGAACCGGACTAAGCGGAAGCGGGCTCTGCTGAGGAGCAACCCGCCA
>JAUXUD010000017.1 GCA_030680835.1 Bacteroidota bacterium
AGTAGTCCCTGAAGGACTCGAACCTTCGACCTACGGTTTAGAAAACCGTTGCTCTATCCAGCTGAGCTAAGAGACCATCTGTGTTTTTAGTTGCTCTGTCCTCCCGATAGCTATCGGGAACACTATGAGACCTTCTGTAAAAATTTGAGGCGCTGGTAGCTACAAATCGGACTGCAAATAAAGGCTATTTTGTGTTTTCAGGCAAATTTAAACCGAATAAAAATTTATATATTTGGTTCCTAATACCAAAATACTATGGGCTTTATAAAAGAATTCAGAGATTTTGCCATTAAGGGCAATGTGATTGATTTGGCAATAGGTGTGGTGATAGGCAGTGCGTTTGGCAAAATAATAGGATCATTGGTGGAAGATATCATCACCCCGGCGGTATTAACACCGGCTCTAAAAGCGGCGCACCTTACAAACCTGGCTGATTTAACCATTCCCGGAACAGCGGTAAAATATGGCAATTTTCTTTCAACCTGTATTTCATTTACCATTGTGGCATTTGTTTTATTTTTAGTAATAAAAGCCATCAATGCCGCAAAGAAAAAAGAAGCTGCCAATCCCACGCAGGCGGTGGAACTTACTACGCAGGAAAAACTTTTAATGGAAATAAGAGACTTGCTGAAAAAATAAAGGCTTATCAAAAATTTTAGAAATTGGTTAATTTGCAAAAAAAATATTTTGATTGCAAAATTGATTCATTGCGATTTTGGTATTTAAATGTAGTTAACCCGTGATTCCACAGAGTAAAATAGAAGAAATATTAAATGCCGCGCATATCGAAGAAGTAGTGGGGGATTATGTACGCCTGAAGCGGAGGGGGGCTAATTTTAGCGGACTCTGCCCGTTCCATAATGAAAAAACACCTTCTTTTTCGGTTTCGCCTGCCAAAGGGATTTACAAATGCTTTGGTTGTGGGAAAGCAGGCAATGCGGTTAATTTTATCATGGATCATGATAGTCTGGGTTATATTGAGGCACTTAAATTTTTAGCCGAAAAATACCGGATCGACTGGCCACAACAGGAAAATGTAAACATTGATTTTGAACGCGCAGTAAAGTCGGAAAAGGAAAGTTTGCAGATTTTAAATAACTGGGCCGCCGATTATTTTGAGAAACAACTATGGGAATCGGAGGAAGGTAAAAATATTGGTCTTTCTTATTTTGAAGAACGTGGGTTCAGAACGGATATAATTAAAAAATTTAAACTGGGTTATAGTGCAGATAGCTGGGATAACTTTTATAATGCAGCTACCGCCCAACAGTTTAACCAGGATATACTGGTAAAATCGGGTTTGGTTAAACATAACGAACAAAATAAAACCTATGATGCATACCGTGGCCGCGTAATATTTGTAATACATGGTTCAACCGGAAAAATTATTGCCTTTGCCGGCCGGCAGCTAAAAAAAGATGATAAATCGGCAAAATATGTAAACTCGCCGGAGACTTTATTATACCATAAAAGCAATGAGTTATATGGATTGTTTTTTGCCAAAAATGCTATTCGTCAGCAGGATTTTGTGTACCTGGTTGAAGGGTATACAGATGTAATCAGTATGCACCAGGCGGGAGTTGAAAATGTAGTTGCTTCATCGGGTACTTCACTTACCGAAAATCAGATAAAATTAATCAAACGGCAAACCGATAATGTTACGGTTTTATATGATGGGGATGCAGCCGGTATAAAAGCCAGTATCAGGGGAATTGATATGCTTTTGGAGCAAGGCTTGAATGTAAAAGTATTATTATTCCCTGATGGAGATGACCCGGATAGTTATTCGAAAAAAGTTGGCGCGGTTGCGTTCAGCCAATACCTTGAAAATGAGACAAAGGATTTTATTTTATTTAAAGTAAACCTGTTACTCAAAGATGCCAAAGGTGACCCAATAAAAAAAGCCCAGGTAACACGGGATATTGTGGAGAGCATCAGTAAAATTCCGGATGGCATTAAGCGAGCGGCTTTTGTGCGGGAATGTGCCTCTCTGCTCGATATGAATGAGCAGTTATTGATCACCGAACTCAATAAAAGCAGAAAGGGTTTTTTGACCCAAAAGGAAAAGGAATGGATATCGGCTGAACCCAGAGAAATTCCGCATGAGGAAGAGGTTGAAAAAATTATTACCGACGAGAATTCATACACACAGGAACAATATATTGCAAAATTACTCTTGCTGCATGGGCATAAACCTTTGGAAAATTATTCGAATGTGGCTCATTTTATTTTAGAAAAATTACATGAACACGAATTGAAATTTGATCATGAGGTAATGAGTCTGTTATTGGAAGAATTCAGGATGCTGATTACCCAGCAAAAAGAATTTCATACACAAACGTTTACCCAGCATGCCAATGCAATAATATCGGCGGCAGCAGCAAGTTTATTGGCAGTTCAGTATGAAGTGAGTCCCAAATGGGAAAAAAAGTATGATGTGATCATGGATCATCCCGATGATGTTTTTATGAACGACGTAAACTCAGCCTTGTTATACTTGCACAAAGTAACCATTGAACGATTATTGGAAGAAGCCCAGCAGGAGCTGAAAGCAGCCCAGGAAAAAGGCGATGAAAGCCTGGTTTCCATTAATCAGGAAGTGTGTATGCTTTTAAAAACAAAACAAAAGGAAATGGCTGTCATCACCGGGACGGCTATATTACATTAATAAACAATACCTTCGCAGCGCATGAAAAAGACCATCGGCATCATTCGGGAAGGCAAATTGCCTGTTGATTTAAGAACCCCGCTTACTCCTCAAAACTGTGTTGATTTGATGCAGCATTTTCCGGGTACGAAAATTATTGTACAACCTTCACCCTTTCGTTGTTACCCGGATGACCTGTATGAATCGAAAGGAGTAACCGTAAATGAAGACCTCAGCGAATGTGATATTTTATTAGGAGTAAAAGAAGTTCCGGTTGATCAGTTAATCGCGGATAAAATCTATTTATTTTTCTCACATACCATCAAAAAACAACCGCATAACCGCAACCTTTTAAGAAGCATTTTAAAGAAAAATATTACATTAATAGATTATGAAACCTTAACCTGGGAGGGAGGCAACCGGGTAATTGGTTTTGGAAGGTTTGCAGGAATAGTAGGTACCCATTATGCATTTTTAATGTGGGGCAAAAAATATGGATTTTACACCTTAAAACCCGCCAACCAGTTACACAATCTGGCAGAATTAATTCAGCAGTACAATGACCTTAAACTACCTCCCATGCGCATTGTGTTATGCGGCGATGGCAGGGTTGCACACGGTAGTATCGAGTTGCTGAAAAGGCTGAATGTACATCATGTGAGCCAGGAAGAATTTTTAGCCCACGATTATAATGAAGCGGTGTATGTGCATTTGCGCAGCCAGGATTATTATACCCGAAAAGATGGACGCCCCTGGGATAAATCAGATTTTTATAAGCATCCCGAAGATTACCGGAGTTGTTTTAAACCTTATTACCAAAAAGCGGATATTATGATAAATGCTGTGTTTTGGAAAGAAGGTATTGAACCTTTTTTTACACGGGAAGAAATGAAGTCAAGCGACTTTAGAATAAAGGTCATTTCAGATATATCCTGCGATATCCCGGGCCCGATTCCAAGTACACTCCGAAGCAGTACCATTGGAGATCCTTTTTTTGGATACAATGTATTTATGGAAAAAGAGGTAAAACCTTTTGAAGCCAATGTAATAGATGTGCAAGCGGTTGGTAATTTACCCTGTGAATTGCCTATAGATGCCAGTATCGAATTTGGAGATCAACTCATCCGGCACGTTTTACCTTGCCTACTGGAAGATGAAAACCAGGAAATTATTGTAAATGCAACCATAACTAAAAACGGAAAGCTAACCGAAACCTTTGCCTACCTGAAGGATTATATCGACTAAACTAATTTACGCCCCGATAGCTATCGGGGTACGATGTACAATGTACAATGTACAATGTACGATGTACGATGTACGATGACAAGTAATTTACGCAGTACAATATACTAAAATATAATTTTCTTTCCGATAGCTATCGGGATTCTATTTCCTGCTTTCTGCTTTTTTCAACTCATAACTCATAACTCATACCTCATAACTCATAACTCATACCTCATAACTCATAACTCATACCTCATAACTCATACCTCATAACTCATACTTCAATTTCCAAATCCTCCATGCATCTAAAGTGCCCCTTCGGGCAATGGTTAAATCCAATCTTGCTACAAGGACGGCATGATAAATTATTATTTTCGATGATGCTGCTTTCGATGGTATACTTGCCATAATACGGATACATGCCAAATGCAGGAATAGTGTTTCCCCAGAAGGAGATTATTGTTTTTTTTAGTGCGGCGGCAATATGCATTAAACCGGTATCATTGGTGTATAATCTGAGTGAATGTTTAATTACCCAGGCCGATTGGTTCAGGGTTAATTTACCACAGGTATTGATGCAGCGTTCTCCTATGGCTAGTTTTATTTCATTGCCTCTTTCTGCATCATCCGCACCTCCTAAAATGATGATGTTTAAATTTGTTTTTCTGCAGGCTTCAATAATTTTATGAACAGGTAAACGTTTGCTGAAATGCTGTGCGCCAATAGCCCAGCAAATATACCGGGCCTGCAAGATTGGAATGCCTTCCAGTAAGTTTATTTGGTCGACTTGCGGAATAAAATAATCCAAACCTTCTTCATCATTTTTTATACCCAGAACCCGGGTAGGTTCAAAATAACGCGCCACAATATGTTTTTTGGGAAGCTTATTTATTTTGAAGTTTACCATTATAAATTTTTCAATGTTTAATTTGGGAAAGGCAAAAGACCGTACTCCCAAAGCAGTTTTAAACAGGAGTGTTCGCAGGTTATGATGCAGGTCTATCACCAGTCCGTAATTTTCTATTTGCAATTCCAGCCCTTTGGCAAAAGGATGTTTGTCTAACAAATGAATTTTATCGATATACGGATTGTCTGCCAAAATTTCCTGAAATGCGGGTTTGGTAAGGTAATGAATACTGATGTCAGGCAATTGCTTTTTAATGCAGCGGATAACAGGTGTTGTTAATACAATATCACCAATGGAGCTAAAGCGGATAATCAATATTTTTTTTATGGGTTGATCCAAAATAAAAGAATGGCTTTGGGTCAAATATAAACTTTATAAATTCAGAAAAATAGATACTTAGCGTATTATTGCGGTAAGAATGATTAAGTATCCCTTTCCAGTAAAATATGTCACGATAAAACACAATCATCATGGCAGTGATATGAAACTAGCCTATTGTGATGAAGGAAAAGGTCCGCAAACGCTTTTATTTATACATGGACTCGCAAATTACATCCCGGTTTTTAAGCATAATATCGAATTTTTAAAAAAGCATTTCCGCTGTGTTGCAGTAGATTTGCCGGGTAACGGACTTTCATCCAGCGGCGATTATCCATTTTCCATGCTTTTTTATGCCGAAACCATTTCAAGGTTTATTGAACACCTGAACTTAAAAAATGTGGTTCTGGTTGGACATAGCATGGGTGGACAGATTAGTGTAATTATTGCTTTGCGATTTTCGCATTTAATTAAAAAACTGGTGTTGCTGGCACCGAGTGGATTTGAATATTTTTCGGATATGGAAAAGTCGTGGGTAAAGGGCCTGATGCGTTTTGGCAGCTTTATGTATAGTGATGCCATGAGTCTGGAATCGGCCATTATCAATAGTTATTATCATGAAAAGAAGCAGGATGCACATCATATTATCAATGATTTAAAACATATCATGCTGGGGGAGCAGGGAAAATATTGGGGCAAAATGACAAAGGCCAATATTGAAGGCATGCTGGATGAACAGGTATCTGTTTTTTTACCTGAAATAAAACAAAAGACATTACTGTTATATGGCAAGCAAGATGCATTGATACCCAACAAAGTGGTTCATTTCAATGAAACCACGGAGTCTCTTGCTAAAAAATCTGCAGCATTAATCGAAAATTGTGAATACCATATTATCCCGCATTGCGGGCATTTTATCCAAATAGAAGCGGCTGATAAGGTGAATGATTTGATCTTAAAATTTTTGACTTAAATTCAACTGCTCTTATGCATTACCAAAACCGGCAGACCCGAATCAAGAACCATTCTTTGTGAACTGCTTCCTATTAATAAATTTTCGAGCCAGGTATGTGAGCCCCGATACATGATAAGCAGTTGGGTATTGCCATAATTAATCTGACGTTTTAAATTTTCAGCAAGATTTAATTGCAAGTTCCCTTTTTTGATATTCAGTGTCAGGTTTTTATAAGGATGGGCGCGAAGATATTTTTCAGCTTCCAGCATCAATTTTTCACTTTCAGGGCCCGCATAATCAAAATAAAAAATTTCTAAAACTGCCTGAAATACATTCGCAAAGGGCACTAAAACTTCCAACTCTTCTTCCAGTTTTTTTAAATCGGAAGCGTAAATTAAATGATAAATGGGTTCAAACTTATAGTTACCGGGTATAGCCATTACAGGAAAATCGGCCTGGCTAATGAGTTTGGCCGTATTGCTTCCCCAAAAAACCTTTCGAAAGCCGCTGGCCCCGTGTGTACCCATAATAACCAAATCGCAATTGTTATTTTTAAATGCCTGTTCAATGCCGAAATTAATTTCATTCTGACTGTCAACTTTTGCCGAAACTTTTACTTTTGACGGGTCCTGACCTATTTCTTTAATGGTGTTCTCATAGGTATCCAATAGCATATGCTGTTCTTCAGCTTCATCGAGGTAATAATTTTCGAAAGGCATTTCACTCACAGGAATAATTGCAGGAATAACGTGGTAAAGCACCAGGCTGCTATTGGTATAAATTGCAAAGTGATAAGCATAATGCAATGCATTCTTAGCCTCAGGAGAATAATCGGTTGGCACCAAAATTGACAGCATAGCTTTCAGTTATTTAGGTAATTACATTCAAAATTAAGAAATTTAATTAAAATTAAAAAATGTGGGGAACGAGAATCGAGAAACGAGAATCGAGAGGCGAGACAAGATTTGTTTTTTCTCGTTTCTCGCTTCTCGTTTCTCGTTTCTTTTTTCTACTATTACTAAAGAAGATTATTCCCAACCTGTTCCCGTTCATATACCACATCAACCAGCAGTTTCTTGCCATCAGCGGCTTCGGTTGCCAGTTGGTCGCATCGCTCATTCATGGGGTGTCCGGCATGTCCTTTTACCCAATGAAATTTTATGGTATGTAGTTTATACAATTCGAGAAATCTGCGCCACAAATCAGCATTTTTTTTGTCTTTAAACCCGGTTTTAACCCAGTTAAAAACCCATTTTTTTTCTACCGATTCACACACATATCTGCTGTCGGTATAGATGCTGATATCCATTTGAGGTTTTTTCATGGCCTCGATGGCAACAATTACTGCCAGCAATTCCATTCTGTTATTGGTAGTTAAACGGTAACCTGCACTCAGTTCTTTTTTATGAATGCCACTCACCAAAACTGCGCCATAACCGCCTCTGCCCGGATTGCCACGCGCAGAACCATCTGTATAAATACTTACTTTCACTTAGCAAATAAAGGGTTTTCAATTCAAATAATAGAATCGGGTTGTTTTTGTGCTCAACTCGTGCTTCATTTGCAGTGCAAAAATAAAGGCCTTTCAATTTTTTTAACATGATCCAATATTTTAAAAGCAGTTACAACAAGCTTGTCGAAATTGAAGCCATTGAAAAGGATGGCTGGATCAATATAGTGAGCCCTACAGCCAAAGAAATTGAAATGCTTTCGAATAAATTGCTGGTACCCCCCGAAGTATTTATTGACCCATTGGATCCGGATGAAAATTCACGCGTGGAAAGTCATAAGAACTCCATGCTGATTGTTTGCCGGGTACCCTGCGAAAACGGACAGGAATCGGATTTGCCCTATTCTACCATCGCACTGGGAATTTTGTTAAAACGCGATTTATTGGTAACCATCTGCAGCAGGCCAATAGAAGTTATTCAAACGTTTAAGGAAGGTAAGGTAAAAAACTTTTCAACTTCGAACCGGGAACGTTTTGTAATGCAGATGTTTTATAAATCATCCATGCTTTATTTAAAATACCTGAAAGATATTAATAACAAAGCCGATGATATTGAAAGGATGCTTCACCGCAGCACCCGAAACCGGGAGTTACTCGACTTATTGAAGCTCGAAAAAAGTCTGGTATTTTTCAGCACTTCATTAAAATCAAATGAGCTGATGATGCAGCGTTTACAGCGTAATCATTTGCCCGAAACAACCAAGGAAAACGAACGTGAGCTGATAGAAGATGTAAATATTGAAACCCGTCAGGCAATTGAAATGGCCAAAATTTATGGCAATATTCTTGGCAATATGATGGGAGCGCATTCCTCCATTATCTCCAACAATTTAAATATCACCATCCGTTATTTAACCACCGCTACCATCATTTTGTCGCTTCCCATTCTGGTAGCCAGCATTTACGGAATGAATGTACCCCTTCCCTTTCAAAATGAAGCACACGCATTTTGGATCGTAATTCTGATCGCGGTAACATTATCAGTCCTAGGTGTATTCTTTTTCAGAAAGAAAGATTTGTTTTAAAAAGTCCATAGTCGATAGACCATAGTCGATAGACTTTAGTACATCGTACATCGTACATCGTACATTGTACATCGTAATTTCCTTTTAATAAGAAATCTCACCCAACTCAAGGGCTTTATCCAGTTCAATCCAAATCAAGGTAAGCGGATAAGCGGTATAACACAACACTACCCGTTTTGAAATTCCTTTATCATCAAACTCATGCAAAGCTGCAATTTTATATTTTTTGTCGCCCATTACGCAGGGCAAACGTTTTGCATCAATGCTCGAATCATCAAAGAATGCACTCAATAAGCCTTCCCCCGAGAGGGAGTCTACTTTTTTTTTGTTATATGCCTTGGTGCGTGCATACACATCAATGGAAACAAATTCGCTGCTGCCTTTTTTACAGGAATTAATTTTCAGATACTTTCCTACCTCCAGTTCTTTTTTAATTAAGTCCTGAGCATTTGTATGCATGAACAGCATTGAGAGAATAAATGTGATACATATTTTCATGGTACTAATTGGTTATCTCTGTACATTTCGGTTTTAATCAAAGTTCCGTCTTTTTTATAATATTTCCAGGTGCTGTCTTTGGCATTCTGTGCATAAAATCCGGTACTTGCAATTTCACCTTCGCGATAATAACTGATATAAGGTCCGTCTTTGATGGGTACCGCTTTAATAAACGTTTTCTTGTTCGTTTTTGGGTCAGTTAAAAAATGATATTCAATTAAATAATGGAATACTTCATAAATCTGGTTATACGTACTGTCGAAATAGGTTTTGCCGGGTTCACCTGGTTTTATTACCTGTGCGGAACCTTTTTGGGTAGAACCCAAAATAAAAAAAATTACGCAAACATATTTCACCCGATTCCTCATATCAATCCAGAAAAGCACTTTTCCCCCATTCGCTCAATTCTTCTGCATTCCATAACTCAGGAAAAAATACCCGAACCTGAAAACGTGGAGGCAGATATTTTTGCCAGTTGGTGCCTCCTGTAGCGGCCACATCACTTGGGTGTTTTTGCAGGTATCTTACGGCCGATTTATAATGGATCAATGGCCAGTTTACATTCACGTTTTGATCCAGTTTCTTAAGTTGCGTAATCAATTCAACATTTTGTTTTTCGGCTTCGGGTAAACCTTTGTACAAAGCCCATAGGTTGCAATCCCTGCAATCATTAGCCAGCTTTATTAATGCAGGTGCATATTTTGCTTCAAACTGGGTAAGTGTTAATGTTTTTTTACCTGTTTCAATTTCGGTTGCTCCTGCTTTCCAGTAAATAAATTCAAACATTTCTTCAATGTTCGATTGTTCGCTGAATTTCCCCCGGTGATCTTTATCAACCAACCTTAAAAAATTTGCCGAACAAATTTCTATCATCCGGTATTGAGCCGATTGAAATCCGCTTGCAGGCAATAAGCTCATCCTGAATTTTAAAAACTGTTCTTTTTCCATCCCATCTACCATAATCTCGAAGGAGTTGGTTAGATTTCTAAAATAGGCATTGATCCTTTTTACACGCATGGCAAAGAAATCAGCTTTCAGCTTACCTTTTAATTCAGCAAGCTGTTCAAATTCATGCAAACACAACTTAAAATAAAGTTCGGTAATCTGATGATACATGATAAAAATGCTTTCATCCTTTAATTTGGTTTTGGGCTTCTGCAAACTGAGCAAGGTATCCACCTGAATATAATCCCAGTATGAAGTGAAATCCTGATATAACAAACCTTCTAAATAAGCCTTAAAATCCTGACTGTTTTCTTCGTACTTTGATTTAAGTTTTGAAATAAGTTCGGTTAAGTCTGTGTCGATATTTTTTTCTGACATATTTTGAATATTAAAAGGGGCTGGTAAAATTTTTTAAAGTGGGTAGTACCTTATCTTTATCAGAAACTATAGGGCATGCAGTTTTCCATTCGATGGCTAATTCCGGGTCGTTCCAGAGCAAACCGCCTTCACTGGCTTTATTATAGGTATTGGTACATTTGTATAAAAACAGGGTATCGTCCATAAGTGTTTCAAAACCATGTGCAAACCCCGGTGGTATCCAGAACATAAGCTGGTTTTGAGCTGATAATTCAACACTTATTTGCCTGCCATAGGTCACAGAATTTTTTCGGATATCAACCACAACATCCAAAACAGCTCCCTGAACCACCCTTACCAGTTTACCCTGTTCAAACGGAGGAGACTGAAAGTGCAGCCCCCGGATGGCTCCTTTTTGCGAAAGGGATTGATTATCCTGCACAAACCGGCCTGATATTCCCATACTTTTCATTTTTTCTTCATTATAACTTTCAAAAAAATAGCCACGCGCATCAGTAAATATTTGAGGTTCAATAATTAAAGGTCCCTCTATCCCGGTTTTTGTAATTTTCAATGTCTTTAAATTTTTAGCAATAATAATAAATCAAAATTTAGTTTTTCTTATTATACCAAACAATGGTGGAAAAAGGTAGGTTTGATAAATGCCAACAAAGATTATTTTTGCAGCATGGAACAAGATGGAAAAAGGAAAAGATACCGGCTTATTATAATAGTTCAGTCAGCTTTAAACGTATTACTTCTCTTATTATTGGGCTTTTTTATTTTTAACTACTCAAAAACAGATAAAAAATTGTTGGTGAAAGAGGTAGAGTTATTTCAAAGCGATTCAACCAAAATGGTTTTGGATAATTTATTAAAGCAAACAGACCTCGAATTAACGGAATATAAGGGTAAGAATTCGCAACTTGACCAGTTTTTACGGGAGAAAAACGATTCATTACAGGAATTTGCCGACCGGATTGAAGCTTTGTTGCGTAAAGGAAAATTAACACGTGAAGAATTGGCAGCTGCAAACGATGAATTGGACCAGTTACGCTATTACAAACG
Source organism: Bacteroidota bacterium (assembly GCA_030680835.1). GTDB lineage: Bacteria > Bacteroidota > Bacteroidia > UKL13-3 > UKL13-3 > B1. Next base: position 11,455 of record JAUXUD010000017.1, read on the forward strand.
CAAATACATCGGACAAATAGATTCATTGAACAATGTAATCATAAACCTGAATACTGAAAATACGGTTTTACGCACAGATATAAAATCTCAAAAACGCAAAAATGAAGATTTAACCATGGATGTAGTGCGGCTGGGAACCAAAGTGGCAATAGGCTCAAAGCTTACAACACAAAATATTTTTGTAACGGGAGTTAAATTCAGAAGCAATGGCAAGGAAAAAGAAACCATTCGGGTGAGTCAGATTAAACAATTGAAGGTTACTTTTGGACTGGCAGAAAACTATGTCTCGGAAAAAGGGAAAAAGGATATTTTCTTAAAAGTAATTAGCCCGGATGGTTCAACCATTTATAACGAAATAGCCGGTTCAGGCACCTTTAAATTTCAAAACGAAGAATCCTTGTACAGCGCTAAAAAAACAATCGATTTTAACCAGGAAGCCACTCAGGTTACCATCTATTGGGATAAAGGCAGTGAATTTGTAAAGGGAATTTTTAAAGCTGAATTGTATTGCGAGGGCTTTAAAATCGGGAGCACAGAATTTGAATTGAAGTAAGAGAATATACGATTTACACCCCAATGGCCGTCTGGGTACGAATTACGATTTGAAGAAATTACTTCCCATCAACTTTTAACTTTTAACTTTTAACTTTTACTTTATATTCGCAAAATCAAAAATAAAAAAAGAATGAAGAGATTATTAGTAGCAATTGTTTTTGCAGCCACATTTTCGGCTTGTCATTATGGCACCAATGAAGCTCAAAACACATTGAAAGCCAACGAGCAGTACAAGACAGACCAGGCTGAGTTTTCAGTGAATCGTGCAAATGTAAGTGCAGGTGAAACGGTAAATACAGCATCTGCAGATTCGTCAATAACCGATACTTCAAAAGTAAAATAAAATAGTTTGCACGCGCTTCGGGTAGATAAGCAAGCCGGTAAAAAAGAAATTTACGAAAGTCTTTTGCCTCAAATCAGAGCCCTGATTGAAGGTGAAGAAGACACGATAGCCAATCTGGCCAACATTTGCGCTGCTTTAAAAGAAGCGTTCAATTGGTGGTGGATTGGCTTTTATTTTGTAAAAAATGAGCAATTGGTACTGGGCCCTTTTCAAGGTCCTGTGGCCTGCACCCGCATTGCATTTGGCAAAGGAGTTTGCGGCAAAAGCTGGGAATCCAAACAAACGGTAATCGTTCCGGATGTAGAGCGTTTTCCGGGCCATATAGCCTGTAGCGGGACATCACGTTCAGAAATTGTTTTGCCTGTTTTCGGTTTGAACCGGCAGGTTGTTGCGGTTCTTGATGTGGATAGTGAATACCCGGAACATTTTGATGCAATTGATCAGCATTACCTGGAAGAATTATTACACAGTCTAAAGATTTAATTCTTCATTAGATTTTCTCTTAACATAACTTTCGCTATTTTGCCCTGAATAATCCCTAAATATGGAGCAAAGAAAACGACTCAATTTACTCATCATTGTTGCCTCACTTGGATATTTTGTAGATATCTACGACCTAATTGTATTTAATGTTGTTAAAAATGAAAGTCTCCAGGCATTGGGATTTAGCGGACTTGAACTAAAGGCAAAAGAAATTCTGTTGTTTAACCTGCAAATGACGGGCATGCTGCTCGGGGGCATCCTTTGGGGAATAATGGGGGATAAAAGGGGCAGGGTTTCGGTTTTGTTCGGCTCCATTTTTTTATATTCAATTGCCAATTTGGCAAATGCCTATGTAACCAATATCAACCAATATGCAATAACCCGGTTTATTGCAGGTATTGGGCTGGCAGGTGAGTTAGGTGCTGGTATTACACTTGTAGCCGAAAACATGAAGCGGGAAAAACGGGGTTATGGAACCATGATTATTGTAACATTTGGAGCTCTGGGTGCCGTGGTTGCCAGTTTGGTAGGGAAAAATTTTGGCTGGCAGGCAACATACATTGTTGGAGGTTGTATGGGTTTGGCACTTTTGCTTTTGCGGGCAGGAGCCTATGAAAGTGGCATGTACCAAAATCTGAAAGAACATACCAATATAAAAAAGGGGAATTTTTTGACGCTGTTTAAACGCAGTGATTTGTTGTTAAAATACATCGCATGCATACTTATTGGATTGCCCATCTGGTTCTCGATAGGCGTATTGATTAATCTTTCAAACCGCTTTGGGGAAGCACTGGGTATGGTAGAAAAAGTAAATGTTGCCGACAGTGTGATGTATGCTTATCTGGGTTTATCAGCCGGTGATCTGGTAAGTGGTTTATTGAGTCAGTTACTCAAAAGCAGGAAAAAGGTAGTGTTCATTTATCTGGCGCTTTCATTTATTTTAATGGTTATTTATTTATTCAATCCCAATGTAAGCATCGATTATTTTAAAGTAATGTGTTTCTTGCTGGGTTTTGCAGCGGGTTACTGGGCGTTGTTTGTTACCATTGCCTCCGAACAATTTGGTACCAATATCCGTTCAACGGTAACCAATACAGTACCCAACTTTGTAAGAGGCGCAGTGGTTCCCATTACCCTTAGTTTTGCTTCATTAACGATTGCGCAGGGAACGATATGGGCTGCTTTTATAGTTGGATTGTTTTGTTTAATCCTGGCCTTTTTGGCTACCCTTTATATCAAAGATTCATTTAGCAAAGACCTCAATTATTTTGAGATTGATTAAAAAAATATCTGCATGCCAATATTAAAACCTATTGAACTATAGGGAGCAGATACTGCAAGCACTTTTCGGGGCGCATTAAAGTCAGGCATAATGCCATTATTAAAACTATATTCTTTCTCGAAATCCGTTTCCTTATCAATAATATTTAATGAACCCAATTGGTCTGTACCATTTATTTCATATTTGTTCATTACTTCTTTTTTGGGTGTAAATGACTGAGACAATAAATTGCATTCAGCAAAAAGCTGCATATGATCTTTTATTTTATAGGCGATACCGGCACTTCCGCAAAAACCTACCGACATCATTCCGGTAAGATTCCATTCCGTAACCGTTGTAGTGGTGTTGGTTCCCAATGTTGATTCCTTAAATGAATACTCACGCACATTGTTGATTAATGATATAATAAATCCAAAGCGTGTGTAAGGGCTCAATTTACCCATTTCAGCCATCATTTTAACCGATGGAATGAAACGCAGGGAACGTGTCTGGATTTCAAAGCTGCTTTTATCAACGCCTGATACGTATGTATTAATATTTTTGTCTGTAAGTATCCTGCTTCCTTCCAGATAGTCAACAGCCAGTTCTGCACCCATGTTTTTAGTAAACAAATAACCAAATCCAGCACCAAAATTAAAGCCTTGTCCAAAGCTAATATTTAATGACTTTTTGTTACCATATGAAGTTGATCCTGTAGAATTATAATTAAGTACTTCGCCTCTGAAATAACTGTTCCCCCTGAAATTATATCCCAAACCAAAGGCAAAATATTTATTTTGTGCATTTGCAATTTTAAATCCAAAAACAATGAAAATTGAAAGAATCAACACACATAAACGATGCCACATTTTCATATAATTACCACAATTAAAATGCTTAAGTTTTTCTACTTTCTATTTTCTATTTACTATTTACTACTTCCTATTTTCCCAATCATTTCTTCATCCAACCGGTAAACCGTCCATCCATTAATAGCCACAGCCCCAATGCTTTCATAGAAATCAATGGCCGGTTTGTTCCAGTCTAAAACACTCCATTCTACCCTGCCGCAATCTCTATCTTTGGCAATCTCAACAATCTTTAAGAGCAAGGATTTTCCATAGCCCTTTCCCCGGTAATCCGGATTCACAAACAGGTCTTCCAGGTATATTCCGGGTTTTGAAACAAAGGTAGAATAGTTGTGAAAATACACGGCAAAACCCACTGCCTGTTCCCCTTCAAATGCGAGCAAACATTCGGCAACTGCGTTCGGTTCAAAAAGATGTTTTTTAATTTTTTCGGGAGTGGCTTCTACCAAATGACTCAGCTTTTCGTATTCGGCAATGCCTTTTATAAAATCAAAAATCAAGCCGGCATCTGCTTCTGTTGCAAAACGTATTTTAAAATCCTGCATATTAGTAAATCAGTTTTCCGGGTTTAAAATAACCTTTCAGTTTCTTATTTACCGACAGTCCCTGCCGGCCGGGCCGCGGTTCAATCATTACATCCAGGGTAACAATCCAGGTATTTTTACCGTATTTTTTCCCGGTAATGGTTCCTTCATACAATTGGCGAATCCCTGCTTCCGGACAAAAACATCCCCGGTTATAAATTACTTTGGCCTTTTCAAACTGTGCGGTTTTAATGGTAAACGAATTTCCTTTCGGAGGGGCAATTTCAAACAGGATGCTTTCAAAATATTCGTCATCGGCAATCATTTCATATTCTTTACCCCGATAGGAATACATAAAAACTAGTTTCTTGCCTTTATCATAACTCAGGTCGAAGTATAGGCTGTCGTATGTTCTTTTGGTTATCTGCATATTCGGCTGATAAACAAAACGCTTCATTTCAGGGTTTGATTTGGGTTCCTGATTTTTCTCCTGTGCCCTTACACCAAGTGTAACAATGGCTGCAAATAGCAATAAAATTGTTCTCATATGGGCAAATATATTTACTTTAAGTTTATAAAGTGATAATATTGAACTTCAAAATGAATAAAAAAGAAAGATATAAAGGGGTACTTGATTATTTTATAAAAAATAAACCCTTTGCAGAAACCGAACTGGTTTATGACAATCCGTTTCAATTATTAATCGCGGTGATTTTATCGGCCCAGTGTACCGATAAACGTATCAATATGGTTACTCCGGATTTGTTTCGTGATTATCCAACACCAGAAAAATTGGCACATACTGATTTTGATACTTTGTTTCCGTATATAAAAAGTGTGAGTTATCCGAGCAATAAAACCAGGCATTTATTGGGTATGGCAAAAATGCTGGTGGAAGATTTCAACGGTAAAGTTCCGGAGACGATTGAAGATTTGATAAAATTACCCGGAGTAGGCAGAAAAACGGCCAATGTAATTGCAAGCGTGGTATACAATCAACCTGCTATGGCTGTGGATACACATGTGTTCAGAGTAAGTGCACGTTTGGGTTTAACCACAAATGCAAAAACGCCTTTAGCCACTGAGCAGCAACTGGTAAAAAATATTCCGGAAGAATACATCTCAATTGCCCACCATTGGTTAATATTGCACGGCCGTTACACCTGCCTGGCACGTAATCCCAAATGTGAGGTTTGTGGCTTGCAGGTGTTTTGTAAGTACTTTAATAAAGGTATGAGGTATGAGTTATGAGGTATGAGTTATGAGGTATGAGTTATAAAATATGAGGATTAGTTGAAGTATTTTGATTATTATATTTTGACGAACTCTTACCTCTTACCTAAGCACTCATACCTAACTCATACCTCATACCTAAGCACTCATACCTCAAATATTAGTTATGTTATACACCAAAGAAGAGTTGCAGTTGTTATTGGGAATGGAAGGAAAAACCATTGAAAAAGTTTTATACCATCAGTGGGTGAATAATGCGGGTATTGAAGGAACGATGCATTTTATTGATTATATGGAAATGCGATTTTCGGATCAAACAAAAATATTGCTCCACAGGCCCGATGAACAGGAAAGAATCACTCCGTTAATTCATGTGGATATTGCTGCACTTAATGCGGATGTAATAAAAGAATTCAAAGGCAAAATAAAATACGTTACCAAAGATTTTTCGGAAACATTGCTTTGGAAAGACCTTATTGGAAATCCCATTACTGCTGTTCTTCTTGATGAAGATGAGCCCGGAGCCTATACTACCGAGGCATTGGTTCTCGAAGCCGGAGAAGCCAAAGTACTCATCGGACTTTCAATGGGTGAAGGACTGGAAGCAGGTCCCTTTGGAATTGTGGATGATGAATGAGAAAGGAAAAAGTGTAAATAATTTAAGCTCCAAAAAACGCAATTTCTTCTTGCAGATTAATATATGGATATGCTTTTTGTAATGCCTCGGTTTTCTTTAAAAACTCCGATTTAAAATGCTTGTGTGCAATACTATCTTCATTGATGGGCCGGTGCTGCTTCGCCTGAATAATGGGTTCAATGGCTATTAGGCAATTTAATGTTTCGGGTGTTAAACAGGTTTCAGTAAACCGTTGCCACACATAATTGATCGCTAATTTATTGGGGTGAACCCAGTCCTGTTCAAAAAAACGGTAATCGCGTAACTCATCATTTACAATTTCGTAAGCCGGAAAATATTCAAGTTTAGGGTTGCTGTTTTGAAGCTGCTGCAATGCAAGCATTAAGGTTGCTTTGCTTAAATTATTTTCGTGCAGGCCGTCACGGGTATAACGTACCGGACTTATACTAAACATAACTTTTAAGCCCGGGTTGAACCGGTTCAATTTTTCTAAAAGATGGCTATAAACATTTGTAATTTCAGCAACAGAGAGCAATCGTTTTTTAAATTTACCGGAAGGAACTTTATGGCAATTGGCTACCAATAATTTGTTTGATGCAAGCTCATATACATAAGCTGAACCCCATGTTATTATAAGCCATTGCGCATTTTTAAGCCGTATCTGTGCCTGTTTATTTGCTTCATTTATTTTAAGTTTCAGTTCTTCCCGGCTTGAACCAATATAACTACCGTGATGCCACCACGAATGCCAGATTCCCTCATGTTCAAACAACAAAGTATCTATATCCGGTGTGCTTTCCAAATAAGAATTTAAACCATTAGCAATACTCATTGGATTGAATAAAATGCCATTAGGATTGCAAATAGAATCAAACTTATAAAGCTCAAATTTTTGATACATGTTTTCCGCAAAACATGAACCCATTAAAAATATAGAATCACTTATAGATATTTCCTGCTGAAGCCGGGAAAAATTGAAGTCCAGTTTAAAATTCATACACAAATGTATATTAATTTCGAATTTATCTCCCCCACGAAGGCTATTGGGAACCTATATCTTATTTTCTTCCCGATAGCTATCGGGATCCTATTTTCTACTTTCAGCTTTCTTTTTTCCCAACTCATACCTCATACCTAAAACGTAATTCTTAATGTCATCCTGAGCTTGTCGAAGGGTCATACCTCATACCTAATACCTAATACCTAATACCTCATACCTAAAACATAATTCTTAATGTCATCCTGAGCTTGTCGAAGGGTCATACCTCATAAGCATTGGTTATCAATATATAAGTAAAATTTTATTTGTTTTTAAAGCAAATTATTCATTAATTTTGTTTAACCTTTACCAACAAAACATGAACCGTTTTATTTTTTTTATGATGCTGCTTGCAATTGTGTCTTGTCAGAAAGATACGGTTATAGATATCAGCAATCCGGTAAATCCAAACCCCACAAAGACAACAGAACTGAAAATTCCTCCGGGATTTAATTTTGTGAATACCCAATTAATTGACCTGCAGATTACGGTATTAAACAGTAACAATTCCGCCGGGAAAAACATTTCGGTTATAATTTCCGATAATCCATTGGATCAAAACGGAAGGATTATTGCAAAGGGTATGGCCGATGCCAACGGACTTTATAAAGTAACTTTATCGCTTGCAAAGGCCACAACCAAATTGTATTGCAATACCTCCATGCTTGGCATTCCCCAAAATATTATCATTAATAATTTAAACGCTCATGTTTCTCTTATTCTCGGTGGGAGTAATCCAAAATGGGTTCAAACTTCGAATGGTTTTTTAACGGTTAACCAGAACAGTTATAAAAAAGGCGCTGAAAAATTTTCATTCCGTTTGCTAAGCGGATGGAATGCAAACGGAGTTCCCAATAATCTTGCATTACCCCGCGATGTGGTGAGCAGCCAAATGATTAATGATATATGGTCGGCACTGCCTTCGCGTGTTTCGGTAGCAACCACGCACCCCACTTGGCTGGATGATAATCTGAGCCGGCGTACTTTATTATTAACCCAAACAGCCGATGTATATGTTACCTTTTTAACCGAAGGTGCAGGCTATCGCAATACCCTGTTTTATTATCGGTATAATAAAAATTATCCGCCGGCATCAGCTTCTGCTATTGATTCTCTGTTTGTTTTATATCCCAATGCTTCATTAATAAACGATGGAGGAGGATTGCTTACCGGTGACCGGGTTTACCTGGGAAGATTTGGTGCGGATACAGTGATTGCATATGGTATTGCAGCCAATGGATTTAACATTTCAAATGCAACGGTGGGTGCAGGCGATTGGTTGTTTTATGCCAATAAAAACTTTAACCCGGAAACCAATACCAGCCTCCGTCAACATATGATTATGTTATATGATGCCCCCAGTGGAAAATATATCATGGGCTTTGAAGATATTATCCGTTCGGCTACAGGTTGCGATCACGATTTTAATGATGTATTATTTTATACCACCAGCAATCCGGCCAATGCCATTTCACACGACAGCATTATAAACATGCCTACCAGTACAGATACCGATGGAGATGGAGTTTTAGATGTTGATGATGAATATCCAACAGATCCATTACGGGCATTTAACAACTATTACCCTGCAAAAAATGTAAAAGCTACAGTTGCCTTCGAAGACCTGTGGCCTTATTACGGGGATTATGATTTAAACGATGTGGTGATTGATTATAATTATAAAATTATTACCAATGCACAAAATGCAGTGAAGGATGTAAATGGTACTTATACATTAAGAGCCAGTGGCGGACAAATAAGAAATGCATTTGCGGTTCAGTTTCCAACTACGGCATCCAATATTACTTTGTTATCTGGAGCAACTTTAGAATCAGGTCAAACATCGGCTGTTGTAAAAATAATTAACGACATCAGATCGGTTCAGGCCGGCTGGAATACAGTTTCAACATCAAGCTGGTCGGATACGGTAAACTATGCGGTAAACTTTACTTTAACAGCGCCCATTGCATTAAGCACCTTCGGACTCAATGAATACAATCCCTTTATTTGGGGAACCAGTGATGGGAAAAACCGGTCATATGAAATTCATTTACCGGGTAAAGTGCCAACTGCTTTAGCTGCAGACAGCCTCTTTGGTAAAGGCGATGACAGAACCAGTGCAAGCAACAATAAATATTACCTGAGCAAGGATAATTTACCTTGGGCAATCAATATCCCCGAGCGCTTTGATTACCCGATAGAAAAGGAAGATATTATCAATGTGCATCTGAAGTTTGCCCAATGGGCGCAGAGTGCCGGAGCGCAGTATCCCGATTGGTATAAAAATCTTTCAGGATATCGGAATGCTTCGAAGATTTATGTGAAACCTTAAGGAAATACGAAATACGAGTTACGAGTTACGAGTTACGAAATACGATGTACAATGTACAATGTACGATGTACAATGTATTAATGTCAGGTCGAGCGATCCCGATAGCTATCGGGACGAGACCTAATCCTGTTAGAAAGCGAAACTTAAATGATTTAACATTATTGAAATTTGCCACCATTGACACGTAGTTTTCGACTCCGCTCAAACTGACAATATCTTGCAAATTATTAAATCATATTTCCTATTTCCTATTTCATACTTCCTAAATGATAAATTCCGATTTGAACATTTCGTAGTGTGGGTTCACGCAAAAAACGGGAACATTGCCCGAATCATTTACGATTTGTTGCGCATAGGTTTCAATGATGTATTCTCTTATGGATTTATCACTTTCCTGCTGCGTCATAATCATGATTAAATCTGCCATTTTTAATTCGGCAAATTCCAAGGTTTTGCGTGCAAAATCAGAACCACTGTCTAAAATGGTTTCATCATGTTTCACCCCGTTTTCATCAAACATATTCTGAATCTGGCGTAAGTTTGCCATCAGTTTATTGTTTAAAAACTCATCGCTTACACTGTAGGTTAATACATGTATGGTTGAATTATACGCTTTCCCCAAATGGATGGCCCATTTCATTTTTTGTTTGGATTCCAATGACAGGTCAAGAGGAAAAACAATATTTCGGTATGCATTTGGGTTTTTATCTGTTTTAACCACAATTACCGGAGTGGTGCTGTAACTGATGGTTCGGCTTGCATTGCTGCCAATTACACGCTCAACGCCACTTGCACCATGGGTTCCCATAATTACACAGTCGCAACCATGCTCTTCGGCGGCAGCAATAATGGTTTTATAAATTTTGCCACTCCGCACATCAATTTTGCAATCAATACCAAATTCGGCCTTGGTACGGGCAGCAATTTCTTTTAAACGGCTGGTTAGGGCTTCTTTGGCTAAACTTTCTTTGGTGTCGTTCTTGCTAAAACTGAAAATATTACTTAAAAAATCTTCTTCCAGAATACTTAATAATACCAGATCGTTGTCAAAATGCTTTGCAAGTTGTGCCGCATGATGCAACGCATTCATCGAAATTTCGGAAAAATCGACAGGTACCAACATGATATTTTTTTTCATAGATATAAATTTAACGTTTTATTTTTTTTGCAAAGGTAATTGTTTTACTTAGCTGTAAACTTAATAAATTGTTATGAGCCAAAAAATTTTAGCCAGTGAATTGATCTTAAACCCTGATGGCTCCGTATATCATCTCAATCTGTTCCCACATGAAATAGCCGATTTGATACTATTAGTTGGTGACCCTGAGCGTGTTCCGCAAATATCAAAACATTTCGACCGCATTGATCTGAAGCGTCAAAAAAGAGAATTTGTAACCCATACCGGTAGCATTGGTTCCCGTCAGATTTCTGTAATTTCTACCGGAATTGGAACCGATAATATTGATATTGTTTTGAACGAATTGGACATTTTAGCCAATGTAGATTTAAGCAACCGGGAAATTAAATCCCACAATAGGGATTTATTTTTGGTACGTGTTGGAACCAGTGGCGCATTGCAACCTGATATTGAAGTGGACAGCATGTTGGTTTCTACCCATGGTTTAGGTCTGGATAATTTGCTCTGGTATTATCAGCTTGAACACGACGCCGATGTTAAATACCTGGCCGAAGAACTGGGCCTTGATTTTGTAAAACCCTATTTGTTTAATGCGTCCGAAGAATTGCTGAACAAATTTGATGAGAAAAGTTTAAGAGGGATTACGGCAACCTGCAGCGGTTTTTACGGAGCGCAGGGCAGGCAGTTGCGTAAGCCCATATCTGAACCCAATCTGGTTGCCAAATTGGGTAAAATTAATATTAATGGCAAACGCGTTACCAATTTCGAAATGGAAACCGCAGCCATATTCGGGCTGAGTAAACTCTTTGGGTTCAAGGCCATTGCTATTAATGCCATAGTAGCCAACCGGGTGAATCATACATTTAGTAAAAATGGATTACAGACCATAGAAAATACCATTCGTTACACCCTCGATTGTTTATTAAAATAGCCATGTCAAACGATGCCCTGCTTTACCAGATTTCACTAAAACTCATCCCGGGGATCGGGGATGTATTGATAAAAAATTTAATCAGTTATTGTGGTTCTCCTGAGCAGGTATTTAAGCAAAGCCGTTCAAAACTCGAAAAAATACCCGGAATCGGTTCATTTTTAGCAGGTAATGTATCAGGTTTTAAATATTTTTCAAAAGCTGAACAGGAAATTGAATTCATCAATAAGCATCAGATTAAACCGATTTTTTATCTGGATAAACAGTATCCTTCCCGTTTAAAGGAAATTCCGGATGCTCCCTGTTTGATGTATGCGTTGGGGAATATTGATTTAAATCCGGCTAAGATTGTTGGCATTGTGGGTACACGCAAGGCAAGTGAATATGGTAAAACGTTTACTCAAAAGTTGGTTCACGATTTAAAAGAAATGAATTGTTTGGTATTGAGCGGACTGGCATATGGAATTGATGTGATTGCACATAAGGCAGCCATTGAAGAACAGCTACCAACCATTGGGGTATTGGCGCATGGTTTGGATCGGATCTATCCGGCACAGCATAAAAATGTAGCCAAAAAAATGCTTGAGAATGGTGGATTGATAACTGAATTTCCCAGTCAGACCAATCCCGACCGGGAGAATTTTCCAAAAAGAAACCGTATTGTGGCAGGCATGTGCGATGTGCTGGTAGTGGTTGAAACGGCTATAAAAGGAGGGGCAAGAATTACGGCCGAAATTGCCAACTCATATAACAAGGATATCATGGCATTACCCGGCCGCATCAATGATTATTATTCAGAGGGATGCAATTATCTCATCAAAGAAAACAAAGCCTCCATGATCACCTGCTCCGAAGATTTGATGAGCCTGATGCGTTGGGATGCCAAAAAAGGGCAAGCAAAACGAACATCCAATTTGTTTTCCCAATTACTTGAGGAGGATGCACAATTATTATTATATATTCAGCAAAAACAAAAAATAGGGATTGATGATATGGCGTTCGACCTGCAGCTGGATCCCGGTGTGCTCGCCTTAAAATTACTCGAATTAGAGTTTGAAGGCTACCTGAGAACACTCCCCGGCAAACGATATGAACTAGTATGAGCAATTAAGAATTAAGAATGATGAATTTCATACCTCATAACTCATACCTCATAACTCATACCTCAATTGATAACTCATACCTTATAACTCATGCCTAATACCTCTTAAATTTAATTATATAACAAAAAGTTAAACTCTTTTCTGTTTTTTTGCAATTATGAAAATTCGTATAATACTTGGATTGCTAATCTGCATCAATATTTGGGTTGAACCGATTACAGCCTGGCCCGGAAAATCCAAAAAGCCTAAGAAAGTGGTCTTTTTAATTGGAGATGGAATGGGTTTGACTCAGATTACAGGAGCCATGGCAAATTATAAAGGACGCAATGCATTTGAGCGATTTAAAATTATCGGGTTCAGCAAAACCGCTTCTTCTGATAATTATGTTACCGACAGCGGGGCAGGGGCCACTGTTTTTTCAATCGGTAAAAAAACTTTTAATGGAGCCATTGGGGTGGATAGTGCAAGGGGAGAAAAAGAGGGCTTATTTGAAAAATTAAAGACAAAAAGATGGGGTACCGGGGTAGTAGCAACTTCTTCTGTAACCCATGCTACACCAGCTTCATTTTACGCACATGTAAGTTCCAGGCAATCTCAAGATGAAATTGCAGAATTTTTGATAACCGATAATTGTGATATTGCAATAGGAGGGGGAAAGCAGTTTTTTACCAGCCGCAAAGACAAACGCAATTTATTTAAAGAGCTTCACGAAAAAGGTTTTACCACCATTGCCGATACCGTTTTAAAAACCGTAGATGCAAAAAAACTGATTTATACGCTGGCCGATAATGGCATGAAAACCATGCAGGATGGAAGGGGAGAATATTTATTAAATGCAACCCTTTTGGCTCAGCAAAATCTTCAAAAATATTATGGAAATTATTTTTTGATGGTGGAAGGCTCGCAAATTGACTGGGGTGGACACGACAATAATTTTGAATACATGAAAGCCGAGCTCCTGGATTTTAACCAGGTGATTAATGAAGTACTGGATGCAGCGATTAAGGATGGAAATACCTTGGTTATCGTTACAGCAGATCATGAATGCGGAGGTTTAAGCCTGCTTGAAAATAAGGATAATAAATTAACATTCAAACCCCATTTTGCTTCTGAAGGTCATAGTGGCGTAATGGTTCCTGTTTTTGCATACGGACCCGGTGCGGAGCAGTTTGCTGGTATTTATGATAACACAGCCATCTATTATAAACTCCTTAAATTATTAAGTTTAAATGAAAAGCTATGAAACGTATATTTGGGCAGGTAGTTTAATAGTTGCAGGCATATTAATCGTTTACCTGATACTACCTAAATTATTTAAAAATTACCAAACCGAAAAAGGCATAAAACTATTAATTTTTTATGCCATGATGGGATATCTCTCTTATGATTTTTACCTAAAAGAAAAGTATTTATATATTCTGTTTTTTGCCATAGGAGCAGCAGTATTCACCTATTTAGTTGTTATCGCTAAAAGGAAGTAGGAAGTAGAAAATAGGAAGTATGAATTAAGAGTTAAGAATTAAGAGTTAAGAAGTACCTAAAATTTATTTACATCGTACATCGTAATTCGTACATCGTAATTCGTAAATTCTCTTTACTTTTTACACAACTTCAGCAGTTCATTGAAGTTGCCTTTGAATACGTTAAAATCAACACCACCGCGAATTCCTTTAACCCTTCCGCTTTCATTGTGTTGCCAGAAATTCCATCTGGTGGTTAAGCGGTTTAAATCGTCGGTAGCATAATGGGCAATCCATAAAGGATATTTGTTAAACTCTTTGCCACTAAAATAATGCCGGTAAAAGGAGTAATTGGTATAGAGAATGGGAGTAACCCCATAATGTTTTTCAGCCATTTCAAGCCAGCGTTTTACATTTTTCTTCAAACGGGCCGGAGGGCAGCTACCTTTTATTTCAACATCTAAAACGGGGGGCAAATCTTCTTTTATCAGTGTTACGGCACTCTTAAAAAGTCTGAATTGTTCATCTGCCGTTAAATGGGGTCGAAAGAAGTGGTAGGCTCCTCTGAGCAGATTATTGTCGGATGCCTTTTTCCAGTTTTCCTGGAACATCACATCCTTAATTGTTTTGCCTTCGGTAGCCTTCATAAATATAAAACTAATCCCGATATCATTGGAAGTATGTTCGCTCACCGATTCCCAGTTAATTTTACCCTGATGTTTGGAAACATCGATGCCGTGCACTTCATAATCCGGAGGAAGCCAGATGCCAAATCCGGGAAAATTAATTTTATAAGATTTTTTTGATGAGGAGTTCTTCGCCTTAATGGGCGCGTACGACACGATGGCAACAGCCAGCAAAGCCACCACTGCTAATGTAATACCGCTTATTAAAACATTTTTAGCCTTCATTAAAATCTGGATTAGTCTTTACAAAGTTAGCGCAATTATAAAAAATGTTTATAAAATGTGCATCACTAATGTTGAAAATAATGTGTAAAGTAGATTTTTTTGGACAAATGGCTCTGGTATTTATCTAACTACAACGCAGTTAGACTAAGATTTGTTATTTTAAAAAGTTTATTTTTTTACAAGGTCGGTTTTTTTATATTTGCAGCCCTTTAAATGGCGGGGTAGCTCTCCCGATAGCTATCGGGATGGTTAGAGCACAGGATTCATATCCGTCGGTTGACGGACGACAGTTCAACCCTATATGAAATTTGAAATAATGGCGGGGTAGCTCAGTTGGTTAGAGCACAGGATTCATAACCCTGAGGTCGGCAGTTCGATCCTGCTCCCCGCTACGAGCAGAAGAAAGAGAAACAGAAAGAGTAGGATCCTCTTTCTCTTTCTGTTTCTCTTTCTAAAAAGTTTCAATAGTTTGATAAATTCAAACCAGGTACAATAGATTATTGGTTAATCACCCCCTCTCACACTCACACTAAGAATTTTCCGAACATACAGCATATCTTACCCAAATAAAATCCTATTTCCGGGATTTAGTTTCTCTCCCCCATTAACCCGGTAGTCCAGGCCTCATGCAACTTTCCGTAAACTTCTTTTGACCTCCATAAAACCGTTTATCATATACCCGGATTTATATTGTAGTAAAGCGACCTACTTATCCGTTTTATGTGTAAATTTGATTGAACACCTATAAAAACTAGTTAACTATGAGGATTATTTACACCCTTTGCCTGCTGGCGCTTTATTTCCCAACTCTTGCGCAAAATGATTGCGCTTACCTGAAAAGCGGACTGAATAAAAAAGCCGGAAGTATCTCTGCTGCTGATGTGGCCCTGATGAACAGGTATGATGTGCATTATTACAAAATAGATGTGGAGGCAAAGAACAACTCTGTTGCTATTAAAGGCAATGCAACCATGCATGCAAAAGTGTTACAGGATATTAAAGAAATCACCCTTGAATTGCATCCTTCCATGCTCATTGATTCGGTTATACTCAATGATAGCAGTGCAACATACAGCCGCTCGGGAAATATCCTGAGCATTCATGCCAATGATACATTAAGGGCCAATACTTTTTTCAGACTTGTAACGTATTATCAGGGCACTGCAACAAATGCTGGTGCAGGCGCAATGGGTAACGGATATAATACCCATGCTTCCAAAAAAGTAAGCTGGACACTGAGTGAGCCCTATTCGGCTTATGAGTGGTGGCCCTGTAAGCAGGTATTGAGTGATAAAGCGGATTCATCTGCGGTTTGGATTACCTGTGATTCGGTGAACAAAGCAGGCTCCAATGGCTTGTTGCAAAATAAAGTGAACCTGCCCAATGGCAAAGTGAGATACGAATGGAAATCGCAATATCCCATATCCTATTATTTAATATCATTCACCGTTTGTCCGTATGAAGAATATAATTTATACGCACACCCCATAGGTGCCGATTCCATTTTGGTTCAAAATTATATTTATAAAGATGCGGCTCCCGAAGTAAAACAAGGACTTAATTATACCCCGGCACTTATTGAAAACTTTTCAAACAAAATTGGTTTATATCCTTTTAACAAAGAAAAGTATGGCCATTGTCAGGCCGAAATAGGCGGGGGCATGGAGCATCAAACCATGACCACGATGGGGGATTTTTCCTTTCGTGTCATTGCACATGAGTTGGGTCATCAGTGGTTTGGAGATTATGTAACCTGCGGAAGCTGGTCGGACATCTGGCTGAATGAAGGCTTCGCGAGTTATTGCGAATACATTTCCATAGAAGCTTTAATGCCCGCCTCAAAGGATTTTTGGCTCGCGGAGGCTATGAACATTGCCCAACAAGCTTCGGGTACAGTTCATGTAAATGATTCTTTTACCGTGAGTACTGTTTTCGATTATGCATCGACCTATCGTAAAGGTGCCATTATACTTCACATGCTTCGTTATGAATTTAACAATGATTCTCTGTTTTTTGCAGGAATCAGAAATTACCTTCAGGCACATAAATTATCAACTGCCCTTGCTCCCGATTTTAGAAAAGTCATGGAACTTACATTGGGCAAAGACCTGAATTACTTTTTTGAACAATGGTATTATAATCCGGGTTATCCGGTTTTTACCGGAAAATGGAATCAGCTTTATAACCGTAAAATTTTAATTAACCTCAAACAGGTACCTACTATAGGAACCAGCATTTTTAAAACTTCACTGGATATTAAATTTATTTGTCAGGGAGGTGATACGATAATCAGAATTTGGATAGATTCTGCATCCAGTACAAAAGAAATTGATGTAGGTTCCAAAACCGTAATATCCCTTCGTTTAGATCCCAAAAATAATATTCTCAATGAGGTTATTAGTCTGGCTAAAAATCCGGCTATGGAATTTGTTGATGGAATACTGATTGATGAAGAACTGATGGTTTATCCCAATCCTGCCAATGACTATTTAAAATTTATACATGCCGAAAATTGTGAGGTTGAGGTATACAATCTTGCAGGGGTGAAAATGATAGCAGATAGACTGGGAGCAAGCAAAACAGAGATTAATCTGGATGGATTAGATCCGGGAATTTATGTGGTGAAGCTATCAAAAAGCGGTAGCAGCCGTTACGTTAAATTTATTAAACAGTAAATCGAAAAGTAAACCGATATGAAGAAATTAATAATCATCGTTGGCATGTTTGTTTGTATGGTTTCAAACAGACTCTTTGCGCAAATTCCCGGGAATCTCGATTCAAGCTTTGGGGTTGCAGGTAAAGTAATCAATGTATTTCCTGATAAATGCGAAGAGCTATCCATTATATCCCAGAAGATGTTAGGCAATGGGATGTTCCTTACGCTTGTAGAAACCTATCAGTTAACCCCTGATAATGATTATATCAGTACCTGTTATCTTCTGCGTATGCAGGCAGATGGAAGTATGGATTTAAATTTTGGACAGGGTGGAAAAACAATCCTTTCGTTTGGTGTCAGAACATTATTGTTGCAAAAAGATGGTAAGATTCTTCTATTAGGAAATAATGGAGATGAAATTGTAGTTTCACGGTATTCAGCAGATGGTGCAATTGACCAAGCTTATGGTTTAGCTGGTATCGAATATACGGGCATCTTTTCTTTTTTGAGAGCAGCTCAATTACAGGAAGACGGGAAGATATTGATTGGAGCGGCTGTGATGGGAAATACCAAATTACTATTGGGACGTTTGATGGCAGATGGAAGTCGAGATTTTTCTTTTGGAGAGGATGGAATCAAACTAATTGATTTTAGTGAAAACAACCAATCGGAATGGATTAGTGGAATAAACGTTTTACCCGACTCAAGGATTTTGCTTACTGGAATAAGTTATCAGAACAATATTTATTATACCATCCTGCTGAGGTTGAAACCCGATGGGCAAGCTGATTCCACATTCAGCTCCGATGGCAAACACCTGGTACCCTTTTCGATTTTTTTTAACAATAAAACCATTTTACATGCTGATGGAAAAATAACCATTGGTGGAATTTATTATTATAACAATTATGCAAACACCGGGTTTATAGTGACACGATATTTAACAAACGGAAATGCCGACAGCAGCTTTGGTATAAATGGAATCCGTACAGGCAATGCAGGAGGCTCTAAAGATTTCATGGGTGATTTTATGATTCAAACGGATGGGAAGATTGTTGCTGTAGGAAACTCATCCGGGAAATTTGCACTGTTACGTTTTAGCTCCAATGGAAATCCCGACAATACGTTTAGCGGTGATGGAAAACAAACTACTGCTTTTGGTTCATACCAGAGCAATGCGAATAAAGTATATCAGCTTAATGATGGAAAGATCCTGTTAACCGGTACTGTGCAAATAAATGACTCAACCTATGCCCTTGCCATGGCGCGGTATCATTCCGGCATAAATGTATCGGTTCAGGAAATAAAACAACTAACTGAAGTAAAAGTATATCCCAATCCCGTTTTGAGTGAGCTTCATATAGAATATGCTTTATCGAAAAGTGAAATCATGAACATCAGTCTGTATGATTTAAATGGCAAGTGTGTTGAAACCCTGATGCAAAACGAATTCCATCATGCTGGTTTATATCATGAAACTTTTGAGTTGGATGAAGAAATTCCGCATGGGATTTATATCCTCCGGATCACACAAGGTAACAATTATAAGAGTATAAGACTTGTAAAATAAGTGGTATTTGATTAAGTTAAACACGCAACAATCCGTTTGCAGGCTTCAGCATCTCCAACGGTAATGCGGAGTGATTTTTCCTGACCGTAAATTTTCATGTCACAGATAAGAATTCCCTGCGCAAAAAGTTTTCCATAAACTTGATGCTTTTCTGTTTCACTGTCAAACTGCAGGTAAACAAAATTTGCCTGGGTAGCCACGGTTGTATAATTTTTACTGAGTTCTTCAAAAAGATATTCTCTTTGAAGCGCATTTTCTTTTGAAGATTTTTGAATGAAGTTTTCATCATCCATTGCTGCAATTGCTGCGTCAGCAGCCAGGTAATTCAATGAAAATGGAATCTGACCCTTATTCATTCTGACGGCAAATTTTTCTTCCATAATGGCATAACCAATGCGCATTCCGGCCAGTCCATAAATTTTTGAAAACGAATGAATGATAATGATATTCGGATATTTTTTTTGAAGTGCCAGAGTATCCGGAAAAGAAGCATCCGTAACATATTCGGCATAAGCTTCATCAACAGCCACAATAATATCGGAAGGAATTTTTTCCATAAAATTTTCCAACTCTGAATGTGTAATCAGGGTACCGGTTGGATTGTTGGGATTGGCAATAAATATGAGACTGGTATTGAAATTGATAAAGGGAATCAGATTCTCAGGAACACATCGAAATTCAGTAAGCGGCGCAAAACTACATTTGCGGTTATTCACAATGGATAACTGACCATAGGCAATAAAACTTTTTTCAAATGTGAGAACTTCCTGTTCCCTTCCAACAAAAGTTTGTATCAATCCGTCAATAATTCTTACTGAACCGGCACCCACAACAATATTATCAGGGTTTACGGAATATTTTTTTGCCAGTTTTTCCTTTAAGGCTATTGGGTTCACCTCAGGATATAAATACACATCTTTGTATTTGTTGAGAATGGCCTCCAATACGAGGGGTGAACAACCAAAGCAGTTTTCATTGGTTGAAAGCCGGAGAACTGTTTCAGATTGGTTCATTCAAAGATTGATTTACTGATATTAAAAAGTACTTCCTTGCGATACCAGGCAGATGCCCTGATATCTGAGATAGGACTTGAATAGGATAAAATATGTTCAGCAAATTCATTTTTTTCCTTTACCGATATACGATCAAAATTTTTACCGGTTAAATAAGTACAGGCTTTTTTGGGAAATCGAATGGAAGGGGCTGATGAACCAATTCCTGCACCTGCATCGATTACCATTCCGTCCGCATCAATCTGAATATGATAGGCAAGCGAAACCACTGAGCATTCCATAGAACGCCGGGTTCCGATTTTAATGAAACCGGAAAATACTCTTTTTGTTTTTCTGTCATTTACAGGTATGATAACCGCATACAAAACCTCATTGGATTTAAGAATTGTTTTTCTGAGTCCGGTAAAAAAATCTGTAATTGGAACTGTTCTAATTTTACCGCTGGTCCCCAGAATTTCACATTCTGCTTTCAAGGCCATTAAAGCACATGAAATATCACCCGACGGGGAGGCTGTACACAGATTGCCTCCAATGGTTGCCACCTGCCTGATTTGCGTGGAAGCCAGATTCCAGGCCGCTTCATGAAGTACCGGAAAATGTATTCTCAGGGCTTCATTCATTACAATATTATGCGCACTGAACAAGGCTCCGATATGATACGCTTTTGCCGACTTTTTAATGCCTGTAAACTGCGCATCTTTTATTTGTGAAAGATTGATGATGGTTAAATTTTCTTCAGGTTGTTTCCTGAGTTCCATCAGCAAGTCTGTGAATCCCGCGCCAAAGCGAAAATTATTTTCCCTGCGAATTGCACCCAGCAACTCGGATTTTGTTTTAGGGTTTATAATATTGAATTCCATATAATAAAATTAATATTTAAAAATTTCATCAAAAATTCATTAAAAAAGACTCAAATACCTTTCTGCCCGGTCCGACAATACCGTGACCACAATTCCCTCCGGATTGTTTTTTTGAATCCATCGTTCGGCTGCAAGTACATTTGCGCCAGAACTGAATCCCACCAAAATTCCCATATCTTTTATCAGTCCACGTGCACGCTCTTTTGCCTCCTCAGTAGTTATCAGCAAAATTTCATCCAATAGCCTGAGGTCAACCAGAAATTTACC